>NZ_JBIASS010000008.1:0-388599 GCF_042890955.1 Streptomyces sp. NPDC001933 | reverse complement strand
ACATGAACCGCCTTGTCCGCACCCATCGACAACGCCTTGCGCAACGCGTCCTTGGCATCCTCCGGACCCACCGTCAACACGGTGACCTCCGCATCGTCGGCCTCGTCCGCGATCTGCAACGCCTGCTCCACCGCGTACTCATCGAGCTCCGACAGCAGACCGTCCACATCCTCACGGTCCACCGTCAGGTCATCGGCGAAATGCCGGTCACCGGTGGCGTCGGGCACGTACTTCACACAGACAACGATCCTCAAGCTCACGCCGGCTCTCCTACTGCATCGTCATTTCCGGGCTGCCTTGTTGCACGCAGCATAGGCGCCTGATGGGGCGGTTTCCGGTCGGGGCGACCGACGCCTCGACCGGAAATATTACTAGCCAGTACACCCAGCGGCTCACCCATGAGCAAGCGCTCGGAACTGTGATATGCCCAACGTACGGCACCCCGTGTGGCGCCTGGGCGGAGTCAGTCCCGCAGCGCGTTGAAACGGCCCTGGTGATAGATCAGCGGACGGCCGCCTCCGGCCGGATCCCCGACCACTGCCTGTGCGATCACGATCCGGTGGTCCCCGGCCGGGACGCGGGCGACCACGCGGCAGACCAGCCACGCCAGTACGCCGTCGAGCACCGGCACTCCTTCGGGCCCACTGCGCCAATAGGTGGACGGGCCGAAGCGGTCGGCGCCGCTGCGGGCGAATGTGGCGGCCAGCTCCTGCTGGTGCTCGCCGAGTATGTGGACGCCGATGTGCTCGGCCTCGGCCAGGACCGGCCAGCTGGAGGACGAGGTGCCGACCCCGAAGGAGATCAGCGGTGGCTCGGCGGCCACGGAGTTGAGGGAGGTGGCGGTGAAGCCGACCGGGCGGTCACCTGCGGCGGTGATCACTGCCACGCCGGCGGCGTGTTGCCGGAAGACCGAGCGGAGCAGCTCGGGAGAGGCCGTGCGGGTGGTGCCGAGCTCGGGCGATGCCGTCATGGACATGTCCTTCTGCGGAAGTGGCTTACGGGGCCGTGGTTGCTCAGGCACCCGGACAGCGCGCACTCGCGTTGCGGGCGAGATCCACGTGGACCCGGCCGTAGAGAAGGACTTCCGGCGGCATAGCGT
The DNA here is from genome assembly GCF_042890955.1 of Streptomyces sp. NPDC001933. Taxonomy (NCBI): domain Bacteria; kingdom Bacillati; phylum Actinomycetota; class Actinomycetes; order Kitasatosporales; family Streptomycetaceae; genus Streptomyces; species Streptomyces sp. NPDC001933. Next base: position 387,500 of record NZ_JBIASS010000008.1, on the reverse strand, counting down.
CAGACTGACGATGCATGGCCAGTGCAGTCAAGGCCGTTCCGCGATGTGGGAGATGTATCACTGTCCGTCACATCGCCCGCCCCAGAGCGGCGACCACGTCGACGGTGCGCGGCTGTCCGACGGCCCGTCGGACGATCCGGCCGGCCGCGTCGAGGACCAGCACGGTCGGCGTGCGGCTGATCTCCAGCTCCCGCACGAGGGTGAGATGCGCCTCGGCGTCGATCTCCACATGGGCCACGCCGTCCACCATGCGCGCCACCTCGGCGAGGGTCCGACGGGTGGCCCGGCAGGGCTGACAGAACGCGCTGGAGAACTGCACGAGGGTGGCCCGCTCCCCCAGTTCGGCGCCGAGCCGGGCCGCGTCCAGCGGCTCTCCACACGTCTGCCCGTCCACCTTCGGCCTCCTGTCAGAGCTCATCGCAAGAGGTCAGCGCCACCGGCCCGCGAGACATTCCCGGAGGTTCCACGTGACGAGAATCTCGCGCCCCGAGCCCTCGGAGACTGGCCACCGCGTCGCGCATGGGGCACGATCGGCGCAATGCCGCAAACCTACGGCTGCGTAACTTCCGCCGGGAGAACCCTCCTCAGGCGCTGAAGAAGGGTCTTCCCCAGATGGCAGAACTCGTCTATCGGCCGGTCATCGGCGCCGCTCGTACGTTTTTCAAGGCGCTTGACCTGAAGATCGACACTCAGGGTTCCGAGCACATCCCGAAGACCGGTGGCGCGGTACTGGTGAGCAACCACATCAGCTATCTGGACTTCATCTTCACCGGGCTCGCGGCCCTGCCGCAGAAGCGGCTGGTCCGCTTCATGGCGAAGGAGTCGGTCTTCCGGCACAAGATCTCGGGACCGCTGATGCGCGGAATGAAGCACATCCCCGTCGACCGCAAGCAGGGCGAGGACGCGTATGCGCACGCGCTCGCCTCGCTGCGCGCCGGCGAGATCGTCGGTGTGTTCCCCGAGGCCACCATCTCGGAGTCGTTCACGCTGAAAAGCTTCAAGTCGGGTGCCGCCCGGCTGGCCCAGGAGGCCGGCGTACCGCTGATCCCGATGGCGCTGTGGGGGACGCAGCGACTGTGGACCAAGGGCCGGCCGCGCAATCTCAAGCGCAATCACGTGCCGGTGACGATCCGGGTCGGCGAGCCCGTGGAGGCACCCGCCGACCAGTACGCGGGCGCGATCACGCGGCGGCTGCGGGAGCGGGTCCAGGAGCTCCTGGAGGCGGCCCAGCGCGCCTATCCCGTGCGCCCGAAGGACGCGAGCGACACCTGGTGGGTCCCCGCCCACCTCGGCGGTACGGCCCCGACCCCCGCCGAGGTGCGGGAGAGGAGCTGACGCGGCCGAAACGTCACTCCGGGAAGCGGGCGTCGATCCGCTGCCCGGAGTGACGCCTTTCCGGCTCCGAGTGCCGTGTCGCCGGCCCGGCGCGTCGTTTCTCCGGCTCAGAGCGCCGTGGGAAGAGTGCGCCACAGCTGCGGGCGGTCTTCGGCGGACCGCAGGCCGTGCAGCACCGCCGGATGCGGGGCCGCGTACAGGAGCGGGTAGTCCACCTCGCCGATCTCGGGGCGGACAGGCCAGGCCAGCCGCTCCTCGTCGAGCGAGAACTGCGCGTCGACGCCGGGCTTGTTGCCGCGGGCGTCCTGGCGGTACCAGCCGTCATGGCCGGGCAGCCGGATCGCGATCAGCCCGTGCACGGGACCGGGCCCCCCGTCGTCGTCGGCGAGGGCCTGGTAGCAGAGAGCGGTCGGGACGCCTGCCGCGCGCAGGAGGGCGGCCAGGGCGTGGGACTTGGAGTGGCAGATGCCGTTCCGCGTCGCGAGGACGTCGGAGGCTCGCCAGGTGACCCGCATGTCGCCGGAATCGGCTGAGTGCGCAATGGTGTCGCGCACAAAGGCGTAGGCGGCGGAAGCGTATGCATATGCGTCCGTGGTGTCACCACGGAGCTCGGCGACCGTCTCCCGCACCAGCGGGTGCTCGTGGTCGATGACCTCGTCGGCGGCCAGATAGGCGGAGAGTTCAGGGACCTGCTGGATCAGTTCCATGGGCGCCGAGCGTAGATGTGCGGCCGACCGGGAGTCAATGATTTTCCGTTCGACCGCATACCTATGCAATCACTATCAATTTTTGGCTACTTCGCCATCTCTTCCTTCAGGGCGAGGACGAACGCGTCGACGTCGTCCTCCCTCGTGTCGAAGGCGCACATCCAGCGGACATCGCCGGCCGCCTCGTCCCAGAAGTAGAAGCGGAAGCGCTTCTGCAGCCGCTCACTCACCTCGTGGGGCAGCCGGGCGAAGACGGCGTTGGCCTGGACGGGGTGGAGGATCTCCACACCGTCCACCGTCCGCACGCCATCGGCGAGCCGCTGGGCCATCGCGTTGGCGTGCCGGGCGTTGCGCAGCCAGAGGTCCCCGGCGAGCAGCGCCTCCAGCTGTACGGAGACGAAGCGCATCTTCGATGCGAGCTGCATCGACAGCTTGCGCAGGTGCTTCATGGCGCGGACGGCGTCCGGGTTCAGGACGACCACGGCCTCGCCGAAGATCGCCCCGTTCTTCGTACCGCCGAAGGACAGCACATCGACGCCGACGGTGTTGGTGAACGTACGCATCGGCACGTCCAGCGACGCCGCGGCGTTGGCTATCCGGGCCCCGTCCAGATGGACCTTCATGCCGTGTCCGTGGGCGTGGTCGCAGATGGCACGGATCTCGTCGGGTGTGTAGACCGTGCCCAGCTCGGTGTTCTGGGCGATCGAGACGACCTGCGGCATGGCACGGTGCTCGTCGTCCCAGCCGTATGCCTGCCGGTCGATGAGCTCGGGGGTGAGCTTGCCGTCCGGGGTGGGCACGGTGAGCAGCTTGAGGCCGCCCACCCGCTCCGGCGCGCCGCCCTCGTCCACGTTGATGTGGGCGGACTCGGCGCAGATCACCGCGCCCCAGCGGTCGGTCATCGCCTGGAGGGAGACGACGTTGGCACCGGTGCCGTTGAAGACCGGGAAGGCTTCGGCGGTGGGGCCGAAGTGGCTGTGCATGACGCGCTGGAGGTGCTCGGTGTACTCGTCCTCGCCGTAGGCGATCTGGTGACCGCCGTTGGCGAGGGCGAGGGCCGCGAGGATCTCCGGGTGGGTGCCCGCGTAGTTGTCGCTGGCGAAACCGCGGATCTGCGGGTCGTGGTGGCGCCGCGCGTCGGTCCTTACGGTTGTGGGGTCAGCCACAGGCGCTTTCCGTTCACTTCCGGGGCGGGCCGGTCCCAGACGCCGGCGATGGCATCTGCCAGCTCCTTGACGTCGGTGAAGCCCGCGAACTTCGCATTGGGGCGCTCGGCGCGCATCGCGTCGTGCACCAGTGCCTTGACGATCAGGATCGCAGCCGCGGTCCTGGGCCCTTCGTCGCCCCCCGCCTTGCGGAACGCGTCCGCGAGCGCGAGCGTCCAGGCCTCGGCCGCCGCCTTCGACGCGGCGTAGGCGGCGTTTCCCGCGGTGGGCTTGGACGCCCCGGCCGCGCTGATCAGCACGTAGCGGCCCCGGTCGCTGCGCTGGAGACCCTCCTGGAAGGCGAGCGAGGTGTGCTGGACCGTACGGATCAGCAGCTTCTCCAGCAGGTTCCAGTCGGCGAGGTCGGTCTCGGCGAAGCTCGCGCTGCCGCGCCAGCCGCCGACGAGGTGGACCAGGCCGTCGATCCGGCCGAATTCCTTCTCGGTCTTGTCCGCCCATTCACGGGCGGCACCGAGGTCCAGCAGATCGACCGTGTCGCCGGTGACGGTGGCGCCGCCGTGGCCGTAACGCGCGGCGTCGACCGCCTCGGCCAGGCGGGCGGCGTCCGCGTCGGAGGCGACGACCGTCGCACCGGCCTCGGCGAGCCTCATCAGTGCGGCCCGCCCGGCCGGGCCCGCGGCCCCGGCCACCGCGACCACGGCACCTTCGAGAGCACCGCTCCCGTTGCCCCTGCCGTTTCCGTTCATGGCCACCGCCTCCTCAGACCCGGCGCTCACGCGGCTGCCCGCTCGGCATCCGCGGCGGTGATCCCCTTGGTCGAGGCGATCACGTTCTTCAGCTTCTTGGAGAGCGCCTCATAGAACATGCTCAGGGGAAACTCGTCAGGAAGCACATCGTCGACGAGCTTACGGGGCGGCTGCGACAGGTCCAGCGCGTCCGGGCCCTTGGCCCAGCGGGAGCCCGGGTGCGGGGCGAGGTAGGTCGAGACCAGGTCGTACGCGGCGAACCAGTGGACCAGCTTGGGGCGGTCGATGCCGTCGCGGTAGAGCTTCTCGATCTCGGCGCAGAGCTGGTTGGTGATCTGCGGGGCGCGGTCCCAGTCGATCTTCAGCGTGTTGTCGGTCCAGCGGACCACGTCGTGCTTGTGGAGGTACGCGAAGAGCAGCTGGCCGCCGAGGCCGTCGTAGTTGCGGACGCGCTCGCCGGTGACGGGGAAGCGGAACATCCGGTCGAAGAGGACGGCGTACTGGACGTCACGGCCGTGCGCGTTGCCCTCGGCCTCCAGCTTCACCGCCTCCTTGAAGGCGGTGAGGTCGCAGCGGAGCTCCTCCAGGCCGTACATCCAGAACGGCTGGCGCTGCTTGATCATGAACGGGTCGAAGGGCAGGTCGCCGTGGCTGTGGGTGCGGTCGTGGACCATGTCCCAGAGGACGAACGCCTGCTCGCAGCGCTGCTGGTCGGCGACCATCTCCCGGATGTCGTCGGGCAGCTCGACCCCGAGCAGCTCGACCGATGCCTCGGTGACCCGGCGGAAGCGGGCCGCCTCGCGGTCGCAGAAGATGCCGCCCCAGCTGAAGCGCTCGGGGGCCTCGCGCACGGCGATGGTCTCCGGGAAGAGCACGGCGGAGTTGGTGTCGTAACCCGAGGTGAAGTCCTCGAAGGTGATGCCGCAGAACAGCGGGTTGTCGTAGCGGGTGGCTTCGAGCTCGGCCAGCCACTCGGGCCAGACCATCCGCAGCACGACCGCTTCGAGGTTGCGGTCCGGGTTGCCGTTCTGCGTGTACATCGCGAAGACGGCCAGGTGCTGCAGACCGTCGGCGCGGTCCTTGGCCGGCTGGAAGGCGAGCAGCGAGTCCAGGAAGTCCGGTACGCCGAAGCCGTCCGCGGCCCAGCGGCGCAGGTCCGCGGCGAGGGCGCGGTGGTACGCGGCGTCGTGCGGCAGCAGCGGGGAGAGCTCCTCGACCGCGGCGATCACACGGTCCAGCGTCGACCGTGCGGCCTCGGGGGACGGCGCACCCTCGGCCTCGAAGTCGATGGAACCGTCCTTCGACTGCCAGGGACGGATCTCCTCCACAGCATTCTTGAGTGCGGGCCAGGCGGGATGATCGACCACCCTCCGATCCGTGGCTATGCCGCCCGCAGCAGCTTCCTGCACAAGAATTTCCGTCATAACACTTCCTCCACAGGAGAACCTCGCGTTAAGCAACCGTATCCATGTGCGGTTCCTTGAGACAAGTGGGGTCCAGAAAATTATCCTGCCGCCCCCCACGGTCACCGCGATTCTTCCTGTGCGGAACGTTCTCGGCGGCTACTTCCGTCGGCTGGGCGCGCACTGGAGTTTTTAGGGGGTGTCCGCCCCTTCACCGCTCCCCCAGTGGGGTCGGGACTGCCGGATCGCCGTATGCCGCAGTGTCCCGTGGGTAGGAACCGCACGGGGGAGACGCCGTCGACGGAAGCGGGTTGCCTTGTCTTTTCTCACCATCGGACATCGCGGAGTGATGGGTGTCGAGCCGGAGAACACCCTGCGCTCGTTCATCCACGCGGAACGGGCCGGAATGGACGTGATCGAGCTGGACCTTCATCTGAGCAAGGACGGCGCGCTGGCCGTCATGCACGACGCCGATGTGGACCGTACGACCGACGGCACCGGGCCGATCAACGAGAAGACCCTGTCCGAGCTGCGGGAACTCGATGCCGGACAGGGCGAGCGGGTGCCGGTCTTCGAGGAGGTGCTCGACGCCGTGCGGTCCCCCGTGCAGGCCGAGATCAAGGACGCGGCGGCGGCCCGCGCGCTGGCCGAGGTGATGCTGCGACGCGATCTCGTCGACCGGGTCGAGGTGTCCTCGTTCCACGACGAGGCGGTGGCCGAGATCGCCCGGCTGGTGCCGGGGGTACGGACCGTGCTCATCGCCAGCCGCTGGCAGGGCGATGTGGTGGACCGGGCGAAGGCGGTGGGGGCGGCGACGCTCGCGCTGAACATCCGCCGCCTCACCCTGGAAGTGGCCGAACAGGCGCACGCCGAGGGGCTGAAGGTCATCGGCTGGGTGGTGAACACCCAGGACCATCTGCGGCTGGCACGCGCCCTGCGGCTGGACGGCGCGACCACCGACCACCCGGAGATCCGCCGCGCCGGCCGCTTCACCGCCTGATCGCGGTCCCGGTCAGACGAGGTCCTTGACCAGCAGCTCGAAGGCGAGGTCGTCACGCTGCGGAATGCCGAAGCGCTCGTCGCCGTACGGGAACGGGCTGAGCTCTCCCGTACGGCGGTAGCCGCGCCGCTCGTACCAGGCGATCAGCTCCTCGCGCACCGAGATCACGGTCATGTGCATCTCGCTCACGCCCCAGCTCTCCCGGACGTTGCGCTCGGCCTCGGCGATGATCACCTTGCCGAGCCCCGCCCCCTGCAGTCCGGGACGGACCGCGAACATCCCGAAGTAGGCGGCGTCGCCGCGGTGTTCGAGCTGGCAGCAGGCGACGATCCCGCCGTCGCGCTCCACCACGAGCAGTCGGCTGCCGGGCGCTTCGAGGACCTGACGCACACCGTCCGGGTCCGTCCGCTGCCCCTGCAGGATGTCCGCCTCGGTGGTCCAGCCCGACCGGCTGGAGTCCCCGCGGTACGCCGACTCGATCAGCGTCACCAGCGCGGGCACATCGGCGTCGGCGGCGTCACGGAAGGTCAGCTGTCCCGGGTCCTGGGCGGGGGCGGTGTCCATGGGCGTGGCTCTCCGTTTCTGTGCTGTGGCCGTGCCGGAGCAGCGTAACCCGGCTGTCCCGAACTAGATTCGGGCGCATGGTTCATGTGCTGAGCAGCCGGATCCTGTTGCGCCCGGCCGATCCCGAACGGTCCCGCGTCTTCTACGGCCAGTCCCTCGGGCTGCCCGTCTACCGGGAGTTCGGCACCGGCCCCGAGCGGGGCACGGTCTACTTCCTCGGCGGCGGCTTCCTGGAGGTGTCCGGACGCGCCGCCGAGCCGCCGGTGCCCGGCCTGCAACTGTGGATGCAGGTCGCGGACGTGCTGGCGGCGCACGAGGAGTTGTCGTCCCGCGGCGTCGAGGTGCTGCGGGAGCCGGTTCGCGAGCCGTGGGGGCTGATCGAGATGTGGATCCGGGATCCGGACGGGCACCGGATCGTGATGGTGGAGATCCCTGCTGACCATCCGCTGCGGTATCGCCCCTGAGCCGGCGCGCCGGCGCCGTCAGTGCGGGGCGCTGCTGCGCCGCGCGCAGTCGACGAGCACGGGCAGGGCCTTCGCAAGGCCACCGTCGTCGTCGGCGAACGGAAGTCGCACGTGGTGGCGGAAGCCGTCCACGGCGGAGAAGGCCGGACCGGGGACGATCAGTACGCCCGCGCGGCGGGCCAGCTGGGCGGTGGCTTCGGCGTCGGCGCCCGGGATCTCCACCCAGAGGGCGGAGCCACCGGCGGGGCGCTCCCACCGCCAGCCGGTCCGCTGCTCGCGCAGCAGCCGTTCGGTCTCCGCCAGACGTTCGCGCAGCCGGGAGCGGCGCCGGGCGCGGGCCTCGGGCAGTTGCCCCAGCAGCTTCACGGCCAGCATCTGATCCACCACCGGGCACGACAGGTCGACGGACCTCTTGATGTCGGCCAGGCGCCGGATCACGGTGGTGGAGGCCCTGATCCAGCCCAGCCGGAGGCCGCCCCAGAAGAGCTTGGACAGGGTGCCCACGGTGGCCGTGGCGGCGGGCGGCAGCAGGCCGGCGAGGGAGCGGGGCGCGGCGTCGTCGAGCAAAGACAGTTCGGCGTAGGCGTTGTCCTCCACCACGTAGAGGCCCTGTTCGGCCAGTACGGCGGCCCAGGCGCGGCGGGTGGGCTCGTCCATGCGGCGTCCGGTGGGGTTGTGGACGGACGGTTGCAGATAGACGAGGCGCGGCCGGACGTGGCCGGCCAGCCGGGCCAGTGCGTGGGCGCCGTGCGCCCCGCCCGCGGGCAGCGGGACGAGCCGGGCGCCTCGGCCGCGCAGCGCTTCGAGTGCGCCGCGGTAGGTGGGGTCCTCCACGATCACCGTGTCACCGGGTTCGACCAGGCCCTGGATGATCAGCCAGACGGCCTGCTGGGATCCGGCGGTCACCAGGATCTGTTCCGCAGAGGTCGGCAGGCCGGCCGAGCGGTGGTACTCGGCGATCCCCTCGCGGAGTTCGGGCAGCCCGTACGGGAGGTACCCGTCGCCGGCCAGCGCGGCGGTGAGGTCACCGGCGGACAGGTCACCGACGGCCGCCGCGACCGCGGGCAGGCCGTCCAGCGCCCCGCTGGACAGGTCGATGCCGCCGTCCCTGGTCCCGAAGCTGGCCAGCCGCCCCTCGGTCGCCGGCTCGCCCACCGCGCCGGAACCCCGCAGCCGGGAGCCGCTGCCCTGCCGGCTCTCCAGCCACCCCTCGGCCTCCAGCAGTCCGTACGCGGCCGTCACCGTGGAGCGGCTGACGCCCAGCGCCGTCGCCAGGGCGCGCTGGGAGGGCAGCACCGTGCCCGGTGCCACGTCGCCGCGCTGCGCCAGCTCGCGCAGCGCCTCGGCCAGCAGTCGCGGCATCGCGCCCGTGCCGTCCTTGGACCACCCGGTGAGCAGACGGGACAGCCGGGTGGGAGGAATGCGGTCCATCCCCCCATCATCTGCGGTCCGCGCGCTCGTCATCGCCCGCCGCAGGCCAATTGCCCCCAAGTGGTCTTTGCCGCCCTCCGACGGCTCGCACATGATCGGGAGAACGCCGTTGCAAAGGAGCAGGAACATGGCGACCGTGGTGCTCGTCGGGACGTTGGACACCAAGGGGGCGGAGTACGAGTGGCTCGCGGCGCGGCTCCGCGAAGCGGGCTGCGACGTGGTGCTCGTCGATGCCGGGGTGATGCCGTCGCCGGCGGGCACGGTCACGGGTGACATCGACGCGGCGGCCGTCGCGCGCCGCGCCGGGCACGGTCTGGAGGCGCTGCGCGCCGGCGGGGACCGCGGTGCGGCGGTGTCCGCCATGGCCGACGGGGTCGAGCGGATCGTCGGTGATCTGCACCGCGAGGGGCAGCTGCACGCGGTGCTGGCGGTGGCCGGGAGCGGCGGGTCGTTCATCGCCGCGCGTGCCATGCAGGCGCTGCCCATCGGCGTCCCGAAGGTGCTTGTGTCCACCATGGCCGGCGGGGACGTGTCGCCGTACGTGGGCAGCAGCGACATCACCATGATGTACAGCGTCGTCGACGTGGCGGGCATCAATTCGGTGTCCTCGCAGATCATGGGCAACGCGGTGGCTGCGGCGGCCGGCATGGCCATCCACCACGAGCGGAGCCTGAACGAGTCGCGGCCCCAGGGGCGCCCGCTGATCGGCGCCAGCATGTTCGGCGTCACCACGCCCGCGGTCGACGCCGCCCGCAGGCGGCTGGACGAGCTGGGCTACGAGGTCCTGGTTTTTCACGCCACCGGTGCGGGCGGCCGGGCGCTGGAGAAGCTCGCCTCGGGCGGGTTCCTCGCGGGTGTCCTGGACCTGACGACCACCGAGCTCGCGGACGAACTGGTCGGCGGCGTACTGAGCGCGGGCCCCGACCGGCTCACCGCGGCGGGCCGGGCCGGCGTGCCTCAGGTGGTCGCGCCCGGCGCGCTGGACATGGTCAACTTCGGCCCCGCCGACACCGTTCCGGAACGCTTCGCGGATCGCCGGCTGCTCGTGCACAACCCCACCGTCACGCTGATGCGCACCACGGCCGAGGAGATGACCGGACTCGGCGCCTCCATGGGGCAGAAGCTGTCCTCGGCGCACGGCCCGACCGCGGTCCTCTGGCCGCTGGGCGGCATCTCCGCCGTGGACGCCAAGGGCGGGCCGTTCCACGATCCGGAGGCCGACGCGGCCGGGCTGGCCGCCCTGCGCGCCGCCCTGCGGGGCAGCGCCGTCGATCTGCGCGAGATCGGCGCACATCTCAACGACACGTCGTTCGGCGTCGCCGCCGCCGACCACCTCCACCAGCTGATCAGCACCCAGCAACGTTCGCACCCGAACGTCTGAGCCTCGCATCCGCTCGTCTCAGCGGCGAGAAACCCACCGACCGAATCAGGAGTCCATCCGTGAACCGCAACCAAGCCCTGTCGCGCCTGACCGAGCAGGTCGCAGCAGGCAAGGCCGTCATAGGCGCGGGCGCAGGCACCGGCCTGTCCGCCAAGTGCGCGGAGGCCGGCGGCGTCGACCTGCTGATCATCTACAACTCCGGCCGGTACCGGATGGCCGGGCGGGGCTCGCTGGCGGGCCTGCTGCCGTACGGCGACGCCAACGCCATCGTGCTCGACATGGCGGGCGAGGTCCTGCCCGTGGTGCGGGACGTCCCCGTGCTCGCCGGGGTGTGCGGCACCGACCCGTTCCGGATCATGGGCAACTTCCTCGACGAGTTGAAGGCCATCGGCTTCACCGGCGTGCAGAACTTCCCCACCGTCGGGCTCTACGACGGCAGGTTCCGCGAGAACCTGGAGGAGACCGGCATGGGCTTCGGTCTGGAGATCGACATGATCCGCCAGGCCCACGAACGCGATCTGCTCACCGCGCCCTATGTGTTCGACCCCGATCAGGCCGCCGAAATGGCGCGGGCGGGTGCCGATGTCCTCGTACCGCACGTCGGGCTGACCACCAAGGGGTCCATCGGCGCCTCGACCGCGCTCACGCTCGATCAGGCCGCCGCCGCCGTGCAGGAGATGCACGACGCCGCGAAGCGCGTCAATCCCGACATCGTCGTGCTCTGCCACGGCGGCCCGATCGCCGAACCGGAGGACGCCCGTTACGTCCTGGAGCACACCTCGGGGATCGCCGGTTTCTTCGGCGCCTCTTCCATGGAACGGCTGCCCACGGAGCGGGCCATCACCGAGCAGGCACGCGCCTTCAAGTCCCTCACTCTCGGCTGACGGGGGGCGAATCGGCTGGCCGGAGGACGAAGAACGCAGCGCGCGGCGGGAAAAACGCTCCTGCCGCGCGCTCCCCTTGTACTTCAGTGCGCCGCGTACGACGGTCCTTGTCCGGGCATCGACCAGGGGGACCGCGTCGTACTGCCAGGGGGAGGTGCGCTGTGCACGGATCGGCGATGTCGGGCTGGCTGCTGATGGCGTTGTGCGCGACGACGGGTGCGTACTGCCTGCTGCGCACCCGCGGCGAGACCGGGGAGGGGCGCAGGACCGCGCGCGCGGAGGCGCTGATGGGGTTCGGCATGGCCGCCATGGCGGTGCCGGCGGCCGTCGTGACACCCCCCGCGTGGGCATGGGCGGTGTACGCGGCGCTGTTCGGGGCCGCCTCGTTGCGCGCGCTGTGGTTCTCGCGGCGCAGCGGACACCATCTGCACCATCTCGTAGGGTCCTCGGCGATGGTCTACATGGCCCTGACGATGGCACCGGGCGGCGGCGCTGCGGCGCACTGCGGACACCTGGGACACGGGGTCGCGGCGGCCGGGGGCGTCCCTGTGCTGACCGGGCTGCTGCTCGCCTACTACGCGGTGTACGTGCTGCGGTCGGGGGCCCGGCTGATACCCGTGGCCTCCGCCCCCGTCCCGGCGGGCGGTGGCCCGGCCGGCGGCTCCTGGACCACGCGGCCCGAGATGGCGCTCGCCTGCCGGCTGACGATGGGGATGGCCATGTTCGCGATGCTGCTCGCTCTGTGAGACAGTCGGCCGGTCAAACCGTGGTCTGCGTCACTTGCCGCGCACAGCCATACCCGTGGGTACCGCACCCCCATAGGCTGACGTCATGTTGGTCTCCCTCGCACTGCTGCTGCTCGGTGCACTGGCTGCCGTCCTGACCCCGCGGCTGATGGCCAGGGCCCGGTGGCCGGAGCGCGAGCCCGTCGTGGCGCTGTGGGTGTGGCAGTGCGTGGTGGCCGGGGTGCTGCTCTCCTTCGCGCTCTCCATGACGTTCAGCGCGGCCGCCGCCTGGCAGGCGGTGCGCGGGCATGTGTTCGCGTCGGCGCCGCACGCGGTGGTGGAGGCCTACGCGTTGGGCGGGCACGGCCGTTGGTCCGCTGCCATGGCCGTGCTGCTGGCGCTCGGCGGGCTGTGGTCGGCGGTGATGCTGACCCGGGAGATCCACCGGGCCCAGGTGCGTCGCAGGCAGCGGCGCGCCGAACTCCTGGTGCGTGCCCCGCTGATGCCGGGCGAGAAGCCCGGCAGCGGACGTCTCGTCGTGCTGGAGGGCGAGCGTCCGGACGCCTGGTGGCTGCCGGGCTCCGCACCTCAACTGGTCATCACCACCACGGCACTCAGGCGCCTGAAAGGCCGTCAGCTGGACGCGGTGCTGGCCCATGAGCAGGGGCACGCCAACGCACGGCACGACTGGCTGCTGCACTGCTCCGGCGCGCTGGCGGCCGGGTTCCCGCAGGTACCTGTGTTCGCGGCGTTCCGCGACGAGATGCACAGGCTGGTCGAACTGGCCGCGGACGACGTGGCGTCGAAGCGCTTCGGACGACTGACGATCGCACTGGCCCTGGTGGAACTCAACGAGGACCGGGGCGTGTTCGGCCCCTGCCCGGCGCCGGACGCACAGTTGCCACTGCGGGTGAACCGGTTGCTGACCCCGGCAGACCGGCTCACCGCGGGCCGTCGGCTCCGGCTGACCGCTGCGGCCGCGCTGGTGCCGGTGGTCCCGCTTCTGGTGGCCTTCGTTCCAGGACTCAGCGCGCTGCGATAGCCAGGGCCGCCGGCCTTCCGCGAAGATCGCCCCATGCCGTCCACGCAGCTCCCCCCGCCGGTCCGTAGGCGTTCCCGTGTCACACCGTTCAAAACGGGTGCGGTCTGCGCGCTTCTCGCACTGGTCGTACTGGTCCTCGTCGCCGTGAGCTGGTCACCGCTGATGACGCTGGACCGTACCGTCGCGGACGCCCTGCACCGCAGGGCGGTGGCCGAACCCGGCCTGGTCCACGCCAACCGGATCCTGACCGACTGGGCCTGGGATCCGTGGACCATGCGCGCCCTGATCACGGTGGCGGTGGTGGCGCTGTGGTGGCGCGGGGAGCGGCTGCTCGCGGTGTGGGTCGCGGCGACGAGCGTGCTGGGCACTCTGGTGCAGCAGGGGCTGAAGTCCGCGGTCGGCCGGGAGCGGCCGCAGTGGCCGGACCCGGTGGATTCGGCGCATTACGCGGCGTTCCCGTCCGGTCACGCGATGACGGCGACGGTGAGCTGCGGCCTGCTGCTGTGGCTGCTGCACCGGTACGGCGTCGGGCCCCGGTTGTGGCGGACGGCGCTGGTCGTGGCGTGCGTCTCGGTCGTCGGGGTGGGCCTGACCCGCCTCTACCTGGGCGTGCACTGGCTGAGCGACGTACTGACCGGCTGGCTGCTGGGGGTGTCCCTGGTCGCCTTCGCGATCGCCGGATTCGCCCGGTACGAGCGGCGCGGCGGGCCCCGGGCGCCCGGCCGTTCCTGAGCCGGCCCCGACCGGCCGCGTCCCGCCCTCCCCCGGCACCGGGCGACCCGCCTTGTCGAGCCGCCCCCGTGCCGGGGAGGATCGCAGCCATGCAGATCAAGGGTGTGCTCTTCGACTTCTCCGGGACTCTCTTCCGTATCGAGTCCGTCCGGTCCTGGCTGCGCGCGGTCCTCGCCGAGCAGGGGGTGACAGTGGGCGCGGCCGACTTCGAACGGTACGCGGGCGGGCTGGAGGCCGCCGGGGCACTGCCGGGCGGCCCGCCTCCCCGGCACGTCCCCGCCCGGCTCGCCGCCGCGTACGCCACCCGTGACGAAAGCGCGGAACTCCACCGGGAGGCGTACACCGGGCTGGCCCGGCAGGTGGCCCTGCCGGATCCCGGGCTGTACGACGCGCTGTACGAGCGGCATCGGACACCGGCCGCCTGGGAGCCGTATCCGGACGCGGCGGAGGTGCTCGGCGCGCTGCACGACAGCGGAATCCGGATCGGTGTGGTCAGCAACATCGGCTGGGACCTGCGGCCGGTCTTCCGGGCGCACGGTCTGGACCCCCTGATCGACACCTATGTGCTGTCGTACGAGCACGGCGTCCAGAAGCCGGACTCACGACTCTTCCACATCGCCTGCACAAATCTCGGGCTGGATCCGGCGGACGTGGTGATGGTCGGCGACGACCGCAACGCGGACGGCGGTGCCGCCGCACTGGGCTGTGACGTGCGGTTTGTCCACCATCTGCCGGTGGCGGAGCGGCCCGACGGACTGCGGACGCTCGGACTGGTGCCGGGCGTTGCCTGACAGACATGTGAGAGATGTCCCTGACGCCCAATGGGTCTGATTGTCACATCGTGGCCTTAGCCTGTATGCATGTCCCGTTCTCCGTGCTCCTCCGACTCCACGCGCACCGCCGCCGTGGTGAACAAAGAGATCCGTGAGTTGTGGCAGCGCTCGGGCGGCTGCCTGTCCCCCGAGGACGAGGAGCAGTACCAGCGCCTGCTGGTGGAGTGGGCCGCTGCGACGAGCGGCGGCGACAGGTCCGCCGCCTAGCACCGCGCCGTCCCGCGCCGCAGTGCCCCGCAGGGCGGTGTCCCGAACCGCGCTGTCCCGCAGGGCGGTGGATCCGCCCTGCGGGACTCCTTCTGTTTCGCGGTGGATCCGGCCGGGTGGAGGTTCCGGTCGGGTGGTGGATCCAGTCGTGCAGAGGATCCGGTCGGGTAGTGGATCCGGTCAGGCAGTGGATCCGGTCAGGCAGTGGATCCGGTGGGTCAGCGGTCGAAGTAGTCAGGCTGGGTCTGCACGTTGAGCTCGTCCAGCCGCACCCGCTTCGCCGGGTCGGTCCGCCGGTCGTCGAGCTTCAGGACGTCGAAGCCCTTGGCGATGTCGTTGGAGTAGATGTAGCCGTTGTAGTAGTACGCCGACCAGGGGCCGGCCGTGGTGACGGCGTCGGTGCTGACCGGGCCGCGCTCGAAGTAGCCGATCTCCTTCGGCTTCGACGAGTCGGTGAAGTCCCAGACCGACACCCCGCCCTGGTACCAGGCCTGGACCATCAGGTCGCGGCCCTTGACCGGGATGATCGAGCCGTTGTGGGCGACGCAGACCTCGGTGTCGGCCTGCGGGCGGTCGATCTTGAAGTAGCTGCGGAAGACCAGCTTGCGGTGGTCGCCCTTGCCGACGATGTCGTAGATGCCGTTGGCGCCGCGCTTCGGGCCGATCTCCTCGTTGCAGGTGGCCGCGCCACCGCCGCCGAGCTCATCGGTGAAGACGACCTTGTCCGTCGTCTGGTTGAACGTCGCCGAGTGCCAGAACGCGAAGTTCACATTGTCCTGCACCCGGTCGATGATCTTCGGGTTCTCCGGGTCCTTGATGGAGAAGAGCAGCCCGTCGCCCATGCAGGCACCCGCTGCCAGGTCCTTCGAGGGCAGCACGGTGATGTCGTGGCAGCCGGTGGTCCTGGAGACGCCCGGGTTGTCCGGAGCACCCGGGTTGCCGCCGTCCGGGAAGAGCACCGGGAAGTTCACGACCGCCGCCTTCTCGGGCGCGTTGCGCGGCACCTTGATGACGGAGATCCCGTCGTGCGGCGGCTGACAGTCGGGGAACGTCGCGCTCGGCGAGTACGAGGAGACGTACACGTACACGTTCTTGCGCTCGGGAACCAGCGTGTGGGTGTGCGATCCGCACGCGGTCTCGACGGCGGCGACGTACTTCGGGTTGCGCTTGTCGCTGATGTCGAAGACCTTCATGCCCTCCCAGGAGGACTTCTCCGTGGCGGGCTGGGTGGTGCTGGTGCAGGAGTTGTCGCTGCGCGAGGAGTCGGTGGACAGGAAGAGCAGGTTGCCCGAGACCGATATGTCGTTCTGCGAGCCGGGGCAGAGGACCTGCGAGACCGTCTTCGGGGCGCTGGGGTTGCTGATGTCGAAGATCCGGAAACCGTCGTAGTTTCCGGCGAAGGCGTACTTCCCCTGGAAGGCCAGGTCCGTGTTGAGGCCCTTGAGCGCGTCCTTCGGGACGTTGGCCAGATGAGTGATGTTGGAGCTGTGGACGATCTCGTCCACGCCTGGTACTTCGCCGTTCTCGATCGCGGCCTTGGCCTCGGCCTGCTGGGCGGCGGAGACGCCCGTCCGGGCCTCACCCCGGTCCCCGGGGTCGGGCGTCGCGGCCGCGGGTCCGGCCATCAGCAACGTGGCCAGCAGGCCGGCGGCTGCCGTCGCCACGCCCAGCCGTCTGCGCCGCACCGGGCTCGTGTGCAACGAAATCACTGCGTCCTCCCATGGATCCGAACGTAGTTGAACGGTTCACGGACCTCGGCAGTATCGTCCTTGTCATGGTGATCCCAACAGATGGCAACAGAGACGTAATGAAAGTTTCTGATCACTGCCGCGCGGAAGCGTGTTAGGACGGTCGGCAACCACCCCATATGGCCATGGAGGTCCACTTGTTGATCCGCCGTCAGACCATGTGTGTACGTAGCTCCGCTCTTGTCGCAGTTGCCGTTTCGGCCGTTCTCGCCCTCGCCGCGTGCGATGCGGGTGGCGGCGAGAACCGCACCAGGGCCCAGGCGGGCGGGGGTCCTTCGGTGGTGGCCCCCGGAAAGCCGGGGGAGCCAGCAAGGACGCTCTCCGCCGAGGAGGCCGCGAAGGCCGCCGGGGACGACCGCCCCAACTCCGCCGACCACCGCTATGCGCAGATGATGATCCAACACCACGCCCAGGCCCTGGAGATGACCCGACTGGCCCCGTCGCGTTCCGGCTCCTCCTCGGTCAAACGGCTCGCCGAGCGCATAACCGCCGGCCAGAAGCCGGAGATAGGCGCCATGGAGGGGTGGCTCACGCACAACGGCGGAGCGAAGCGCGAATCCGCCCACGACCACTCGGCGATGCCCGGAATGGCGACCGAGGCGCAGCTGAAGAAGTTGCGCGCGGCGGACGGCGCGGCCTTCGACAGGCTCTTCCTGAAGTTGATGATCACCCACCACCAGGGGGCGGTCACGATGGCGACCGAGGTGCTCGCGGAGGGGAACAACGTGCAGATCGAGGAGATGGCCGGCGACGTAGTCGCACAGCAGACGGTGGAGATCAACCGAATGCGCACGATGTCGTCCTGACGACGGCCCGGCGCGCCTCTCCCCCGCTCCGCCCACCGGTGCCATGCTGGAGGCATCCTCCGGGAAGAGGTGCGCCGTGCTCCGTGTCGCCGTCGTCGGCTCCGGTCCCAGCGGGGTCTACACCGCCCAGGCCCTGGTCGCGCAGGACCGGGTTCCCGATGTCCGTGTCCATGTGCTGGACCGGCTCCCCTGCCCGTACGGCCTGGTGCGTTACGGCGTCGCGCCGGACCACGAGAAGATCAAGTCGCTGCAGAACAGTCTGCGGACGGTCCTGGAGCACGAGCGGATCACCTTCCTCGGGAACGTCGAGGTGGGTGGGGGCGGGATTCCGCCCGAGCGGCTCGGCGAGCTCTACGACGCGGTGGTCTACTGCGTCGGGGCCGCGACCGACCGTTCGCTCGCCGTACCCGGTGAGGATCTGCCCGGCAGTTTCTCCGCCACCGAGTTCGTCTCCTGGTACAGCGCACACCCCGACGCGGCGGCCGACGGCTTCCCGCTACGGGCGCGTTCGGCCGTGGTGATCGGGGTCGGCAACGTGGCGGTGGACGTGGCACGGATTCTCGCGCGGAGCGCACAGGAGCTGCACCCCACCGACGTGCCGCACGGTGCGCTCGGCGCACTGGCGGGCAGCCGGGTGCGCGAGATCCACATGGCGGGCAGACGCGGACCGTCACAGGCCAGGTTCACCACCAAGGAACTGCGCGAGCTGGGCAGCCTGCCGCAGGCCCGGGTCCTGGTGGACGAGACGGAGCTCGCCCTCGATCCGGCGTACGCGAATCCGTCCGCCCAGCAGGCCCCCGCCCTGTCCTCACCGCCGAACGCACCGCCCCCGACGGCGGCGGCCCGGCGCAATGTCGAGGTCCTGCGCGGCTGGGCCGCGGCCGGCAGCGAGGGCGCGGGCCCCGGCGGGCATCCGCTGCGCACCATCCACCTGCGGTTCTTCCTCCGCCCCGTCGAGCTGCTGGAACGGGACGGCCGGGTGGCCGGAGTCCGGTTCGCCCGGACCGTGCCGGACGGCAGCGGGGGTGTGCGCGACGCCGGTACGTACGAGGACATCGACGCCCAGCTCGTGCTGCGGGCGGTCGGCTACCGGGGGATCCCACTGCCCGGACTGCCCTTCGACCCGGTACGCGGGACGGTGCCGCATCTGGCGGGGCGGGTGCTGCGGGACGGGGTGCCGTCACCCGGGGAGTACGTCGCCGGGTGGATCAAGCGGGGGCCGACCGGGGTGATCGGCTCGAACCGCTCGTGTGCCAAGGAGACGGTGGCTTCGCTGCTCGACGACGCCCCGCTGCTCGCCGGGCACCCGTCGGTACCCGATCCGGTGGCAGCGCTGCGGGCGTGGGGGCTGCATCCGGTGGAGTGGGACGGCTGGCTGTCCATCGAGCGGGCGGAGGCTGCGCTCGGCCGGTCACTGGGGCGGGAGCGGGTGAAGATCCCGGACTGGGCTGGGCTGCTGAACGCCGCACGGGACGGAGCCCGGGGCTAAGGACCGCCTCTTTCGGATCATCGACCGGCATACTGGGCGCCATCCAGAATACGGCCGGAAGCAGATAGCGTGAAATCCGACATATTTCGCATCAGTGCAAGCCTTGCAGCTGCCACCGTGACGGCAATCGCCCCGTCCTCTTGCGGGGCAGAAAAACCCGTCGCCACTCCAGAGGCCGTAACTCATTCCGAATTGGTCGGCCGATGGGACGGGGAGCGGAAATGCGGATCGCCGACAGTTCGACTACGTGACGATTACACTTTTTCCAGCAAGGACTTTCCAGTCGAGTGGGACGGCCCCGTGCCGGACGCGCAGGTGACACGCCGTTCGTCCGACGGGAAATGGCATGGGGTCAACAAAGACCCTGGCCTGTCGCCCTATCTGGTACTTCGTTTCAGGAATCACAACGACATCCAGACTCTGCAATTCTTTTTGGAGCGCGGAGAGCTGCAGATGGACGGAACTGTCTACGCGGGCGGGGGAGACCCCTATCCCTACCCATGTCACTACAAACGCACTTCTGTCGACCCTGAGACCCAGGACGCTTCTTTCGGATCATCTCGCTGACCGGAAGAAGATGGCGGCGAGATGGGGACCGGCGAGGTAGATGGTGGCGGTCTCGACCGTATTGCGTTGTTCGTGGGCGTCGCGGTAGAAGACCGGTGGCCTGCCGCCGCAACCGCCAAGGCGTTTGCGGTTGGCGGCCTGGCCAGCGGGCTGTGGGATCACGGCCCGGATTCCGCGCCGGTGGAGATGGGAACGGATCGCGCGGGACCAGTAGGCATTGTCGGCCAGGATCATGTCCGGTGCGGTCCCGGGCCGGCCGATGGGCCGCGGCACCCGTAAGCGGGCCATGACCTCGGCGAACGCTGGTGTGTCGGTGAACGCGATCGCGTCGATCACCTGCCGGTGATCACGCCGGCGTCCACCCCGCTTCGGCGTCCGGTCCGGCAGCAACGGCTCGACGCGTGCCCACGGGGCGCCAGTCGACGACACACGGGACCAGCGATCAGATGATCCGAAGGAAACGGCCTAGCGGTCCTCGCCGACGCGCCGGAGCTGCCGGTTCGCCGCGTCGAGGACGCTGTCGAGGAGCCCGGGGAACAGCGCGTCCAGGTCGTCTCGCCGCAGCCCGTTCATCTTGGCCGTGCCACGGTAGATCTGCCGGACGATCCCACTCTCGCGCAGCACCCGGAAGTGGTGCGTGGAGGTGGACTTGGAGACCGGCAGCTCGAAACAGGAGCAGGTGAGTTCGGCGTCGGCGGCGGCCAGCTCACGGACGATGCGCAGTCGCATCGGGTCGGAGAGCGCGTGGAGCACCCCCTCGATGCGGATCTCGTCCCGCGCGGGGTGGTCGAGCACGCGACCGCCTGCCTCGGCGGTACTCGTGGCAGGGGCACTGGCGGCGGTCACGTCGGCTCCACTTACTGGGGTTGCTGGGATCCTTCTTGGTCGGAGACTTCATAATACGAGATTCGTCGTAGTTCTACATCCACCGGACAGGGCCGCAGCACCTCTTTACGCACCTGTCGCACCCAGGCAACTTCACCGCACGCACCGGCCCTTCCCCCACCGACACGCGCACCGCCTCGGTCCGCTCCGGCGAGCCGACCCGGCCCGGGGCCCGTGACGCATCACTGTGTGCGGGGACCGGTCGGGGCGGTGCGGGGTCTCAGGCCGCGCGGAGGTACTGCTCCGGCTTGCGGAGTTCGCCGCCCAGTTCACGAGCCGCCTCCTGGGCCCATGACGGGCTGCGCAGCAGTTCGCGCCCGAGGAGCACGGCGTCGGCCCGCCCCTCGGTGATGATCTTCTCGGCCTGCTGCGGCTCGGTGATCAGGCCGACAGCCGCCACCGGCAGCGAGGTCTCGGCCCTGACCCGCTCGGCGAAGGGGACCTGGTACCCCGGCCCGGTCGCGATGCGGGCGCGCGGGGCGTTCCCACCGCTGGAGACGTCCAGCAGGTCGACCCCGTGGGCCTGGAGCTGCGCGGCCAGCCGCACGGTCTCGTCGACCGTCCAGCCCTCGCGGTCGTCCTCGTCGTTCTCCGTGAGCCAGTCCGTCGCGGAGATCCGGAAGAGGACAGGCAGCTCCTGCGGCCAGACCTCACGCACCGCGTCGACGATCTCCAGGGCGAGGCGGCTGCGGTTCTCGAAGCTGCCGCCGTACTCGTCGGTGCGCCGGTTGCTGTGCGGAGAGAGGAACTGCCCGATGAGGTATCCGTGGGCGCCGTGCACCTCGGCGACCTCGAACCCGGCGTCGAGAGCACGGCGCGCGGCCTCGCGGAACTGGTCGACGACGCCCCGGATCCCGTCCACGGTCAGCTCGTGCGGCACGGGGTGGCCGTCGTCGTACGGCAGCGGGCTGGGGGCGACGGGCGTCCAGCCGTGCGCCTCCGGCCCGACCGGCTCGCCGCCCAGCCAGGGAGCCGCCGTGGAGGCCTTGCGCCCGGCGTGCGCGAGCTGGATGCCGGCCACTGAGCCCTGCCCCTTTATGAACGACGTGATCCGGCGGAGGGCGGCGACCTGGGTGTCGTTCCAGATGCCGAGGTCGGCGGGGCTGATCCGGCCCTCGGGGCTGACGGCCGTCGCCTCGGTGATGATGAGCCCGGTGCCGCCGATGGCTCGCGCCGCGAGATGGGCGAAGTGCCAGTCGGTCGCGACGCCCTGGTCGGGCCCGTCCGGTGCGGCGCTGTACTGGCACATGGGCGCCATCCAGACCCGGTTGGGGATGACCAGCGACCGCAGGGTGCAGGGCTCGAAAAGGGCACTCACGTCGGACTCCGTTTCGACAGGTACGGAAGAATCGCTAGTACGATACATCCCGTACTACGACGCTCGTCAAATTACGATGCCTCTCGTACTACTCGGAGCGTGATGTCGGCGTCCGCGTCATAGCCCTGGGTCCAGCTGCGCCCGGCACCGGACTTCCAGGTGACGTGGACGGTGGCACCGTCGACCCTGACGTCGTCCACCGTCATGGCCCGGTCGCCGTCCCGTACGTCCCCCCGACGCAGTTCGCGCGCCTTGACCGTGACGGGCTCCGCCGACCGCGTGCTGTCGGCCTCGTCCGCCGCGAGGGTGAGCGCCGCCGCCAGCTCCCGGGCCCGGGCGGGGGTGCAGATCAGCGACAGCTCCCCCGAGGGCGCTTCGACCCTGATCCCGACCCGCGCCCCTACGGGGTTCACCACCATGCCTGCCGCACGCCCCTCGGCGTCCTCGATCCCGCTCGTCATCGCTCCACACTTCCTCTCGCCCGGCCGGTCTTTCCTTCGCCCGACCGAATTCTTCCCTCGGACCGAATTCTTTCCTTACGTCCGGCCGGTTCTCGAATCCCGTGTCCGGCCGGTCAGGGCGTGCGCCGGCCTGCGACTATTGCGTTGCGGACCACCCGGGAGGCTGCGTAGCGTCACCGGCCATGAAGACCCCCGCCCTGCACACCGCACGCCTGCGCCTGGCGCCGTACACGCCGGACGACGAGGAGGACTTCATCGCCCTCTTCCAGGACACCCGGGTATCCCGCTGGATGGGGGAAGGGCCCCGGAGCGAGACCGAGGACCGCGCCCTGTTCGGGCGGATCTTCAGCAAGGTCTACGCACAGGATCTGTTCGACGTCTGGGCGGTCCGGCGCGAGGGGCGGTTCGTCGGCCATGCGGAGATCAAGCCGTCGGCGGACGTGGGCGGCCACGAGATCGTCTACGCACTGGCCGCCACCGCCTGGGGGCAGGGGTTCGGCACGGAGATCGCGCAGGCACTGACCGGGTACGGATTCGACGCGCTCGGGCTCACCGAGGTGCATGCCACGGTGGCCGCCGACAACACCGCGTCACTGACGCTGCTGGGCCGGATCGGTTTCCGGCATGTCCGGGACACCGTGGAGGAGGACGGCAGCACGACCCGGGTCCTGACCCGCTCGGCCGCCTCCGACGTCGCCGGGGCCGGTCAGCCCCGGTAGACGTCCAGACGGCCGCACATGCCGAACTTTCCGTACGCGGAGGGCTGTTCGGCGTGTACACAGGCGTCGGCGAGGTAACCGCCGTCACCGCGCGCCACGGCGTCGAGCTGGGCGCCGGTCACCTCTGAAGCGGCGGCGGCTCCCCGCTGCCAGCGCCCGCGCCAGTCCTCGGCCCTCGGGCGTACGAGCGCTGCCGCGGCCCGGTGGAATGCGGCGAGCGGCTCGGGGTCGCCCGCTTCGGTGGCCCGGCGCAGGGCGAGAAAGCCCTCCACGGCGAGATCGCGGCGGGCACGGGCGGCCCGCTCCTGATCCGCTTCCGGGCCGCCGACCGGCAGGGCGACCGACGCCCGGTAGACATCGGGGTCCGCCAGGCGGTCAGGGGGCAGGGTGAGTACGGCGTCGCCCGCCTCCGGCAGTCCGCTGTTCTCCATAAGAACGACGATGCGCAGCCCGTCCTCGTTGACGAGCCGGTGGATCGTGCCCGGCGTGAACCACACCAGCGCGCCCGGTGCCAGCGGTGTCTGCCGGAACCCCGACGCGGTGAGGGTCTGCACCGAGCCCGTGCCGCCGACCACCACGTACCCCTCGGAGCAGGTGAGGTGGAGATGGGGCGTCCCTCCGCGCAGGCCGTCCGCCGTGGGCCAGTCGTACACCCGCAGGTGGGACACGGCGACGGCGCCGGGCAACCCTTCGAAGGTCGGCACAGCTGCTCCTCGGTCTCGGCTCGGCACGTGCTCGGCAAGCGCTCGGCACGTGCTCGACACGCTGCCCGGCAAGCGCTTTCCACACCTGCTGCACCGTACCCGCGCCGGCCACGGAAGCAACAGGGCCCGGGTGTCAGGGCTGCCCTGCGACCCTCTGTCAGTGGTCGGGTGCAGACTTGCCGATATCCGACACAACGGCGTTTCGGGAGGTTCGGCCATGACCGACGTACTGCTCACAGTGGGCACCCGCAAGGGACTCTTCATCGGCCGCAGGCGCGGCGGCTCATGGGAGTTCGACGGCCCGCATTTCAATGCCCAGGCGGTCTATTCGATCGCCATCGACACCCGCAGGCGGGTCCCACGCCTCCTGGTCGGCGGTGACAGCGCGCACTGGGGTCCCTCGGTCATCCATTCCGACGATCTGGGCAGGACCTGGGTCGAGCCACAGCAACCGGCGGTGAAGTTCCCCCGGTTCACCGGGACATCGCTGGAGCGGGTCTGGCAATTGCATCCGGCGGGCCCCGAGGCACCCGATGTCGTGTACGCGGGGACCGAGCCCGCCGCGCTGTTCCGTTCGGAGGACGGCGGGGAGTCCTTCGAGCTGGTCCGCCCGCTGTGGGAGCACCCAACGCGTTCGCAATGGGTGCCCGGCGGGGGCGGCGAGGGGCTGCACACCATCCTGACGGACCCGAGGGACGCCAGGGCCGTGACCGTCGCGGTCTCCACGGCCGGGGTGTTCCGCACCAAGGACGGCGGTGCGAGCTGGGCTCCGTCGAACAAGGGGGTGTCCGCGGTCTTCCTCCCCGACCCGGACCCGGAGTTCGGTCAGTGCGTCCACAAGGTGGCGAGGGACGCGGTCGATCCCGACCGGCTCTATCTCCAGAACCACTGGGGAGTTTTCCGGAGCGACGACTCCGGGGACCACTGGACCGACATCGGGCAGACACTGCCCTCGGACTTCGGCTTCGCCGTGTCCGCGCACCCGCACCGCGCGGACACGGCCTACATCTTCCCGATCAACGCCGACGCCGACCGGGTGCCCGCCGAACACCGCTGCCGGGTGTTCCGTACCACCGACGCGGGCAGCACCTGGGAGCCACTGTCGACGGGCCTGCCCGAGGAGACGCACTACGGCACAGTGCTGCGCGACGCGCTCTGCACGGACGACGCCGACCCGGCGGGGGTCTATTTCGGCAATCGAAACGGCGAGCTGTACGCGAGCGCGGACGACGGGGACAGCTGGCAGCAGCTCGCCTCGCATCTGCCGGACGTCCTGTGCGTGCGGGCGGCGGTGATCGACGCCTGACCGACCACCGGTAGCCGGTCGGCGGTTTGCCCGAGCCCGGCCGTCCGGCGCCCGGGTCGGCGGCGTGCCGCCACTTGACCGTTTCCTCACGGCCATCGGTCCAACTCGACTCCCCGAAGCAGCAGTTCCGCGCCATGTGACGCGGCCTGAGGCAACCCCTGGGCTTCGCTCTCCGTCCTCCGGGAGCGGGGGCCCCAGGGATCTCTGGGGAGTTCGCGAGCGCCGATGACCAGGAGGAACCATCTTGATCCGTGTCCCGCGCACGGCGACCGCCGCACTGGCGGTACTCACTCTGACCGTGGGATGGCCGGAGTTGGCGCGCGCGTCGCCACAACCGGCACACACTCGGCTCTCCGCCGAATCCATATCCGCCATATCTGCCACATCCATCACATCCGCCACGTCCGCTATCCCCACCGTGTCGCGCGGAGAGCCGGACGGCCGGCTCCCCTCGGGCTGGCGGATCACCGGTACGGGAGCCGGGCAGCAGCTCGTCTGGACCTCACCCCACCCGGTACCCATGGGCGATGCCCGGGTCGAGTTCTACTCCGGGGACGAGCTCCTGGGCCGGCCGGTCGCCGCGCAGGACCGGCGTACGTTCCGGCTGAAGCTCGACGGTGCGCGCATCGGACCGGCCACCGGCCTCAAGGCACTGGCGGGCGGACGGCGTCTCGACACCTCCGGACCCCGACGGACCCCGGAAGCCCGGCGGACCACCGAACCGGCGCGGCCGACGGCTCCGGCACCCGCTCCCGCTCCCGCGAACCCCGTCGATCCCGGCGTACCGGGCAAGTACCGGACCGCCAGCGGTGAGTACACCCTGAAGTCGGTACGGTTGCCCGGGTTCAGCACCCCCGTGGAGATGCGAGCCGCGGTGGTGTCACCGGTCGGCGCGCCGGGGCGCCGACCGCTCGCACTGTTCCTGCACGGCCGTCACTACACATGCTTCAACACCAAGGGCGACCAAGGCATCTCCTGGCCCTGCGAGGCGGGCACGCGGCCGGTACCGAGCCATCGGGGCTATCTGCGCGACCAGAAACTCCTGGCCTCCCAGGGCTACGTCACGGTGTCCGTCTCGGCCAACGGGATCAACGGGCAGGACGACAGCGCCGACGACGGTGGCGCCCAGGCGCGCTCGTCCCTGGTGCGGCTGCACCTCGCCCGCTGGGCGGACTGGGCCGCCCACCGGTCCGCAGCGCCCGCGGCCGTGCGTGCCGCACCGCCGGCCGACATGTCCCGGGTGCTGCTCGTGGGCCACTCCCGGGGCGGCGAAGGCGTCAACCGGGCCGCTCTCGACAGCCTCTCCCGGCCGCCCGCGGACCAGGACGGCTACCGCGGCCCGGTGCGCTGGCGCATTCGCGGCACCGTCCTGATCGGCCCGACCGTCTTCGGGCAGAACCCGGTTCCCGATGTGCCGTCCATGACCATCCTGCCGGGCTGCGACGGCGACGTGTCCGACCTCCAGGGCCAGATCTACGTCGACGGCACCCGGGGCGTCAGCCGTGGCGCCGCACTGCACAGCGCGGTCTACATGGTCGGCGCCAATCACAACTTCTTCAACAGCGAGTGGACGCCGGGGCAGGCGCAAGCGCCCGCCGACGACGACTTCTGGGACGGTGACACACCGGACCCGGTGTGCACGCCGGGCAAGAAGGCCCGGCTCACCGCCACTTCGCAGCAGGCCGCCGGGGCCACGTACATCGCCGCCGCAGCCCGGCTGTTCGTCGCGGGCGACGACCGCGTACGCCCGCTGCTGGACGGTTCGGACCGGCGCGCGCCCTCCGCCGGTCCGGCACGCGTGCTCACCCACGCGGTCGGCGGGAAGCGCACGCCCGCGTTCCTGCCGGACTCCTCGACGTCCGTGACGGGCGGCCGGGTGTGCGCGCAGGTGGATCCCGATCCGGGCCGTGCCTGTCTGCCACCCGAGGGGTCCGCCGTATCCCCGCACTTCGCCATGTGGGAGACCGCCAAGGAGCCCGGCCGCTACGCGGTCGCGATGCGCTGGTCGAAGCCGGGCGGTGCGGTGCGGATCCGGCCCGCGCGTCCGGTCTCCGTGGCGGGCGCCGAGTCGCTGGCGCTCCGGGTGATCGTGCCGCCCGACACCACCGGCACCCGGCTGGACATCGCTCTCACCGACACCTCGGGCCGACGGGCGACGCTCGGCCGCGCGAGGATCGACGGGCTGCCGGGCAGCGACCGGACCGCCTCCTACTGGGGACGCGAGATCCGCGTGCCGCTCTCCGCCGCCGTGCGGAACAAGGTGGACCTGAAGCATGTGAAGAGCCTGGACCTGACCCCGGGAGGCAATTCGGGGCAGGCCTGGCTGGTAGACGCCTGGGGCTGGCGCCCCGGCACACCCGCGGTCCGGGCGGCCTCGCTGCCGCGCGTGGACATCGGCCACCTGAAGGTCGAGGAAGGCGACTTCGGGGTCCGCACCTACCGCGTTCCGCTCACCGTCTCCGGGCGCGGCAGCGGACAGGTCCGGCTGTTCGCCACCGAACCCGGCAAGGACGAGCCCAGCCAAAGGACGGTGACGGTGCGTCCGGGCAGCCATGACATCGATGTGCAGGTCGAGGTGCGGGGCAACACCCGCTTCGGCTACGACATCACGCACAGCGTGTTCGTCAAGGCGGTCCGGGGCGCGGTCGTGGGCTCCCACCTCGGGGGCGTCACCGTGCGGAACGACGATCCGATGCCCACGATCGAGGTGAAGCCGGTCGCGGACCAGGTCACCGAGGGGCAGAGCCTGCGCTGGAAGGTCTCGCTCTCCGCGGTCGCCGATGTCGACATCGACTCCGCCGGATTCGCGATCCAGCCGGTCGGCCGGGGTACGGAACTGTCCACCCTGGACGTCGACGGACCGTGGCTGCGGGACACGTTCGGTGAATCGCCCGCCCCGGCCCGGCCGCTGTCCGGGGTGGCGGAGCCGGCGTTCCTCCTGGCCGTGGTCCCCGCCGGGAAGCCGAGTGCCGAAGTGACCGTGCCCACGGTCCGCGACGCACTGGAGGAGCCCGAGGAATCACTGCGGATGCAGCTGATGACCTACGGCGATTCCTGGGAGCCGCAGGAAGGGCCGGTGTTCACCGGCACGGTGCGCGACGCGTCCTGAACCGTACCGACCGGCGTGTGAACCGGAAGGCGGCGTGGTACCGGCTCCGAGAAGGAGCCGGTACCGCTCCGGGGCCGACAGGGCCTACGGCAGTTGCCAGTCGACGGCCTGGGCCCCCTGGCGCAGCAGGAGTTCATTGGTGCGGCTGAACGGGCGCGAGCCGAAGAAGCCGCGGTCCGCCGACATGGGCGAGGGGTGCGCGGACTCGATCGCCGGGTAGCCGTCGAGGAACGGCCGCAGGTTGCGGGCGTCGCGCCCCCACAGCACGGACACCAGCGGTTTGCCGCGTGCGGCCAGGGCCCGGATGGCCTGTTCGGTCACTTCCTCCCAGCCCTTGCCGCGGTGCGCGCCCGGCTTGCGGGGCGCCGTGGTGAGTGCCCTGTTCAGCAGCAGTACGCCCTGTCGCGTCCAGGGCGTCAGGTCACCGTTCGACGGGCGCGGAAGTCCCAGGTCCGTGTGCATCTCCCGGAAGATGTTCTCCAGGCTGCCGGGCACCTGGGGAACTTCGGGGGCCACGGAGAAGCTCAGCCCCACCGCCATTCCGGGTGTCGGGTAGGGGTCCTGACCGACGATCAGGACGCGTACGTCGTCGAAGGGCTGCTGGAACGCGCGCAGAACGTTCGCTCCGGCCGGCAGATAGGTGCGTCCCGCTGCCACCTCCGCACGCAGGAAATCGCCCATCGCGGCGATGCGTCCGGCCACAGGGGCGAGTGCCTCGGCCCAGCCGGGCTCGACTACTTCATTCAACGGTCGTGGTGCCACGGAACGTCACTCTACCGGCGTAAACGCTCCGCTCCAGGCCCGGAGACGGTCCGGGCCGCCGAACTCGCACTCCCCCGGCCCGTTCCCGCGGTACGGGGGATAGGCTGCCGCCGTCATTCGTCTTCCTTTCCTGGAGTCGGCCCATGAGCTCACCGCGGCGATCGCCGGAAAGCACCGGCACCGGTGTGCGTCCGGGCGGGGCGAAGGGCGCACCGGGTCCGTACGTGCTCGGCGTGGACTCGGGCGGTTCGGGGCTGCGCGTGGCACTGGGCACCGTCGGCCTGTCCGCCCCCTTGGCAAAGACGGCCTGCGCCGCTCCGGTGCGCACCGGAGCGGCCGGAATCGACGCGGCCCATCTGCTGGAACAACTGCTGCCCGCCGCCCGCCGGCTGCTGGAGCGGTGCGGCGGCGAGGGCGGCGCCGGGATCGACGCGGTGGCGATCGGTGCCGCCGGCATGGCGACGCTCGGCGGGCAGTTGCGCGCGGAGCTGCCCTCGGCGCTGGAGGGCGCGCTCGGGGTGCGGCGGCTGGCACTGGCCGCCGATGCCGTGACCGCGTACGCGGGGGCGGTCGGCCAGCGCCCGGGGGCGGTCGTGGCGGCCGGCACGGGCATGATTGCGCTGGGCACGGACCTGACGAGCTGGCGCCGGGCCGACGGCTGGGGGCATCTGCTGGGCGACAGCGGCGGCGGGGCCTGGATCGGCCGGGCCGGGCTCGACGCGGCCATGCGTGCCCATGACGGGCGGCGCGGCGGATCCGCCGCTCTGCTGTCCCGGCTGGAGGCGGTGTTCGGGCCGGCGCCGGAGCTTCCCGGGCTGCTCTATCCGCGCACCGACCGGCCTGCCGTGCTGGCCTCCTTCGCGCCCGAGGTCGCCGCGTGCGCCGGGCACGATCCGGTCGCCGCGGGCATTCTGCGCGAGGCCGCGGCGCATGTCGCGGAGGCGGCCGCGGCGGTGTGCCCGGAGGCGGGGGCCGACGGCGAACCGTGCGAAGTGGCGCTGACGGGCGGCTTGTTCCGGATGGGCGATCCGCTGCTCGTACCCCTGCGCGAGGAGCTGGCCCGACAGCTTCCGCAGGCACGGGCGGTCCCCGGTTCGGGTGATCCGTTGACCGGCGCGCTCTCCATCGCCCAGGCGTTGGCGACCGGGGATCTGCGGCTGCCCCGCCACCCGACGCTGCTGTGGGTGCCTGGTGAGGGGCCTGGGCACAAGCCCGAATAGGTGGCGACAGAGCAGGACAGTCGGCCAGTAAGCCACTCATCGGATAAAAGCGGACAGATAACGCCTGTCCGGACCCTCCCCGAACAGAGCCGCACCCAAAACCAGTAGCATGCGGCGCCATGAGCACCCCCACTGGGCCCGCTTCCGGCCTGCCTGTACGAATGCCGCGACCTCGCCAGTCCGGACGGCACCGCCGCCCGGAGCCCGTGGTCGCACCCGA
Source organism: Streptomyces sp. NPDC001933 (assembly GCF_042890955.1). Lineage (NCBI taxonomy): Bacteria > Bacillati > Actinomycetota > Actinomycetes > Kitasatosporales > Streptomycetaceae > Streptomyces > Streptomyces sp. NPDC001933. The sequence goes on along the minus strand of NZ_JBIASS010000008.1, from coordinate 357,566 downwards.
GGGCGCTGCCGCGCTCGTTCTCGCCGTCCCCGGTACCCCCTCCCCGGCCACGCGCAGTCTGGCCGAGGAGGTGATCAGCATCGCCCGTTCCGAGCTGCCCGGCCTCAACGCCCGGATCGGCTACCTCGACGGCGACGATGCCGAGTACCTGACGCTCTCCGCCGTACTCACCCACTGCGCCGCCGAGCGTGTCGCGCGCTACGAGCAGGCGGAGGCCGCGGGCCGTGAGGTCGCCGCGCCCGAGGGGCCGTCCGCCGTCGTCGTACCGCTGCTCGCGGGGCCGGACAGCGCCCTGATCCGGCGGATACGGCAGGCCGTGATGGACAGCGGTACGCAGGTCGAGCTGACCGATGTGCTCGGCCCGCACCCGCTGCTCGCCGAGGCACTGCACGTGCGGCTCTCCGAGGCCGGTCTGGCCCGTGCCGACCGTGCCAGGCTCTTCACGGTGGCCACGGCCGCCGACGGCATCGTGCTGGCCACCGTGGGTGGGGACGAGGCCGTGCAGGCCGCCGGGATCACCGGCATGCTGCTGGCCGCCCGGCTCGCGGTTCCGGTGATGGCCGCGGCGCTCGACGTCGAGGGGTCGGTCGCGTCGATCGCCGAGCAGCTCACGAGCTCCGGCTCGGCGCAGCTCGCGCTGGCCCCGTACCTGGTTGGCCCGGAGGTGGCCGAGGGGCTGCTGGACGCCGCCGCGAAGGAGGCGGGCTGCGCGACGGCCGAGCCGCTCGGCGCGTACCCGGCGATCGGCAAGCTCGTGCTGTCGATGTACATGACGACGCTCGGCATCACGCCCGTCGCGCCGCAGGGTGCCCAGGCGCACTGACCCCGTGCCGGGTGCGCCCGGCAGCCGGTCGGTGCACGAACGCCGGACGGGCCCGGAGAACCGGGCCCGTCCGGCGTTCGTGCTGTGCGCGGCGCAAGGTCAGGCGAAGATCACGCAGGACGCGGCGGGGGCGGCCAGTGAGCCGGCGCGCCGCGGGATGCCGGTCTCCGGGTCGACGTCGAACCAGCTGACGTCGCCGGACCGCTCGTTGGCCGCGTACAGCCGGCGGCCGGTGGGGTCGAGTGCGAGGTCGCGCGGCCAGTGCCCGCCGCAGTCCACGGTCGTGACCAGGGTCGCCTGTTCGCCGGTCGCGTCGAGCGCCAGGACCGAGATGCTGTCGTGGCCCCGGTTGGCGGTCCAGAGGAACCGTCCGTCGTGCGAGACGACCACTTCGGAGGGGTACGTCGCCGGTCCGTCGCCCTCCGCCGGCGGCGCGGGCAGTACGGAGGTCTCCCCCACCGGCTCCAGGACGCCCGCGGCCGCGTTCCACCGGCATGCGGTGACGGTCGGTTCGAGTTCGTTCAGGACGTAGGCGTGGCCGCCGGCGGGGTGGAAGGCCAGGTGGCGCGGGCCGGTGCCCGGCCGCAGGGCCGTCTCGCCGTGCAGCCGCAGTGATCCGGTCGTCGTGTCGAGCGCGCAGATCCGTACGGAGTCGGTCCCGAGGTCCACGCCGAGCACCCAGTTCCCCGAGGGGTCGGGCAGCACCTGGTGGGCGTGCGGGCCGCGCTGCCGGTCGGCGTCGGGACCGCTGCCCTCGTGCTGGAAGACGGCAGTGGCCGGGCCGAGGGATCCGTCCGGCGTCACGGGCAGGACGCTCACGCTGCCGGAGCCGTAGTTGGCGGTGAGCAGATGACCGCCCGCGAGCGCGAGATGGGTCGGTCCGTCGCCGTCCACCGGGCGGATCGTGCCGATCGGCTTCGGTACATCGCCGGTGACGTCCAGGGCGGCTGCCGCACCGGGCTCGGTCTCGCTGACCGCGTAGAGGGCGCCGCCGCCCGGCCCCGGCCCATGGCCCAGGGCGAGGTACGAGGGGTCGGGGACCGCGTCCGTGGCGCCGAGGACGGTCAGCGCCCCCGTCTCCCGGTCCACGGCGGCGACGGTGATTCCCCGTCCGCCCGCCGAGGTGAACGACCCGATGAACGCCCGCACCGCGCCGTCGCCGCTGCCCGCCGCACTGTCAGTCATCGCACTGCCCCTCTCAGCCGACCGACCACGGCGGCCCATACCGTCGTGATCTTCCGGGGCGACGGTAGCAGTCGGCCGTCAGGTCCAGACCAGTGCCTCGGCTGCCGGGGCCGCCAAAAAGGGCACGTCCGAAGCCCTTTCGCACACCGGTCACACACCGATCAGCGGCGCGCGCGGGTCGCTGTGCAGTGGTGCGGCGAGTTCGGCCAGCGCCCGCTCCAGGCCGTGCAGATGGGCGAGCGCGGGCCCCGCCGTGGCTGCGTGCGGCGGGACGCCCGGTGCGCCGGCCCGGTGCTGCGGATCGGGGGCGGTCAGGGCCTCCACGGATGCCTCGACCCGCCAGCAGGCGGCGGCGAGGCGGGCGTCGTGGGATGCCTCCGGGTCCGCCGCGACGGAGGCCAGTCCGCGCACCTCACGTGCGCAGGCGTCCAGCAGGGCGAGCACCTGACGGGCACGGGCCCTGCGGGCGCGCAGCGGGCTGAGCGGGTGGACCAGCGGGGCCAGGGACATCCGTACCCGGCCGAGCAGCGCCTCCAGCTCGGCGATCCGGGGCGCGGGATCGGCGGTCGGGGATCCCGAGAGCCGTGCGGCGGCCTCCGCGGTGCAGGTGTGCACACAGCGCAGGGCCCGCTGGATCCAGGCGTCGGTGGTGGCGTGCGTGGTGACCGGCAGCACGAGCAGCACCGCGAGCATCGCGCCGAGCGCGCCCGCGCCGGTCTCCGTCAGGCGCAGCACGAGCAGGGCGGGGTCCAGCACGCCCAGGAGTCCGTAGAGCGCACCGGCCATCACCGTCACCGAGAACACCATCCAGGTGTAGGAGACCGCGGCGGTGTAGAAGATCCCGAAGACGCCGGCCGCGACGACCAGCGCGGTGGGCACGGGCGCTCCGTGCAGCGGGACGACGACCGCCAGGCCGATGGGTACGCCGACCAGTGTGCCCAGGACCCTGCGGAAGCCGCGCACCAGTGTCTCGCCGCGTGAGGCGGTGTTCACGAAGACCCACCAGGTGGCGCCCACCGCCCAGTACCAGCGCTGCTCGGAGAGGACGAGCCCCGCCATCAGCGCGAAGGCCGCGCCCGCGGTCGCCTGCACGGCCTGGCGGGTGGTTGCCCGGCCCAGCCCGGTACCGGTCACCGGGACGGGTACGAAGGGGGCGGGCTGCCGCCGCTCGTAGCACCAGAGTCCGAAGCGGACGGCCGACGAGACGAGCAGGGAGAGGGCGACCGCGGAGTACAGCTCGGGCAGCTGTCCGGGCAGGGTGTGGAGGAACTGCGTGGTGAAGAAGGCCATGAACGCGAACACGCCGAGCGAGTGGCCGCGCGGCCCCCATCGCCGGGCGTACACACCCGCGCCGATGACCGCGAGGAACGCCACGTCCCGGGCCACCGGGTGGTCGTGCAGTCCCGCGGCGAGGGCGAGCACGGGGAAGCCCGCGACGGGCAGCAGGGCGGTGGTGATCGCCTGCCCACGAACCGTGGTGTCCAGCACCGTGAACAGGGCCAGCAGCGCGGCGAGGCCGCCGGTGATGGCCGCGACCAGGGAGTGACCGGCCAGACCGCACACCGCGACGGCGAGTCCGATGCCGAGGACGGCCCGGACGCTGCTGCGCAGCCGCTGCCGGCCCGGGTCCGGGGCGACGAACATCCTCTTCAGCACCAAACGCTCCTGCTTCCGTGCACCGGCCCTGCGCACCGGCATGAAAAAGGCGCCGCGGAGATCCGCAGCGCCATCGACGGGTACATCACAACATCCCTGTGGCCCATGGCTCAACCCGAGCGGGTTCCACTGAGCCATTGGCACATTCATCGCCGGGGACGGTACACCATCAGTAAGCCAACGGACCGGCGGCGTGCCGAACCGCGGCCGATTGACCGCACCGCCCCCGCGCGGCTCTCTACTCCTCGCCCGGCAGGGGTGCCGTCACCTCCTCGACGGGGGTGAGGAGGTCCGTCAGGTGGCGGGCCGACGCGTCCCACGACCAGGACTCCCGGACCCATTCACGGCCCGCCGCGCCCATCGCCTCGCGGTCCGGGTCCAGGAGTATCCCGGTCAGCGCACCGGCGACGGCCGCGGGGTCGGTGCCGTCCACGAGCCGGCCGGTCCTGCCGTCGAGAACGGTGTCCGGAGCGCCGCCAGAATCGCCGACGACCACCGGCAGGCCGCTCGCTGCCGCCTCCAGGAACACGATCCCGAGCCCCTCCGCCTCCAGACCGGCCCGCCGGGTACGGCACGGCATCGCGAAGACGTCCGCCGCGGCGTAGTACGGAGGGGTGCCGGTGTGCGCGACGCCGCCCGCGAAGTGGACCGCTCCCCCGCCGTACCGCGCCGCCAGTCTGCGCAGCCGGGCCTCGTCGGGCCCCCGGCCGACCACCACCAGCTCGGCGTCGGGCACCTTGCTCCGGATCAGCGGCAGGGCCCGGATGAGCGTGTCCTGGCCCTTGCGGGGAACGAGCCTGGCCACACAGAGGATGACGCGCTTGCCGTGCAGGGCGAGTTCGGTACGCGGGTCGGGCAAAGCACCGGCGCGGGGCCGGTACGCCTCGGCGTCGACCCCGGGAACCAGCCGGCTCATGCGGGCCCGAGGGCCGAGCGCGGGCTCTATCCGGGCACGGGTGTACTGACCCAGATACGTGACCACGTCGACGCCGTCGCCGATCCGGCGCATCAGAGCGCGCGCACCGGGTGTCCTCGCCCACCAGATCTCGTGGCCATGGGTGGTCGCCACCATGCGCCGTACGCCGCCGCGCCGCAGGGCCGGCGCCATCAGGGCCAGCGGGGCGGCGGCGCCGAACCAGACCCGGTCGCAGCCGTGGGCTCTTGCGATCTCGACGGCCCTGCGGGTGACCCGGCCGGTCGGCAGCAGGGTGCGGCCGGAATCCCGTACGACGGGGAACGGGAGGCTCGCGTCGTAGGCGGTGTCCCCGGGCTCGTGCGAGGTGTAGACGACCACGTCGTCGTCCGGCACCCGGGTGGCCATCGCGTGCACGAAGGTCTCGATGCCGCCCTGCCGCGGCGGGAAGTCGTTGGTGATGACGAGGGTGGTACCCATGGGCTCTTCGGTTCCTCCGGTCGGATACGGAATCGGTCGGACCGTGCGCGGAAGCGGCTCCATGCCGTGGTTCGCGGGGCACGACGACTCGCCGGGCGGCCCTCGGCCGCTCGGTGGTCCCGGGCGTACGCCCCTGTGCCGTGGCGTTCCCGCCGTTCTCCGGGCATGCCGGAGCCAGCGACGGGCACGGACGCCGCGCCGGGTGCGTTGCGTTGTGTTGTGCGGGTCGTGAGGAGTGCGCGGGTCGTAAGAGGTGCGCGGGTCGTGTTGTGGAAGCGGCTAGTAGCCGGACGGGCGCACCAGGCCCGTTTCGTAGGCGTGGACCGCCGCCTGGGTCCGGTCGCGCAGACCCAACTTGGAAAGGATCCGGCCCACATGGGACTTCACGGTCTGTTCGGCGACCACGAGACGTGCGGCGATCTCGGTGTTGGACAGGCCCTGTGCGATCAGGGCCAGGACCTCGGTCTCACGCTCCGTCAGTTCGCCGGTGCGATCCCTGAGGGGGGCTCGTGGACCGGCGCTCACCCGGGCGAACTCGGCGATCAGCCGCTTGGTGATGTTCGGGGCGAGCAGGGCCTCGCCCTCCGCCACCACCCTTACCGCATGGGCCAGTTCGTCGGCCGACGCGTCCTTCAGAAGGAAACCGGACGCGCCCGCGCGCAGCGCCTCGTAGACGTACTCGTCGAGATCGAAGGTGGTCAGGACGAGGACCTTGACGGTGGCGCCGTCGGCCCCGGTGATGATGCGTGTCGCCTCGATGCCGCCGAGCCGGGGCATGCGGATGTCCATCAGGACGACGTCCGGGGCGAGTTCGGCCACCTTCTCCACGGCGTCCGCTCCGTCCACCGCCTGGCCGACGACCTCGATGCCGGGTTCGGCGTTCAGCAGCACCGTGAAGCCCTGCCGGACCATCATCTGGTCGTCGGCGATCAGTACGCGGATGGCCGTCATCGGGTGTCCTCGGCAGGGTCGGTGGGATAGGCGGAGTCGGTGCGGTCGATGGGCCCGGCGGCGGGCGGTGCGGGCAGTATCGCAGTGACTTCGTAGCCGCCGTCGGGGGTGGGTCCGGTGGCGAGTTCTCCGCCCAGCATCGCGGCGCGCTCGCGCATGCCGAGCAGGCCGTGGCCCTCGCCCGTGGTGGGCGGGGCGGGGCGGACCGGCGCGGTGTTGGTGATCCGCACCGTGACCCCCGAGCTCCGGTGGCGGATCTCCACCCGCACCCGGGCCCCCGGTGCGTGTCGCATGGCGTTGCTGAGCGCCTCCTGCACGATGCGGAACGCCGACAGCTCGACACCCGGCGACAGCGGACGCGGCTCCCCGGTGGCCTCGGCGGTGACCTCGACCCCGGCTCCGCGCGCGTTGCCGATCAGTTCGTCCAGCCGTTCCAGCGTGGGCTGCGGAGCGTGCCGCGCGGCCTGCGGCAGGGGGTCCTCGGAGCGCAGTACGCCGAGCACCCGGCGCAGTTCGGTGAGCGCGTCGACCGCGTTCCTGCGGATGCCCTCGACATTCTCCCGCAGTTCGTCGGACGGGTTCTCGACCAGGTGCGGAACCACCTGCGCCTGGATGGAGATGACCGACATGTGGTGGGCGACCACGTCGTGCAGCTCGCGTGCGATGCGGTTGCGCTCCTCCAGCAGGGTGCGTCTGGCACGCTCGTCGGCGGTGAGCTCCTCCTGTTCGACCAGCCGGGTACGGGCCACCGCGAGGCCGCGCAGCGCGATGCCCAGCACCACCATGATGACGAGGACGCCGATGGCGAGGCGGATGTCATTGGCGTTGCGCCAGGGGGTGGCCGTTCCGCAGAGGAGCCCCGCCAGCACGGTGATCGTCAGGGTCTCGGCGGCGATCCTGGGGCGCAGCCGCAGCGCGAGCAGGAACAGCACCCCGGCCTGCATCGCGATCCCGGCCCCGCTCCAGGGGAACGCGCCGTCCCACGGGAACCGCGCCCCGAAGCCGACGTTCGCGGCGAACGGGGTGACCAGCACCATGGCGAGCATCGACGCCCACCATGCCTGGAGCGGGCGGTACAGGGCGACGACGATCGCCACCGACTGGACCCCGGCGAGCAGGACCCCGAGCTGAATGCCCATCCCGAAGTCGAAGGCGTACTGGTTGCTGCCCGCAATGAGCACCCCCAGCGCGACCATCACGAGCGGCACCATGATCACCGGCCGCCATTCCAGCCAACGCGTTCTCCCCGACTGCCCGTTCGGGTCGACCGCCGTGGTCGCGAGATCCTGGCGCAGGGTACGGGGCAGTGCCCGCAGTACCCGCGCCGAACGCTTCACCATGTCCCCCCGGTTCACAGCTCGCACCTTAGACACGTCGTGCCGCCATCGATCCGGCGGGGCACCCCTCGCGGACGACCAGGTTCTTCGTCCGCGTCGGCCGCTGCCGTTCGTAACCTCGGAACGCCAGCCAGCAGATCAGCAGCGCCGCGGCGAACGCCGGCAGCCAGGCCAGCCGGGCGAGTACCCAGCCCGGTCCGTCGGGCGGGGTGTGCAGGCCCGGCAGCATTCCGCCCGCCCACAGGCCGGTCGCGGTGACCGCGATCATCGCCGTCTGGTGCCACAGGAACACCGTCATCGCCGAGAGGTTCACCGTCGCCACCACCGCCCACAGGACGGGGCGCCTCAGCATCCGGCGCAGCGGGCCGAGCAGCAGCAGCGCCGCCCCGCACTGCGCGAGGCCGAAGGTGACCACGGCGAGGGTCGGCGGGTCGAGGTTGGAGATCTCAACACCGGGCACTCCCACCATGCTCGCGGGGTAGCCGCCCCATCCGACCAGTGCGGCGGTGGCCGCGGCTCCGCCGAGCAGCAGCGTCCAGCCGGTGCGGCGGCCGAGCAGCTCGCCCCGGGCCCAGGCCGCGCCCAGGCAGTACGGCACGAGCCAGCCGGCCGCCACGTTGACCGAGGCGAATCCGCCGGGCGCGTCCAGGCCGAAGCGGTAGAGGTCGACGACCAGTACGACGGCGAACGGCCACAGCGGATGGAGCCTCGCCACCAGCGGGGTCACCGCCGTCAGCGCCGCGAAGACCGCGATGAACCAGAGCGGGGACCACACCAGCTTGCACAGTGCGCGCACGGTGTCCTGGTCCACCCCGGCGAAGAGCATTGCGCACGCCGCCACGGACCATACGACCGGCACCACGGCCATCGGACGCAGCAGCCGGCTCATCCGCGCACGGAGCCACCGGCCGTAGCTCTCGCCCCGGGCGCGGGCGGCGGCATGGCTTCTCGCGCCGACCAGTCCGCCGACCAGGAAGAAGACCGCGAGGGTCTGGAACAGCCAGGAGACCGGGGTGAGTCCGGGCAGGTACCGCAGCGGGCTCGCTCCGTGCACGGTGCCGCTGTCGACGACCAGTGCGGTCACCAGCCAGTGGCCCAGGACCACGCCGAGGATGGCGATGGCGCGCAGGGCATCGACCGCCCGGTCGCGGTCGGCGGGGGTGGCGGACTCGATCCGCTGTGCGAAGTCACGCATGGCGCTCTCCCGTGGGGTCTGTGGATCCGGCCGCTCCGGCCACGATCCGGGCGATGTTCCTCAGCGGTACGGAGCCGGCCTTCAGGTAGTCGCTGTGGCCGCCGGAACCCGCCGCGAAGGTCTCGGCGCCGAACCCGGGCGCGACCGGGTCCGTACCGAATCCGATGTCCACGAAGGGCAGTCGGAGCTCGGTGTGCGGCACGTCCGCGATCCAGTCGCCGCTGCTGCGTCCGGCCCAGACGGTGGCCGTGGTGTGCAGGGCGGCGGCGTTCGGGTAGCCGGTACCCGGGCTGCCGTACAGGACGATGCCGGCGACCCGCAGTCGGTGCGCGGCCCGCGCGCAGACGACGGAGCCGTAGGAATGGCAGAGCAGGGTGGTCCGGGCCGCGGGCTTCAGTTGCTTCAACTCCCCCATGAACCGGACCAGTTCCGGTGCGGCCTCGATGGCCCGTCCAGAGGTGAGCGAGGCCGGGCTCACCGTCACCGGCGTCCGGTACCCGAGCCAGGCGACCACCGCCGAACGCCCGCCCAGCTCCTCGCGCAGGGCACGCGCGCCGTTGCGCAGCCGCCAGTAGTGGTCGATGCCGATGCCCGCGCCGGGGACCAGAACGGCGATGTGTTCCGCGTGGGACAGATCGCCGAACACCTCGACGGAGCGGCCGCCATCCCGGCCGTCGAAGGCGAGGAAGCGGCGGGCGGGATCGGCCATCTCGTGCAGCGCGGTGGCCCGCTTGCGGTCGCCGTGGCGGGCCGCCGCCCGCTCGGCCGCGCCGATGTCGGCCCGCGTCGCGCCGTACCGCCCGGCGAGGGCCTGGGGTGCGGCGCTGGTCAGCGGGGCGTGGACGGCCGGGGCCGGGGCCGGTACGGCCGTCGGGCCCGCCGCGCCCGAGAGGGGCAGGGCCACCGAGGCGGCCACCAGTGCGGCGAGCAGGCCGCGGCGCAGGCGGGACCTGCTCGGATGGGACGGCATGGCGGGTTGTTCCTCCCGTACCTGGTGGCTGTGTGCTCGGGTACAGAAGCTATGAACAGGGCCCCGTAGTCGGCGTCCCACCGGGGTGTGAACCTTTTCCGTAGCTCTCAGGGACTACGGGTATGACGGGCGGCCGGCTGCGGACCGGGGCGCTCCGGCAAGGGCCCGGCTGTGCCATTGGTACAGTCGCAGCCCGGATCGTCGTACCAGGAGGAGGCCGGCGGACCATGGCGGTGGACGCTCTCGACACCCGTATCCTTCGGCTGCTCATCGAGCAGCCCCGTACCAGCGTCCGTGAGTACGCGCGCATCCTCTCCATCGCCCGGGGCACTCTCCAGGCCCGTCTCGACCGGCTGGAGCGGGACGGAGTGATCACCGGCACCGGGCCGGTCCTCTCCCCCGCCGCCCTGGGCCACCCGGTGCTGGCCTTCGTCCATCTCGAAGTCACCCAGGGGCACCTGGACGAGGTCGGTGAGGCGCTCGCCGCGGTGCCGGAGATCGTCGAGGCGTTCTCGACGACGGGCGGCGGGGACCTGCTGGCGCGGGTGGTGGCCCGGGACAACGGGCACCTGGAGGATGTGATCCAGCGGCTGATCCAGTTGCCCGGGGTGGTCAGGACACGTACCGAGGTGGCGTTGCGGGAACGGGTGCCGCACCGGCTGCTGCCGCTGGTCGAATCGGTCGGCCGTACGGCGGCGGGCGGCCGGAACTGATCACCGGGGCACGAGGCGGACACCGGTTCGGTGCTGGAGCCGCGGATTGGGCCGCTCCGCTGGAACGCCGGGTCCGGCGGCCCGATATCCTGATCTTGCCGCGCGCCCCCCACCTCGTCCCGACCCCGTCGGGTCGTCGCCGTGGCAGCAGAAGCGGCCCACAATCCGAGATTGGTGCACAGTGCTGGTAGCTGGTCGGTACCGGTTGGTTTCCCCCATCGGCCGTGGCGGCATGGGGGAGGTGTGGCGTGCCTCGGACGAAGTCCTCGGCAGAGCCGTCGCCGTGAAGTTGCTCCTCGGCGGCCACGCCGACGAGTCGGCCACCGCCCGGTTCCGGCTGGAGGCGCAGACCGCGGCCCGGCTGAGCCACCCTCATCTGGTGGCGGTGTTCGACTTCGGGGCCTGGGAGGACCGCTTCTACCTCGTGATGGAGCTCGTCGAGGGCAGGAGCCTGGGCGATCTCCTCAATGCCGAGGAGCGGCTCGGTGCCGAACAGGTCGCCCGGATCGCCGGGCAGGCCGCCGCGGGGCTCGCCGCCGCCCACCGGCAGGGCATCGTGCACCGCGACATCAAGCCCGGGAACCTGATGCTGGACGCCGAAGGGTCCGTCAAGATCGGCGACTTCGGCATCGCCCAGTTCGTCGACGACCCGTCCGCCGCGCTGACCACCACCGGACAGATCGTCGGCACCAGCCTCTATCTCGCCCCGGAGCGCGCCCTGGGCCGTACGGCCGGTGCGGCGTCCGACATGTACTCCCTCGGCTGTGTGATCTACCAACTCCTGCTGGGAGACCCGCCGTTCCGCTCGGACACGGCGACCGCCACGCTCTATCAGCATGTCGATACCGCGCCCGTACCGCTCAGACAGCGGGGTGTCGACCTGTCCCCGGCCTTCGACTCCTATCTGCTCGGGCTGCTCGCGAAGCAGCCCGAGGACCGGCCCAGTGCCCAGCAGGTCGCCGAGTGGTTCCAGAGCGATGCCTGGCGGGGACAGCCGGAGCCACTGCCGATGTACGCGCCGGATCCGCCCTACGCGGCAAGCGGTGGTCCGCACATCCCCGCACCCGCCCCGGCCGGGACCGGCCGTCCGCATATGCCGGCCGCAGCACCTCCGTTCGGCTCCGCCCCGACGGCCGGCTCCGCCCAGCAGGCCGACGGTGCGGCGACGTACCGGCTGCCGCAGTCCGGTGGCCGCAGGCGGCGCCCGGCGGAGCGGACCGCTCCCGTCCGGCGGAGCACCGGAGCCCGGGAAGCGATCAGGCGCCGGCCCAGGGTGGCCAGTGCCATCGCCGGCACGGTCGCCTTCATCGCAGCCGTATATGTGGGGATGGTGCTGTTCTCCCCGGATTCCGGCTCGGCCGACACCCCGGACACCGGCTCGACCGCGACCACCGGGCCCGAGCCGTCCGCCCCCTCGTCCGCACCGCTGGACCCGGCCGGGGACGAGGAGGAGAACGACGAGCAGGACTGACTCCGTCGCCGAGTGCCCGCCGGCGCTCCACGGCCGCCGCGTCAAGCAACCGTCAGGGCCCCGCGCCCCGACATCAGCGGTGCGTCAACGCGAGTCCGCCGGACGGGCCGGCCCCCTAGCGTCGCTGCCATGCAACGCCACATCGGCCTGCGGTGGCCGTCTCCTCCCGGCATGACCGCCCACGACCACGGCTGGGCCGCGGACCTGCGCTTCGCGGTCCACTGCGCCGTCGCGCTCCTCGGTCTGCTCCTGGCCGTCGACGCGGCGGCCCGCCATCTCACCTGGCCGCGCGCCCTGTTGTGGACGGGCCTCTCCGCGCTGCTGTGGGCGGTCCTGGTGCCCCCGCGGGTCCGCGCGGGTGCCGGGTGGCTCTCATCCAGGCGCCTGTTCCACGAGCGGACCGTACGCACCGACCGGCTGGTTTCGGCGCGTTGGTCGGACGGCGTCGCCCAGCGCCTGGTGCTCCGGGACGCCGACGGCCACCGGGTCGAGGTCGACCCGGAGGTGTTCCTCGCGAACCCGGCGCTGTGGCACCGGCTGGACGAGGACGTCCGCGGCTGCGTGGAGCGCGGGACGCTGCGGTGCGGGGTCACCGCACTGCGGCAGTTGGCCGACCGTATCGACCGCAGACACGCGCGAGCGGTGTTCACGGTCTCCGGGCTGGAGTGACCGCTGCGCGCCGGACCGGAGCAACCGCCCCGCGTGCCGGAGCCGTTGTGCGATCCCACCAGCGCGGCTTGACCAAACTTGCCAAGTCTCGCCGCACCCTTCGCAATTCGTTGACGAGTGCATGACGACGTGTGAGTGTTCGGTCGCTCGATCACGGACACCACGGACGCGGGCGCCCGGCGACGGCCCGGGCAAGTACGTCGACGTACGCGGCTGCCCGTGATCGAGGCCCCCCTCAAGTCAAGGAGCCTCGATGAAACTCAGACCGATGACGGCCGGGACGACCCTGGCCGTCCTCGCCGCAACTCTGGTCGTCACCGGCGGGCAGCAGGCGTCCGCCGACCCGGCCCCGCCCGCCCCCTCCGCGCTCTCGGCCGCCGTGTCGGCGGCCGACCGGGCGGCCGCCAGCGGTCTCGACACCCTGGCCAAGGGGCCCGAGGAGCGGTACGAGCGCCAGATGGTGACCCCGTGGGTCAAGGGCATGTACTCCGTCGCCTACCAGCGCACCTACCGCGGCCTGCCGGTCGTCGGCGGCGACGCCGTCGTGGTGGCCGACTCCGAGGGCCGGGTACGCGGCACCCAGTCAGCCGTGTCCCGGCGGATCAACGTGCCGACCACACCGACCGTTTCCGCCGAGGCTGCCGAGACCACCGCCCGCAAGAAGCTCCGCACGGTGAAGCGGGTGGAATCGCACCGGCTCGTGGTCCGTGCCACGGACAAGTCCTCCCGGCTGGCCTGGGAGACGGTGCTCACCGGACGCACCGCCAAGGCCCCCAGCCGACTGCATGTCTTCGTCGACGCGGGCACCGGCAAGGTCATCGACAGCTACGACGACGTCAAGGCGGGCACCGGCAACAGCCAGTGGAACGGACCGTCGCCGCTGGCCATCGACACCACCGCCTCGGGCAGCAGCTACTCGCTGCGTGACCCCAACCGGCCCGGCCTGAGCTGCGCCGACTACAGCACGGGCAGTGTCTTCACCAAGTCGAGCGACTCCTGGGGCACCGGCAACGCCTCCAGCAAGGAGACCGGCTGCGTCGACGTCATGTGGGCGGCGCAGCACGAGTGGAACATGCTCAAGGACTGGCTGGGCCGCAACGGGCACAATGGCAACGGCGGCAGCTGGCCGGTCGAGGTCGGGCTGAACGACGTCAACGCCTACTGGGACGGCTCGTCGGTCTCCATCGGCCACAACAACGCCAATCAGTGGATCGGCGCGATGGACGTGGTGGGCCATGAGTTCGGCCACGGCATCGACCAGTTCACGCCCGGCGGCGCCAACAACGAGTCCGGTCTCGGTGAGGCCACCGGCGACATCATGGGCGCCCTGACCGAGGCGTACACCAATGAGCCGGCTCCGTACGACGACCCCGACTACACCGTCGGCGAGAAGATCGACCTGGTCGGCGACGGGCCGATCCGGATCATGTACAACCCGGGGCAGATCGGCGACCCGAACTGCTACAGCTCCTCGATACCCAACACCGAGGAGCATGCCGCGGCCGGTCCGCTCAACCACTGGTTCTACCTGCTGGCCGAGGGCTCGAACCCGGGCGGCGGGAAGCCGTCCAGCCCCACCTGCAACAGCTCGTCGGTCACCGGTGTCGGCATCCAGAGCGCCGGCAAGGTCTTCTACGGCGGCATGCTGCTGAAGACCAGCGGGATGACCTACAAGCGCTACCGCACGGCCACTTTGACCGCGGCGAAGAACCTCGACCAGAGCTGTGTGCTCTTCGACCGGACCAAGGCCGCCTGGGACGCCATCAGCGTGCCCGCGCAGAGCGGCGACCCGACCTGTACTCCCAGTGGCAACAACGACTTCACGATGTCCCTGGACCCGGGGGCGGGCTCGGTGAAGCCGGGCAGTTCTGTGACGGCCACGGTGCGGACCACGGTCAGCTCCGGCAGCGCGCAGACGGTCGCTCTGACCGCGAGCGGCCTGCCGAGCGGTGTCACCGCGGCCTTCAGCCCCTCGTCGGTGCAGGCCGGGGCGAACTCGACGATGACCGTGTCGGCGTCCTCCAACGCCGCGCCAGGCGCGTACACCTTCACGGTGAAGGGTGACGGCACCCAGAGCCACACCGCGCAGTACAACCTGACCGTCGACAACGGGGGCGGCAATCCGGGCGGCAGCGCACCGGACATCAGCGTCGCCAACGTGCAGGCGCACCTCACGCAGCTGAACACCATCGCCACCCAGAACGGCGGCAACCGCCGGGCCGGCAGCGCCGGTTACACGGCCTCCCTCGCCTATGTGAAGAGCAAGCTGCAGGCGGCCGGCTACACCGTCAGTGAGCAGACCTGCACCAGCTGCACCTACCGCGGCAACAACCTGATCGCCGACTGGCCGGGCGGGCCGTCCGACCAGACGATCATGTTCGGTGCCCACCTGGACGGCGTCTCGGCGGGCCCCGGCATCAACGACAACGGTTCGGGCTCCGCCACCCTGCTGGAGAACGCCCTCACGCTGGCCCAGCGCAACCCGGCCATGACGAAGCACGTCCGCTTCGCCTGGTGGAACGGCGAGGAGCAGGGCCTGCAGGGCTCCGAGTACTACGTCGGCCGGCTCAGCTCCGCCGAGCGCAGCGCCATCAAGGCGTACTACAACTTCGACATGGTGGCCTCGACCAACGGCGGCTACTTCATCAACAACGTCAACTCGGCCGCCTCGGCGCCGATGAAGGAGTACTGGGACTCGCTGAACCTCGCACCGGAGGAGAACGTCGAGGGCCAGGGCCGGTCCGACGACTACTCCTTCCAGCAGGGCGGCATCCCCACGTCGGGCTACGCGACCGGCGCCAGCGACACCAAGACGTCGGCGCAGGCAGCCAAGTGGGGCGGCACGGCGGGCCGTTCGTACGACTCCTGCTACCACTCGTCCTGCGACACCACGGCCAACATCAACGCGACGGCGCTCGACCGCAGCGCCGACGGGGTCGCCTACACCATCTGGAAGACCTCCGTCGGCACCACCGCGCCCGCCGACGACTTCTCCGTCTCGGTGAAGCCGGTCTCCGGCAATGTCCAGCCGGGCGGCTCGGTCACCGCCGCCGTGTCCACCGCGACGACCGCCGGCTCCGCCCAGACCGTGAAACTGGCGGCCTCCGGCGCGCCGAGCGGCGTCACCGTCTCGTTCGCCCCGGCGTCCGTGCAGTCGGGTTCCTCATCGACGATGACCGTCTCGGCCGGGGCCCAGGCCGCGGCGGGCACGTACACCCTCACGGTGACCGGCACCGGCACGGCCACCCACACCACCACGTACTCGCTCGTCGTCGGTGGCGGCTCCACCTGCCAGGCCCGGCAGGTCGTCGCCAACGGCGGCTTCGAGGACGGCGTCACCCCGTGGACCCAGACGGACGGTGTGATCAACAACCGGACGTCGGAGGAGCCGGCCCACTCGGGCTCGTACACGGCCTGGCTCGGTGGCTGGGGATCCACCCACTCGGACACGGTCTCGCAGTCGCTGACGGTCCCGGCGGGCTGCTCGACGTACAAGCTGTCCTTCTACCTGAGCACCGACACGGACGAGTCGGCGGGTGACCCGACCGCGTACGACACGTTCACCGTGAAGCTGGGGACCAAGACGCTCGCGACGTACTCCAACGTGGACGCCACGGGCTCCTACGTCCAGAAGACCTTCGACGTCGGCGAGTTCGCCGGCCAGACGGTCACGCTCGGATTCACCAGCAAGGAGGACGCCTATCTGCAGACCAGCTTCGTCGTCGACGACGTGACGCTGAACGCCGGCTGACCCTTTGCCGGTGCGGCATCCGGGGCGGGGCGTGTGCACACACGCCCCGCCTCCGGCGTGTCAGCGGACGACGGCCGCCAGCCTGCGGGTGAAGTCGTCGGTCTCCGGGCGGTTGTCGTGCCGGGCCGCCAACCGGCTGTGCAGACCGCGCAGTTCCTGTCCGAGCAGCGTCGAAGCGGTGACCTCGGTGGTGTCCAGGACCGGTCCGGCGATGGCGATCGCCGCCTGCGGGTCCTGGGCGCAGGCATGCGCGTCCGCCATCCGTACCAGGAACAGCATCCGCGCCGAGTGCATCCCCGGGGGCAGCAGACCGAGCGCGGTGCGGGCCGCGCCCACCGCGCGCAGGGCCAGCCGGCGGTCCCCGGTCGCCGCCGCCAGGTCCCGCAGCGCCCCGGCGGCGCCGGACTCCACCCGCAGGCGCACCGAGGCGACGGACAGCCAGGGCGCCTCCGTCTCGTCCTGCTCGCCGACCCGGTCCAGCTGCGACCAGGCACGGTCGATGTGGCCCAGGGTCTGGCGGGCGTCGCCCCGTACCGCGTGACCGCGCGCCAGGTACAGATCGCTCATGGCGCCCGCCCAGTACCGGCCGGCGGCGGCCTGCCGGATCGCGCCGCCGTAGGCGAGGGCGGACGGGCCGTCGCCCTCCAGCCGGGCCAGTGTGCTCATGTCGCTGAGCGCGGCCACCTCCGTCCCGACGTGACCGGCCAGCTGGGCCCAGACCAGCGAGCGGTCGAGCCAGGCCATCGCGGTCGCGTTGCGGCCCCACTGCAGCCGCAGACAGCCGGCGGACTGTGCGTACTCGGCTGCCAGCGGGGCGAGTTGACGTTGGTAGGGCGCGGAAGGCAGGGCCATCCAGCGGAGCATCGCGTGCAGTGTGCGCTCGACGACGACGGTCGCTCCGGACCAGGCGCGCTCCTCGTCGGCCCGCAGGCAGACGGCGAGCAGCGCCGTCAGGGCGTGCACAGTGTCGATGTCCAGCGCGGGGCGCGACGCGGCGGCCGGGCCGAGGGAGCAGAAGGCCGAGTGCAGGGCGACGACGTCGGCGAGCACCGGGACGGAGCAGCCGTCCCGGCCGTGCACCGGGCACATCAGCCCGTAGCTGGGCAGTCTGGCGGGCAGGACGGTGTCCGGTGGCAGCATCGCGAGCAGGGCGCCTCCCGCGGGCTCCCCCGGCAGCGGCCCCTGCCGTGCGGGGGCCGGTGCGGGGCGCTCCGCCGCGCCCTCCTCGCCCGTACCGCCCGTTCCCTCGGCCTCGGCCGCCTCGCAGGCGGCGAGGAGGGTACCGCCCGCCGTCATCAGTTCGTCCAGCCTGCGGGCCAGCGGCAGCGGTGTCCTGCGGGTGCCGTGCTCCAGTTTGCTGATGGCGGTGTGGTCGTATCCGACGCGGGCCCCCACCTGGGCCTGGGTGAGCCCGGCGCGCCTGCGCCACTGGCGCAGCCGGGTGCCGAAGGCCCGCCATGCCTCCGCGCTACGGGCATCCGGCGCGGGGCCCATGCCCTCGGTCACCCGGCACTCCGCGGAGCCCCGCCGGATGCCCCACCCGTGCCATGCTCATGGCTCATAGCGGGGAAGGATAGCGAGCGCGCGGGTGCGCTGTCCCCGGTGCGCTGGGAAGACGGCGCCGCCGCGCAACTCCCTTGCCCGGACGGCCGGTCGGGAGGGTCCTTCCGGCCACCCGGGCTCCGCCCCGCCGGTCGGTTCCGGGCAGCCCCGGCCCGAACCGTGCCCGTGGGTGCCGGGACAGGGCGCGTCCACCGGTGTCGGGAACTGTTCGGCCCCCGTGACCGGAAGATTCACGCGGGGGCCGCATGAACGACTCACGTGCCGGGCATATGACGGGAGACCGACAGGGGGTGGTGGCAATGGGCCGCATCAGGATCGTCCGACGACCGCAGCTGCCGTCCCGTCCGCCGCCCCTCGATCTGAGGACCCCCTCGGGCCGCCCGTTGCCGTACTGAGCGCGGGGCCCGACGTCTCGCTGTGAGCGCCGGCCGAGGGCGACGTCCGCCGTGCCCCGTGGGAGCCCCTGGGGCGCCCTTCTGCGTGATGATGTGCAGAGAGCCGTCGCGGTGCGCGGTCGCGGCCGGAGGCGTCGCGTCGGCCGACTCGGAAGGGCGGCCGTCATGCACTTGTTCAGGACGCGGAGGCCGGGCACGGCATCAGCGCTCGCGCTTGCACTGCTCACCGCCGCCCTGGCGGGCTGCCAGGGCGGGGGAACGACTTCGTCGCCGGGCAGCGCCGAGCCGTCCACGCCCGCCCGATCACGCGCCCACGTCCTCGCCGTGAAGATCGACAATGTCGGTCCCGCCCGCCCGCAGACCGGGCTCGACAAGGCGGACATCGTCTATGTGGAGCAGGTCGAGGCCGGTCTCAGCCGCATACTCGCCGCATACTCCTCCCGGCTGCCGCCCGTGGCCGGCCCGGTGCGCAGCGCCCGGGAGACGGATCTGGAGCTGCTCCGCCAGTTCGACCGGCCGACGCTCGCCTTCTCCGGGGCCCAGACCAAGCTTCTCCCGGTCATCGCGGCGGCGCCGCTGGATCCGCTGCCTCCCGAGAAGGCCCCGGACGCGTACTTCCGCAGCAGCGACCGCGCTGCGCCGCACAACCTGTATCTGCGCCCCGGCCGGACCCCGCACGCCACCACCGGCGTGAACGCGGCCGAGGACATCGGGTTGCGTTTCGCCGCGGCCCTGCCGGGCGGCAGACCGGTCGCCGATCGCACGGTGCGCTACCCGGCGGCGCGCTTCACGTTCACCTGGTCGGCCGAACAGCGCCAGTGGCTCGTTTCCATGGACGGCGCCCCTGCCCGTACGCCGGAAGGCGCCGGGCTCGGCGCGGCCGATGTGGTGGTGCAGTACGTGACCGTGCGCCCCTCGCGGTATCAGGACCGGTGGGGCAGCGCGTCCCCGTACACCGAGACCGTGGGCTCCGGCTCGGCCGTGGTGCTGCGCGACGGCAAGGAGTACGACGTCCGTTGGTCGCGTCCGGCGGCCGGTTCCACGACCGCCTTCACCACCCGGGACGGCGAGCGCATGACGTTCGCACGGGGCCAGGTCTGGATCGTCTTCGCACAGAAATGACGGCCTCCCGGAGCGTCGGTATCCCGGTGCGGCCAACCCGTCGGCGCGGCGCCGGGGTTACGGAAAACCGCAGGGTGGCTGGTGCGGAGTACAGCAACCGGCCGGGTGGATTACCTCGTACCGGTGCCGGTCGTCGGTTCCTAGCGTTGCCGGTGGGGCGCGGCGGACTTCTCGCGCCTCATCACAACGGCCAGGAGTCAGTTCATGGATCTCGTGATTCTCGGTCTCGCCAAGGAACCCGCGGGCGGTGTCGCCGGCTGGGCGGCCGGCCTCGTCGACACCATGGGAGGCCCGGGGGCCGGACTCGCCATTGCCCTGGAGAATCTCTTTCCGCCGCTGCCCAGCGAGGTCATTCTGCCGCTGACCGGGTTCGCGGCGGGGCAGGGTGTCATCACTCTGGCCTCCGCACTCCTGTGGACCACACTGGGTTCGGTGGTGGGTGCGGTGGCTCTGTACTGGATCGGGATGCTCTTCGGCCGCGACCGCATGCACGCGGTCTGGGCGAGGCTTCCGCTGGTGCGGGGTTCCGATCTGGAGCGTACGGAGCAGTGGTTCGCCAGGCACGGCGCCAAGGCAGTCCTGCTGGGCCGCATGGTGCCGATCTTCCGCAGTCTCATCTCCGTGCCGGCCGGTGTGGAGCGGATGCCGCTGCCGCTCTTCGTGACCCTGACCGCCGTGGGCAGCCTGGTGTGGAACTCGGTGCTCGTGATGGCCGGTTACTGGCTCGGCGACCGCTGGGATCTGGTGGAGACCTACGTCGGGGTCCTGTCCAAGGCCGTTCTCGTCCTGGTCCTGGTGGCCGTCGCCGGGTATGTGACCGTACGCCTGCGGTCCGGTGGCCGGGCACAGCACCGCCGGGTCTCATGAGCCCGGCGCCGCGGTCCCGTACGCCGTCGGTGGCTCCGGCCCGACCGGAAGGATCTTGCTGTGTTCCCTCCGTACGGCTAGCCTCGGCAACCGTGCAGGGGGACTTCGCGGACGGTACGACCGGCCGGCTGCCGGAGCTGTCCGGTCTGCGGCACGACGGGGTGGGCGCGCCGGTGGCTCACGCGTACCCCTGGCCCCGCAGGGCCTCGGGCGCTCTGCTCGGCTGCTGCACCGCCCTGTTCGGGCTGCTGTACTTCGCCGTGCCGGGCGGGCTGTCGCTGCCGTTCGTGCTGTGGCCCCGTACCCGGCCGCGTGCGCTCGCCCTGCTGAGTGCCGGGGCGCGTGGGCTCACCGGGCTGGAACGGATCCGCCGCAGTGTCTTCTTCGGCGACGTGTTCCCCGCACACCATGCCTCCGACCGGGATGTTCTTCGCTATCTGGCCGCCCGCACCGGCGCGGGAACGCTGTTCGCCGGGGTGCTCGCGTTGCTGGGCTACGGGGCCGTGCTGGCCGGGTTGCTGGCCGCGGGGGTGGTCCGCGACCCCGCCGACTGGCAGGGGCTGCTGGCCCAGGCGCTCCTCGGCGGTGTGCTGCTCTTCCTCGATCTGCAAGGGATCTTCTCGCTGAACGCACTCGACTCCCGGTTGGCGCGCGATCATTTCGGGCCCTCGGAGCGGGAGTTGCTGAAGCAGCGAATCGCCGAACTGGCCGCCAGCCGGGCCGGGGTGCTCCGGGCGGTCGACGCGGAACGCAGGCGGATCGAGCGCGATCTGCACGACGGTGTGCAGCAGCGGCTCGTCGCACTGGCCATGCTGCTGGGCCGGGCCCGCCGCAACCGGCGCCCCGAACAGGCGGAGTTGCTGCTCCAGCAGGCCCACCAGGCCTCCCAGGAGGTCCTCACGGAACTTCGCGATGTGGCCTGGCGGGTCTACCCTTCGGCCCTCGACGACCTGGGGCTCGAAGAGGCCCTCGGCGGGGTGGCCCAACGCTGCGGCATTCCTCTGCACATGGAGTTCTCGCTGCCGCTGCCGTTGCCCCGGCCGGTGGAGACCGCCGCCTACTTCATGGTCTGCGAGGCCGTGACCAACGCGGCCAAGCACGCGCGGGCGACCCGCATCCGGGTGAGCGTACGGGGCGACGGGGACCTGGTCTCGGTGTCGGTCCAGGACAACGGCACCGGCGGTGCGGATCCGCTGGGCGGCGGGCTGTCCGGGCTGCGCAGCCGGGTGGACGCGCTGGACGGCCGGCTGCACATCGACAGCCCCTGCGGGGGCCCCACCACGATCACCGCGGAGTTGCCGTGCGCGTAATGCTCGCCGAGGACTCGACCCTGCTGCGGGAGGGCCTGGCCCTGCTGCTGGCGGAGGAGGGGCACGAGGTCCTCGCCTCGGTGGGGGACGGTGACTCCCTCGTCCGGGCGGTCGAGGCGGACCCGCCGGACCTCGTCGTCGTCGACATCCGGATGCCGCCGACCCACACCGACGAGGGGCTGCGGGCCGCGCTGGAGATCCGTGAGCGGTGGCCCCTGGTCGGTGTGCTGGTGCTCTCCCAGCACGTGGAGCGCAACTACGCGGTGCGGCTGCTTTCCCAGAACGCCGAGCGGGTCGGCTATCTGCTCAAGGACCGGGTCGCGCAGGTCGACGAGTTCCTGGAGTCGCTGGAACGGATCCACGCGGGCGGGGCGTCCATCGACGCGGAGGTCGTACGGCAGTTGGTGGTGCGGACCACGCACGTCGACCCGTTGGCCGGGCTGACGCCCCGGGAGCGCACCGTTCTGCAGGAGCTTGCACAGGGCCGCAGCAACGCGGCCATCGCGCAGCAGCTGCACATCTCGCTGAGTTCGGTCGAGAAGAACCTCAACTCGGTCTTCGAGAAGCTCGATCTGCCGCGCGCCACCGGCTACAGCAGGCGGGTGCTGGCGGTCCTGCGCTATCTGGAGTCGTAGCGGGGTCCTCGGGCCGCTCAGTTGCGCCGCGCGGCGGCGTACCGGCTCAGGAAGAGGGCCTCGACATGGGCCATGTGCTGGATCTCGCCGGGGTCGACGCTCTCGTTGGGGGCGTGGATGAGGCACTGCGGTTCCTCCACGCCCATCAGGACGATCTCGGCGCGCGGGTATGCGTTGGTGAGGACGTTGCACAGCGGGATGGAGCCGCCCTGGCCGAGGGCGGCCATCGGCTCTCCGTAGACGTCCGCCATGGCCCGGCCCAGGGTCGCGTAGGCCGGTCCGTCGGTGGCGGCCCGGAACGGTGCGCCGGTCCCTTCGGACTCGACCGAGACGTGCGCTCCCCAGGGGGCGGCCTTCTCCAGGTGGGCGGTCAGGGCCAGCAGCGCGGCGTCCGCGTTCGTTCCCGGCGGTACGCGCAGGCTCACCCGGGCCCGTGCGGTGCCCTGGACGGCGGCGGACGAGCCGACGACCGGTGGGCAGTCGATGCCGAGGACGGTGACGGCGGGGCGGGCCCAGAGCCGGTCGGAGACCGTGCCGGAGCCGGTGAGCGAGACCCCGTCCAGCACGTCGGCGTCGCGCCGGAACTGCTCCTCGTCGTAGGGCGCCCCCGACCAGGTCCCGGAGGAGTCGAGTCCGTCGATGCGCGTTCCGCCGTCCGGGCCGCGCAGGGTGGACAGGATGTGGACGAGTGCGGCGAGGGCGTCCGGGGCCGGCCCGCCGAACATCCCCGAGTGCAGTTCGGCGCCGAGCGTGGACACGGTCACCACGACACTGGCGAGGCCGCGAAGGGAGGTGGTGACGGTCGGCCGTCCCACGGCGGCGTTGCCCGTGTCGCAGATCAGCAGCGCATCGGCCAGGAACTGCTCGCGGTGCTGCTCGACGTATGCCTCCAGGCCGCCGGTGCCCTGTTCCTCCGAGCCCTCGGCGACGAACCGCAACCCGACCGGCAGGTCGTCCCCGAGGGCCCGCAGTGCGGTGAGGTGCATGACGATGTTGCCCTTGCAGTCCGCGGTGCCGCGTCCGTACCAGCGGCCGTCGCGCTCGGTGAGCGTGAAGGGGGGCGAGGTCCAGGCGTCGTCGTCGAGCGGCGGCTGGACGTCGTAGTGGCAGTAGAGCAGCACGGTCGGCGCGCCGGGCGGCGGCGGGCGGTGGCCTAGCACGGCCGCGCTGCCGTCGGGCGTCTCGGCGAGGTGCACATCGTGCAGACCCGCCTCGGTGAAGGCGTCGGCGACCCACTGGGCCGCCCTGCGGCACTCCTCGGGCGGGTACTGGCGGGGGTCGGCGACGGAGGGGATCGAGACCAGTTCGGTGAGGTCCGCCTTGGCACGCGGCATCAGGGCGGCGATCCGGTCGGCCAGTTCGTGCTCGCTCATCGTTGTCTCCCGGTCGTCGGTCCGGACCCTGGTGGTTCGGTTCTTGCTGCTTTGATTCGTGGCGGCCTTTGCTTCGGGGGGGCCTTCGCTTCGGGGCTGCCGGGTTCAGCGTCGGACCGTGTTGTCGGTCCTGAGCTCGCTCATGCGCCACCGTCCGCCGCCGCACCGTCCTGCCCGGCGGGCATGCGCCAGTTCGGCTTGCGGAGTCTGAGGAAGAGGTACGGCACGAGCAGGCCGAGCACGACGAGCCCGCCTCCGACCAGCGCGATGTACGACCAGACGCTGCCGCCGCCGAACTGCGACGACGGTACGAAGCCGATCACCAGGGCGGCGAGCGAGGCGAGCAGACCGAGGACGCACAGCGGGACGAGAGCGGGGGCGCGGTAGCCGCGCGGGTGGTCGGGCTGGATCCTGCGCAGCCGGATCGCGGCGGCGAACATCAGCAGATAGACGATGAGATACACCTGCGTGGTGATCACGGAGAAGATCCAGTAGGCGCTGGAGACATCGGGGATCAGCGCGTACATGAGGGCGATGGCGGTGGTCACGACGCCCTGGGTGACCAGGATGTTCTGCTGGATGCCGTTCTTGTTGAGCTTCTGGAGGAACGGTGGCAGATAGCCCTCCTCCCGGGAGATCAGCAGCAGGCCCTTGGACGGCCCCGCCAGCCAGGTGAGCATGCCGCCGAGCGCCGCCGCGACCAGGGCGACGGCCACGACCGGGGTGAGCCAGCCGATGTGGAAGTACGAGAAGAACGCGTCGAACGCCTGCATCACACCGGCCGTCAGGCTGAGCTGATCGGCCGGGACGACCCAGCTGATGGCCAGCGCCGGAAGGATGAAGATCAGCAGCACCAGTCCCATGGCGAGGAACATCGACCGCGGGTACTCCCTGGCCGGGTTCTTCAACGACGAGACGTGGACGGCGTTCATCTCCATGCCGGAGTAGCTGAGAAAGTTGTTGACGATCAGGACGAGGCTGGCGAGCCCGGTCCACTGCGGAAGCAGATGACTGGCCGTCATGGGAGCCGCGGAGCCGTTGCCCTGGCCCAGGAAGACGAAGCCGAGCACGACGAGGACGGTGCCCGGAATCAGCGTCCCGATGATCAGGCCCCAGGACGAGAGCCCCGCGACGGCCTTCGTGCCCCGGGAGGAGACCCACACCCCGGTCCAGTACAGGACCATGATCACGATCGCGGTGTACACGCCGTTGCCGGCCAGGCTCGGATCGATGACATAGGCGATGGTGCTCGCGACGTACGCGAGCAGGCTCGGGTAGTAGAAGATCGTCATCGCGAACTGGCACCACACGGCAAGGAATCCGAGCGGCTTCGACAGCCCCTCGCTCACCCAGCGGTAGACACCGCCGTTCCACCCCGACGCGAGCTCGGCGGAGACCAGCGCCGTGGGCATCAGGAACACGATCGCCGGGACGACGTAGAGGAAGACGCAGGCCAGTCCGTACACGGCCATCGTCGGGGCGGACCGCAGGCTGGCCACCGAGGCGGTGGTCATCAGCGCCAGCGTCACCCAGGTCATCCCCGGCACCGCGGGCCTCCTGGTCCGGGACTGTGATGCGGGGATCTCCGACTCGGCTTCCGAGGGGACGTCCATGGTGCTCATACGGCACTCCTTGCGGCGGCAGAGCGTTGCTGGCGGGAAGGGGCGACGGAACTCGTGCGGCCCGGCGGCGGGCGCGGGCGGGAGGGGGCCTCGGTTCGCGGCGGCCGGGCGGGGCCGGGTGACACGGCGTCGGCCGGTGCGCGGGGCGCGACCTCGGGCAGGTGGAGAGCGGTCGAGAACCTCCGACTCGCCGGACGACGCTCCATCAGAGGTGTCCCTTTCACCCGAGTAGCTGGTCAGCAAGGGTAAATTGTCATGGTTTCAGGTGTTTCGCATCTTGAGGTTCTCAGCGGAAGGCGCCGGATTTCCGGACCGGGTCACACACCGGCCGTCCTTGATCGATGATGAAGCGGACGGCTGCCGTCCCCGGTACGGCACCGGCTTCAGGAAGGGGTTCCCGATGCGGGAAACGACGCCAGACCGGTCCGGGTCGGACACCCGGTCCGACCACGGCTCGGACGAGGAAGCCCAGGTGATCGTGGTGGGAGCGGGGCCCGCGGGATCCGCTGCCGCCTTCCACCTCGCCAGAGCGGGCGTCGATGTCCTGCTGCTGGAGAAGTCCCGTTTCCCCCGGGAGAAGGTGTGCGGGGACGGTCTGACGCCGCGTGCGGTGCATCAGCTCATCAGGATGGGCGTCGACATCAAGGCTCCGGGGTGGACCCGTTCACGCGGGATGCGCTGGGTGGCCGGGGAGCATCAGGTCCACATCGACTGGCCCGCGCTCGGCCGATATCCGGACTTCGGTCTCTCACGCAGCCGGCACGACTTCGACGACATCCTCGCCCGGCACGCCGTCGCCGCCGGAGCACGGCTGCGCAGCGGTGTGAAGGTCACCGAGCCGCTGACCGACCGGGCAGGGCGCATCACCGGTGTCACTGCCGTCACCGAGGAGAAGGAGCCCCTGGCCTTCCACGCGCCGGTCGTGATCGCCGCCGACGGCGCCTCCGCCCGCCTCGCCCTCGCCATGGGTCTCCAGCGGGACAGGAACCGGCAGATCGCGACGGCCGCCCGCCGCTACTACCGCAGCCCCGAGCGCTCCGCGGAGGAGTACCTGGAGCTGTGGGCCGACCTCCGGTTCCCCGGGAGCGATCACTACCTGCCCGGGTACGGCTGGATCTTCCCGATGGGCGACGGCCGCGTCAACGTCGGCCTCGGCGCACTGCCGCACCGCCGGCACGGAAAGGCGGACCTGCGCGCCACGCTGGACGAGTGGCTGGCCCGCACCCCCGAGGCATGGGGGCTGCGCGAGGAGAACGCGGAGGGCCCCGTCCGCAGCGCCGCCCTTCCGCTGGGCTTCAACCGCCATCCCCTCTACACCCGCGGGCTCCTGCTCGTCGGCGACTCCGGAGGCATGATCAGCCCCTGGAACGGCGAGGGGATCGGCCAGGCCATGGAAGCCGGTGAGGTCGCCGCCGAGACCGCCACGCTGGCCCTCGCGATCCCCCGGGGCCCCCGGCGCGAGCAGGTGCTGCACGGCTACCCGGTCGAGATGAACCGCCGCTGGGGACGCTACTACCGCCTGGGCAACACGGCCGCCGATCTGATCTTCAGCCGCTCCGGTTTCCAGCCGGTCCTCAACCGTTACGTCATGGGGTCGCCGTTCCTGCTCAACACCCTGGCCCGACTGCTCACCAACCTCACGGACAAGCCCTCGCACGACCTGGTCGACCATCTGCTCAACGGCGTCGTGCGCCTCGTACCGGAACCGAAGGTGCGGCGCAGGCGCTGAGAGCCTGACCGTGCGGCGTACCGGGCGGTCCCCGGTGCGCCGCACGTGCGTCCACGCCTCAGGGGCGGCGACGGGGTTTGCCGCGTTTGGCGGCCTTGGGGGCGGCGGAGCCGCTCCGCGTGCTCTTGCCGCCGCCCGATTTCCCGGCCGTCCTGGCACCCGACTTTCCGGCCGACTTGCCTGCCGCGGGCTTCCGCCCGGCGCCGCCCTTGTCGGCGCGCTTGTCCTTCGCCTTCGCCTGGGGCTTGGGCTGGGGCTTGGGGCGGCCCCGTGTGCTGTTGACGGTCCGCCCGCGGACGATCCCGATGAACTCCTCCACCAGATCGGTGGTCTCGTCCTCCAGCCACGACAGCGCGACGCGCGATTCGGGTGCGTCGGTCACCGGCCTGTAGGTGAGGTCCTTGCGGTGGTGGAGGCGGGCGAGCGACTGCGGTACGACGAGCAGCCCCACCCCCGCGGCCACCAGCTCGACGGCGTCCGCCGTGGTGGCGGGACGCTCGTTGGCGGGCCGCCCGGGGCGGTCCTCCCAGTCGAGGGTGTCGTCGAGGGGGTGCAGCACGATGTCGTCGGCCAGCTCCGCGGCCGAGACCTCGTCGACGGTCGCCATGACGTGGTCCTTCGGGACCACGACCACGGTCGTCTCGGTATAGAGGGGGATGGCGCTGAGAGCTGTCCGGTCGATCGGCAGCCGTACGAGGCCGGCGTCGGCCTCACGCCCCCGCAGCGCGTCGGACGCCTCGGCGGCCGACACCCCCACGAGGGTCAGCGGGACGTCGGGCAGCCGCTCGTTCCAGATCCGCACCCACTTTCCGGGTGTCACCCCCGGGACATACGCGAGCCGGAACGAAGGGGTTTCTTCCGAGCTTGTCACTCCGCCAGGTTACCGGCCCTGGTCAGAGGTAGCGCACATGCTCGATACCCTTGTCCGTATGACGTCGCACAAGACCGCCCAGACGATGAAGCCCGCGACCGCGGCAAAGAAGCTGGGTGTGTACCTCGAGGCCACCCCCACCGAGTTCCAGGAGGGTGTCGTCTCGCGCACCGAGCTGAACGCACTGCAGGCCGATCCGCCCGAGTGGCTGCAGGAGCTGCGACGCAACGGCCCGCACCCCCGGCCGGTGGTCGCCGCGAAGCTGGGTGTCTCGATCTCGGGTCTCGCCCGTGGCGGAATCACCGAAGCTCTCACGACGGAGCAGATCGAAGCACTGAAGCAGGAAGCCCCCGACTGGCTCCAGCAGGAACGCGCCACCCAGGCGGAGGTCCGCAAGGAAGCGGTGCGGATCAAGGAGAAGAACGCGGCCCGCGCGGACCGGTCCGACGACCAGCGTTCCTGACGGCCGGCAGCCCTGAGCGGCCCCGCCCCGGCGAAGCCGCCTGCCCCGGGGAGGGGCAGGCGGGAAAGCCCCCGGGAAACCGGGAAGACCCTCAGCCGTCGGTGGCCACGCCCAGCATCCGGGCGTGCAGGGCGCGGACCTCGTCGGCGAGCGACGGATCGGGGCCCGCCACCGGAATGCCCGGCGCGACGGCGTTGATGGGAAGGGCCGCGACCGGCCCCGCGTCGAAGCCCCAACTCCGGCGCCACTCCACGAGTTGGTCGCAGCCCGACGCGTACACGATGCGGCCGAGGCCGACCCAGGCGTGGGCCGCGCTGCACATCGGGCAGTGCTCGCCGGACGTGTAGACAACGCTGGCGCTCCGCTCCTGCGGCGACAGGTTCTCGGCCGCCCAGCGCGCGATCTCGAACTCCGGGTGGCGGGTCGCGTCGCCGCCCTGGACCCGGTTGCGGTCCTCGAACCGGACCGTGCCGTGCTCGTCCACGAGGAGCGAGCCGAACGGCTCGTCACCGGCCGTGAGGGCCTCACGTGCGAGATCGACGCAACGACGGAGGAACTCGCGGTCTTCCGCTGTGACAGACTGCGGATCGTTCACTGTGCTCATGGCACCAGGCTAACAGCCGAGCGAACTTCGGTATACCATTTATGTCACGTGGGCGGCCCTGTTGCCGCCTTCCTTCGCATGCCGGCCGGCCGTGGCAGCCGGTCCGTCGACGGCGCCACGGAGGCACGAGCCAGTGAGGGACGCTCCGGCGGAAAGCACCGCCCGGGAAACTGTCTGGAACGCACCGGGCATGCCCGCGCTGCTACTCATGACGGCGACGGGATTCTCGGGGTTCGCGGTGCTGCTGCCCACCGCGCCGCTCTGGGCCGTGCACGGCGGGGCCGATGCCGCCGGCGCCGGTTCGGTCAACGCGGTCCTGATGCTCTGCACCGTGCTCGCCCAGACCCTGGTCCCGACGGTGATACGCCGCGTCGGCTGGCGCACCACCCTGGCCT
The DNA here is from genome assembly GCF_042890955.1 of Streptomyces sp. NPDC001933. Taxonomy (NCBI): domain Bacteria; kingdom Bacillati; phylum Actinomycetota; class Actinomycetes; order Kitasatosporales; family Streptomycetaceae; genus Streptomyces; species Streptomyces sp. NPDC001933. Next base: position 328,503 of record NZ_JBIASS010000008.1, on the reverse strand, counting down.
GCGGGATGGTCCTGCTCGGCGTTCCCGCGCTCCTGCACCTGCTGACCGCGCAGCTCGGCGTGGTGCTCGCGCTCGCCGCGGTGCGCGGACTCGGGTTCGGGGTGCTCACGGTCTGCGGCGCCGGTGCCGTCGCCGAACTCGTCGAGCCCGCGCGGCGCGGGCAGGCGATCGGCGCGTACGGTCTGGCGATCGCGGGGCCCCAGTTCATCCTGGTGTCGACCGCGCCGTGGGCCGCGCAGAACCTGGGTTTCTGGGTCGTGTTCGCCATCGGCGCGCTGCCCCTGCTCGGCGTGGCGCCCGCGCTCCGGCTGGCCCGCCGGCTGGACGGACGCCCGGCCGGGGCCGAGAGCGCGCCCGACCGGGACGCCGTGCCGGACAGGCGTGCCGTTTACCTTCCGCTGCTGCGGCCGATGCTGCTCCTGCTCGGCGTCACCACGGCCGGCGGCGCCCTGATCACCTTCGCCCCGCAGATGAGCGGCGACTCCACCGCGACGATGGCCGGGCTGCTGCTCCTGACGGGGACGGCGGCCGTCTCGCGCTGGCGGTTCGGCGCACTGGCCGACCGGTACGGGACGGAACCGTTCCGCTGGCCGCTCGTGATCGTCACGGCGGCCGGACTCGCCCTGACGGCCTGGGCGGTGGCCACGCCGGAGGCGACCGCCCTGGTGCCGCTGCTCGCCGGGATGGCACTGGTCGGGGTCAGCTACGGCGGGCTCCAGAACCTGACCCTGGTCGACGCCTTCGCCGCCGTCGACAGCCGGTCCAGCGGCGTCGCGAGCGCCGTGTGGAACATCGGGTTCGACGGCGGTACCGGATTGGGAGCTCTCCTCGTCGGCTACCTGGCGACGGGGGCCTCGTTCTCCCTGGCGTTCCTGGCCACAGCCGTGCTCTGCCTCGCCACACTGCCGCTCGCCTTCGCGGGCCGGCGCGACACCGCTCCCCACCGATCAGCCGGCTGACCCGAACACTTTTGGTATACCATCACTTCATGGCTCATGTGATACTGACGAACGTCCGCCCCTGGGGTTCGGCGCCCGTGGACATCGTGCTGTCCGGCGCCGAGATCCTCTCCGTGGTACCCGCCGGAACGGCGGGCGGCGAGGGCGAGCGCCTGGACGGCGGCGGCCTTCTCGCCCTGCCCGGCTTCATCAACGCGCACGCCCACCTCGACAAGAGCTGGTGGGGAAAGCCGTGGGTCTCCTACGGCGGCGAGGCCACGACCCAGGGGCGCATCTCCCACGAACGCGCGGAGCGTGACGGACTCGGTATCCCGAGCACGTCCTCGACCACCGCCGTGCTGGGCGAGTTCCTCCGGCACGGCACGACGGCGGTACGCAGCCACGTGGACGTCGACCTAGGTGTCGGACTGCGCGGGATCGAGGTCGTCCGCGAGGCGGTGGCCGGATTCGGTGGCGCGATCGAGGTGGAGATCGTCGCGTTCCCGCAGGACGGCGTGATGCGCCGTCCCGGCGTGCTGGCACTCCTCGACAAGGCGGCCGAGGCCGGGGCCACCTCCATCGGCGGCCTCGACCCCGCTTCGATCGACCGCGACCCGGTGGCACAGCTCGACGGCCTCTTCGACATCGCGGAGCGACGCTGCGTCGGGCTCGACATCCACCTGCACGACGGAGGTGAGCTCGGCGCCTTCCAGATCGAGCTCATCGCCCAGCGCACCCTGCGCGCAGGGCTGCAGAACAAGGTGACGGTCTCACACGGCTTCGCCCTGGGCGAGCTCCCGGCGGACCGGCAGCAGCGGGTGCTCGAAGCCTGCGAGGAGGCCGGTGTCTCCTGGGCGACCGTGGCCCCGGTCCGCACCGCCCCGCTGCCCTGGCGCGGAATGCGGGACCGCGGTGTCGCGATCGGCCTCGGCACCGACGGGATCCGGGACCTGTGGTCGCCGTACGGGGACGGCGACATCCTTCGCGTCGCGCTCAACTTCGCCCGGCTGCACGGTCTGCGCACCGACGAGGAGCTCGCCTACGCGGTGGAGCTGGCCACCACGCGCGCGGCGGGCTTCGTGCACCGCGACGCCCACGACATCGTCGCGGGGGCGCGTGCGGACATCGTGCTGGTGGACGCCGAGAACGTCCAGGACGCCCTGGTCCGCGCGCCGCGCCGGCAACTGGTGGTGGCCGGTGGGCGCGTGGTGGTCCGGGACGGCGAACTCCAGGTCTGATCCAGGGCCGATCCAGGGTCGATCCAGGTCTGTTCGAGGTCGGTGACGACCGGTACGGCCGCGGTGGACACGTTCCGCCGCGGCCGTTGCCGTACGCCGGTGCCACGAAGTCATTCCCGTACGCCGGTGCCGCGGCCGTTCACGTACGCCGGTGCCGCAGGGCCGTCCGGCCCGCCCCGGCCTAACCCGGCATGTTCACGCCGCTGTACCTGAGCAGTTGGGGCACCCTGGCCGCGAGTGTCAGCAACACCGCGACCAGCAGGATCCCGCTGAGGAACGCGGTGACTCCGACTTCGAACCGTGCCGATGCCTCCACCGGCTCTTTCTTTGACAACGCACCCCTCCTCGTCCGGCGCCCCGCCCCGGTCCGCGGACCGGCCGGTCCTCCCACGGGAGCGGGTCGACGAAGGGCAGGGTGATCACCCGCCGGAAATGGTATCCCGAACATGCGGGGCCGGTCGGGCGGTTCGCCGGGCCCGGTCCGCGACTGCAGCCGGGCCGTGCACCGCGGAGAGCTACCGGGTGTCGCCGGAGAGTCGCCGCGCCCGCAGGGCGACATAGAGCTCGGCGGCGTCGACCGGGCGGGTCGGAGCGCGGCCCGTCAGCTCCGTGATGCGGGCGATCCGGTACAGCACCGTGTTGCGGTGGCAGTGGAGCCGGCGTGCCGCCTCGGCGGTCGAGCCGTCCGCGGCGAACCACGCGTCCAGGGTGTCGAGCAGGGCCGCGTCGCCGCCGTCGCCGGAGAGCAGCGGCCCGAGCACGTTCTCGCCGAGCTCGGCCGCGGACTCGGCGTGGGCCGCGACGAGGGCGTCGATCGGGGCGCTGCCGTAGCAGTGGACGCCGGTCCCCGCCGGGGCCACGCACTCCAGGGCGATCCGTGCCTGGCGCACCGCCTCCGGCGCCGCGGCGAGCGTGGTGAACGGCCGGCTCACGCCCACCCGGGCGGTCGCCGCCTGCCGCACGGTCCTGAGCACCGCGGCGGCCCCGGCCTCGCCGGCCGGGGCGACCAGGCCCAGCCGCTCGCCCAGTTCGGTGGTCCACACGGACGCCACGTCCACGTCGGCCAGCCGGGCGGCGACTCCGGGGAGCGGGTCCTCGCCGTCGCGCCCGAGCTCGCCGGCCACGACGTGGAACGAGGCCCGTTCCGGCAGGCCCAGGGCTCGTTGGACGCCCGCGGCGCTGCCGAACCGGACGTCGTCGGACCCCTCGAAGACACGGAGCAGTGTGACCCGTCGCGCCACCTGCTCCTGCCGTTCCCGGTCGTCGGCGACCTCGCGGTACGCCTCTGTCGCGGCCGTGGAGCAGCGGTCCAGGACGGCCCAGAAGTGGGTGGAGCGGCGCAGCAGCGCGTCGGCCTGCTCGCCGGCCGTGGCGCGGGCGATCGCCCGCTCCCAGATCTCCATGCCACCGAGCCGGAAGGCGTGCAGCAGCGCCGGGAGCGGGACGCCGTGCTCGGCCTTGATCCGCCCGGCCCGCCGGGCCGTCTCCTCGCAGACGTCGGGGCCGCCGGTCTCCTTGTGCAGGAGGGCCTCGATGTTGGCGTGGACGAGGTCGCGGAGGAGGGCGGGCGGGAGCGGGCTCCCGGTGTAGCAGGACTCGTCCGCGGCGATCTTCTGGACGGTCACGTCGGTGAGTTCGCCGACGGAGGCGAGGATCCCGGCGAAGACGGGGCCGCAGCCCGTGGTGTCGCTCATGCCGCCACCGTACCCGCCCCGCCCACGGTCGAATTGTGCGGCCGCACAGTGCAGTTCGGTGGATCTTGCGGTGCCCGCCCATGGCGGGGCGTTCGGATCTCCGTCATCTTGGTGTGGTCCGGAGAACCTTGTGCCACGGACCAACTCCGCAGCACGGCGCCCGTCCGTGCGGTCGCGACCGAGGGAGAGCACCATGACTGCCGCAGCATCCGAGGACAGCACCGGGACGACGGCCGGGGACGTACCCGGCCTCGACACGATGCTGGCCGAACTCGCGGAGGGTGAACGGCGTTGGGCGGCGACGTCCCTGGCCGAGCGGGGCGCCCTGCTGACCCGGGTCCATGCGGCGGTCTGCGCCGAGGCCGAGAACTGGGTTCGGGTGGCGAGCCGGATCAAGCTGCTGCCGGACGACTCGCCGCTCGTCGGTGAGGAGTGGCTCTCCGGTCCGTACGCGCTGCTGACCTCCCTGGACGCGCTCGCCCGCACGCTCCGGACCATCGCGTCGGGTCACGGCCCGCTCGACGGTGCGAAGTTCGGGCAGGCACCGGGCGGCCGGGTGAGTGTGCCGGTCCTGCCGCTCACCGTGCGGGACCGGCTGCTCATGAACGGCTTCAGCGCCGAGGTGTGGATGCCGCCCCGGGTCGACGCGGACACCGTGCGGCGCCGGGCGGGCCTCGGAGCGCTGCACCCGGAGCGCACTTCGGGCATCGGTCTCGTCCTCGGCGCCGGCAACATCACCTCCATCGCACCGCTCGACGTGCTGTACGAACTGGTCGCGCACAACCGGGTCGTCGTGCTGAAGCTCAATCCGGTGCTGGGCGAGCTCGAACCGGTCTTCCGGCGCGCGCTCGCACCGCTCGTCGACCACGGCGTCCTGCGCATCGTCACCGGCGGGAGCGACGTCGGCGGCTACCTCGCACACCATCCGGACGTCGCGCACGTCCACATCACCGGCGCTCTCGCCACCCATGACGTCGTCGCCTTCGGACCGGGCGAGGAGGGCCGGGCCCGCAAGGCCGCCGGCACCCCGCTGCTCGACAAGCCCATGACGAGCGAACTCGGCGGCGTCTCCCCGGTGATCGTGGTCCCGGGCACGTGGAGCGCTGCCGATCTCCGCTACCAGGCCGAACACATCGTGACCCAGCGGCTGCACAACAGCGGCCACAACTGCATCGCCTCGCAAGTGGTCGTGGTCAGCGGCGACTGGCCGCAGCGTGAGGCCTTCCTCGGGCATCTCCGGGACGCCCTGCGGACTGCCCCGGCCCGGCCCGCCTGGTATCCGGGCAGCGCGGACCGGCTGGCCGACGCGGCGCGCAGCCATCCGGGGGCCGAGTGGCAGGGCGTGGAGGGATCGCGTCTGCTGGTCGAGGTCGGCGGCGACGGGAGCCCGGCAGAGGTGGAGACGACCGAGTACTTCGCGCCCGTACTCGGTGTCCTCTCACTCCCCGGCCTGGGTTCCGAATTCCTGGACCGGGCCGTCGAGCGGGCCAACCGGGACCTGTTCGGCACGCTCGGGGCGAACATCGTGATCGACCCGGTCACCTTGAAGCGCCTGGGCCGGTCGTTCGACCGTGCGGTGGCGGAGCTGCGGTACGGGACGGTCGCCGTCAACGCCTGGACGGCGCTCGGCTTCCTCACCGCGACGGCGCCGTGGGGCGCCTTCCCCGGCCACACCGTCACGGAGGCCGGGAGCGGGATCGGCGTCGTGCACAACGCCCTGCTGATCGACGCACCGGAACGCACCGTCGTCCGGGGGCCGTTCCGGCCCTTCCCGAGGTCGGTCGCGGGCGGCGAGTTCGCGCTGTTCCCGAAGCCGCCGTGGTTCGTCACCGCGCGCAGCGCCGCTCTGACGGGCCGCCGGCTCACCCGGCTGGCGCAGCGGCCGTCCTGGGCACGGATGCCGGCCGTGTTCGCCGCGGCCTTCCGGGCCTGAGCACGCGCCCGGTCCGTACGGAGCCGGCAGCGCCGGGGCTGTGACCAGTTCCCCGGGCGGTCGCCACGGCAGTGCTACCAGTAGTGGCGCCGGCCGCCCACCGCGTGTCCGACGGCGCCCAGGATCCACAGGACGGCGCCGATCACGACGAGCACGATCCCGATGGTCCACAGGATCGAGATTCCGGCCACCAGGCCGATGAGCAGCAGAATGACACCGAGGACGATCATGGCGCCCTCCAATCGTGCGGCTCATCCCAGTATGCGCCCAGGCCCCGCGGCCGCGTCGCCCAGGCGGCGCGGCCGCGGTCACACGCCGGGCAGCCGGCCCTCGGACCGGCGCAGATAGCAGGCCCAGGTCACCACCAGGCACAGACCGTAGTACCCGAGGAACGCCACGTACGCCGCCTGCCCGTTCCCCGTCTCCAGGAAGGACTGCCGGAAGGCCAGGTTGACCAGCACTCCGCCGAAGGCACCGATGGCCCCCGCCACTCCGATCAGGGCCGTGGTCCGGCGTAGGGAGCGTCGCTCGGCCTCGGCCGGCGGGGCGCCCTGCGCGACCTCCTCCCGTGCCGTTGCGCGGAAGATCGCCGGGATCATCTTGTACGTCGAGCCGTTCCCCGCCCCGCTGAGGACGAAGAGCGCGACGAACCCGCCCAGGAACAGCGCCAGGGAGTGCTGCCGTGACGCCTCCAGCACCGCGCCCGCGCCCAGTGCCATGGCGGCGAAGGTCCAGAAGGTGACCCGGGCGCCGCCGTACCGGTCCGCCAGGAGACCGCCCAGCGGGCGGGAGAGCGAGCCGAGCAGCGGCCCGAGGAAGGTGAGGGCCGCCGCCTTCGCCGGGGTGTCGAACTGCTGGTGGAACTGGACCTGGAGGACCTGTCCGAAGGCGAAGCCGAAGCCGATGAACGAGCCGAAGGTACCGATGTAGAGCAGCGACATCACCCGGCCGTGCGTGTTCCCCAGCACCTCGCGGATGGCGCCGCGCTCGCCGCGTGCGGTGGCGAGGTTGTCCATCCGAAGCGCCGCGCCGAGCGCCGCCAGCACGATCAGCGGCAGGTAGACGAGGATCAGCAGCCGTGGGTGGCCGGCGCCCGCGGTGGCCAGCACCAGAAGGCCGAGCAGCTGTACGGCCGGCACGCCGAGATTGCCGCCGCCGGCGTTCACCCCCAGCGCCCAGCCCTTGAGCCGCTGCGGGTAGAAGGCGTTGATGTTGGCCATCGAGGAGGCGAAGTTGCCGCCGCCGACCCCGGCCACGGCGGCCACCACGAGCAGTGTGCCGTACGAGACCCCGGGCTTGAGCACGATCCCGGCCAGGACGGTCGGCACGAGCAGCAACAGGGCGCTGAACACCGTCCAGTTGCGGCCGCCGAACCGTGCCACGGCGACGGTGTACGGAATCCGCAGCACCGAGCCGAGTGCGGTGGGCAGGGCGGTGAGGGTGAACTTCCCGGCCGCGTCGATGTGGTACTCCGGGCCGAGGAAGAGCACCAGCACCGACCACAGGCTCCAGACGGAGAAGCCGATGTGTTCGCTCAGGACCGAGTAGGCCAGGTTGCGCCGGGCGATCCGGGCGCCTGCCAGGGTCCAGAATTCGTTGTCCTCGGGATCCCAGTCCTCGATCCGCCGGGAGCCGGTGCGGCCGGTGGTGACGGCTGCGGTGGTGGTGCTCATCGGCTCACCTCCGCAGGGGTGGGCGCGACCACGCGCACGGGCCAGACGCGCAGGTCGGCGGGGGTGCCGTCGGGGGTGTGCGCCTCGTCCAGCGAGCGTCCGGTGCGCAGTTCGAAGGCGTGCTTGAGCATCGGCGAGATCACCACCGGCACCCCTAGCCGGCTACCGAGCAGCCCCCGGGAGATGACGTGGGCGCCGCTGAACGGGTCGCGGTTGGCCAGCGCGTGCACCGTGCCGCCGCGCTCGCGGAAGAGCGCGACCTGGTCGCCCCGCGGGCCGACCAGCACCGCGATCCCGCGTCCCGGGTCCAGATCCCGGTACCGGCATACCGGCGTCCAGGCCCGCCCGTCGTCGATCTCCACCACGGGTTCGGGGTTCGCTTCGGGGATGGTGGTCGCGTCGGGGATGGTCGCGTTCATCGTGTGCGTACCTCCAGGGCCGGGCCTGCGATCAGGGCCGGAGTGAGGGGGAACCCGTCCTCGTCGGGGCGGGCCGGGCGGATCCCGTCGCGTTCACGGACGAAGCGCACGGTGGGGTCGGGTGTTCCCGGGGCGTTGGCGAAGGAGACGAAGCGGCGTACCCGCTCGGGGTCGGCCAGGGTCGCCGCCCACTCGTCCTCGTACGTCTCGACGTGCCGTGCCATCAGTTCGTCGAGGTCCGCGCAGATGCCGAGCGAGTCGTCCAGGACGACGGCGCGCAGGTGGTCCAGGCCGCCCTCCAGGCGTTCCAGCCAGGGGGCGGTGCGCTCCAGGCGGTCGGCGGTGCGGATGTAGAACATCAGGAACCGGTCGATGGTGCGGATCAGGGTGTCGTGGTCCAGGCCGGCCGCCAGCAGATCGGCGTGGCGCGGGGTCGTTCCGCCGTTGCCGCCGACGTAGAGGTTCCACCCCTCCGACGTGGCGATCACCCCGAAGTCCTTGCTCTGCGCCTCCGCGCACTCCCGGGCGCAGCCGGACACCGCGGACTTGATTTTGTGCGGTGCCCGCAGGCCCCGGTAGCGCAGTTCCAGTTCGATTGCCAGGGCCACCGAGTCCTGTACGCCGTAGCGGCACCAGGCCTGCCCGACACAGGACTTGACCGTGCGCAGGGCCTTTCCGTAGGCGTGGCCGGACTCGAATCCGGCGTCCACCAGGCGGCGCCAGATCCCCGGCAGCTGGTCGACGGTGGCGCCGAACAGATCGATCCGCTGGCCGCCGGTGATCTTGGTGTAGAGGCCGTGGTCGCGGGCGATCTCGCCGATGGTGATGAGCCCTTCGGCGGTGATCTCGCCGCCGGGGATCCGGGGCACGACGGAGTAGGAGCCGTTGCGCTGGAGATTGGCCAGGAAGTGGTCGTTGGTGTCCTGGAGGGCGGCCTGTTCGCCGTCCAGGACGTGGCCGTTGCCGAGGGCGGCCAGGATGGAGGCGACAGTGGGTTTGCAGATGTCGCAGCCCTCGCCGTTGCCGTGTTCGTCGATGAGCCGGGAGAAGCCGGTGATGCCCTTGACGCGGACGATCTCGTAGAGCTCCGCGCGGGTATGGGTGAAGTGCTCGCACAGGCCCCGGGCCACCTCGTGCCCGCCCGCCGCCAGCTCGTCGGCCACGATGGAGCCCAGCAGTTTGACGCAACTGCCGCATCCCGTACCGGCCTTGGTGCACTTCTTGACCTCGGGGACGGTACGCATACCCTGTTCCGACACGGCCGCCCGGACGACCCCCTTGCTGACGTTGTGGCAAGAGCAGACCACCGCCTCGTCCGGCAGCACCAGCGGGCCGCTCCCCCGGCCGTCCGAGGCGGCCGGAAGCAGCAGCTGTTCCGCCGGGGCCGGTAGTCGGGAGCGGCTCGCGGCGAGCGGGCGGAGCGTGGCGTACGAGTCGGCGTCGCCGACCAGCACTCCGCCGAGCAGCCGGCCGTCCGGGCCGACGACCAGCTTCTTGTAGATTCCGGCCCTGCTGTTGGCATAGAGCACTTCCAGAGCGCCTTCGGTGGTGCCCAGCGCGTCGCCGAAACTGGCCACGTCCACACCGAGCAGCTTGAGCTTGGTGGAGGTGTCGGCCCCGGTGAACTCGGCGGCGGTGCCGGTGAGTTCACGGGCCGCCGTTTCGGCCATCGCGTAGCCGGGGGCGACCAGTCCGTAGACCCGGCCGTCGGCGGCGAGTGCGCACTCACCGATCGCCCAGATGTGCGGGTCGGCAGTGCGGCAGTGCTCGTCCACAACGATGCCGCCGCGTTCGCCCACCGGCAGCCCGCAGTCGCGGGCCAGCTGGTCGCGCGGGCGCACACCGGCCGAGAAGACCACCAGGTCGACGGCGAGGTCGGTGCCGTCGGAGAGCGCCATGGTGCGGGCCCGGCCGTGCTCGTCGGTGTCGATCCGCTGCGTGCCGGCCCCGGTGTGGACATGGACGCCGAGCTCCTCGATCTTGCGCCGGAGCACCGCGCCGCCGCCGTCGTCCACCTGGAGGGCCATCAGCCGGGGTGCGAACTCCACCACATGGGCCTCCAGGCCCATGGCCCGCAGCGCCCCGGCCGCCTCCAGGCCGAGGAGCCCGCCGCCGACCACCGCGCCGGCCGCGGCCCGGCCGGCGCTCGCGGTGATCGCCTCCAGGTCCTCGATGGTCCGGTAGACATGGCAGCCCGCGGCGTCATGGCCGGGCACCGGCGGCACGAACGGGTAGGAGCCGGTGGCCAGCACCAGGGCGTCGTAGCGCAGTACGTCGCCGCTGCGGGTGGTGACGGTGCGGGCCCCTCGGTCGATCCCGGTGGCCGGGTCGGCCAGGCGCAGTTCGATGCCGTGCCGCTCGATGAACCCGGGGGGACACAGGGTCAGTTCCTCCGCCGATGTGCCGGAGAACCAGCTGGTCAGATGCACGCGGTCATAGGCGGGGCGGGGTTCCTCGGCGAGCACGGTGACCCGCCAGCGGTGTGCCTGCCCGTCGGCAGGATGCTCGGCGGTCGTCGGCTGCTCGAACAGGGCTTCCAGGAAGCGCTGTCCGACCATGCCGTGGCCGACCAGGACCAGGGATTTCTCGATCACGGACGGTCTCCTCGGGTGACGTCACGGAGGGTCATCGGGTGGTGGTGAGCAGGTCGAGGGGGTCCTCGGGCAGCGGATCGTCGCGCTCGTAGGCGCGGGCCAGATCTCCGGCCGCGGCCAGATCGCCGAGCAGGATGCCGCCGACGAGCCGGTCGCCGCGGAGCACGAGTTTCTTGTACGAGCCACGGGTGGGGTCGGACAGGCGCAGCACATCGGTGCCGGGGACGTCCTCGCCCACCTCACCGAAGGCCGCGTACTCCAGGGCCCCCGCGGTGAGCCGGGTCATAGGGCGCGAGCCGGTGTATCGGACGTCCCCGCCCACGCCCGCCAGCCGGGCCGCGAGCAGATCGGCCTGCTCCCAGGCGGGGCCGGCCAGTCCGTGGACGGTGCCCCGGTGCTCGGCGCAGTCGCCGATCGCGTACACCCCGGGCACGGAGGCCGCCAGCCGGTCGTCCACCACCACACCCTTGCGCACCGTGATCCCGGCTGCCTCGGCCAGGCCGGTGCGCGGGCGGACCCCGCAGGCGAGCACCACCAGGTCCGCTTCCAGCAGGTGGCCGCCGGCCAGTTCGACCCCGGTGACGCGCGCTCCTCCGCGCAGGGCACGGGCCCGGTTGCCCGGGTAGGTCTCCACGCCGAGCGCGGCGAGGTGGCCGCGCAGTGCGTCCCCGGCCCGCTCGTCGAGGTGGCGCTCGATCAGGTACGGCGCCTGGTGGACGATCTCCACCGGAAGGCCGAGCGCGGCCAGTGCGCGGGCGGCGCTCACCCCGAGCACCCCGCCGCCGATCACTACGGCGCGTTCGGCTCCGGCGGCCTCCTCGGCGAGGCGGGCGCAGTCGGCCAGGGTACGGAAGGCGTGCACTCCTTCCTTCAGCCCGCCCTTGTGCCCGTACCGTTGCCCGTCCTTGTGCCGGCCCGGTTCGTGCAGGCCGCGCAGGGGCGGCAGTACGGGGTTGGCGCCGGTGGCCAGGACCAGTTCGTCATAGCCGGCCGATTCGCCCCCGGACAGCCGCAGCCGGCGTTCCACCGGGTCCAGGCCGACCACTTCGCAGCCGCTGCGCACGATCGTTCCGGCACCGTGCGGCAGCGCTATCGCCTCCGGGTCGTGACGCCCGGTCAGCACATCGGCCAGCAGCACCCGGTTGTACGGGCCGCGCGGCTCGGCCCCGTAGAGCACCACTTCCGCGTCGCCGCCGTGCGCCCGGTACTGCTGCGCGAACCTGGCGGCCGCCATCCCGGCGCCGGCCACCGCGATCCGGCGGCTCATCGGACCCGCTCCACCCGCACGGCACAGACCTTGAACTCGGGCATTTTGGATACCGGGTCGAGGACCGGGTTGGTGAGCGTGTTGGCCCGCCCGGCGCCCGCCCAGTGGAACGGCATGAAGACGGTGTCGGGCCGGATCGCCGCGGTCACCCGGGCGGGGGCGACCGCACGGCCCCGCCGGCTGGTGACCCTGAGCGGTTCCCCTTCGGACACGCCGAGCCGCGCCGCCAGCTGCGGGTGGAGCTCCACGAACGGGCCGGGCGCGGCCCGGTTCAGCTCGGGCACCCGGCGGGTCTGGGCGCCGCTCTGGTACTGGGAGAGGACCCGCCCGGTCGTGAGGTGGAGCGGGTATTCCCGGTCGGGTTCCTCGGCGGCCGGGCGGTGGGTGACGAGGGCGAAGCGGGCCCGGCCGTCCGGGGTGGCGAAGCGGTCCAGGAACAGCCGGGGCGTGCCGGGGTGCTCCTCGTCGGGGCAGGGCCAGAAGACCCCGTTCTCGGTCCGGATCCGCGGGTAGCTGATCCCGGCGTAGTCGGCCGGGCCGCCGGCCGAGGCGCGGCGGAGCTCCTCGAAGGCCTCCTCGGCCTGCTCGGGGAAGCCGTCCGCCACGCCGAGCCGGGCAGCCAGTTCGCGCAGTACGTGCAGGTCGGTGCGGACGCCCGGCGGCGGGGTCAGCGCCGCCCGGCGCAGGATCACCCGGCCCTCCAGGTTGGTGGTCGTGCCGGTCTCCTCCGCCCACTGCGCCGCGGGCAGCACCACGTCGGCGAGGTGCGCGGTCTCGGAGAGCACCAGGTCGCTGACCGCGAGGAAGTCCAGGGCCCGGAGGCGCTCGGTGACGTGGGCGGCGTTCGGCGCGGAGACCACCGGGTTGGAGCCCATCACCAGCAGTGCCCGCGCGCCGCCGGCCGTGCCCAGGCCGTCCAGCAGTTCATAGGCCGAGCGGCCCGCGCCCGGCAGGTCGTCGGGGTCCACTCCCCAGACGTCCGCGATGTGCGCGCGGGCTGCGGGGTCCGCGATCGAGCGGTAGCCGGGCAGCTGGTCGGCCTTCTGGCCGTGCTCCCGCCCGCCCTGTCCGTTGCCCTGCCCGGTCAGGCAGCCGTAGCCGGAGCCGGGCCGGCCGGCCTTGCCGAGCGCCAGGCAGAGGTTGATCCAGGCGCCGACGGTGTCCGTCCCCTTGCTGTGCTGCTCGGAACCGCGCGCGGTGAGCACCATGCCGGTGGCGGCGTCGGCGAAGAGCCTCAGGGCCTCGCGGAGTTGGTGCACCGGTACGCCGGTGATGGCTTCCACCCGCTCCGGCCAGTGCGCCATCGCCGCGGTGCGGGCCGCCTCGAAGCCGGTGGTGCGCTCGGCGACGAAAGCCTCGTCCACCCTGCGGTCGGCGACCGCCAGGTGCAGCAGGCCGAGCGCGAGCGCCAGATCGGTGCCGGGGACGGGTTGCAGATGCAGGTCGGCCTGTTCGGCGGTACGGGTGCGGCGCGGATCCACCACGATCAGGGTGCCGCCGTTGGCGCGGAGTTCGCTGAAGTGGCGCAGGGCGGGTGGCATGGTGTCGGCCGGGTTCGCGCCGACCAGGATCACGCAGCCCGTCGTGGCGATGTCGGCCAGTGGGAAGGGCAGTCCGCGGTCCAGTCCGAAGGCGATCCGGTGCGCGGCGGCCGCCGAGGACATGCAGAACCGGCCGTTGTAGTCGATGTTCGGGGTACGGAGCACCACCCGGGCGAACTTGCCGAGCAGGTAGGCCTTCTCGTTGGTGAGTCCGCCGCCGCCGAAGACCGCGACCGCGTCCCGCCCGTGGCGCAGGCCCGCCGCCGCCAGTCCGGAGGCCACCCGGTCGAGGGCCTCGCCCCAGGAGGCCTCGCGCAGCTCGCCGCCCCGCCCGTCACGTACCAGCGGCGCGGTCAGCCGGACCCCGGCGCCGAGCACCGCGGTGGCCGACCGGCCCTTTCCGCAGAGCGCGCCGCGGTTGACGGGGAAGTCGGGGCGCTCCAGTACCTGCGCCTCGCCGCCGTCCTGCGCCGCCCGCAGGCGCATGCCGCACTGCAACGAGCAGTACGGGCAGTGGGTGTCGGTCGTCGTCATGCCCCGAGCGTCGGTGTCCGCCGTTTCGCGACCGGGTCGGCCCTGTTGCGTCCGGGGTACGGCTCCTTCACCGGCCGCCGGGCCCGGGGTGACGTGGCGGAAACCTCGCGTAACGTCCGGCGGCCTCCCGCTTACGACGGCGTGATGCGGGTGCAATGTGACCGAAACAGCGCCGACGGAACCTTCAGGACATGAACAGCACCCAGCCCGCGGGCCCGCTCGTCGGCTTCACCATCGGCGTCACCGCCGCGCGCCGGCGGGAGGAACTCGTCGCGCTGCTGCGCCGGCGCGGGGCCACGGTGGTCGAGGCGCCCGCGCTGCGGATCCTCCCGCTGGAGGACGACGCGGCGCTGCGCCGGGCCACCGCGCGCTGCCTGACCGGTCCGCTCGACTATGTGGTGGCGACCACCGGGGTCGGCTGGCGCGGCTGGCTGAGCGCGGCCGACGGCTGGGGGTACGGCGCGCGGCTGGCCGAGGTGTGCCGGGACGCCGTGGTGCTCACCCGCGGCCCGAAGGCGACCGGTGCGGTGCGCGCCGGGGGCCTGAGCGACCTACTCCCCCGTGACCGAGACCACCGACGCACTGCTGACCTGGCTGCTGGCGCGCGAACTGCCGGGCAGACGGATCGCCGTGCAGGAGCACGGAGTGCCGCTGGACGCCTTCTCCGCCGCGCTGCGCGAGCGGGGCGCCGAGGTGATCCCGATCCCGGTCTATCGCTGGGGCCCGCCGGCCGATCCGTCGCCGCTGCGCCGGATGGTCGAGCAGACGGTCCGTCGTGAACTGCACGCGCTCACCTTCACCAGCGCGCCCGCGATCGACGCCTTCCTCGCCGCCGCGGCCGGACTCGGGCTCGGCGACGAGGTGTTGACCGCACTGCGGGAGGACGTGCTGCCGGTCTGTGTGGGGCCGGTCTGCGGCAGGCGGCTGGAGGAGGCCGAAGTCGCCGTGCTTTTCCCCGAGAGGGGGCGGCTCGGCGCCATGGTGCGGACCGTCGAGGCCGCACTGCCGGCGCACGCCAGGCGTGAAGTACGCGCCGGACCCAGCACGTTGGTGCTCCAGGGCAACGCCGTACTGATCGACGACGACCCGCCGGTGCGGCTTCCGCCGTTGCTCGCGGCCGTGCTGCGGGCGCTGGCCGAGCAGCCGGGGCGGGTGCTCAGCCGGGCCGAACTGCTGCGCCGTGTCTGGGTCACCGGCCAGGCCGACGAGCACGCGGTGGAGGCGGCGGTCGCCCGGCTGAGAGGGGCGCTGGACGGACACGCCCGGCTGGTGCGTACGGTCCCCAAGCGCGGCTACAGCCTGGCGGCGGCGGCATGAGGGACGAGACCGCGGCGCCGACCCTGCTGGCAGTGGCGCACGGCACCCGTGACCGGGCGGGCATCGCCGCCTACCGGGCGTTGCTCGACCTGGTACGTGCCCGGCGGCCCGGTCTGACGGCCGAGCTGTCCTTCCTGGACCTCGCCCTGCCGACGCCGGCCCAGGTGCTCGCCGCCCGTCGTGGTCCGGTGGTACTGGTCCCGCTGCTGCTGAACACCGGCTACCACGTGACGGTGGACCTGCCCGCCGTCCGGGCCGCCGCGCCCCATCCGGACATCCGGCAGGCTGCGCCGCTCGGACCGGACCCGTTGCTGGCCGCCGCCCTGGCCGACCGGCTCGCGGAGGCCGACCGACTCTCGCAGGCGGGCCGGAGCGCGGGCCGCCACGGACCGTCCGGGCCCGACGCCGTCGTGCTGGCGGCAGCCGGGTCCACCGATCCGGCGGCCCGTGCGGACACCGAGGTGATGGCCGGCCTGCTCCGGGAGCGGCTCGGTCGCCCGGTGGTCGCCGCCTGCCTCTGCGCGAACGCGCCGTCACCGGCCGAGGCGGTACGGGCCCTGCGGGCCGCGGGTCACCGCCGGGTGGCGGTGGCCCGCCATCTGATGGCCCCGGGCCATTTCGCCCGCCGCGCGCAGGAAGCCGGCGGCTGCCTCGTATCGGCCCCGCTCGGCGCGCACCCCGACGTGGCGCGCCTGGTGCTGAAGCGCTTCGACGAGGCGTCCGGGGAGGCGGCGTGGTGTCCGGCCGGGGCGGCTACTCGAACCGTGTGACGTCACCGGCGCCCCGGCGGACGATCTCGGGTTCGCCGCCGGAGAAGTCGATGACGGTGGTCGGCTCGGTACCGCAGTCACCCGAGTCGACCACGGCGTCCACCACGTGATCGAGGCGTTCCTTGATCTCCCAGCCCTGTGTCAACGGCTCGTCCTCGTCGGGCAGGAGCAGGGTGCTGGACAGGAGCGGTTCCCCGAGTTCGGCGAGCAGCGCCTGAGTGACGACATGGTCGGGGATCCGTACGCCGACCGTCTTCTTCTTCGGGTGCAGCAGCTGGCGCGGCACCTCTTTCGTGGCGGGGAGGATGAAGGTGTAGCTGCCGGGCGTCGCCGCCTTGATCGCACGGAACACATCGTTGTCGACCTGCACGAACTGACCCAGCTGGGCGAAGTTCCGGCAGACGAGCGTGAAGTGGTGACGGTCGTCGAGGTTCCGGATCGAGCGGATCCTGCCGATCCCGTCCCGGCTGCCCAGTTGGCATCCCAGTGCGTAGCAGGAGTCCGTCGGGTACGCGACGAGCGCACCGGACCGGATGCTGTCGGCAACGCTGCTGATGGTGCGCCGCTGAGGATTCTCGGGGTGCACGTCGAAGTACTTCGCCATTCGCGGAGTCTAAGGGCAGTCCGGTATCCGTTCCTCGCTTCGAGGGGGACACCGCCGTATCGGGTGAGTGACGGGCGGCTCCCGGCTCACCTCCACGGCGTGGGGACTTACCACCGCAGCATGGAGATATGCCTGATATGTTACGAATATCACTGATGACCTGCGGTGCTGGACCGCGCCGCCCGCGCGACGGGAGCAGGAATGAACGGTGGACCCGAACCCATGAGCGCTGCCGCCCGCAGGGCCCTGGAACAGGAGCTCGCCGACCTGCGCACAGAGCGCGCCACCGTCGCCGCCACGCTGCGCGGCGGGGAGCAGGTGGGCGACCGGGCGGACGAGGCCGACGAGTTGCAGCGCGGCACGGATCTCGACCGTCTGGACACCCGTATCGCCGAGATCGAAGGCCGGCTCCGCGAGGCGGACGTCGCGGGGCCGCCCTCCACCGAAACGGTCGGCGTGGGCAGCACGGTGAAGGTGCGGTTCGCGGACGCCACGGAGATGACCATGCGGATCAGCGAGTTCCCCGAGGAACTGGACCCGACGCTGGTCACCTCGGACAGCCCGCTCGGCAGCGCGCTGCTCGGCCGTCACGCCGGCGAGACCGTCACCTATGACGCGCCCGGGGGACGTACGACCGCAGTCGTGGTGTCGGTGGGCGGCGAGAGCGCCTAGGAGCCGGTTCGATCCGTTGATCGCTCTGTCAGCGACCGCCACGCCCGGGTCATGGCATGGAGCAGTGTGATCCTGCTTCGGACCGCCATGTCCACCACCTGATCGCCGAGCCCCTTGAGTTCCGCGTTCTCCTTGATCTTCTTCTTGAGGCCGCTGGCGTACTTGGAATCGTCGGCGCCGAGGTTCATGGCGGCCAGCTGTCTGAGCACGCCCACGTCGGTCACCTTCCCGTAGACGAGGTCGGCCAGGGCCAGCTTCTGCCGGGGGTCCAGTCCGTACGCCGTGGCGACGCGGTCCTGCCACTCCTGCTTCCTGGCGTGGCTCTGGGCGAGATCGAAGAGCTTCTTGAGGGTGGCATCGGTGACGGCCGCACCGCGCTCGTGCCCGCCGACGTTCTCGCCGACCCGGCTCATGTCTGTGGTGATCGCGTACCGGGAGTCGAAGGCCGCCGTCACGTCCGAGCGCTTGGAGCGCAGTGACTCCACCAGTTGCTTGCCCTCCAGTTTGCCGGTTCCGAAGGAGATGCCGTCCTCCAGCCCGTGCATGCCCCAATCCGTCTTCACCTTCACGAAGGTGTTCGGCTCGGGGTAGTACACGGCACTCGGGTCCATCCCGGCCATGGCGTCCCGGACCGCCAGGTCAACCTGGCCGGCGTGCCAGATCAGGATGCCGTCGGCGGTGGCCCTGGCGCTCTCGGGAGCCGTGTAGCCGCCGCTGAAGAGGTCCGTCTCACCCGTACCGAGGACCGTGGCGGCCGCGGAGAAGAGCGGTCCCGCCGCCGTGGCGAACGACTGGGTGTCGGAGTCGCCGATGTGCAGGTAGACGTGTTCCCTGCCCCGGTTCTTCAGGCCCTCCACCAGTTCGGCCACCTTGGGGTCGCGCTGGATCCGGTCCCTTATCTCGCCGTAGGGGATGGTGGCCTGGTTGATGCCGGCGGTGGAGGTGACGCGGTGGTCGGACCAGGTGAAGCCGATGATCTCGACCCGGAACCGGTCGGCGTCCCAACGGCTCGTGAAATTGCTGATCCTGTTCCTCAGCAGCGTCTCCGGGTCGGTCTTCGGGGCGCGCCAGCAGTTCGCCCCGATCACCAGGGCGAAGCTGTCCACGGGCGAGGTGTCCTCGTCGAATCCCGTGGTGTACGTGTCGGCGATCGCGAAGAGGTCCAGGTCGTCGCTGAGCAAGGCGGGGACGAGCGCCACCGTCCCGACACCGCCCTCCTCCACCTGGCCCTGCCCGAACGCCCCTGTGCTCGCTGATGCGTTGAGGGCGGCGAGCGTCGCCTTGCGCTGCACGGCCGCGGGCCCCGCCGTCGTCGCGGTCCGGGGGGCCGGATGCCCGGCCGTCCGCCGGACCGGTGCCGCCGGGGTGGTACCGAGACCCATGGCGCGCGTGGCACTCGCCTCGGCCTCGCGCTCGAAGCGGTCGGACGGGTCGCTGACCTTGAGGCCGTCCCCCCGGTCGGTGCCCGCGACGGCGCCTCGGCGTTGCTGGATGACGTGGGTGAGTTCGTGGGCGAGGGTATGGCGGTCGCCGCCGCCGGTGCCGATCACGATGTGGTTGCCGCTGGTGTACGCGTGGGCGCCGACTTCGGCGGCGGAGGCCCTTGCCGCGGCGTCGGTGTGGACGCGGACGTCGGAGAAGTCCGCACCGAGGCGGGCCTCCATGTCGGTGCGGGTCTCCTCGTCCAGCGCCCGGCCCGAGGTACGCAGCACGTCGTGGACAGTGGACCGCTGCACCACGGGCCGTGCGGGGCTTCCGGCCGTACCGGACTGCTGAGGCTGCTCCGCACGCCGGTGGGCGTCCTCGGCGGTGTACTGGGGCGGCTCCTGGGCCCAGGGGTGGCCGGCCGCACGGAGCATCTGGACGACCATGGCGTTGCCCGCTCCGGCCTGAAGCGCCGCCAGTCCGATGGGCGGTGCCTCGGTCCGGGTGCTCGGCGTGGTGCGGACCGAGGTGGTGACGGGCGTACCGGCCGACTTCTCCGCGCGCCGAGGGGTGTTGTGGCGGTGTGCGTGTGTCATGCCGCTGCTTTCCCTGTCCATGTGCATGGCCGCCTTCCGATCCTTGCCGAGCATAGGGGCCGGTCCGTCGTCATGGCGACGCGTTCGTATCACGTGCCGAACGGCCCCTTGGACGGCCACGGAGCGAACTCGTCCCGGATTCCCCGGTCATGTGACTACGGGACGGTAACTATGGCTGAATGACTGCGGATCACGGGAGCGCGACAGGAGAGGAAGACCGATGTCACGCCAGCCCCAGCCCTGGTACCGGCCACACCCACCGCAACAGCCGGTGCCCGGCAACCCGTATGCCTCGCAGGGCTACGACCCGCCGGGGCCGCCGCCGCGCGGACGCTTCGGCAGGGGCCCGGTGATCGCGACGGTCGTCGTTCTGCTGCTCCTGGTGACGGGCACAGTGGTGTACGCCGTGCACAACGGCCGACAGGACGGCACCGCCGCACCCGTGGCGGAGAAGTCTCCCGGCCCCTCCGCGACGCGGACCGCTCCCCGCGCCTCCGCGACCCCCACACCCAGGTGGAAGCGGATACCGACGACGGAGGAGATCAACGCGGGACGCAGACCGGAGGACGCGACGGGGTGGATCGTCGACGACCGGACCGACCTGCCCGGACGCAACATCAAGCTCTACGACCTGTGGACCGTCGGCGACACCGTCGTCCAGGCCATGCACAAGAAGGTCACCGCCTACCGGCTGTCGGACGGTTCCGAGGCGTGGAGCGTGTCATTGCCCGCGCCGGTCTGCGAGACCCCGGCCGACCCGACCCCTGACGGCAAGGTCGTCGTGGTCCACAAGAGCAGCAACGCCCGGAGCGGCAACCGGTGCAACCAGCTCCAGATGATCGATCTGCGGACCGGAAAGGCCGGCTGGCACAAGGTGCTCACCGAGACCGGGTCCATGGACGACACGATCATCGTGCACAGCGCCATCAGTGGTGACACGCTCGCGGTCGTCCAGAGCATGCGGGCCGCCGCGTACCGGGTCGAGGACGGGACCGAGCTCTACGACATTCCCATGGAGACCTCCGCGAAGTGCTACCCCGACCGGGTGGCGGGCGGCAGTCGTCTCCTGGTGAGCTCCGACTGCGCGATCAGCGTCGACCGCTCCCGGAGCTACAGCCAGCTCCGGGAGATCGATCCGCGCACCGGAAAGGTTCTCTGGCGGTACCGGACCCGGACTGGCTGGAAGGTCGGCAAGGTGCTCTCCGCCGACCCGGTCGTCCTCACCACCCTCCACAACGAGGAGCGCACCGACAACTGGCGGGTCGTCTCCCTGGGGGCCGGAGGAAAAGTCCGTACGACCATCGACGCCAGACCCAAGGGGTTCAAGTTCTGTGCCGACAGGGACAGTTCGGACACCCGCCTCCAGTCCTGCACCGGGACCGCCGTCGGCAGGAACACCGTCTTCCTGGGCGGCACCGACCGGGTCGGCGGCTACGACCTGGGCACGGGGAAACTCGTCTGGGGCGTGAAGTCCGCGGACAGCAACCTCTACCCCCTGCGCGCAGCGGACGGCACCTCCGCGTTCGTCTACGAGGCGGCCTCGGCGACCCGGCCGGGAAGCGTCCTGCGGATCGGTCCGGGCAGCGCGGAAACGGAGAGGACGGTGATGCGCCACCCCGCACCGGCCCGGTCCACGGAATCCAGGATGTTCGCCGGGAACCTGGCGTACGTGAACGGCCGGATCGTCATCACTCCTTCGGGCGTGAACGGCTCCGACAGCGACCACGAGGCCCGCATGCTGTCCTTCGCCCCCGCGGAGCCGTGAGGAGCGGGCCGGACCGGCCAGACCAACCGGACCGACCGGATCAGCCGGTGACGATTCCGGCGACGAGGTTGATCGTGGTGGCCAGGATGCTCGCGCCGAACACGTAGGACAGCAGGCAGTGCCGCAGGACGACCGCCCGGATGGCGGAGCTGGATACTCCGGTGTCGGAGACCTGGTAGGTCATCCCGAGGTTGTAGCTGAAGTAGAGGAAGTCGACGTACTTCGGCGGGTCCTGCGAATTGAAGTCGATCCCGCCCTCGGACGACACGTAGTAGAGGTACGCGTAACGGGTGGCGTACATCAGGTGGAGCGACGCCCAGGCCATGAACACACCGCAGAGCGCCGTCGCGGCCGCCGCGTGGCTCAGGTCCGTATGGCCGACCAGGAGCAGCACCACGATGCCGACCAGTCCGCACAGGGACGCCGTGACGACGGCCAGCTCCTCCAGGACGGGCCGGAACTCCTCGCGCCGGACGTTGCGGTGGGTGGTGGCCGCGTCCATGGGCCACAGCACCATCCACCCCGTCACCACGAAGAGCGTCTCCGCCGCGGCGATTCCGGTGAGGACGCCCAGCGGCCCGTTGGCCGGCACGGCGGTGACCACGCCGACCACCGCGCCGGTGATCACCGCTGCGACGAGCCGGGGCACCGCGGAGAGCGTCGGCCAATGCTTCCTGGACATCAGGGGTGACCACCTCGATGGCTCGGTGGATCACCGTGCCCGGCCGGGACAAGTAGCTCCACGCTATCGGCGCCCGCGCCGGGGTGCAGCCCGGCACGGGCGCCGATAGCCTGCCCGAAAGGATCCGTCCCGTCCCGAAATCGCACTTCTCTCGGGATCGCCCCCCACCTCGCCCGAACGGCGGAAGGGTTGAAGACCTTGAGCACCGACCACGACGAGCAGCAGCCACTGGAACCCGCGGTCGGTCCCGCCCCCGGGGGCGATCCGGAGTTCCGCCCCTACCACCACCCCGCGGCGGGCTGGGGCGCGGCGAAGAGCGTGACCAATTTCCTGGTGCGCGAGGGTGCTCTCGTCGACGGTCCGCGGGCCATCATGCGGATGAACCACGAGAACACCGGCTTCGACTGTCCCGGGTGCGCATGGCCGGACGACACCAAGGGCCTGCACCTGGACATCTGCGAGAACGGGATCAAGCACGTCACCTGGGAGATGACCCGCAAGCGGGTCGGGCGCGAGTTCTTCGCCGCCCATTCGGTGACCGAGCTGTCCGGGTGGAGCGACTACGACCTGGAGAACCAGGGCCGGCTGACCGAACCGATGGTCTACGACCCCGAGTCGGACCACTACGTCCCGATCAGCTGGAAGGACGCCTTCGAACTGGTCGGCAGCACACTGCGCGGGCTCGACGACCCGAACCAGGCGTCGTTCTACACCTCCGGCCGGCTCGGCAACGAGGCCACGTTCCTCTACCAGTTGATGGCCCGTGAGCTGGGCACGAACAACCTGCCGGACTGCTCCAACATGTGTCACGAGGCCAGCGGCCGCGCCCTTCAGGCATCCCTGGGCACCGGCAAGGGCACCGTCGACCTCAAGGACTGGGAGTCCGCCGACGCGCTGTTCATCCTGGGGGTCAACGCCGCTTCCAACGCGCCCCGGATGCTCACCTCCCTCGCCGAGGCGCACCGCCGAGGCGCACAGATCGTGCATGTCAACCCGCTCGTCGAGGCGGCGGCCACCCGCACCATCGTCCCCCACGACTTCACGGACATGGCCCTGTTCAAGACGACCCGGACCAGCACCCTCAATCTGCAACCGCGCATCGGCGGCGACATGGCGCTGCTGCGCGGCATGGCCAAGTCGGTCCTGGAGCAGTCCGAATCCGATCCCAGGGCGCTGGACCGGGAGTTCATCGACCGGCACACCTCGGGCTTCGAGGAGTACCGGGCGCTGTGCGAGGCCACGTCGTGGGAGGAGATCGAGACCCAGTCCGGGCTGAGCCGCGCCGACATCCTCAAGGCGGCGCGGGTGTACGGCGAGGCCGACCGCTCCATCGTCAGCTGGTGCCTGGGGCTCACCCAGCACGAGCACGGCGTCGACACCGTCCGGGAGATCGTCAACCTGCTTCTGCTCCGCGGCAACCTGGGGCGGGAGGGCGCCGGCCCCTCCCCCGTACGCGGGCACAGCAACGTACAGGGCAACCGCACCTGTGGCATCGACCACCGGCCCGGTGACGCGTTCCTGGACCGCCTCGCCGAAGCCTGCGGGATCGATCCGCCCCGTGAGCACGGGCTGGACACCGTGAACACGATCAAGGCGATGCGGCGCGGCGACGTGAAGGTGTTCGTCGGCATGGGCGGCAACTTCGCACTCGCGGCGCCCGACACCCCGGCCACGTGCGCGGCGCTGCGCACCTGCGAACTCACCGTCCAGGTGAGCACCAAGCTCAACCGCAGCCATCTCGTCCACGGCCGCCGGGCCCTGATCCTGCCTTGCCTCGGCCGTACCGAGAAGGACCATCAGCGCAAGGGCGTCCAGAGCACGTCCGTCGAGGACTCGATGAGCATGGTCCACCTGTCCATCGGCATGAAGCGCCCGGCCTCCCCGCATCTGCTGTCCGAGCCGGCCATCGTCGCCGGCATGGCCCAGGCCGCGCTGCCCGACAGCGACACGCCCTGGCACTGGTACGTCGAGGACTACGACCGGATCCGCGACACCATGGCCAGGGCCCTCGACGGCTTCGAGGACTTCAACCGCCGGGTACGCCTGCCGCTCGGCTTCCGGATCAAGCAGCCCGCCCGTGAACTGGTCTTCCTGACCCCGTCCGGACGCGCCGAGTTCTCCACCGCCGCCCTGCCCGACGTCGTTCCCGCCCCCGGCACGCTGGCCCTGGGCACCATGCGCTCCCACGACCAGTGGAACACCACCATCTACTCCGACAACGACCGCTACCGCGGCATCAAGAACCTGCGCACGCTCGTCTTCATGAACCGGGCCGACATGCGTGAACGCGGCATCGCCGACCTCGGCCCCGTCGACATCACGAGCACCGCCAGGGACGGCAGTCAGCGGTCCCTCAACGGCTACCTCGCCATCCCCTACGACATCCCCCGGGGCTGCGCGGCCGGCTACATGCCGGAGATGAACGTGCTGTGCGCGCTCGGCGACTACAGCACCCAGAGCGACCAGCCGATCATGAAGCACGTCAACGTCACCATCGGCCCCGCCGCTGCCTGAGCCGTCTGTGCACGGTGCCGCCGCGCGTCACCGCCACCGGACGAACCGTTCCAGGAGCAGGTAGGCCCGCTGTTCCGCGGCGGCGAGTTCGGCGGGATCGATCTCGGCGGGCCAGAGCTCGCCCGCCGCGGCGTCGTCGGCCTCGCGCAGCTCCACCACCGCTGCCGCCAGGTAGGTCTGGACGACCGGGAACGACGCCTCCAGGCGGTTGTCCAGGGAGTGCTCCGCGTGTTCGGACGCCTGCGTGCACGCGGCCAGCGCCCGTTCCGCCCGGAGCGCGGCGTGGTCATGGACCACCAGGAGGGCGCAGCCGAGCGCGATGACGATGCCGATGACGCTGCCCAGGGCCCGGTCCAGGACGAGGGCACCGGCGGGTGAGGGCCCGGCCAGGTCGGCCATCAGCAGCGCCAGCGGGGTGAGGAAGACGACGCCGAGGCCGTAGTTGCGGGCCACGACGTACTCCAGCAGGAACTCCAGCAGAACGATCACGAGGACGAGCACCAGGGGATCGGGGTGTGCGGCGAGCACGCCGAGCGCGAGCAGCAGTCCGGCGACCGTGCCCAGGGTGCGCTGCACCGCCCGCCGGGCGGCCGTACGGACGTTGACCGAGTGCAGCACCGCGGCGGCCGAGATCGCCGCCCAGTAGCCGTGGCCGAGGCCCAGCAGGAGGGCCGTCCATCCCGCCAGGCCGGTGCCGAGGGTCATCCGCAGGGCGGGCACGAGCAGGACCGGTCCGTGGCGGCCGTGGGGCCGACCCGTCACCAGTTCCGCGGCGCGCAGCTCGGCGGCGCGCCGGCCGGCCGGAGCGGCCGGAGCGGGCTCGGGACCGGCCACGGGGTCCGGGCCGGTCCGGACGGTCCCGGGCGGGAGCGACAGCTCCGGCAGCAGTCGCGGTTCCCGGCGGCGACGGCTCACCAGCAGCCGGACCTGTCTGCGCAGATGCCGCTCCAGGCCGGCGGGGGCGCCGTGCGGCCGGCGGGCGGAACCGATGAGCAGCGACCAGGAGAAGTCGGTGAGGCGCAGGCAGGTGCCGCCCCGGGTGCCCCGCGCGGCGGCCGTCGGGGGCAGGACGCCGAGGGTCCGGTACGCCTGGAGCACGGCAGCGGTCGCCCGGTGCCTGCCGGGACCGCCGCCGTACCCCGCCTCGGTCGCCTCGCCCAGCTCGGCGAGCTCGCGGAGTGCCGCGGCGACGGCGAGCCGCTGCGGACGGTCCGGGTGCACGAACCAGCCCGCCACGGCCAGCACCCAGGCGACGGCCGCGCCCGATGCGGCCAGCGCGGTCTGCGGAAGGACGTCGGCGAAGGCCGGGGAGCCATTGGCCGCCACGGCGAAGGAGAAGAGCAGCAGCACGGCGCCCAGCCCGCTCAGACCTGCCGCGTCGCAGGCGAGCTTCGCGGCTCCGGCCACCACGGCCATGGCCGCGACCACCACCGCGGCGCCCGCTCCCCCGTCCCGCGGATGGGCCCAGGCGGCGAGCGCCGAACCGCAGCCCACGCACGCGGTCATGGCCACCGCGACCAGTGCGAGGGCCCGGGCCCGACGCCCGTAGGGCAGGTTGCGGCCGAACGTGGTGGTGAAGGAGCCCAGCATGGCGTAGACGGCCTGATCGGGCCGTCCCGCGAGTGCCATCGGGAGCGCCGGCAGCGCCATGGCCAGTGCGGCACGCAGGGCGAAGGAGAAGGCACCGTCCACCTTGTGCAGGGCGAGTGCGCCGCGCGGGGAGAGAGCGCGCCCCAGATGGGCCATGGAACGCCGCATTCCGCTCCCGATGACCACAGGAAGCGGAATGCGCAAACGGGGCATATGTGGTGTATATCACCTGCTCTCGCGCCGGGGCACCTGCACCTGCGCCCGTCAGTTGTTCCCGTGTCCGGTCACCCGCTCCTGCGCCCGGTCAGCTGCTCCCGCGTGCGGGCACCTGCTCCCGCGTCCGGCCGTGCAACGGCTCGCGGCTCATGACCTCCTGACCTCGGTACGGGGCAGCCGTGTCGCCCCGGCGGCGGCCAGCAGGCAGAAACCGAGCACCCACCAGAACGTGTCGCCGAACGCGGCGGAGATGTCCGGGCCGCGGGCGGACAGCCGGTTCTGCAGGACCACCGCGAGGGCGGCTGTGCCGACCGAGCCGCCCACGGTGTTGAGCAGGTTGAGCGCCCCGGAGGCACGCGGGAGTTGTGCGGGCTCGATACGGCTGTAGACGATGTTCATCACGGGCGCACCGACCATGGCCATCCCGAAGCCGCGTACCGCCAGCGCCGAGACGATCACTGCGTCCGGGACCCCGTGGCCGAGCCGGGTGAACGGCACCGTGCCCGCGAGGATCAGCACGATGCCGGTGACGACCAGGGTCCGCGGCGCGACCCTGCTGATGGTCCGGTTGACCAGCACCGACCCGGCCGCCGCGCCCAGCCCCTGGGGGGCGAGCAGCAGCCCCGCCTGCCACGCCGTCATCCCGCGGCCGGTCTGGAAGTACAGCGGCAGCAGGAACATCGTGCCGAAGACCGACGCGCCCAGTACGAGCAGGGCCACGGCGGCGGCGCCGAAGGGCGGCCGGGCGAACAGCCGGGGGTCGACCAGCGGTGTGCTGCGGGTGCGCAGCCCGTGCACGGTGAATCCGGCCAGCATCGCCAGCCCCGCCGAGACGCCGACCACCGCCGGGAGGGTCCGGTCGTGGGCGACCTCGGTCAGCCCGTACACCAGCACGGCCAGGCCGGGCGAGAGCAGCAGTGCGCCGCGCAGATCGAACGCCGTCCGCCGTGTCGAGGGCGGTACCGCGGGCACGTGCCGGCGGGCGAGCAGGGCCGCGGCCACGCCGATCGGCAGGTTGACCAGGAACAGCCACGGCCACGGCGCCACCCCGAGGATCGAGCCGCCGACCAGCGGGCCGAACACCGGTGACAGCAGCGGGACGACCGCGACGACGCTGATCACCCGCCCGGTGCGGGCGGGGCCCGCGACGCGGGCCAGCAGCGCCTGCCCGGTCGCCGGCAGCAGCCCGCCGCCGAGTCCTTGGACCACCCGGAACACGACCAGGCTGGTCACCGACCAGGCCGACGCGCACAGCACCGAACCGAGCAGGAACACCCCCACGGCGGCGAGCCAGGTCCGCCGGCCGCCGAACCGGTCGGCCAGCCAGCCGGACGCGGGCACGGCGGCGACGACGGCCAGCAGGTAGGCGGTGCTCACCCACTGGATCCCGGCGACGGAGGCGCCGAACTCCTCGGCCAGGCTGTCGATGCCGACGCTGACGATCGTGGCGTCCAGCGACGCCATGAAGGTGCCGAGCACCAGGATGAACGCGGTCCGCAGCAGCTGTCCGTCCACCCGCTCGTCCGGCGGCGCGGCTTTCTCGATCACCGGCCCTCCAGAAGATCGCGCACGTCGTTGTCGAGGTGCTTGTCCAGGGCGCGGAGCAGGTCGAGGAGCTCCTCGGCGAGCCCGTCGACGGAGACTCCGGCCCGGTGGGCGAGCACGCCGGTCCAGCCGTCCCCGTCCGGCATGACGGTCAGGGTCACGGGGTGGTGGGTGGCCTCGCGGAAGCGGGTGGCGAGGACCGTGAGTCCGGGGGCGGGTTCACGGAGGCGGTCCGGGTCGACCGGGTAGTTCTCGAACACCACCAGGCTGTCGAACAGCCTGCGCCGCCCGGTCAGCCGTTCCAGGTCGGACAGGGCCACGTGGTGGTGCTCGACCAGTGACCGCTGCCGGGACTGGAGGTCGGTCAGCGTCTCGGCGAGCGTGCCGCCGAGCCGTGCCCGTACCGGCACGGTGTTGGCCAGCAGCCCGATGATCTCCTCGACGCCCGCCAGCTCCGGGGGACGGCTGGAGACCATGGCGCCGAAGCAGACGTCCGCCTGACCGGAACGCCGGGCGAGCAGCACCGCCCATGCGCCCTGCACCAGTGTGTTGCGGGTCAGGCCGCGCCGGGCCGCGAGGCCGGTGAGGTCGGCGACCAGCGCCGCGTCGAACTCGATGACCTCGGGTTCCTGCCAGGCCGGACCGGGTTCGCCGGTGCCCAGGTAGTCGCCCTCGGGCAGCCCGTCCAGCTCGGCCGCCCAGGCACCGAGGCCCGGCTCGTGGTCGGCGCACCAGTCCAGGTAGTCGGCGAAGGGCACGGGAGCGGGCAGGGCGGGGGCCTCGCCTCGGACCCTCGCCGTGTAGAGCGCGAACAGCTCGGTGAGGATGCGCGGGGCCGACCAGCCGTCGGAGAGCACATGATGGCTGGTCAGGACCAGGTCGGCGCGCTCGGGGCCGCGCCGGATCACGGTCAGGCGCAGCAGCGGGCCCCGGGCCAGGTCGAACGGCTCGGCCAGATCCGCCGCCAGCACCTCCTCGGCCTCCCCGTCCACCACCCGGAAGTCCGGCCGGGGCGAGGCGGGGATCACCGCCAGACCGGCGGGGAACACGGCGCCCAGGTTCGGGTGACGGGCCAGCAGGTCGGCGCCCGCGGCGCGCAGGGCGTCGGTGTCGAGCGGGCCGGCGAGGTTGAACGCCGACTGCACGGTGTACGGGTCGGGGCGCTCGGTGCGCGAGTGCCGCAGCATCACCTCCTGCAAGGGGGTGAGCGGTTGTACGTCGGCGACCGGGCGGTCGCGGTCGAGCGCCCCGGCCTCCGGTGCGGCGGCGACCCGCAGGAGCGCGGTCCGCAGCTTCTCGGCCAGGTCCTCGACCTCTGCGGCGGTGAAGAGCGCGGACGGGTGGGTGATCCGGACCCCGAGCAGGTCGTCGCGGACCAGTGCGTTGACCATCAGGGCGTACGGCAGGGGCATCGCGTCGGAGCCGCCCGAGCCGAGCGGGTCGGCGTCCGGGGGTGCCTGCCACGGTGTCTCCCGGTCGGGGGCGCCGGGGTACCGGCCGAGGTAGTTCCAGGCGATCTCCGGTGCCACCGGGTCCAGCAGGCCCGCCGTGGTGAGGATGCCGTGACCGAGCCCGTCGCCCTGTGCGCGCAGCCGCTCCCCGACCGCCCGCACGTCGTCGTCCGCGTCGAGCCGTACGGGGTGCACGGCGGTGAACCAGCCGACGGTCTGGGACAGGTCGACGTGGCGCGGGCGGCCGTGGCTCTCCAGCGCGACCAGCACCTCGGGGGTCCCGCGCCAGTCCCGTACCGCCTGTGCGAGTGCCGTCAGCAGCACTGCGTCCGGTGTGGTGCGGCAGGCGGCCGGCAGGGTCGTGATCAGTGCGCGGGTCGAGTCGGCGTCGAGCCGGATCTCGTGGTGCGCCGCGGTGGCCGCGGTGTCCCGCGCGGGGTCGAGCGGGTGGGTGGTGAGTGCCGGGGTGGCGTTCATCCGCCGCCAGTGCGGCAGTTCGGCCCGGCGGTCGGCGTCGCGCAGCGACCGCGCCCAGCCGAGGAAGGACTGCCCGTGGCGGGTCAACGAGCCCCCCGAGTACGCGTGCTCCAGGTCGTCCAGCAGGACGCGCCAGGACACCCCGTCGACGATCAGGTGGTGCGCGATCAGGACGAGCCGGCCCGGCCGTTCCGGGCCGGCGTCCACCCACACCGCGCGCAGCAGCGGACCGGTGCGCGGGTCCATCGCGTCCCGGGCGGCGGCGATCGCGGCGTCCACCGGGGCCCGCAGGCCGTGCGAAGCCCGTACGCATGTCAGCACCTCGGCCCAGGTCACCGCGCCGGCCGGCGGGATGCGCAGCGCGTCGCCGGCCAGGTGGGCCCGCAGCACGTCGCGCCGGGCCAGGAGCGCGTCGAGCACCGCCCGCCAGGTCGTCGCGTCGCCACCGGGCGGGACGCAGATCTCCACCCACTGGCAGAAGCCGTCCGCGGCGGCCCCCGCCCGGCGCAGCAGGTCCCGCATGACCGGGGTCAGCGGTGCGTCGCCGGTCGCGGGTGCGTCACCGGCGTCGAGTGCGCGGGCCCGCGCCGCGATCCCGGCGACCGTCGCGCCCTCGAACACGTCCCGCGCGCTCAGGCCGAGTCCCCGGCGCCGGGCCCGCGACACCACTTGCAGCGAGACGATGCTGTCCCCGCCGACGGCGAAGAAGTCGTCGTCGGGGCCGATTCCGTCGGTGCCCAGGACGTCCCGGAACACGTCCAGCAGCAATGTCTCGGCCTCGGTGGCCGGTTCGCGCCGCGCGGCGGTCACGGTCTCGGGGACCGGCAGCGCGGCGGCGTCGAGCTTGCCGCCGGGGCTCAGCGGCAGCCGGTCGATGGGCACGAGCACCGTCGGCACCATGTGGTCGGGAAGTTCCGCGGCCAGGTACTCGCGCAGCCGCGCGGCGTCCGGTTCGGCGCCGTCGGCCGGGATGACATAGCCGACGAGCCTGCCTTCCCGCATGATCACGGCGCAGGCGCGTACGTCGGGGTGGCCGGTCAGCGTGGACTCGATCTCGCCCAGCTCGACCCGGAAGCCGCGGACCTTGACCTGGTGGTCGGCGCGGCCGAGGAACACCAGCTGTCCGTCCGGGCGCCACCGCACCAGGTCGCCCGTGCGGTACATCCGCTCGCCCGGCGGGCCGAACGGGTCGGCCACGAACGCGGCGGCGGTCAGGCCGGGGCGGCCGAGGTAGCCGCGGGCCAGGCTCGGCCCGGCGAGGTACAGCTCGCCGGTCACGCCGACGCCGGCCGGTTGGAGCCCGCCGTCGAGGACATAGGCACGGACGTTGGGGTCGGGGCGGCCGATCGGCAGCGGTCCCTCGTCGTCCGGGTCGTAGTGCCACGTCGTGGCGTTGATGGTGACCTCGGTCGGCCCGTAGGCGTTGAACAGCGCCCTGCGGCCCGTGCCCCAGCGCCGCGCCAGTTCGGGGTCGAGGCGCTCGGCGCCGACGACGAAGAAGACGTCGGGGCCGACGGTGCGGTCGTCGGGCATCGCGGCCAGGAACGACGGGAGCAGGTTCACTCCGGTCACCCGGTGCTCGACGATGTAGTCGAGCAGTTCGTCGCCGGGTACGCGCACCTCCTCGGGCGCGATCACGGATGTACCGCCGGAGAGCAGCGGCACCATGGTCTGCCAGAACGCGACGTCGAAGCCGGTCGACGCGAAGTGCAGGTACCGGTCGTGCTCGGTGACCCCGACGACCTCCTCCTGGAGCGCGATCAGGTCGGGCACGCCCCGGTGGGTGACGCCGACTCCCTTGGGACGCCCGGTGGTTCCCGAGGTGTAGATGACGTAGGCGAGGGCGTCCTCGGTGAGCCTCTCGCGTGCCTCGGCCGGGTCGGTTTCCGGTACGCCGGCGAGGGTGGCGGGGTCGTCCAGCCGCAGGACGGGGATGTCGCGGTCGACGGGCAGTTCGGCGCCGGTCGTCACGGCGGCGGCCGGGGCGATGTCGTCGAACATGTAGGCCAGCCGTTCCCGGGGGTAGCTCGCGTCCATCGGTACGTACACGGCGCCGGCCCTGGCCACGCCGAACAGGGCCACGGTCATCTCGATGTCGCGTCCGAGCAGGACCGCGACCGGGTCCTGGGGCCGCACCCCGTGCGCGATCAGCGCATGGGCGAGGCGATTGGCCTCGTGGTCCAACTCCACGTAGCTCAGGCTGCGTTCGCGGCAGACCAGGGCCTCGGCCTCGGGCCTGCGGTCCACCTGGGCGGCGAACTCGTCCAGCCAGTGGCCGCGTTCCCTGGCGGGGACGGCGGCGGTGCCGGTGCGCAGCATCCGGGCCCGCTCGTCGGGGTCGAGCGCGGGCAGCCGGAGCGCGGGCCGTGCCGGGTCGTCGACGATCTCCCGCAGCAGGTTGTGCAGCCAGCGGCCGTAGTCGCGCACGGTCTCCCGGGTGAAGGCGCGCGGCTGGTGGCCGAGGCCGATGGTGATCTCCTCGTCCGGGATCACGATGACGGTCAGCGCGTAGTGCGTGGCGTCGGTGATGTCCACCCCGGCCAGGTCGAGCCCGGGGGTGAGCGGAGTGCGCTTCCGGCTGGAGAGCGGGAAGTTCTCCATGACCAGCATCGTGTCGAAGAGTTCACCGATGCCGGCCGCCCGCTGGATCGCGGGCAGCCCCACGTGGTGGTGCTCGGCCAGTACGACGCTCTCGGCGTGCACCCGTGCCATGAGGTCCAGCACGGTCTCGTCCTGGGTGTGCCGCACGCGCACCGGGATCGTGGTGCCGAGCTGTCCGATCATCGACTCCACGCCGTCGACCTCGGCGGGCCGCCCGGACACCGGACAGCCGAACACGACGTCGCGGCGGCCGGTGAGCCTGCCCAGCAGCAGGCCCCAGGCCGTCTGGAGCACCGTCGTCAGGGTGACGCCCCGCTCGCGGGCGAACGCGCGCAGCCGGTCGCTGAACTCGCGCCCCAGCCGGACGGTTTCGCGGCCGGGCCGCTCGACGGCGGTGCCGTTGCTCGCGGGTGCCAGCCGGGTCGCGTCGTCGACGCCCGCCAGCGCGTCCCGCCACGCGGTGAGCGACGCCTCCCGGTCCCGGCCCGCCAGCCAGCGGAAGTACTCCGACAGCGGTGGGGCGGAAGGTGCGGCGGGGCCGCCGCCCAGCTCGGCGTAGACGGCGAGCAGGGTGCGCCCGACCAGCGGCATGGACCAGCCGTCGAGCAGGGCGTGGTGGTTGGTGATCACGAGCCTGTGCTCGGCGGGCCCGACCCGGGAGAGCAGGAAGCGGATCAGCGGCGGCCGGACCGGGTCGAACGGGCGCTCCAGATCGGCGCGGGCCGCTTCGGGGAACCGGTCGTCCTCCCGCCATTCCAGGGCGACTTCGGCGGGGATCACCTGCACCACGGAGTCTCCGGCCGTGGCCAGGTGGACCCGCAGAGCGGGGTGGCGGCGCAGCAGTTCGCGTGCCGCCTCGGCCATCCGGTCCGGGTCCAGCTCGCCGACCAGGGTGGTCACGGCCTGGACGACGTAGACGTCGGTGGCCCGGTCGTCGCGGACCAGGGTATGGAAGGACAGCCCGACCTGCAGGGGTGTGGCGGGGAGTACGTCGTCGATGCGGCCGGTGCGTTCGAGGGCGTCGATGGCCGCCTGGTCGAGGCCGGCCAGCGGGATGTCCGAGGGGGTGAGCCCGCCCTCGGTGTGCAGCGCGTGCGCGGCCAGCGCGTCCAGCGCCGCCGCCCAGGCCTGCTGAAGGGCCGACACGGCTTCGGTGCCGAGCACCCCGGTCGCGGCGGTCCACTCGACGGCGAGCCGTGGCGCACCCTCCTCGTGGACGAAGCAGTTGAGCGCCAGCACCTGTTCCAGGGCCTTGGCGCCGGGCTCGATCACGGAGAAGGCGTCCTGCTCGGGCAGGCGCCAGCCGGTCGCGGGCAGCGGTGCGAACCTGCCCAGGTAGTTGAGCAGCACGTCCGGTGGCGGGGTGGCCGCGAGTTCGCGGCCGGCCTCCGGGTCGAGGTGGCGCAGGACGCCGTGGCCGACACCGCCGTCGGGGACGGCGCGCCGCACCTCCTTGGCGGCCCTCAGCGTCCGCCCCACGTCGTCGGAGGCGGGAACACGCACCGGGTACTCGCTGGTGAACCAGCCGACGGTACGGGCCAGGTCGAGGTGTTCACGGCCGTGGCCCTCCAACGACACGGTCACCGCGTCGTCGCGCAGGCCCCAGCCCCGCAGGGCGAGCACGAGCGCGGCCAGCAGCACCTCGTCGACACCGGCCCGGTAGGCCGCGGGCAGGGTGGTCAGCAGCGCCTCGGTGGCCTCGGCCGAGGCCACGGTGACCGACCGGTGGGCGGTCGACACCTTGTCGCGCGCCGGGTCCAGCGGCCGGGCGCCCAGCCGGGACGCGGCGCCGAGCGCGGTCCGCCAGTGGTCGAGTTCGCCACGCCGTGCGCCTGATTCCCCCTGACGGGCGAGGAGTTGGGCGTGATGCCGCCAGGAAGCCCCGACCGGTTCGAGTGTGCCGCCCGTGCAGGCCTTGTGCAGGTCGGGCAACAGGATGCGCCAGGACACGCCGTCCATGGCGAGGTGGTGCACGACGACGACCAGCCGGTCCGGGGCGTCGTCGCCGGTGCGGAGCAGGGCCGCTCGCAGCAAGTCGCCGGAGCGCGGGTCGAGTTCGCCCGCCAGCCGCCGGGCCAGGGCGGTCACTTCATCGCCGTGGACCTCGTCGACGACCGCCCGCACCAGGCCCCGGGGCAGTACCTCCAGGCCGTCGCCCGCCCGCAGCCGCAGCGCGTCGTGGTGGTCGAGCACCGTCTGCACACCCGTGACCAGGTCGTCGCGGTCGAGTCCGTCGACATGCAGGGCGGTCCACTGCGCGTACCCGGCGACGACGTCCACGTCGGGGTGCGGGTCGAGCAGGCCGCGCGTGATCGGCGGGGCGGGTACGGGCCCGGTCGGGTCGTCCACCGGCTCCGGGGTCTGCGACAGCAGCTCGGCGGAGGCCGCCAGGGCGGCGAAGCTGCGGCGCGCCAGCAGATCCCGGGGCCGCAGTCCGAGGCCCGCCGCGCGCAGTCTGCTGCTGACGGTGATCGCGGTGATGCTGTCCCCGCCCAGCGCGTAGAAGTCGTCGTCCACACCGACCCGTTCGACGCCGAGCGCCTCGGCGAGGACCCCGCAGAGCAGCCGTTCCCGCTCGGTGCGCGGCTTCCGGCCGCCGCTGTGCAGGGCGGGCGCGGGCAGGGCGGCGCGGTCGAGCTTGCCGTTGGGCGTGACCGGCAGCCGGTCCAGCACCACCACCGCCGCGGGCACCAGGTGTTCGGGCAGCCGCTCGGCCAGGCGGGCACGTGCCTCGTCCCCGGTGACCGAGGCGGACACGAGGTAGCCGACCAGCCGGGACGACCGCACCGCGGCGGCCGCCGCCGTCACCCCGGGCACCGCGGCCAGCGCCGCCTCGACCTCGCCGGTCTCCACCCGGTGGCCACGGATCTTGACCTGTCCGTCGCCCCGGCCCAGGTACTCCAGGCCCCGGCCCGGCACCCAGCGGGCCAGGTCGCCGGTGCGGTACATCCGCTGACCCGGCGCACCGAAGGGGTCGGCGACGAAGCGCTCGGCGCTCGCCCCGGGCCGGCCGAGGTAGCCGCGGGCCAGGTGCGGCCCGGCCAGGTACAGTTCGCCCGCCGTGCCGTGCGGCACCGGCTGCAGCGCGCTGTCCAGGAGGTAGGTCCGGGTGCCCGCGAGCGGGTGGCCGATGGTCGGCTCGTCGCCCTCGATCCGTGCGGTGGTGCTGTCCACGGTCGCCTCGGTCGGCCCGTAGATGTTGCGTGCGGTGATCCCCGATGCGGCGACCCGCCGCCACAGCGCGGGCGGGGTGGCTTCTCCGCCGAGGACCAGGAGCGTGGGCCGCAGCTCCAGCAGGCCGCCGTCGACCAGTGGCGAGGCCATGGACGGTGTGGTGTCCACGATGTCGATGCCGTCGCGGGCGTAGGCGGCGAGCAGGGCGTCGGCGTCGCGCGTGGTCTCGGTGCCGTAGACGTGCAGTTCGTGCCCGCACAGCAGCCACACCAGGTGGTCGAGCGCGGAGTCGAAGGCGAACGAGTAGGTGTGCGCGGCGCGCAGCCGCCTGCCCGCGGCCCGCTCGGCCTCGGCGACGACGGTGGACCGCTGGTGGTGCAGCAGCGCGGCCAGGCCGCCGGCCCGGCCGAGTACGCCCTTGGGGCGTCCGGTGGACCCGGAGGTGTGGATCACGTAGGCGAGGTGCTCGGGGTGCCGGGGCTCGGCCAGTTCACCGGCGGTCAGGGGCGCTCCGGACAGCCCGGCGGCCTCGGCGAGCAGGGTGTGCCACGGCAGTCCGTCGATCGCCCCGTCGGTCAGTACCAGCGCGGGGCGGGTGTCGTCGATCAGCTCGCGCAGCCGCTCGGGCGGGTACGCCACGTCCAGGGGCTGGAACGCGGCGCCCGCGTCCAGCACGGCCAGCAGGGCGATCACCGAGTCGGCCGAGCGCGGCAGCGCGAGCGCCACGATGTCGTCGGCCCCGATCCCGCGCGCCCGCAGGGCGCGGGCCAACCGGTGCACCCGGTCCGCCAGTCCGGCTGCGGAAAGGCGGTCGTCCCCGCAGACCAGGGCGGTGTGCCCGGGGCCGGCGGCGGCCATCGCGTCGAAGGCGGCCGGCACGTCCACCGGTGTGCCGGGCAGCGCGGGCGGGCACCGGTCGGCGAGCAGTTGGTCCACGTCGTCGGTCAGGGCGATCCTCCCGACGGGCAGGCCGCCGGTCAGCCCGGACAGCAGCGCCCGCAGCCCGGCGAGCAGGCCGTCGACAGCGGCCTGGTCCTTGGACCGGGCGTCGACCTCGAAGCCGAGCAGCAGCCCGCCGTCACGGGTCGGCAGGACGCTGAGGCCCATGTCCTCCGGCGGACCGCCCGCGACGTTACGCATCACACCCGTGGCCCCGGCGAAGTCGAGCGCCAGGTCGAACGCCTTGAGGTTGATCCCGCGCCCGTGCAGCAGCGCGCCCGCGCCGGGCGCCGCGAGGTCCCGGGGCAGATCCTCGCCCCGGTAGCGCTGATGGTCGCGCATCTCGCGCATGGCGGTGGAGACCCGTCGGCTCAGTTCCACGAGGTCGTCCCCGGCGCGCACGGTCACCCGCAGCGGCAGCACGTTGACGGCCATGGCGGGGGTGCGCAGTTCGGTCGAGCCGGTCCGGCACATCAGGGGCAGCGCGAACACCACGTCGGTGCGGCCCAGCATGCGGTGCAGGAAGGCGGCGTAGCCGGCGATCAGCGCCTCGCCCCATGTGACGCCGGCCCGGTCGGCGAAGGCGCGCAGCCGGGCCGTCTCCTCGGGGGCGATGACGGCGCGGGCGGTCAGGGTGCGGCCGGGCAGACCGGCGGCGGCGAACTCACCGGGTTCGTCGAGGTCGGGCAGCGGGGTGAACCGCTCGACCCAGTACGCGCGGTCCTCGGCGCTCCGGTCGCTGTCCCGGTAGGCCCGGTCGGCGGCGACGAGGTCGGCGAACCGGCCGAACGTCGACCGGGGAGGTTCGGTCCCGCGCACCAGGGCGGTGTAGCGGGCGGCGGTGCGGCGGGCGAGCAGGGAGGCGGTGTAGCCGTCGAAGACCAGGTGGTGGCCGAGCTGGGTGTACCAGACCTCGTGGTCCGAGAGCTTGATGACGGTACGTGAGCAGAGCGCCCGGTCGACCATCCCCCGGCATGCTTCGGCGGCCCGCCCCCGCTCGTCCTCGACGAGCGCGTGGGCCGCGGCCGCTGGGTCGGCCGCGCCGCTGACGTCGATCACCTCGGGCGGCCCGACCGGTTCCCCGCTCACCGCCTGGCGCGGCCCGT
The DNA here is from genome assembly GCF_042890955.1 of Streptomyces sp. NPDC001933. Taxonomy (NCBI): domain Bacteria; kingdom Bacillati; phylum Actinomycetota; class Actinomycetes; order Kitasatosporales; family Streptomycetaceae; genus Streptomyces; species Streptomyces sp. NPDC001933. The sequence goes on along the minus strand of NZ_JBIASS010000008.1, from coordinate 291,228 downwards.
CGGGGGTGTCGTACACCCGCAGTCGCAGGGTCTCGGCCTCTTCGGTGGTCGCCCGGACCGCTTCGGCCAGCGCGTCCACGTCGACCGGTTCGCCGCCGGATATCTCCACCACGTCGCCGACCAGGTAGTAGGGCGAATCGGGTTCGAGGCGCTGCGCGTTCCAGATGCCCGTCTGGGCGCCGGTCAGGGCGAGCAGGCCGTCCGAGGAGGCGCTTGTGGTGCTCAACTCAGTCTCCTAGAAGTGTGGGAACGACCATCGGTGTGCCGGTCACCGGGTCGGGGACGATGACGCTCGGCAGGTCGAAGACGTCCTTGATCAGCGCGGCGTCCACGACGTCCCCGGGCTCGCCCTCGGCGATGACGCGGCCGTCCTTCATGGCGATCAGGTGGTCGGCGAACCGGCATGCCTGGTTGATGTCGTGCAGGACCGCGACCACCGTGCGGCCCTCGTCGCGCAGCCGGGCGAGCAGGCCGAGCAGTTGGTACTGGTGGGTGATGTCCAGGAACGACGTGGGTTCGTCGAGCAGCAGGTACGGCGTCTGCTGGGCGAGCACCATGGCCATCCACACCCGTTGCCGCTGTCCGCCGGACAGCTCCCGCACCGGCCGGTCCCCCAGCTCGCCGACGCCGGCTGCGGCCATCGCCGTGTCGACGGCCCCCTCGTCGTCCGGCGACCAAAGGGCCAGCATCGACTGGTGCGGGAACCGTCCCCGGCCCACGAGTTGCCGGACCCTGATGTCGTCGGGTGCCAGCGGATCCTGCGGCAGGAAGCCGAGTTGCCTGGCCAGTGCCTTGGTGGCGTAGCGGCCGACCTCGCGGCCGTCGAACTCCACCTGCCCGGAGTCCGGGCGCAGCAGCCGGACCAGCGCGCTCAACAGGGTCGACTTCCCACAGGCGTTGGGGCCGACGATGGCGGTGAACGCGCCGTCGGGGACGTCGATGCTCAGCCGGGTCGAGACGACCCGGTCTCCGTGGCGCAGGGTGATGTCCCGCGCCGTCAGGCGTGCGGTCACGCGCGCCTCACCTCCTTGGTCAGCAGCCAGATCAGGTAGCAGCCGCCGATCGCGGTGCTCACCACGCCGACGGGCAGCGCGACGGGCGCCAGCAGCATCTGGGCGATCAGGTCGGCGCCCAGGAGCAGTACGGCCCCGGTCAGGGCGGCCGGGAGCAGCGGTACTCCGGCGGCGCCCGCGAGTCTGCGGCCGATCTGCGGGGCGGCCAGGGCGATGAATGCGATCGGGCCGGCTACCGCGGTCACCGTGGCCGTGCAGCCGACGCCGACCAGCACCATCAGCAGCCGCAGCCGGTCGATCCCGACGCCGGTGGTCACCGCGACCGCGTCGCCGAGCGACGCCTGGTGCATGGCGTGCGCCCGCGAGGCCATCAGGGCCAGCAGTACGGCGATCACCGTGAACGGGATCCCCAGGTCGGCCCAGCCCACTCCGTTGAGCGAGCCTGCGCTCCAGCCGACGGCGGCGATCGCCACCTCCAGCTCGGCGCGCAGCACGATCCAGGAGTTGACCGCGGTCACCATCGCGTTGAACGCGATGCCGATGACCACCAACCGGAGCCCGGAGAAGCCCCGTTCGTACGACAGCAGGTAGATGGCGGCGGCGACGGCCAGCCCGCCGAGCACCGAGCCGACGGCGAGTTGCGCGGAGGTGCCCGAGAGTACGGTGAGGGCGACCAGGGCGCCGGTGTAGGCGCCCGCGTCGAGACCGATGACGTCCGGGCTGCCCATCGGGTTGCGGGTGAGGTTCTGGAAGATCGCCCCCGCCACACCGAGCGCGGCGCCGAAGACCAGCCCGGCCAGTACGCGCGGCAGCCGCCAGTCCCGGATCACCACGGAGCGGTCCGTCCCGGTGAGCGCGGCGAACACCTCGCCGGGGGTGGACCATGACGCCCCGTAACACAGCCCGAGCAGGCTCAGGCCCAGCATCAGAGGGATCAGCACGGCGCAGAGCAGCAGGGTGCGGCGCCCGGCCCTCGGTACGAGTACGGTCACAGCGACCCCGCCCCGTGCCGGCGGACGGCCCAGATCAGCATGGGGCCGCCGAGGAACGCGGTCACGACGGCCACCGGCACCTCGCCGGTGGGCAGCAGGACCCGCGCCCCGATGTCGGCGGCCAGGAGCAGGATCGGCCCCAGCACCATCGTGTAGAGGATCAGCCACGGGACCGAGCCCGCCGCCGGCCTGCGTGCCAGGTGCGGCACGATCAGTCCGACGAAGAGGATCGGCCCGGCCACCGCCGTCGCCGCCCCGCTGAGCACCGTGATCAGCACCAGGGCGGCGGCCCGTACCCGGCCCACGCCCGCACCCAGTGTGTGTGCCACGTTCTCCCCCAGCGTCAGGGCGTTCAGTGCCCGGCTCAGCAGCAGCGCGCCGAGCAGGGCCACGGCGATCGCGGTCAACGGCAGGGCCAGCGGCGCCTGTTCACGGCCCGCGAGTGATCCGACCGACCAGAACCGGTAGGCGTCGAAGACGTCCGGGAGCATCAGCCGCATGCCCAGCGCGACGCCGCCCAGTACCGCGGTCAGGGCCACGCCGGTGAGTACCAGGCGCAGCGGTGAGCGCTGCCCGACCGCGGCAACCAGCAGCGCCGCGAGCACGGATCCGGCGATCGCGAAGCCCAGTTCGCCCGCCTGTCCGCCGGCCAGCCCGAGCGCCGAGCCGACGGTGACGGCGAATCCGGCGCCCGCGGTGACCCCGAGGATGCCGGGCTCGGCCAGCGGGTTCCGGGCCAGCGTCTGGATCAGCGCGCCGGCCACCGCGAGCGCGGCGCCCACCGCGATGGCCAGCAGTGCGCGCGGCGCCCGGATGTCGTGCACGATCACCTGGTCGTCGGTGCCCCGGTGGTCGAAGAGTGCCCGCACGACCTCGGCGGGCGGAACGTGGCGGGCCCCGACGCCCATGCCGATCACGGCGATCGCCGCCAGCAGCAGCAGTCCGCCGACGAGCAGGCCGATCCGTGGCCCGGCTCGCCCGGTTCCCGCCGTCCGGGAGGCGCGGCCCGCGACGGTCACCGGTTCAGCAGCGGAGCGAGCGACTCGTCGATCGCGTCCAGGGTCTGAACGGCCTCGCCGTAGGTCGCGGCCTCGGTGTAGCGGAACGGGAATGCCTTCCCCGCCTTGACGGCGGGCAGGTTCTTCCAGAGCTTCGAGTCCAGGACGTACTGGACGGACTTGGGGACGCTGCCGTCGGCGTTGACCGAGTACGTCAGGACATCGGCCTCGCGGAAGGCGGCCGGGAGCTCCTCGATGGAGGGGTACTCGCTGACCGATTGCGAACCGGGGCCGGGCTTCTTGACCTTGCCGTAGTACTCCGCGCCGAGGTCCTCGGCGATGTTGGTGCCCCACGAACCGTTGAACTCGCGCTGGAAGGTGCCCTTGGCGGCGTCCCCGTACGCGCCGGCGTGGCCCAGCTCGAGCTGGGGCAGCACGTCCTCGTACTTCTTGGCCAGCTCCGCGGCCCGGTCCTCGTACGTGTCCTTCGCGGCGTCGAACTGCTTGAGCGAGCCCGCGGCGTCGGACTGCTTGCGGGACAGTTCGCGCCAGGCGGACGGCACGGTCGGGCCGATCGCCACGACCGGTGCGATGGACTCCAGCCGCTTGACGTCGATGTCGCCGAGCACGGGGGCGGGCACACCGATGACGATGAGGTCGGGGTCGGCCTCGGCGACGGCCTCGTAGTTGGTCTCGGCCGCCTGCTCCCCCGCCACCTTGGGGAGCTTCTTGTACTCGGCCAGGTCCTCCTTGGACATCATCGGCTCGCCGCGCTTCCACGACGAGATCCCGACCAGCGGTGCGTCGGCCTCGATGAGGGCGGGCACGGCATAGCCGGTGGCCACCACGCGCTTCGGGGAGGCCGGGATGGTGATCTTGCCGTTGTCCGCGGCGAACACCCTGGTCGCGCCCTTGTCCGAGGCGTCCGACCCGCTCTCCGACGAGAACCCGCAGCCGGTCAGGACCAGGGCCAGCGATGCGGCTCCGACCAGGCCGGACGATCTGCGTATGGACATGAAAAGCTCCTTGCCAATTGGGTAAGGCTCACCACGCTTGATGGCCTTTGAGTCAGGACGAACCGGAGAGCGGCGTCACGCCCGCCCCCTGCCCGGCCTCGTTCAGTGGTCGTCCTCGTCGAAGTCGGCGACGCCGCGCTTCCAGTAACCGGTGATGTCGCTGTCGGCCTTCTCCAGCCGCAGTTCGTCGCGGGCCCAGCGGCGCAGCGGCTTGATCTGCCCCGCCTCGCCCGCGGCCCACACGTACACCCGCTCCCCCTCGGGCACCGTCACCGCGGTCACGGCCCGCGCCAGCGCGTCGCCGGTTCCGGCCGGCCGGTCGCCACGGTGCAGCCAGCGCACCTCCACGCCCTCGGGCGCGGACAGCTCGATCTCCTGCGCGGCGTCGACGACTTCGACGAACGCCCAGCCCTTCGAGCCCCTGGGCAGTTCCTCCAGCCATCGCGCGATCGCGGGCAGGGCCGTGATGTCGCCCGCGAGCAGATAGCGGTCGTAGCTGTGCGGGACGATCATCCCGCCGGGCGGCCCCGCGATGTGCATGATGTCGCCGGGCCTGGCCCCATGCGCCCATTCCGAGGCGAGGCCGCCGTCGTGCAGGGCGACGTCGATGTCGATCTCGCCCGCGACCGGGTCGTGACGGCGCACGGTGTACTCCCGGGAGACGGATGCCGGTCGCGGCCAGCTCAGCATCAGCCCGTTCCGCTCGGGCAGTCGCAGCGAGCCGTCCGGATCCGGGAAGAGCAGTTTCACGTGTTCGTCCGGCGCGTGGGCCTCGAACCCCTCGGTGCCGGGCCCGCCCAGGGTCACCCGCAGCAGGCCGGCGCCGACCATGGCGGTGCGTACGACCTCGGTCGCCCGGATGCCGATCGGGTAGCCCACCTTCTCGGCGTGGCGGCCCGCCCGGACCTCCGCGATCCGGTCCAGGTGCCGGTGCCGGTGGTCGACCCGGCTCATGCGGCACCACCCGTCAACAGCTCGGTCCAGTGCCCCAGTTCGGGCTGCTCGGCCAGGTCGGCGAACTCCAGAGCGGACGCTCCCGCACCACGCCAGCGGTCGACCAGGACCATGATCCGCACCGAGTCCAGGCCGAGGTCGACGAGGTTCTCCTCGGGTTCGATCCCGGCGGGGTCGCACCCGAGGAGTTCCGCGACGTCCGCACGGACGCGTTCGGGCGACAAGGTCTGATTCATCGGGTTGCTCCTGCGGAGATGGATGCCGGCAGCGCGGTCGACGCGTCGGCGGTGATGGGGGTACGACGCCACGGCGCGGGGCGACGTCCGTGCACGCCCGGTCATGGCGTGCACGGGAGAGGTCGACGGCCGCACCGGCCGCCCGGCGGTGGTGCGGGCCTGTTCGCCACGGTCCATGACGAGTCACGCCGGAGGACCGACGCCGCTCACAATAAGGCAAGGCTAACCTAACTTATAAGCGCCGACCGCAGGGCACCTACCCCGACGCCAGGAGGCGCCCGCACCCCAACTCCCCCTGCCGGACCGCCCGTCAGGTCGCCGCGAACCCGAACCCCGCACCCCCTTCGCTCGATTTAAGTTAGGTTACCCTTACCTAACTTTCCCGAACGGAGGTTGCTCATGCCTGACCTCACACCTGTCCACATATCGGGCAGAAGCGGCGAGTTCGACGGTCGTACTGTCCTGGTCACCGGTGCCGCACAGGGCATCGGGGCGGCTGTCGCCGAGCTGTTCGCCGGCCTCGGCGCCAAGGTGGCCGCCACCGACCGCGCGTGGGACGGCATCGACGCCCTGGCCGCCGGATGGAACCGGCGGCAGGCGGAGAACCCGGGGAGCGAGCGCCCGACGGGCCGTCTGGAGCCGTACGTCATGGACGTCACCGACCGGTCCTCGGTGGAGCGCACCGTGGCCCGGACCGAGCGCGAACTCGGCCCCATCGACGTACTCGTGAACGTCGCGGGCGTCCTGCGTCCCGGCCCCGCCACCGAACTCCGCGCCGAGGACTGGTCGGACACCTTCGCGGTGAACACCGACGGAGTCCTGCACACCTCGCAGACCGTCGCACCGCTGATGGCCGGCCGGGGCAACGGCTGTGTCGTCACCGTCGGTTCCAACGCCGCCGGGATCCCCCGCACCGGCATGGCCGCCTACGCCGCTTCGAAGGCCGCGGCGGTCATGTTCACCAAATGCCTGGGCCTCGAACTCGCCCGCAGCGGCGTACGGTGCAACGTCGTCGCACCCGGATCCACCGACACGGCCATGCAACGCGCCCTGTGGACCGGCTCCGACGCCGAACAGCGCGTCATCGACGGAGACCCGGCGACCTACCGCACCGGCATCCCGCTGGGCCGGATCGCCGCCCCCGAGGACATCGCCGACGCCGTCGCGTTCCTCGCCTCGGACCGCGCCCGCCACATCACCATGCAGGAGCTGTACGTCGACGGCGGCGCGACCCTGCGCTGAACCACCCGCAACTCCCCACCCCCTCTGGCAGAACCATCGAGAATGGAGTCACCGTGTCGACGGCTTCCCAGGTCGCCACGCACCTACCCCCGGCAGATCCGGCCCACCCGGGCCACCCGGCCGTAGGCGCCGCCACCTCGCTCCTGGACTCCTACACCCCGGGCGACCACTTCCTCGCCACCCCCGGCCGCACCCTGCTGGCCCACGGCGCGGCACGCCGCGTACCCGACGACGCGCGGCCCCTGGGCGAGCGGGTGGACGCCACCCTGGCCGAGGCCGCCGCGGCCGGGCAGGAATCGCCCGTGGTCATCGGCGCCATCCCGTTCGACCACGAAGCACCGGCCGCCCTGAGCGTGCCGGCGGCGCTGCGCATCGCGCCCCCGCTCGCCTCCGACCCGCTGATCGCCCTGCCCGCCGACGTCACCGGCCCGGCGGACTGGCGGATACGCCCGTTCCCCGAACCCGAGGTCTACGGAGCGGGCGTCGCCTCGGCCGTGGAGCGCATGTGGCGCGGGGAGTTCAGCAAGGTGGTGCTCGCCCGCACCCTCGAACTCACCTCACCCGCCCCGCTCGACCTGCCCGGGATGCTCCAGCGCCTGGCCCGCCGCGACCCCACCGGCCACACCTTCGCCCTGCCGGCCGGGGACGGACGCACCCTCATCGGCGCCAGTCCGGAACTGCTGGTCTCCCGGCAGGGACAGCGCGTGGTCGCCAATCCGCTCGCCGGGTCCACCCCGCGCAGCGCCGACCTGGCCGAGGACGTCCGCCGCGCCGCCACGCTGCTGGAGTCCGCGAAGGACCTGCACGAGCACGCCGTCGTGGTGGACGCCGTCCACCAGGCCCTGGCCCCGCACTGCGCGGAACTGACCGTCCCGGCCCGGCCGACACTGATCCGTACCGCCACCATGTGGCACCTGTCCACCACGGTCACCGGCACGCTCGCCTCCCCCGACGTCTCGGCCCTGGCCCTGGCCCGTGCCCTGCACCCGACCCCGGCCGTGTGCGGCACCCCCACCGCGACGGCCCGGCAGATCATCGCGGAGACCGAGCCGTTCGACCGCGGCTTCTTCACCGGGATGGTGGGCTGGGGCGACGCCCGGGGCGACGGCGAGTGGGTCGTCACGATCCGCTGCGCCGAGGCCGAGGAACGCACACTGCGCCTCTACGCGGGCGCCGGCATCGTGGCGGCGTCCGTGCCCGAGGCGGAGACCGCCGAGACGGCGGCCAAGTTCCGTACCTTCCTCAGCGCCGTGGGGGCCGAACTGTGAGCCCGCACTCCGCTCCCACCTGGCCGTCCGAGTTCGCCGAGCAGTACCGGGCCGCGGGCTGGTGGCGCGGCGAGACGTTCGGCTCCATGCTCCGGGAGCGCGCCGAGGCGCACCCGGACCGGATCGCCGTGGTCGACCCGGTCGCGGGAACCCGGTGGAGCTACGCGGAACTGGACCGGCGCGCCGACCGGCTGGCCGCCGGATTCCTTGCCCGGAACATCACCAAGGGCGACCGGGTGGTGGTCCAACTGCCCAATGCCGCGGAGTTCTTCGAGGTCGTCTTCGCACTGTTCCGGATCGGCGCGCTGCCCGTCTTCGCCCTGCCGGCCCACCGCGAGAGCGAGATCTCGTACTTCTGCGAGTTCACCGAGGCGGTCGCGTACGTCGTCGCGGCGGAACACGACGGCTACGACTACCGCGAACTGGCGGCCCGCGCCCGCACCGGCGCACCCGCGCTGCGGCACGTGTTCGTCGCCGCCGGGGACCCGGGCGGGTTCGAGGCGCTGTCCGACGTGGCGCAGGACCCGGTCGGACACGATGCTCCGCGCCCGGACGACCTGGCCTTCCTCCAGCTCTCCGGCGGCAGCACCGGCCTACCGAAACTGATTCCGCGCACCCACGACGACTACATCTACTCGCTCCGCGGCTCCAACGAGATCTGCGGGGTCGACGAGGACAGCGTCTACCTCTGCGCGCTGCCCGCGGCCCACAACTTCCCGCTCTCCTCCCCCGGTTCGCTCGGCACGCTCTACGCCGGAGGCCGCGTGGTGCTGTGCCCGCGCCCCTCCCCCGAGGTGGCCTTCCCGCTGATCGAACGGGAACGGGTCACCCTCACCGGACTGGTCCCGCCACTGGCCCTGCTCTGGACCCGGGCGGCCACCGCCACCCCGCACGACCTCAGCAGCCTCGACGTCCTGCTGGTGGGTGGCGCCAAGTTCAGCGAGGAGGCCGCGCGTCGGGTCCGGCCGGCGCTCGGCTGCACCTTGCAGCAGGTCTTCGGCATGGCCGAGGGCCTGGTCAACTACACCCGGCTGGACGACCCGGTCGAGCTGATCGTCACCACCCAGGGGCGGCCCATCTCACCGGACGACGAGATCCTGGTCGTCGACGACGAGGACCAGGAGGTCGCACCGGGCGAAACGGGCCACCTGCTCACGCGCGGGCCCTACACGATCCGCGGCTACTGGCGGGCGCCGGAACAAAACGCCCGATCGTTCACCGAGGACGGCTTCTACCGCACGGGCGATGTCGTCCGGGTCACCCCCAGCGGTCACATCGTCGTGGAGGGCCGCGCCAAGGACCAGATCAACCGGGGCGGCGAGAAGATCGCCGCCGAGGAGGTGGAGAACCACATCCTGGCCCACCCCTGCGTCCACGATGCCAACGTGGTGGCCGAGCCGGACCCGTACCTGGGCGAACGCACCTGCGCGTACGTGATCCTGCGTCCGGGCACGGGTCCGCTGAAGCCGGTGGACGTCAAGGGGTTCGTACGTGAACGGGGTCTGGCCGCGTACAAGGTGCCCGACCGGGTCGAGTTCGTGGACGCGTTCCCGCAGACCGGTGTCGGAAAGATCTCCAAGAAGGCGCTGCGGACCGCCGCGGCACGGAACGCGTCCGCGCCTCCGTCGACGCGGAACGCGTCCGTCTCTCCGTCGGCCTGACCCTCCCGTGAACACCCTCCCCTGAACGGAACCCCGCACCATGGCCCTGCCCGCCATCGCCCCGTACCCCATGCCTGCCACCGACGAGCTGCCCGCCAACCGGGTCGGATGGACCGTCGACCCGTCACGCGCGGTGCTCCTCGTCCACGATCTGCAGAACCACTTCCTGTCGGCCTACGATCCCGCCGCCTCGCCGATCCCCGAACTGCTTTCGCACGTGGCGGAGTTGAAAAGGTCGGCGACGCGACTCGGCATCCCGGTGCTCTACACCGCGCAGCCCGGTGGCCAGAGCCCACAACAGCGTGGACTGCAACAGGACTTCTGGGGTCCGGGCCTGCCCGCCGACCCTCACGCCACCGCGATCGCCGAGGCCGTCGCACCCGACGAGGGCGACACGGTGCTCACCAAGTGGAAGTACAGCGGCTTCGTCCGCACCGACCTCCTGGAACGCCTGCGTGAACAGGGCCGCGACCAGATCGTCATCACCGGCGTCTACGCCCACATCGGCGTCCTCATGACCGCGTGCGACGCCTGGATGCAGGACATCCAGGCCTTCGTGGTGGCCGACGCGGTGGCCGACTTCTCCGCCGAGGACCACGCAATGGCCCTGCGCTGGGCGGCAGGCAGATGCGCCGTCGTCACGAGCACCCGGACCGTCTTCGAAGGGAGCTGACCCATGCCGTCCGCCGGATTCGACTCGGGCGCCCGGACCGGCCCGGCGTAAGCTGCGTTCGGCATGGACACGGCTGGGGGCGGAGCACATGACGGATGAGTCGGCACAACGGTGGGGCTCGACCCTCGATTCGGTCGTGGTGTACGCGCAGGGCGCGATCTGCCGGCGCCTGGCCCGGGGCAGCGTGTCGCCCGACGGCCGGGTGCGGGTGACGGGGCTGCCCCGCTCGCTGGACCCGGGCTCGCTGCGGGCCGGTGTCCTCGGCTCCCCCGGGGTGCGCGTCACCGAGGCCCGGGTGGAGGTCGAGGCCGAGCCGGTCGGCTCGCGCACGCCCGACGAGTTGCGGCGCAAGGTCGAGCGGCTCAGCGACGAGCACGCTGCCGCGCAAGGACGCCGGGACCGGCAGCTGAGCCTGATCGAGGAGGTCAGGGCTCTCCACCCGGTCCCGCCTCCCCGCAGGCGGGACGATCCGCACCGCCGCACCCCGGTCGACGCCTGGCTGGAGCTCGCCGGCTTCGTGGACGAGCGGCTGGCGGGGCTGCACAAGCGGCTCGTCGAGCTGGAGGAGGCGCTGCGCACCGTCGAGCACGAGCTCGAAGGCGCCGCCGACCGGCTCGCGCGGGCCTCCACCGACGCGCCGTCGGCGCACGTGGAGACCACGGTCTGCGCGGTGCTCACCCTCGCCGGCACCGACAGCGACACCGGTGACGCGGAGGTGGAGGTGGAGCTGGAGTACGGGGTGCCGGGCGCCGTCTGGGTGCCGGCCTACCGCCTCGGTCACCGTCAGGGCGACGGCAGCGGAAGGCTGATGCTGCGCGCCTCGGTCGCCCAGCGGACCGGCGAGGACTGGACCGGTGTCCGCATCGCCCTGGCCACCGCCGATCTCCGGCGCCGCACCGACCTGCCGAGGCTCCGCTCGATGCGGATCGGACGCAGCCAGCCCGCCCCCGCGCCCTCCGGCTGGCGCGAGCCCCCGGCCGGGCTCGTCGACCTGTTCTCCGGGTACGACGCGGCAGGTCCCGGCCCGGCCCCGGCACCCGCTGCGTCGGTGGGCGGCCACGCCCTCGCGGTCGCCGCGGCCGAGCCGGCTCTGCCACCGCCGCCTCCCCCGCCGCCCGCACCGACCCCGGCCCAGGCCCCGCTGAGCTACGGCGCTCCACCGGCCGCGTTCCCGCCGCCGAGCGGCGGGTACGGCGCTCCCCCGGCCGCGTTCGGCGGCGGGCCCTACGCGGGTGCCCCCGGCGCCGCCATGGCGCCCGCGGCACCCGGCGGCGCCGTGCCGCCGCCCCCACCGGCACCGGCAGCCGGTCCGCCCCAGCCGAGCGGCGCCGAACTCGACTACGCCGGCCTCGTCCTGTGCGGCCCCGAGGAGACGGGCGGTCGCAGGGGCCGGCTGTTTCCCGGATCCCCCTTCGACCCGGTGGCGGCCGAGTACCGCCGCCGCGCCGAGGCGGTGGCCGCGCTGCCGCTGCCCGGTCAGGCCGTACGCCCCCGCGAGTCGGCGGGCTCCTTCGACCACCGCTTCGATGCCGCCGCCCGCGCCGACATCCCGTCGGACGGCACCTGGCACACCGTCACCGTCGGCGAGATCCCGGTCGGTCTGCGTACCGAGTACCTCTGTGTGCCGTCCGTGGAGCAGACCGTGTACGCGACGCTGGTGCTCTCCAACTCCACCGACCAGGCGCTGCTGGCCGGCCCGGTGGAGATCACCGTCGACGACGACTACCTGCTGACCGCCGCACTGCCCACGCTCGCCCCCGGCGGGGTCCGCCGGGTGGGGCTCGGGCCGGCCGAGGGCATCCGGGTCACCCGCCGTACCAACCTCCACGAGTCCACCGCGGGCCTGCGCAACAACACCACCGTGCTCGACCACCGCGTCCACGTGGAACTGTCCAACGGGCTCGCGAGGCCCGTCACGGTGGAGGTCCACGAACGGGTGCCGGTCTCCTCCGAGCCGGACGTCCGGATCGAGGAACGGGCCGACTGGACGGCACCCGAGGAAGGCACGGGGCCCGACCGGCACGCGCCGGGAACCCGCGTCTGGCGGCTCGACCTGCCCGCAGGCGCCACCGCCGCCCTCGACGGCGGTTACGAGATCCGCATCCCGACCGGCAAGGCCCTGGTCGGCGGCAACCGCAGGAGCTGACACACCATGTCCACGGCCCCGAAGCCGATCGCCCTCCCCGTCACCGCCGTCACCTGTCTCGAGGACCGTGCCCACGTCGAGCGCGCCGTCGTGCTCGACCTGGAGGCCGGGGTCCAGCGGCTGCGTCTCGGACCGGTCAGCGCGCTGGCCGTCGACCGGACCCTCCATGCCGAGCTGGCCGCTGAGCACCCCGCGACCGTCCTCGACGTACGGATCGTCCGCAGCTGGACGCCGCGCGCACCGCTGCCGCCCACGGAGGACGACTCCGCCCTGCGCCACCGCGTACACGCCCTCGAAGAGGAGCGGCAGGCCCTGGAGCAGCGGCGCGACCGGCTCAAGACCCGGCTCGACCTGCTCGGCCGCCTCGCCGCCGATCTGCTGCGGGAAATCGGCGAGGGCGCCGGATCCGGGGAGACCGAACGGGCCCGCTGGGCCCGGGAACTGGACCGGGTGGACGCCGAACGCGACGATCACGGTGAGCAACTCCGCTTCACAGAAGCCCGGTTGACCGTCCTCCACAGCGAACTCGGGGCGGCCGAGCGGGCCATGCGGATCGCCGAGGAGGAGCCGGCCGAGCTGGTCGGCCATGTCGAGCTGACCGTGGAGGCCGCGGCCGCCGGGCCGGCCGGGCTGCGGCTGAGCCACCTCACCCCGTGTGCGCTGTGGCGGCCCGCCTACCGGGTCGTGCTCGACGGGGACTCCCTGACGCTGGAGACCGACGCGATGGTCTGGCAGCGCACCGGCGAGGACTGGTCGGACGTACGGCTGACGCTGTCGACGGCCCGCTCGACGCTGGCGACCGATCCGCCACGGCTGGACGAGGACCGGCTGACCCTCAAGGACCGCTCCGCGGCGGAACGCCGCACGGTCGACGTCGAGCTGCGCGAGGAGGAGATCGGGGTCCTCGGCCCGGCCCCGGTGCTCGGTCTGCCGGGGGTGGACGACGGCGGCGAGGCGCGGGTGCTGAGATCCCCCGCGCCGGTCTCGGTGCCCGGTGACGGCCGCGCCCACCGGGTGCCGCTCTCCGCCTTCACCACGGCCGCGCGCAGCGAGTACGCCTGCTCACCGGAGTTGTCCCCACTGGTCACCCAGGTGGTGCGGTTCGACAACCTGTCCGGCCACGCGCTGCTGGCCGGGCCCGTGGACCTGGTGCGCGGCAGCGGCTTCGGCGGCCGCGGCACGCTGGACTTCACCGCCCCCGGCGCCCCCGCCGAGCTGGCCTTCGGCAGCTGCGACGACTACCGGGTGGTCCGGCGTGCCGAGGAGTCCCGCGACTCCACCGGGATCACCCAGCGGACCGTGGTCACCCGCACGGTCCGGCTGCACCTGTCCCGGTTCTCCGCCCCCGGGGAGCAGGACGAGCGGGTGGTCGTCCTGCGGGAGCGGGTCCCGGTCTCCGAGGTCTCTGCGGTGGAGATCCGGCTGCGGAAGGGTTCGTGCTCCCCGGCGCCCGACGCGGTCGACGCCGAGGGCATCGCCCGCTGGGACATCCCGCTCCCGCCCGGCGGCCGCCGCACGGTCACCCTGGTCTACGAGGTGTCGGCGAGCGCCAGGGTCACCGGGCTCTGAGTCCGGTGGACGGCTGCTCGCGATGTCACGGAGTGGCCGGGGCGGAGCATCCGTGGTCCTTCGCCGAGCGCTCGGCGAAGGCCCGCAGTGCCGCACGTTCGTAGGCGAGGTCCGCGTCGCTTCTGGGGTAATCGAGACGCTCGCGCGTATCGGCCCACGGCTGCAGGGTGAACAGGGCCCGGCCGTCGGGGCACTTGGCCGATGTCCAGCTCATCCGGCCGCCGGGGTCGCGCTGATGCGCGGGGGTGTCGGCGTCCGGTGTGTCGGCGTTCGGTGTGTCCTCGTACGAATCCTCCGCGGCGAGAACCAACTGCTGTTGCGCATGGGGGCCGAAGTCCGCTTCGAGTTCGTAGCGCTTCCTGTGGTCGGCGTCGGCGAGCAGGCACGTCTCGTGCGGGGCGCCCCCGCGGGCCGTCTCGGTGGCGATCGCCATCCCGTGTGCGGCGGGAATGCCGGAGCAGGTCCCGTCCGCCGTACCGAGCGGCTCGTAATCGTCCTCGGTCACCGGCAGGCCGAGGCTGCTGACGGGCTTCCCGAGCTCGGCTCCGCAGTGCCGGGCCTTCGAGACCCTGGACGCGGTGGAGGTGGCGATCCTGGTGAACCCCGGTCTTTCGGCCGGGTCGTCCAGTGACGCGTCGCCGGTTGTCGTGACGGATACGTACAAGCTCTTGGGACTGCGCGTCCCGGTGCACTTCAGGACCAGACTCGTGGTCACGTCCTCGTACTCGGTGACGCTGAAGAGATCCGCCCTTTCGACGTCTTTCCGTCCGGCTCCGAAGAGCCCTGACCACCCGTGGCCGACCGGCACGGCGAACACTGCCTGAGAGCCCGTGAAGAGGGAGTTCGGGTACTGTCCGGCCTGCGAAGTGTCGAGGATGCTGATCTCGACGGCGCGGCCACCGTAGACGTGCACCTCACACCCCACCAGGCCCGCGCCGCGTCTTTCGTTCTCGATCTCGACGGCTCCCGCTCCGAGGACGCCGCGCACCACGTTCCGGTCGAGCAGGCCGTCGCAGGCTCCGTCGAGCGCCGACTCGTCCCTCCAGCGCTGGAAGTCGCCGTGCACCTGGAGATACCCGGCGACGACGACGGCCGCTGCGACCAGGGCCACGACCGCCCGCAGGACGTTCCGTCTCACCGCCATCCCTCCACCTCTCCCAGGATCCTGGATTCATGACACCCCTGCTGCCGGGGCCAGCCGTCGGGGTCGGCGAGATAGCTGTCCATCAGCTTGCGGGCGTCCTTGGAGTACTTGGTCCGCTCCGCCTCAGTGAGCATGTACGCACTGAGGTCGTTGGTCTCCATACGGACGGTGACCCGGTGGTACGTGCTGCCCGCGGCACACTCCGACCCTGCCCACAGGGCGAGTTCGCGCGACCCCGAGTCCGGGATGTCCCTGGTCCGTTTCCCGTCGCGGAAGCCGAAGCTGTCACCGGAGCGTTGGTACTGGGCGTCGGCCGACTCCCTGAGCGGCCCGGACCAGCTCGCCGCCGAGACCTCGACGACCGCACCGTCTGGTGGTGTCGGATCGGTGTCCATCGGGTCCTCGCGGTCCAGGACGGTGGCGGTGCAGACGCTCACCAGCCGTGAGTCCTGCAGATCACCGCTCGCTGTCCACTTGCCGGGGAAGCCCGCTCGCCTGCCGACCCCACGGCACTTCCTCACGCCCAGACCCGGCTCGTCGATCCCCACGACCTTCATGTTGCCGCCGTCCGCGTCCTTGGTGACATGGGCCTCGTACGTGTCGAGGACCCGCGTGGGCGGCTTCAGCGGGGAGCCGCCGCACTTCTGCGCGGCGGTGATCCCGTTGGCGGCCTGGACCGCGGTACGGAAGTCGTAGAGATACCCGGCCGGCTTCCCCTTGCCGGGAACGGGCAGATCGACATCGGCCGTGACATACATCCCCGACACCTCGCGGGCCCGCCCCGCCAGCCCGCCGGGGCACTCGGCGACGACCCAGGTCCGCCCGCGCTCGTCCACCCGGCCGGTGAGTCCGGGCGCCTCGTACCCGTCGTTGCCGACGCCGGGCAGGATTTCCTCGGCCCGCAATGTCACCGGCATCTCGGATATGAGCGCGACGGCCAGCACCCGCACCGATCCGTGCCCCGGCCAGGTGACGGAGCAGTTCACCAGGGAGTGGCTGTCCTCACCGGGATCGAGCACGGTGCCGTACTGACTCACCTCGCCCGCGACGTCGTCGGGCACGAGGCCCCGCAGCTCCTCGTACGGCAGCAGCCCCGCACATGCACGCTTCAACTGCGCCCGGTTCGCCGCCATATGGCCACGCTCGTCCGACCGGCCGCCGCCGCCCGAGAAGAACACCACCCCGGTGACGAGCAGCACGAGCGGCAGACCTATGAACAACGGCTTGCGCAGCCTTGACGGCACTCGGCCCACGGAGCCCCCTCCCCCAGTACCACTGGCGGATTCACGTCATCGCCGGTGGATCGAACAATGGAACCTATCAGAGCCCGTAGCCCCGACCACTGGAGGCTTCCAGGGCCCTGGAGGACGGCCGAGCAATGTGATCCTGCACCCGCAGCGCGGCGCGGTGGTCGTGGATCTGGGCGCACGTGCTGGAGAGCGGTGAGGAACGCACAGCGATCACCGTGGCGGGAATGGTGATCGGCACGCCGGGCTACCTGTCGCCCGAGCAGGTGGTGGGCGATCGCCCGGACATCCGGTCCGACATCCTCACCCTCGGCCTGCTCTTCTGGGAGCGCCTGATGGGGCGTTCGCCATAGGAGAACGTGGACCCGGACGTCCTGCCGGTCTCGGACGAGTTGCGGGCGGTGATCCGCAAGTGCACGGCGCGCAGTCCCGAGGACCGGTATCGGACACCGGATCAGCTCCTGGCGGGCCTCGACGCGATGGCCCAGGCACGGGAGACGGGCTCGGCCTGACCACGCCCCCCGGCGCGGTCAGGCCCTCCCCGGCCCGTTCGGGATCGAGAACCCCCGGGGGCTGCTTCCGCGGGCCTCAGTAGAGGTAGGCGAACGACTTCACCTGGGACGCGGTGAGGGCTCCGCTGAAGACACGGACGGTGTCCGCCCCACCGTGGAAGTACTCGCCCCAGCCGCTGTCAGCGGTGTGGCCGCGACCGATCTGGAGCGGGCCCGGGGCGTTCCAGGAGGCGTTGAACTCCGTGCCGGCCACGGCCTCGCCGTCGACGTACAGGGTGATGTGCCCCTCGGAGTCGTCGTACACGACGACCACTTCGTCGGAGAACGAGGTGGGAGCGCCGGGTCCGGCGACAACGGTCTCGGCGGCGCCCGGTCCGCTGCCGTCGGTGACGATCAGCTGCCACTGGGACTCGGCCGGGTCGTAGCGGACCTTGAAGGCGTCGCTGTCGGCGTCGCCCTGCGACAGTACGGTCATCGGCCGGTCGGGGGTGGTGTCCGCGAAGCGGACCCGCAGGCCGGCGCTGAAGCTGTCGGCGGTGTCGACGACGGGGCCGCTGGTGGCGGCGTAGTCGTCCGTACCGTCCAGGGCCAGGTGGTCGTTGCCGTCGAGGGCGTCCGCCGGGAAGTCGACGCAGTCGGGGTCTTCGAGGCAGCCCTCGATGTCGGGGGTGTAGAAGCCGGCGCCGCCGTGCAGGGTGAGCGGCTTGTCGCCGTCCCGGCCGGGGATCACGCCGTCATCGGTCCGCTCGATGTCCCAGGCGGCAGCCAGTTCGGCGGGGCGGGACCCCAGTCGCTCGATCTCCTCGCGGGGCACGACCCGGTCCCAGACGCGGACGTCGCCGATCTCGCCGTTCCAGCGCGCACCGGAGTCGCCGCGGGCGCGGCCGATCTGGAAGGCGCCGGGGGCGGCAACCGGGGCGACGCCGGTCTCGGAGTCGACTTCCTTGCCGTTCACGTAGAGACGCAGCGTCTTGTCCTCGGTGTCGTACAGGCCGGTCAGGTGGGCCCAGCCGCCGACCGAGGCGCTGCCGCCGGTGAGGGTGGTGGCGCCGTAGCGGAACGCCCAGGTGGCGGAGGAGTCCGAGGCCGGGCGCAGGCCGAGGGTGAAGGCGGAGGTGCCGTCGGCGGCGTCCTGGCCGGCCACCGTCATCGCAGTGCCGGTGGCGGAGGGGCGGACCCAGGCGGAGAGGGCAAAGGTCTTGGTGGTGTCCGTCGCGGGGGCGTCCGGGGTGAGGTAGCTGTTGCCCCGGCCGTCGAGGCTGACGGTGGAGGTGAGATCGGTGCGGGACGGAGCGGGGGCGCCGAAGCGGACACCGCTCCCGGCGCGGGCCGCGGGACCCGCCTCGGCAGCGGCGTGGTCCGCTCCTGCCGGGTCGGCGAGCTTCCAGTGGGCGACGGGTGCGCGGCCCTCGGCGACGCGCATCCAGTAGGTCGTCTCGGAGCTGGACCGTCCGGCCCGGTCCACGGCACGGACCTGCATGTAGTAGGGCCCGCCGGATTCCGGCATCCACCGGATGGTGGCCGGTCCGCCCGGCTCCTCGGGCCGGACCCGCTTCGGTGTGGAGCCGAGAACGGTGTAGACGTACTCGACGACGTCCTGGGACGGGGAGTCGAAGGTGAAGCTGCCGTAGACGCCGACGCCGTCGTGCCAGCCGCTCTCGTCGTCCGGGTACTGCTCCGAGGCAACCGTCGCGGGCTCGGGGCCGACCGTGTCGATGATGAACCGGCAGGTGATGCCGGGGGTTTCGTCGCTCCAGGCGGAGGTCGCGGCCTCGTCGTCGACGGCCCGGACGTGCCAGGAGATGACGGTGTCGGCCGGGAGGTCGGCGGGGGTCCGCCACAGCTGGGTGATGGGCGAGTTCACGATGCCGGAGGTGTGGGTGCGGCGCTGCTGGGCTCCGTCGGCGTCGGTCCACCACGCCTCGAACTCGGCGCCGGCCCCGTTCGTCTCCCACTCCTCGTTGTCCTCCGTCGTGTCCTCGACGACGGCCCGGAGTTCGGGTGCGCGGGGGACGTAGACGGGCTCGTCGGAGCAGGCCTTGGTGGAGTCGACGGTGAGGGTGTCGATGCCCGGCTGAAGCGGAGGAAGGTTTTCCCCGGCTGCCGTGGCGATGCCCGGGGTGGCGGCGAGCAGCACGGCTGCCAGCCCCGTGGCCGCGGCGGCGGTTCTGGCGCGCCGACCGAAATACGTTCTCATGCGGTTGGGTCCCCCCTGTTTCGGTTGTCCGGTCCTGCGCGGGACGGGTTCGCAGCGTTCGGCTCGCGCAGGGGGCTACGCGGAGACCAGCAGCCGTCATGCTCGCCGTCGGTCTCGGGCTGCATGACTCTAGAGCGCTCTTCGAACGCATTCAAAACGATTTCCGGAACCGGCGGAATCGTGACGTCACCGAGCCGCAACAGGCCTGGTCCCGCGCCTCGTTGCGCGTCGTTGTGCGCCTCGTTGCGCGCGTGCTTGTGCGCCTCGTTGCGCGAGTCGAGACCCCCGTCCCGGCCGTTGCGGTCCGATGCGGAACACCCTCCGCGCCTGCCCGCAGCCGCACTTCGGAGCTGCTCGCCGGACAGGCCCCCTACGAGTCCGTGGGCGGGTCGCTCCACCGCTGGCTGAGCAGGTCCGTCCGCGGCGGTTCGCCCGGAAGTTGCGGGGCGCCGCGCCGCAGCCCGTCGACGGCGATGGCGATCATCCGGTGGCGGGCCGACCGGGCCTCGTCGAGCTGGTCGTCGCGCCCCTGCGCGTCGAGCTGCTCGACCAGGCCCGGCTGGCCGAGCTGTTCGATGAGCAGGTCGAGGTCCACGTCGGTGACATCGGCACGGAGCACCTGCGCCGCGTGCGCCCTGCGGACCAGCCGCGAGCGGAGCTCGTCGGACCGGGTGAACGCCGAGGCCATTTCGTCGTTCACCTCGATGGTGCCTGCCAGGGACCCGAGCGACCCGCCGCCGAAGTCGAGGGCCCGGGTGATGTAGTGGACGAGGCCGTCCCAGGGGTCGTCCATCGCGAGTGCGTTCTCGGCCGCTTCGATGCGCTGGCGCAACGCGAGTACGCAGAGGTACTGGAAGAACTCCCGCTTGGTCCGGTAGCGCCGGTAGACCGTCGCCATCCCGACACCTGCCTTGGCGGCGATGCTCGCCACCGACGCGCGCGCCCCGTCCGCCGCGAGGACGTGCTTGGCCGCGGCGAGCAGGGCTCGATCGTTGCGGGCCGCTTCATCCTGGCGTGCTGCTCTGCGTGGCATGGAGCCATCGTAAACGTTTGCGGATAGGTCCACTCCGTTATACGTTTCAAACGGATAGGACCTATCCGTTTCAAGGAGGCAGGATGCGTGCAGTAGTGGTGCGGTCGTTCGGAGGGCCGGAGGTTCTGGTCGCCGAGGACACCCTCGATCCCGAGCCGGGCCCCGGAGACGCCCTGGTCGATGTGACGTTCGCCTGCGTGACTTTCGTGGAGACCCAGATACGCGCCGGGCTCTTCGGCAGCCGCCCGTTGCCCTGGATTCCCGGCAACGGCGTCGGCGGAACGGTCGTGGCGGTCGGCGCAGGTGTGAATGGCTCCTGGGTCGGCCGGAGCGTGGTGGCGACGACCGGTGGATCGGGCGGCTACGCGGGCCGGGCCCTGGTCCAGGGCCGGGACCTGGTGGGCGTCCCCGACGGTATGGAACTCGCCGACGCCGTCGCGCTGTTGGCCGACGGCCGGACCGCGACCCTGCTCAGGGATGCCGCCGGGGAGACCGCCGGCCGGCGCGTGCTCGTGCTCGCCGCCGGCGGCGGTGTGGGCAGCCTGCTGGTCCAGTCCACGGTCCGGGACGCGGCCGAGGTGGTCGGCGCCGCCGGTGGCGGGCCCAAGGAAGCGCTGATCGGTTCTCTCGGTGCCACGTACGCGGACTACCGCCGTGCGGGATGGGAGCAGCGGGTCGGCCCGGTCGACGTGCTCTTCGACGGCGTGGGCGGAGACGCCGGGACAGCCGCCACGACGCTGGTCCGCCCCGGCGGCCGGGTCCTGCGCTACGGCTTCGCCGGCGGCGCGGACTCCGAACCTTCCGCGGAGCGGCTCGAAGCCCTTGGCGTGAGCGTGTCCGTACTGGCCGGCGCACCTGCCCCGGAACGGAACCTGGTGCTGATCCGGCGGGCGCTCGATCTCGCCGTCGCCGGAGCCTGGCGTCCGCTGGTCGGGCAGGTCGTGCCCCTGGAGAGCGCGTCCGAGGCTCACGCGCGCATCGAGTCGCGCAGGACGTTCGGCAAGACACTGCTGGACGCTCGATGACCCCTGACACAACGACCGGTCAGCGGGCCGGTGCACGGGCGTGGGCGGCCTTGGCCGTACTGGGGGTGCCCGCCGTACTGGTCATGATGAACATGTCGGTGCTGAATCTCGCGCTGCCGTCCATCGGTGCCTCCTTGGAACCGGGCAGCGCCCAGTTGTTGTGGATCGCCGACAGCTACGGATTCGCCGTCGCCGGCCTCCTCGTCACGATGGGAGCGCTCGGGGACCGGTTCGGGCACCGCCGGATACTCCTGGGCGGAGCCGCCGCCTTCACCTGCGCTTCGCTGCTGGCGGCGTTCTCGCACGGTCCGGGCATGCTGATCGCCGCGCGGGTCGCCCAAGGCATCGCGGCGGCGGCTTTGGCACCGTCCTCGCTGGCGGTGATACGACGGCTGTTCACCGACCCGCGGCAGCGGACGCTCGCCATCACGATCTGGATGCTGGCGTTCCTGACGGGGGGTGCGATCGGGCCGCTGCTCGGCGGGCTCGTGCTCCAGCACTTCTGGTGGGGCGCGGTCTTCCTGCTCTCCGTACCGGCGATGCTGGTGCTGGTGATCACCGGCCCGGCCCTGTTGCCGCGCGACCACGGGTCCGGCGCCGGAAGGATCGATGCCCTCAGTGTCGCGGCCGGTCTCGCCTGTCCGGTGCTACTGGTGGCGGGGGTCAAGATCCTCGCTGCCGACGGCGGGAGCCCGCAGGCCTGGGGTTGTGCCGCGGTGGGCGCAGCGGCCGGTGTCCTGTTCTGGAAGCGGCAGCGGATTCTCGCGGACCCGCTGATCGACACAGCCTTGTTCCGCTCACCCGGCTTCACTGTCACGGTGACCGGAATGCTCCTGGTCGGCATGGTCCTGTTCGGCACCAGCCTGCTGTCCGCGCAGTACCTGCAGCTGGTCCTCGGTCACGATCCGCTCACCGCCGGTCTGTGGACCCTGCCGTCGGCCGTCGTCGGTACGGCGGCCGCTCTGCTCGCCACCGGTCTCGCCGCACGGTGGCGGCCCCTGACCGTCATGGCGCTCGGGACGACGACGGCGCTGGCCGGTCCTCTGCTCCTCGGCCGGGCCGATCACGAACCGTGGTTCGTCGTCGGTGGGTCCGTCCTGCTCTTCGCCGGTCTGACGCCCTACCTCGCCCTGGGAACCGGCATCGTGCTCGACGCCGCCCCTGCGGAACAGGCCGGCGCGGCCTCGGCGATCTCCGAGACCGGCGGTGAACTCGGGGGCGCACTCGGCATCGCCCTCCTGGGAAGCATCTCGGCGGCCGCCTACCGCGCCGACCTCACCGACCGCCTCCCACCCGGCCTCGCACCCGACGCGGCGAGCCGCACCCTCGCCGGCACACTCGACCGGGCGGCGAAGCTCCCGCCCGCGGACAACGCCACGCTGACCGAAGCGGCCACGACCGCCTTCACCCACAGCATCCACGTCCACGCCGGGGCCGTGGCCACCATCGTCGCCCTTCTCGCGTGCGCGACCTGGCTCATGCGCGCGAGGCTCAAGCGCGCCGGGCTCGCGCGGCGCCCCGCAACGACCCACTCGTGAGGTCGGCTTCCGCATACCCGTTTCCCGGCAAGGAGATTCGCCCTTGCTCGTCGAGCCCTGCTTCGATGTCCTCCGGCGGCAGCGCGGTGGCCGCGGCCCGGAACCGGGCACGGCCGCGACGGTCCGGTCAGTGGGTGATGGTGTTGCAGAGTTCACCGATTCCTCTGATGCCGACGGTGAGTTGGCTGCCGTCGTGGAGTCGGCCGGTGCCGGTCGCGGCGGGGGTTCCCGTGGTGATCAGGTCGCCGGGCATCAGTGTGGTGCGGGTGCTGGTGCGTGCGACGAGGGTGGCGACGTCGAAGAGCAGATCAGAGGTGTTGGCCTTCTGCCTCGGGTGGCCGTCGAGGGTCGCGGTCAGAGTGAGACCGCGGGCGCCGGGCGGCAGTTCGTCGGGGGTGACGAGCTGGGGGCCCATGACGACGACGGACGCCCGGCCGGGCACGGCGGCGGTGTTGACGATGGTGTAGCCGGCGATGCTCCGCAGGGCTTTGGTCACGGGGACGTGAGAGGTCTCCCGCCCGATCACGACTCCGAGTTCGACTCCCCATCGGATGTCCGGTGCGGGAGCGAGGCGGATGGTTTCCCGGTCGCCGACGACACGGTCGACGGGGGTGGTCGGCAGCCGGGGTGCCGGTGGCTGCGGGGTGTTCAGTTCCTTGGCGCGGGTCGCGTGGTTCACGTGCACCTGGGTGAAGGTGACGAGCCGGGTGGTGAGCGGCCCGGTGTACGCCGGGGCGTGGTGCGGGTGAGGACTTCGCCGGGGGCGGCGGCGCGGTCCTGCCACGCCTCGCCGGTGGTGACGAGGGTGCCGACGTCGGGGAAGGGCAGGAGGGTGAGGCGGGTCCTGTCCACGCGGGCGGCGGCGGTGCGGGTGCTGGTGATGCGCAAGGTGGTCAGTCTCATCGGTGGGCTCTCTCCCTGCACGGACTCATCGGCGGGCTCCATCAGTGCACGGGCAGAAGGAGGCGGAAGGTGCATCCGGCTGCGGGTCGGGGGTCGAGTTCCATGCGGCCCTGGTGGGCCTCGGCGATCGCTGCGGCGATCGCAAGGCCCCAGCCCGCTGGCCACATGCAGCAGTTGCCCGTCCTCGTCTGCTCCTACGGCTTGAGACACCTGCGTCTCCTTCTCCTCGTACGTCCCGGACCAGCCGGCGAGAAGGAACGCAATCAACCGCACATGAGGACGCCGTGAGAATCACGGGTGGATTGCAGGAGTACTCAGGCGTTCGCAAGGTGAACGTCAGAGGAGGAACCCGAGGCCGTCGCCGACGCCCTTGGCATACGGCACTCCTGCCGCCCTGGACCCGTCGGTCCCACACCGCATGAGCCGAACCGGCCACTCGCCGGGACGCGCCGCCGATCGCGGCTGGATCTCGCTGACACTCGGACAAACATCACGCGGGCACGATCATCGTATCGAGTTAATGTCGGCAACTTTCCTTGGTCCGGAGGGCGAAGCGGCCATTAGTGTCCCTGTGGACCTGGACGGATTCCCGTTCACATACCCCTTTTCCCTCTTGTTGCCCCACGGCGTCCGCATACGTACATCAACGCCCTCACCAAGGAGAGCTCTCCCGATGACCACTGATTCGAGCCCGGAAGCACAACTGGAGCTGCCCCGGCAATCCAGCCTGGGCACGGCGGCTGCCCGCAACCTCGCCACCACGACCAAATCCGCCCCGCAGATGCAGGAGATCACCTCTCGCTGGCTGCTGCGGATGCTCCCGTGGGTGGAGGCCCGGGGTGGGGCCTACCGGGTGAACCGTCGCCTGGCCTACACCGTCGGCGACGGGAGCGTGGACTTCGTCCAGGACGGCTCCGACGTCAGGGTGATCCCCCGTGAACTCGGTGAACTGGCTCTGCTGCGCGGCTTCGACGACGTGGAGGTACTGACGGCCATCGCCGATCGGTGCGTCCAACGCGACTTCCGGGCCGGCGAGACACTGGTCGAGCGCGGGACGCCCGCGGACAGGCTCCACCTGATCGCCCACGGCCGCATCAGGCAGTCCTCCGTGGGAAGTTACGGCGACGAGGTCGCCCTGGACGTACTCGCCGACGGCGACCGGTTCGGAGAGAACGTCCTCCTGGACGGGGACGCCCGGTGGGAGCAGACCGCCACCGCCGAGACCTCGGGCACACTGCTCACGCTGTCACGCGCCGACTTCGCGGCCGTGCTGTCCACGGCGCCGAGCCTCCGGGAGCACCTCGAAGCGTTCTCATCGCTCTCCCGCCGGCGGCAGAACCATCGCGGTGAGGCGGAGATCGCGATGTCGGCCGGCCACACCGGCGAGCACGAGTTGCCCGGCGCGTTCGTCGATTACGAACTCGATCCCCGCGAGTACGAACTCTCGGTCGCCCAGACCGTTCTGCGGATCCACACCAGGGTCGCCGACCTCTACAACGGGCCGATGAACCAGACCCAGGAGCAACTCAGGCTCACCATCGAGGCGTTGCGCGAGCGCCAGGAGCACGAGCTGATCAACAACCGGGAGTTCGGCCTGCTCCACAACGCCGATTTCAAGCAGCGCATCCAGACGCACTCCGGCCCGCCGACCCCGGACGACATGGACGAACTGCTCTGTCGGCGCCGCGGTTCCAAGTTCTTCCTCGCGCACCCCCGGACCATCGCGGCGATCGGGCGTGAGTTCAACTCGCGTGGGATCTATCCGGACCACGTCGACCTCGGCGGCCAGCAGGTCCCGGCCTGGCGCGGGGTCCCGATCCTCCCGTGCAACAAGATCCCCGTCACACCGGAGAAGACCAGCTCGATCCTTGTCATGCGTACCGGCGAGGAGAACCAGGGCGTCATCGGTCTGCACCAGACCGGGCTGCCGGACGAGTACGAACCGGGTCTGTCGGTCCGCTTCATGGGCATCGACGAGACGGCCATCATGTCCTACCTCGTCAGTACCTACTACTCCGCCGCGATCCTCGTGCCGGACGCGGTCGGCGTGCTGGAGAACGTGCAGATCGCCCGCTGGCCCAAGTAGCGGCCCCGGTCCGAAGGGCCTGGTGCGACACCCCGGGCGCCCCGGGGAGGCCGCGCATGCCCGAAGGGCCTCGCGACAGCCGCCCACCCCCGTCTTCGGGACAGCCGCCCACCCCACCGAGGAGCCATGGATGCCCACGCCTGAGCTGCCACCACCACAGTCGAGCCTGCCCGAGGCCGCCTCCCGCTTCGGGGCGTACGTACTCGCCGCCGCCCGCGCCTGTGATGTCAAGGCCGCCACCGGCGGCCCGCCGTCCACGCCTTCCCTGCCCGCCCCACCTGCGACTTCCGCGCCCGCCCCGCCTCCTCCCGGCACCCCCGCAGCCGACGTGCCGGCACCGAGCGCCGGCCTGGAACAGATCCTGCGCGGCCCCAGCGGCCTGGGCACGGCGGGCCTGCGCCTGAGCCTGCGGGAGGAACCGCCGACGGCTTCGGCCCCGCCGGCACATACGACGGAAGGCACGCCGGTCCCGGGCCTCTACCACCACCCGGTGCCCGAGCCCGACCCGGTGCGGGTCGAGGAGGTCAGCCGAAGGATCAAGTCCTGGGCACTGGACGAGGTCTCCCTGTATCCCGAGGACTGGGAGGAGCAGTTCGACGGATTCTCCGTGGGCCGCTACATGGTCGGCTGTCATCCGGACGCGCCCACCGTCGACCACCTGATGGTCGCCACACGCTTGATGGTGGCCGAGAACGCGGTGGACGACTGCTACTGCGAGGACCACGGGGGCTCGCCCATCGGCCTCGGCGAACGCCTTCTGCTGGCGCACACCGCCCTCGACCCCCTGCACACGACGCAGGAGTACCAGCCGCAATGGGCCGAGTCCCTCCACGCGGACGCGCCCCGGCGCGCCTACCGCTCCGCCATGGATTACTTCGTCCGAGCGGCGAGCCCGTCCCAGGCGGACCGGCTCCGGCACGACATGGCCCGGCTTCACATGGGGTACCTCGCCGAAGCGGCCTGGGCCCAGCTGGACCACGTCCCGGAGGTATGGGAGTACCTGGCGATGCGCCAGTTCAACAACTTCCGTCCCTGCCCCACCATCACCGACACCGTCGGCGGCTACGAACTGCCGGCGGACCTGCACGCCCAGCCCGCCATGCAGAGGGTCATCGCCCTCGCGGGAAACGCGACGACCATCGTGAACGACCTCTACTCGTACACCAAGGAACTCGCTGCTCCCGGCCGGCACCTGAACCTGCCCGTCGTGATCGCCGAACGTGAGGGCCTCTCCGACCGGGACGCCTATCTGAAGTCGGTCGAGGTCCACAACGACCTCATGCACGACTTCGAGGCCGAAGCCGCCACCCTGGCCGCCGCCTGCCCCGCCCCGAATGTGCAGCGCTTCCTGCGGGGCGTGGCCGCGTGGGTCGACGGCAACCACAACTGGCACCAGTCCAACACCTATCGCTACAGCCTGCCCGACTTCTGGTAAGAGAATGGATTCATCGTGACCAACACCGAACTCACCGCCGCCCCCGCCTCCCTGCGCATTCCCCGCCCGGCGACGCCCTACCAGAGCGACATCGCCCGCTACTGGGACGGCGAGGCCAGGCCCGTGAACCTGCGTCTCGGCGATGTCGACGGCCTCTACCACCACCACTACGGCATCGGTGAAGTCGACCGCTCCGCACTCGGCGACGCCGAGGACAGCGAGAGCGAGAAGAAGCTGATCGCCGAACTGCACCGGCTGGAGTCGGCGCAGGCGGAGTTCCTCCTGGGGCACCTCGGCGGCATCGGGCGTGACGACACCCTGGTGGACGCCGGCTGTGGCCGCGGCGGCTCGATGGTGATGGCGCACCAGCGCTTCGGATGCAAGGTCGAAGGCGTCACGCTGTCGGCCAAGCAAGCCGACTTCGCCAACAACCGTGCCCGTGAACTCCGCCTCCAGGACCACGTCCGCGCCCGCGTCTGCAACATGCTCGCCATGCCCTTCGAGACCGGGTCGGCTGCGGCTTCCTGGAACAACGAGTCGAGCATGTACGTCGATCTGCACGACCTCTTCGCCGAGCATTCCCGCGTCCTCGCGGTCGGCGGCCGCTACGTGACCATCACCGGCTGCTGGAACCCGCGGTACGGCCAGCCCTCGAAGTGGGTCTCGCAGATCAACGCGCACTTCGAGTGCAACATCCACTCGCGCCGGGAGTACCTGCGCGCCATGGCCGACAATCGCCTCGTGCCGCAGGCCGTCGTCGACCTCACCCCCGACACCCTGCCCTACTGGGAGCTGAGGGCCACGTCTTCGCTGGTCACGGGGATCGAGGACGCGTTCATCAACTCCTACAGGGACGGGTCCTTCCAGTACCTGCTCATCGCGGCCGACCGCGTCTGACCTCCTGCTGACCGGGAGGGCCCGCCCCGACGGAACGGGCCCTCCCCCGGAACCCCGCCGGGGTCAGCCCGACTTCGGCGGCTTCTGCGTGTCGAAGGCGAAGAGGGTGTTATCGGCCGCGGCCACGACCACCGCACGCCCCACGACGGTCACGCGCGGGCTCGCGCCCACCTCACCCGTCAGACCATCGGCCTGCGGATCGGTTGTCCACAGCGGCTTGCCGTCGGACGGTGCCAGCGCGACCACCCGGCCGGTGGCCGAGCTGAAATACAGCGCGCGGTCTCCCGCCACGGGACCCGACGCGCCCTCCACGCCTGTCTGCCGGGACCACTTCTTCCGGCCGGTCGCGGGGTCGAGCGCCGTGATGAGACCGGTCTGGCCGCTCACGTAGAGGGTGCCGTCCGCCATGCCGGGCGTCCCCGAGTACGTCTTGGCCAGCCGGGAGTACGTGACCTTCCGCGAGGCCGGGTCGACCTGCGCCACCCCGTCGTAGCCGGCCAGTTCCCATCCCTCCATGTGCTCCTGAAGGAGTACGAGCCTGCCGTTGGCGACGCCCATCGGCACGGCGGGACCGTTGACCGCGATGGGCCTGCCCAGGGTCCCCGAGGCGCGGTCGACCGTGTACAGGGTGGAGTGGCGCACCGCCAGGCCATCAACCTCCGCGTCCGTCGCACACATCGCGAGGAGCTGCGGACCCACCGGGACGGGAGCGCACTGTGTGCCCGCGGGGAACGGCGTCTGCCAGCTGACCTTACCGCTGTGCGCGTCCCGGGCCTCGAAGCGGGAGTTGGAGGCGTCGACCGTCACAACGGCGGAGCCGACCACAACGGCGTCCTGGGTCCGGCCCGTGACGGCCTGCGACTGGGCACCGGACGGCACGGACCACAGCTCCCGGCCGCTGTCCGCGTCGATGGCCACCACCTCGTCGCGAGGGCCTTGCGGGGCGCCCTGGGCGGCGAAGCGGTAACCGAGCACCGTGTCGTCGGTGGCGCCCACCATGTGCATGCCCTGGACGGGGACGCCCGGACTCTTCACCGTCCACGCCCGCGAGCCGTCCGAGGCCCTGATACGGGTCGCGACCACGCCTCCGCCCCCGCAGAACACCGCGTCGCCGCGCGCGACGCAACGCAGTTCGTCGGGGGTGTCCTCGCTGCCGCCCCGCACAGTCGTGCGCCACGGCGCGAAGCCGTCCGGAAGCGGGGCACCCGGCGTCGCAACGCTGTTGTCCGTGTCGCCGCCGTTCCCCCCGAAGCCGCCTGCCTGCAGGGCGGCGACTCCCCCGCCGATCGCCGTCACCGCGACCGCGGCCGCGAGCACGGGACGCCATCGGCGACGGATACGGCGGCCGATGGTGCCGGTGCTCCCCGTGCCGGGACCGGCCGGGGCGGTGGCCGGTGCCGGGGTGGCCGGCGTCGCGAAGTGATGCTGGGTGATCATGTCGCGGGTGCGGCCCGTGCCGCTCCCTTGCGCATCGGTCCCGCCGAGGTCGGCCGGCAGGTCCCGCAGGAGCACCAGGAGTTCGTCCGCCGAGGGACGCCCCTCGGCGTCCTTGGCCAGGCACGACTCGACGACCGCGCGCAAGGCCGCCGGAACGGCGTCCAGCGACGGCTCCTCGTGCACCACCTGGTACGCCGTCATGTACGGGCTGTCCGCGTCGAAGGGCCCGCGGCCCGTCGCCGCGTACACCAGCAGCGTGCCCAGCGAGAAGACGTCGGACCGCGGCCCCACATCACGCGGCGCCTGCAGCTGCTCCGGCGACATGAAGGGCGGCGTACCGATGACCCGCCCTGTCATCGTCAGCGTCTGCTGGTCCGCGGCGCGCGAGATACCGAAGTCGATGACGCGCGGGCCCTCGGGGGAGAGCACGACGTTCGAAGGCTTCAGGTCACGGTGGACGACCCCCACCCGGTGGATGTCGCGCAGCGCCTCCGCCAGCCCGATGCCGAGCCTCCGCAGCTCCGCTCCGTTCAGCGGGCCTTCCGCCGCGATGCGCTGGGCGAGCGTGGGCCCCTCGATGTAGGTCGTCGCCATCCACGGCTGCTCGGCCTCAGGGGCGGCGTCGACCACGGCGGCGGTGAACGCGCCGCTCACCCGCCTCGCCGCAGCCACCTCCTGCCGGAAACGGATACGGAACTCGTCGTCCCCCGCGAACTGCTGATGGATCAGTTTGATCGCGACAGGCCGACCCGAGCTCGTGCGGGCCAGAAAGACCGTGCCCATGCCACCCGAGCCGAGGCGCGCCTCAAGCGGATAACCGCCGATCTCGGCCGGGTCACCTCCCCGCAGCGACACTCTTCCCTGCCTCCCGTCCCCCGTGCGGCTCTGCCGCGACGGGCCTGCGTATCCGTACTGCACACAAACTAGCCGCAGGGCAGTACGGCAGGGCAAAGCGGGTGACGTAGAGGGCGCCCGGGGGCGCTCCCGTGTCGTGGGACACCGTACGGTGCGGGCCACCTCCGCACCAAATGGGTCAGAGTCATCGAAATCTTATGAAACTTACCCAAGCGCCCGGTTCGGGGCAGCTTTGACGCCGTCCTGACCATCACCGTCAAGAACTCGGGAAAAGACCGGCACGTGGCGCCAAGAACGCGCCAGCACCCGACCCGACCGGCCGAGAACAGGCGCACGCTGGGCGAACCCTTGCACGGAGGAGCTCCCACCCCATGTCCGTTCTCAGCTCAGAATCCAGTGCGGCACCGAACGCCGAGGTGCCTCCTGGCGACGCGGCCCGTCACAGGCTCACAACCGTCACGGGGCTGGCCGCCCTGTCGCTCGACGCGATGGCGTCGGTGGCGTACGGGCCGGAGGCCATCGTCCTCGTACTGGCAGCCGCGGGGGGTTACGGGCTCGGCTTCACACTCCCCGTCACCGTGGCGATCGCCCTGCTGCTGGCGGTGCTCGTCGCCTCGTACCGGCAGGTCATCGCGGCGTTTCCGGACGGCGGAGGCAGTTACGCGGTCGCAAAAACACATCTGGGCCGCCGCACCAGCCTGGTCGCCGCCGCGTCCCTGGTTCTGGACTACGTCCTGAACGTGGCCGTCGCCGTGACCGCTGGGGTGGCAGCGCTGACCTCCGCGTTCCCGGAGCTGTACGGCGATCGCCTGTGGCTGTGCCTCGCGGTGCTGATCCTGATCACCGCCGTGAATCTGCGCGGGATCGTGGACTCGGCGCGTGCGTTCATCGTGCCGACCGCGGTGTTCGTCGGAGCGATCTTCGTGCTCATCGTGGTCGGCCTGTTCCGCGACGCCCCGGTGAGTACGGAAGCGGCCGCCGGACACGCGTCCGTGCTCGGCACCGACGCCACCGCGGTCGGTGCGCTGCTCCTCCTCAAGGCCTTCGCCGCGGGCTGTTCGGCGCTCACCGGTGTCGAGGCCATCGCCAACGCCGTGCCGTCGTTCCGTGCCCCGGCCGTCCGCCGCGCACAGCGTGCCGAGGTGGCACTCGGCGCACTGCTCGGTGTGATGCTGATCGGTCTGTCCGTGCTGATCTCCCGGTTCGGGTTGCAGCCGGTCGAAGGCGTGACCGTACTGGCGCAGCTCGCCGAGGCGTCCTTCGGGCACAATCTCGCCTTCTACGTCGTGCAGTCCGCCACGATGGTGCTGCTGGCCCTGTCCGCGAACACGTCGTTCGGCGGCCTGCCTGTGCTGCTGAAGCTGCTGGCCCGCGACAACTACCTGCCCCATGTCTTCGGACTCAAGGCCGACCGGCAGGTCCACCGCCACGGGGTCCTCACGCTCGCGGCCGTATCCGCCACGCTCCTGGTCTTCTCCGGGGGCGACACCAACACCCTCGTCCCGCTGTTCGCGATCGGTGTGTTCGTCGGCTTCACCATCGCCCAGACCGGCATGGTCATCCACTGGCGCACGGTCCGCGGCAGCAGGTGGGCGGGCAAGGCTGTGCTGAACGGTCTGGGCGCTCTCCTGACAGGCGTCAGCGCCGTCGTTGTCACGGCCACCAAGTTCCACGACGGCGCCTGGCTGATCGTCGTCACACTGCCACTGCTGGTCGCCGGCTTCGAGTCCGTCCACCGCGCCTACACCAGGATCGGTGAACGGCTGGGCATCGGCCGCATTCCGGAGCCCCCGCACCGCGACCGCTCGCTGATCGTGGTTCCGGTCTCGTCCCTCACCCGGCTCACCAGCGAGGCCCTCACCGCGGCGGTGTCCCTCGGTGACGAGGTCCACGCGGTGACGGTCTGCCACCCGGACCCCGAGGACCGGGAGCAGACCGAGGCACTGGAGCGGGACTGGGCACTGTGGAATCCGGGTGTCCCCCTGGTCCGGATCGCCTCCGACCGCCGCACGGTCGGCCGCCCCGTCGCCGCGTATGTACGGAAGGTGGCGTCCACCGATCCGGGCCTGCGGGTCACCGTGCTCATCCCCGAGGTCGAGCCGGCCCGCCTGTGGCAGCGGCTGCTGCAGAACCAGCGTGGTGCGGTCGTCGCCCACGCTGTCCGGCACGAAACGAACGCGGTCATCTGCCGCCTGCGGTTCCGGCTCCTGGACGACTCGGCCGAGCCGCCCACGGACCTCGGCCTGCGGTAGTCGGCGCGCCCGGGCTCGGCTCCGTCGGGGACCCGGAGCCGTCGAAGTCAGCCGCTGGCCCGCCAGGACTTCCTCACCGGGGCGTTCGCACACTTCGAGGCCGAGCGCAGCGTGTGGGCGGGGACACCTCTGCGCTCCACGCTGGGCTATCAGCCGGGCATCGCCGCCGCGAGGCCGAACCCGACCGGGCCCGCCGCCCCCGCGTCCACGTCGGATGATCCGGCCACGCACCCGGACCAAGGGTCGCGGCCGTCCCCTTCGAGCCGGAGGATTCAGGCGGCAGAGCCCATGCGTCCGTGCGCGCCCCGAATCTCTCCTCCTCTGATGCCGGTTCGCATGCCGGAAGCACGGTCGTCGGCCTCGTGGTCGGACAACTCGGCACGGTGACTCACGAGCCGTCGGGCGAACTCGGTACGTCGTCGGTCCGATAGGCCAGGTGCTCGGCGACGGACACCACACCGTCGACGCTCCTGCACAACCGTTCGATGACGGGAATCAGGCTCTTGAACTCGACGGACCCGCTGAGGGCCACCTCCCCCTGCCGGACCTCGGCCCTCACCGCCGAGGGAGCGAGGCCCATCGTCTGCTGCAACACATCCCGGTCGATCTCCTCACGGATGGCACCATCGTGGCGGAGGAAGACCCTCAGCAGGTCTCTGCGGCTGACGATGCCCAGCAGCTTGTCCGTCTCGTCCACAACGGGAAGGCGTTTCACGCCCTGCACCTCCATGAGGCGGGCGGCCTCGACCACGGTCCACTCCGGCCGCGCGCACACCGCGGGAGCCGACATCAGCTCCTCGGCCCTGGCCCCCTCGGCCTTGGCCCGCTCCCACGCCTCCAGATGCGGGATCGGTGTCCGTCCGGTCGGATCGGTCAGGTCGGCGGACTTGCGCAGCAGGTCGGCCTCGGACACGACGCCCATGGGCCGGTCCAGTTCGTCCACCACGGGCATCGCGGTGACATCGTTCTCCGCCAGCAGTTCGACGATCTCCTTGAACGGCAGGTCACGTCGCGCCCGCACGACGTCCCGGGTCATGAGTTCTGCAACGGTTCGGTGATGCATGTGACTCGCCTTTCGGGGGTGCTGGTCAGAGGCGTTCATGTATCGGGCCGATCAGGAACCGGTACGACGGCCACCGGGCAGTCGGCATGGTGGAGCAGGACATGGGCGACGCGGCCGAGCCGAGGTCCGAGACGGCCCGTGCGGCGCTGCGCTCCCACGACGACCAGGTCCGCCGCGGCCGAGCGCTGCACGAGTACCCGGACGGCCTTTCCCTCGACCGCCGCCGAGCGCAGCCGGACCGTCGGGTTCTCGCGCACGGCCTCGGCCACCGCCTCGTCGATCAGGGTCGCCGCACGTTCCTTGCAGTAGAGGTGCGGCTCGTCGACGGTACGCGGATGGTCGGCGTGGTCGTGCGAGGAGCAGTGCCAGGCGTGTACGGCATCGAGTTCGCAGTCCCTCGCCCCGGCCTCGCGGAAGGCGAACCGGACCGCCGCCGGTCCTTGCTCGGGATCCCCGACGCCCAGGAGGATCCGCCCGTGCCCGCCTTCGATTCCGGGCCTGTCACCGCGCACGACGATTACGGGACACGGGGCCCGCGCGGCCACGGCCAGGCTGACCGAGCCGAGCAGAAGTCCGGCGGGCCCGCCACGGCCTCGCTCCCCGGTGATCAGCGCCTCGGCACGGCGCCCCTCCCGCAGCAGCGCGATCACCGCGTCCCCGGGCGTCACCTCGGCCGAGACAACGACCTCCGGACGCCGGCGGTGGACCCGCTCGGCGCCGGACCGGACAACGCGGTCGGCGAGCGCCCGCTCCGAAGGGCGGCCCAGGGTGAGTGCGAGTGCGGCGCCCTCGTACCGCTCCGACCTGGACGCACACACCAGCCGCAGTGACAGCCCTCGCAGGGCTGCCTCATCGGCGGCCCAGTCGAGCGCCCTCAGACTGCTCTCCGTTCCGTCCACACCCACGACCAGGGGCAGCTTCATCGTCCCCGCCGCCTTCCCTTCACCTGATGGAGCGAGAGCACCTGTTCTCACGGTCGCACCGGACCAGTCCGCCGGTGAGGGCCGGTCCGGTCCGGACGGGGAACGATCGGCCCTCTTCGCGGTCCGGCCGGACCGCATCACGCGACGCGTGGGAGGCTGTGGTGGAGGGACCGGGCGGGCCGGCGGCAGGGGCCGGACGGCCCATGCCCGGGAGCCTGCCGCCCTGCGATGCTGAGGGCGCAGACCACGGAGGAGGCCACCGATGAGCGGTTCTCCGACTCGTATCGCCGCAGCCCTGCCCGCCCGGTGCCGTGCCCGTCCGATGGGGATCGGGCGGAAGATCGATTTCGCCCGGGGCGCCCACCTCTGGAAGGCGGCGTGAGCCGCAGCGACCTCCTGCGACTCTTCCTGTGCAGGGACCACGCCATCCAGGAGGAGATCCTCGAAGACGTCCTGACGCACACGCTGCGGCTCAGCCCCGCTTCCCTGGCCGTCGAGGTCGCCGACGGTGTCGTGCCCCTCAGCGGCACCGTGACCCGGCAGAGCCTCGTCCCCTGGTCCTGCGTCTGTGCCGGAGCGTCGACGGGGTCGTGGACGTGGCACCGGCTCGACTACGAGCAGGACGACCTGTCCGACAGTGTCCATCCGGACACCCGGCAGCAGAAGAAGGTCTGGCGCACCGACGCCCGCGCGAGTTCTTCACCGACCCGAAACAGCCCCGTCCGAGGAAGGCCGTCATGAACCAACGTATTGTCGTGGGCCTCGACGGATCCGCAGAAAGCGTCGCAGCGGCGCATTGGGCCGCGCGGGAAGCCCTCCTTCGCGATGCTCCTCTCCACCTCGCCCATGCCGAGACATGGTCCGCGCCTCCCAGCATTCCCGCAGCCGGCTCCGACGTGCGCCGCCAGTGGGCGCAGACCCTCCTTCGTGAAGCTTCCGACGAACTGTCGGGGGCGCACCCTCGGCTGGACATCAGTGCCGAATCGCTCGACGGACAACCAGCCGCCTCACTGACCCGTGCCGCAGCGGACGCGAGCATGCTGGTGCTCGGCTCCCGAGGGCTGGGCGCGCTCAGGGGGTTCGTCCTCGGTTCCCTCGGCATGGCCCTCATCCGCGCCGTGGAACAGCCCGTCGTCCTGGTGCGTGCGGCGGAGGACACACTGCCGCACGGCCAGGGCCGGCACCTGGACCGTGACGTGGTCGTGGGCGTCGACACCGGCCGGCCGTGCGACGCCCTGCTCTCCTTCGCGTTCGACGAGGCATCGCGGCGGGCCTGCACGCTCCATGCGCTGCACACCTGGATGCTGCCCCCTCTGGCCGGGTACGGAGCCGCGTACAGCGCTGAAGCCAACGCCCGGATCGCCGAGACCGAGCGAACCGGCCTGGACGACATGCTGAGGCCCTGGCGGGACATGTACCCGGCTGTCGACCTCGACGTGCAGGCGACGCTCGGCCCCGTCTCCGGACAACTCCTGGAGGCAGGTTCCGGAGCGGGTCTGATGGTCGTCGGCCGTCGCATCCGCCGGTCCTCGGTCGGCAGGCACATCGGGCCGATCGCTCACGCGGTCCTCCATCACTCCACCGCACCCGTCGCCGTCATCGCTCACGAATGACGGGGCCTACCGGTCATCCGGCTCGCGGGTCCCGTTCCGCCGCCGCGGCACGCTGCTCGACCGAGGCGGGGCGGCGGGCCCGGCCGTCGTCCCGGGACGAGGACGGCGGCGCCGTTGACCCGGTCGGCGGCCGGGGCTCCCTGACGAAGGGATCCGCCATGAGCGGTACACCGGCCCTGGCCGCCTGCCTGCGCTCGCTGCTGGCCGTGGTCTTCGACACCGACGGCGTGGTCGTCGATTCTGCACGGGTCCACGCAGCGGCCTGGCAGGGTGCCTTCGACGCCTGTCTGTCGGCCGCGGGCGGGCAGCGCCCGTTCGATCCGGTGGCCGACTATCTCCACCATGTCGACGGCCGGTCACGGCTGGACGGGGCCGCCGGGTTCCTGGCCTCCCGGGGGCTGGACCTGCCGCTCGGCGATCCCGACGACGCGCCGGGCACCGCCACGGTGTGGGCCGTCGCGGCCCGCAAGGAGGAGCTGTTCACCGCGAGTGTGCGTGCGCACGGCGTCGCCGCCTGGCCCGGTACCGTCCGTCTGCTGCACGCACTGGGGCGGGAGCGGGTGGCCTGTGCCGCGGTTTCGGCGTCGCGCCACGCGACCGAGCTGATGACCGCGGCAGGCGTGATCGGCCTCTTCCGGAGTGTGGTGGACGGCAACGAGGCGCGTCGGCTGGGCCTTCCGGGCAAACCGGACCCGGCGCTCTTCCTGGAGGCCGCCCGGCGGCTGGACGTTCCGGCCCGGGACGCGGCGGTGCTGGAGGACGCGCTGGCCGGTGTCGAGGCCGGCCGGCGGGGCGGATTCGGGCTTGTGGTGGGAGTGGACCGTACAGCCGGAGAAAGCAATTCGGCCGGACTGCGCCGCCATGGCGCCGATGTGGTCGTGACCGACCCCGGCGAGCTGCTGATCCCCAGGACGGACTGAGAACCGCGGCCCGTTCCCGATCGTGCGAAGGCGATGGGCCGGTCACCCGATCCGGCCGATCCGGCAGACCGCGCCGGCCCTGCGAGGAATCAGGGCGTGGGCAGGCGGAACCAGTGCTGCTCACCCGCGGCCACGGTCACCAGCCGCTCGCCGGGCAGGCACACGGTCAGCGGCGAGGCCAGTCGCGAGCAGGGCACGCGGATCCCCAGCCGGCCCGGCAGGAACCTGACACGGATGCCCCGATGCCCGCGGTAACAGAATGTGAACGTGCAGCGCGGCACCTCCCTGAGCGGAATGGGGTCGACGCGGAGCCCGTCCGGGCCTGCTTCCAGCCCTGCGACGCCCCGTTCGACGAGATCGAGGGTGCCGGCCATGGCACCGAGGTGGATGCCCTCGCCGGTGGTGCCGCCCTGGACATCCGCCACATCGCTGAGCAGGGCTTCCTCGCAGTACCGCCAGGCATCCGGGCCTCGCTCCCGCGCGAGCACCCAGCCGTGCACCAGGCTGCTCAGGGTCGAGCCGTGACTGGTGCGATCCAGGTAGTAGCCGATCGTCGCGCGCCACACTTCGTCGTCGAGCCGGTACCCGAGACGGTCGAACAGGGACCGCAGCTCGGCAGGGCGGAAGAGATAGCCGAGCATGAGTGTGTCCGCCTGCTTGGACGCCTGATAGCGATTGACCGTGTCCCCCTCGGACTCCAGGATCCGGTCGAGCCGGCGGATGTCGCGGTAGCGGGAGCGGTAGGCGTCCCAGTCCAGTTCGGCCAGCTCGCCGTAGCCCTCGAACTGGCTGATCACACCGCCGTGGAACGGCACGTACAGCCGACGGGAGATGTCCTCCCAGCGGCTCAGCGTCCCGTCGTCCAGACCGAGTCGCTCGGCCAGCTCCCGCCGACGGGCCTCGGGGAGCCCGCCGAACACCTCCAGTGCGCGTGCGAGCACCCAGGCCGCGGTCACATTGGTGTAGGCGTTGTCGTCGATCCCGGGAGCAGTGGCGCCGGGGTAGGCGTCGTGGTACTCGTCCGGGCCCACCACACCGCGGATGCGGTAGCGCTCACGACCGGCGTCGTAGGTGGCCGAAGCACCCCAGTAGCCGGCGATGTCGAGCAACAGCTCCGCCCCCGGTCCCTGGACGAATCCGGTGTCGCCGGTGCTCTGCCCGTACCGCCACACGTTCCAGGCGATGGCCGATCCGACGTGGTGCTGCAGGTGCGAGTGGTCGGGCAGCCAGCGGCCCGAGCGGGGGTTGAGGTGCAGCGTCTGTGTCTCCTCGGCGCCCGAACCACCGCTCTGCCAGGGGAACATCGCCCCGCGCAGACCCGCCCGGCGAGCCGCGTCGCGGGCTGCCGGCAGGCGACGGTGGCGGTACATGAGAATGCCCCGTGCCACCTCCGGGAAGTGCAGGGTGATGCAGGGCAGTACGAACAACTCGTCCCAGAACACATGTCCCCGGTACGCCTCGCCGTGCAGCCCCCTGGCGGGCACTCCGACGTCCAGGTCGGCCGTGTGCGGGGACAGCGTCTGCAGGACGTGGAAGAGGTGGAGCCGGAGGATGCGCCCCGCTTCGCCGGGCGCCTTCAACTCGCCCTGGCTCCACAGGCGTTCCCAGGCCGCACGGTGGGAGGCGAGCAGCTCCTCGAACGACGCCGAGTGCGACGCGTGCTCGACGGCGAGCGGCAGGGGGTCGCCCGACGGACGGTCCAGCGATGTGTACAGCGCGGCGCACTTCACCACGGCGGCGGAATGCCCGCGGGAGACCGGCAGTCTGAAGCTCTGGACCGTTCCGGTCCCGGTGCAACTCGATCCCACTGCCACGAGGGGCCGCGACGACGTGCGCACGGCGACGGCGATCCGGATCCGGGACGAACGGGTCCGGCAGGAGAGCCAGGCCACGCCGTCCGCTCCGGCTCCGGCCCGGTGGCCGGTGAGATGGCGTCCGTCCAGCCCCCGGTATCGCTCGACACCGCTGTTGGTGACGTCACCGTCGATGACGGACTCGGCCTCGACGGCCCCGCTCCAGCCGTACCCGTGGAAGGTGGTTCTCTGGGCGGCGAGGTACGGGTCCCCCATGTGGACGAGTCTGGTGTGGGTGACACGGAGCCGGCGGCCGTGGCCGTCCTGGAAGAACAAGTGGCGGGTGAGAACGCCGCCTCGCAGATCGAGCGAGACCTTGTGGCGCCGCAGGCTCGGGTCGTCGGTGGTGAGCCAGTCCCCCGCCGGCCCGTCGTCCGGCAGGCAGCGGTAGCGCAGGCGTGTCCAGTCGGGCAGGTCGACCATGTCCTCGTTGCCGACCCGTACTCCCGCGATCTCCGAGAAGAGGCGGTCGTAGCACCCGGCCGCGTAGGTGCCGGGGTGGTGGACCGCGTCGGCACACGACTCGGGCGCGGAGCCCCTGGTGGCGAATCTGCCGTTGCCGAGCGTGCACAGGGCTTCGGTCGTCCGCTCCGCCTTGGGGTCGTAACCGTTGAAGTTCCACTCGCACGCCGTGCTCACCTCCACGAGCCGCCCCTCTTCCTGTGTCTCCGAGGTTCTCCCCCAGGCTCACCCGGCACGGACCCGCTCCGCATGGGCCGGTCGGTCCCGACCAGGACCTTTCGGGCCCCTCCCGCCCCGGCCGCGGGGATGTGACGGTGAAGACGCCGTCGCAACCGGGCGAAGCTGCCGTACGACGCCTCGTCCATCCCCTCCGTGGTCATCACCCATGCAGGACCGCGTGCGTCACGTGGACCGGCGTGTCGCCCGCGGCATGGGCTGAGCGGGGCGCGGAACCAGGCCGGTCGGCCCAAGTGCCACGTGTCCCGGCGGCGCACGATGGAGTGGACGAGGAGTACGCGGCACAGCGCTTCGCACCGCGCGGCCGAGCGTCCCTCCGGAAGCACGCATATCGTTCGGAGCGGGTGGGCGGGTCCACGCCGTCGGCCAGGAACGGAGGCCCCATGTCAACGGCCAGGAGTCTGCTCGACGCGATACCGTCCGAGAGCCGGGCCCTCCTGCTCGACAAGGCGGCCTGCGAAGTACCGCTGGTGCTCGACGCACGGCTCTTCGAGGAGGGCAGGAAGGCCGACCGGTTCTGGGTCATCCGCTCGGGACAGGTCGAGGTCGACCTCCATGTGCCCGGCCGCCGTGCGGCGGTCGTCGAGACATTGGGACGGGACGATCTACTGGGCTGGTCCTGGCTCTTTCCCCCACACGTGTGGCACCTGGGCGCGCATGTGGTCCGGGCGGGGCAGGCCGTGGAATTCGATGCCGCTGCCGTCCGCTCGCTGTGCGATGCCGATGCGGTGCTGGGCCGGGCGGTGTACAGGTTCGTCGCCGAGACCGTGGCGGAGCGCATGTACGGAACACGGAAACGGCTGCTGCAGCTGTACGGCCCACGGGCCGGGAATCCTGAGGCCTGACCGGACCGGACCGGAGAACGGGACCGTTCGGCCCTGGTGTGTTCCGGCTGTACGAACTCACGATGGCGAGGAGGACCGCCATGAGCGACGACACGGGGTTCTCGGCGCAGAGGCCGATCCGCGTGTTCCTGCTGGACGACCACGAGGTGGTCAGGCGCGGCGTGCAGGATCTGCTCGACGCAGAACCCGACATCGAAGTCGTCGGCGACGCCGGCACGGCCGATCATGCGCTGGCCCGAGGTCCGGCGCTCCGCCCCGACGTCGCGATTCTCGATGTGCGGCTGCCGGACGGCGACGGGATCACGGTCTGCCGTGAGCTGCGCTCACGGATGCCGGAACTGGCCTGCCTGATGCTCACCTCGTTCGACGACGACGAAGCACTGCTCGACGCCATCATGGCCGGCGCGGCCGGCTACGTACTGAAGGAGATCAAGGGCTCGGACCTCGTCACCGCCGTCCGCACACTGGCTTCCGGACGCTCGACCCTCGACCCGTCCACGACAGCACGGCTGATGAACAGCCTGCGCGAGGAGCAGCCCGGTTCCGGCTCCGAGGAGGACGACGCGCTGTCGGCGCTGTCCCCGAGGGAGAAGGACGTCCTCGCGCTGATCGGCGAAGGGCTGACCAACAGCCAGATCGGCAAGCGCCTCTACCTGTCGGAGAAGACGGTCAAGAACCACATCTCCCGTTTGCTGGCCAAGCTCGGTGTGGAGCGCCGTATCCAGGCGGCCGTGATCGCCGCGCACGCCACGGAGGCCTCCCCGCGCGGTGCCGGGCACCATCGGATCTGACCGTACGGCTCCGTCAAGCACCCCGCTCGGCATTCGGCATCAGGACAGTCGCAGCGGCACCTGCCAGCTCAGCCGGGTGCCGCCCTGTGCGGACTCCCCCACACTCATCTCCCCGCCGAGTTTCTCGGCGCGCCGTGCGAGGTTGTCGAGCCCGCTCCGGGAACCGCCGTGTCCGGGCATGCCCACACCGTTGTCGGACACGATCAGGTTCACCTCGCCCTTTCCCACCACCAGCGAGATGTCCACCGCCGTCGCCCGTGCGTGGCGGGCGACGTTGCTCAGCGCCTCGCCGAGCACCGCGATCACCTGCTCGGCGGTCCCGGCCGGCACATCGGTGTCGATCAGCCCTGCCATCCGCAGCGATGGCTGGAATCCCAGGGTCCGGGCGGCCTGCTCGACCGTGGCCACGGTCCGGGCACGCAGCCCCTGGCCGGCCCGGCCCGAGTCGCCGGCGCGGAGTGCGAAGATGGTGGACCGGATGATCTTGATGGTCTCGTCCAGATCATCCACCGCGCGCAGCAGCCGTTCGCTCGCCTGCGGCTGTTCCACGAGCCGCACCACGCTCTGCAGGGTCATTCCGGTGGCGAACAGCCGTTGGATGGCCAGATCGTGCAGATCCCGGGCAATGCGGTCGCGTTCCTCCAGCAGGGCGATCTGCTCGGCGGACTCGCGCCGCTCGGTGAGCTCCATCGCCAGAGCCGCCTGCCCGGCGAACGCCAGCAGCGGCGCTGTCTCCGCACCGGTGAAGGCGGGACGCTCCCGTACCCGGGCCAGCAGCAGCACCCCACGGGTCCGCTCCCCCGTGACCATCGGCACCGCGACCGCGGGGCCGAGCCCCGCCCACCTCGACGGGCCCTCGATGGTCCTCGGATCATGTTCGACGTCGAGGCTGGTGACCGGCTCGCCCGCGTCCAGGGCGGCGCCGGCGAGCGATCCCTCTCGCGGCAGTTCCAGCCCGCGATACGTCTCGGCGTCCAGCCCGGACGCCTGTGCCACGCGGAGGGACTGCCCTGCCCCGGGCAGTGCCAGCACGCCGAGATCCGCGGCGAGAATGTGTACGGAGTGATCGACGATCATCCGCAGGACGTGTGCCTCGCCCGCTCCGCTCAGCAGAGCCGCGACGATCTCGCTGCCGGCTTCCTGCCAGCGTTGGCGGTCGCGCGTCTCCACGTACAGACGGGCGTTCTCGATGGCCACGCCAGCCGCCACCGCGAGCGTCGACAGCGCGATCTCGTCCTCGGCGTCGAATGCCCGGCCGCCCCGCTTCTCGGTCAGGTACAGGTTGCCGAACACCTTGTCGCGAACCCGGACGGGGACCCCCAGGAACGAGTGCATCGGGGGATGGTTCGGCGGAAACCCGTAGGACGAAGGATGCGCGGAGAGTTCCACGAGCCGCAGCGGCTCGGGGTGGCGGATCAGCTCGCCGAGGATGCCGTGTCCCTCGGGCAGGGGGCCGATGGCTCCGCGCTGCTCCTCCGTGATGCCCACCGGCAGGAACTGCGCGAGCCGGGTTCCCTCACCGACCACGCCCAGGGCCCCGTACTCGGCATCGACCACGACGACTGCGGCCTCGACGATCCGGCGCAGCACCTGGGGCAGATCGAGTCCTCTGCCCACCGACATGACGGCATCCAGCAATAGGGCCGCCTCGGCCGGACCCCGCATCACGGCGTCGAGCCGCTCCTGGAGGTCCCCCGGCAGTGTGCCCAGCCGACGGTGCGCCTCTCCGCAGTGGCCGGATCCCTTGTCGCCGTTGTCGCCGTTGTCGCCCACGGTGCCTCCGTTGTGACCCACGTAGCGAGCCGGGGTCACACCTTCACGGTAGTAGCCTCACGGCGAGAAGCATCCGGTGGGCGGCGACCGGTCCGCCTTTCACCACACCTGTGCACCCTCGGGCTGGAGCCCGCGCCACCGACTGTCACGGCGGCGGCCCTCACCCGCGGGAGGTGCGGCCCGGTGCTGTGAATCCGGCGAGCGAAGCAGCGCGTCGGCCCCTGCCCGTGGTGTGCGCTTCGGGTGAATTCCCGGCATGTTCCCGCCGGGTGAGTCCCGATGGGCAAGCGCCCACGCCCAGGCTCGATCAGGACGGACCGCAGCCACCGGGAGATCGCCGTGCACATCCTGCTTGTCGCAAGCGCCTTCAACAGCCTTACCCAACGTGTCCAGGCGGAGCTGAGGGACCACGGGCACTCCGTTGCCGTGCAGCTCGCGCACGAGGAGGACCCGGTCCGGGAAGCCGTCCGCCGGGAGTGCCCCGGCCTTGTCGTGGCGCCGTACCTGAAGACCGCGATCCCGAGGGACGTCTGGTCGGTCCACACCTGCCTCGTCGTCCATCCGGGGCCGGTCGGCGACCGCGGGCCCTCCTCCCTGGACTGGGCCGTCCACGAGGGAGCGGACCGCTGGGGCGTCACCGTGCTTCAGGCGAACGCGGAGATGGACGCGGGCGACGTCTGGGCTTCCTTGCCCTGTCCGCTGCCCCCGGTGGGCAAGAGCGACCTGTACCGCAACGAGATCTCGGACGCCGCCGTGGAGGCGGTGCTCCTGGCGGTCGGACGCTTCGCGTCGGGGGTGT
The DNA here is from genome assembly GCF_042890955.1 of Streptomyces sp. NPDC001933. NCBI lineage: Bacteria > Bacillati > Actinomycetota > Actinomycetes > Kitasatosporales > Streptomycetaceae > Streptomyces > Streptomyces sp. NPDC001933. The sequence continues at coordinate 247,620 of NZ_JBIASS010000008.1, read as the reverse complement.
ACACCCCGGAGCCGCAGGCCCCCGGCGCCGGCAAGGGCTGCCGCCCCCTGTTCCGCCAGTCGCTGCGTCGCATCGACTGGCAGTCGGACTCCACCGCGACGGTGATCCGCAAACTCAGGGCGGCGGACTCCCAGCCCGGTGTGCTCGACGAGTTGCTGGGCGGCGAGTGGTTCCTGCACGGCGGGTATCCCGAGTCCCGGCCGGGCGGGCGTCCGGGGGATGTGGTGGCCACCCGGGACGGCGCGATCTGCCGGGCGACCACAGACGGCGCGGTGTGGATCCCCGAGCTGCGGCCACGGCGGGCGCCGGGCGGCCCGGCCACCTTCAAGCTCCCCGCCACCTCGGCGTTGGCCGGGCGTCTGTCCGCCGTGCCCGAGCGGCCGGCTCCGCTGCACCGGACCGGGGACGACGACACCTGGTCCGAGATCGGCTACCGGGAGGAGGCCGGAACCGGCTTTCTGTCGTTCTCGTTCCGTGGCGGCGCGATGAGCACGGAGCAGTGCCAACGCCTGCTGCGCGCCTACCGGTTCGCCTGCTCCCGGCCCACCTCGGTGCTGGTCGTCGGCGGCGGCCGGGACTTCTTCTCCAACGGCATCCACCTCAACGTGATCGAGGCGGCGGCCGATCCCGGCGCCGAGTCCTGGGCCAACATCAACGCCATGGACGACCTGGTGGAGGCGGTGCTGACCACCACCGACCGGCTCGTCGTCGCCGCCCTGTCCGGAAACGCCGCGGCGGGCGGGGTGATGCTGGCCCTCGCCGCCGACGAGGTGTGGTGCAGGGCGGGCGCGGTCCTGAATCCGCATTACCGCCTGATGGGGCTGTACGGATCGGAGTACTGGACGTACACGCTGCCGCGGCGGGTGGGGGCGCCGGCTGCCGACCGGCTCATGCGGGACGCCCTGCCGGTCAGCTCCACCGCTGCCCACCGGCTCGGGCTGGTCGACAGGGTGATCCCCTGCGCACCCCGGTCGTTCGACTCGGAGGTCGGCGCCCTGGCGACCCGCCTGTCAGCCCTGCCCGCGACCCAGTCCCGGATCCACGCGAAGAAGGAGGAGCGGGACCGGGTCGACCTTGCCCCGTACCGGGAGGCCGAACTCGTCCGCATGCACCGCATCTTCGCGGACCCGCACCACCCGTACCACGGGCTGCGCCGGGCCTTCGTCCGCAAGGAGCGCCCGGCGTCCGCCACCGCGGTCCCGCAGCCCCCGTTCCCCCGGGGCTGACCGCGGTGCGGCGGCGGAGCGGCTACCGCTGCTCCGCCAGCCAGTCGTACCAGTGGCCCAGGCCCTCGCCGGTGGTCGCCGAGACCGTCAGCACGCGCACGTCCGGGTTCACCGAGCGCGCGTGCCGCGCGCACTGCTCGACGTCGAAGTCGACATGGGGCAGAAGATCGGACTTGTTGATCAGGATCAGGTCGGCAGCGGCGAACATGTACGGGTACTTCAGCGGCTTGTCCGTGCCCTCGGTGACCGAGATGATCACCACCTTGCTGCGCTCCCCCAGGTCGAACAGGGCGGGGCACACCAGGTTTCCGACGTTCTCCACCATGAGCAGGGATCCCTCGGCCGGGGACAGCGCCGTGAGGGCGTCCCGCATCATCTCCGCGTCGAGGTGGCACCCCGCCCCCGTGTTCACCTGCACCACGGCGCAGCCCGTACGCCTGATCCGGTCGGCGTCGAGCCTGGTCTCCTGGTCGCCCTCGATGACGGCCACCGGCCGGCGGCCGCCGAGATCGGTGACGGTGCGTTCCAGCAGGGTGGTCTTGCCCGCGCCCGGCGAGCTCATCATGTTCACGGCCACGACGCCCCGGTCGGTCATCCACGTCCGGTTGCGCTCCGCGAGCAGGTCGTTCTTGGCGAGTACCTTCTGCTCGATGGCGACCGTCTCACCGGCTCCACCCGGCTGACGACGCTCGTGCGGACGAGCGTGCGGGTGCGGATGCGGATGTCCATGGTCCGGTGCATCCTCCTCCCGCAGCATCACGACCCTGGTCCCGCCGGACTCCTCGGCACAGCCGCAGGTACCGCACATGGTTCAGCCCACTTCCATGGAGACGATCTGCAGTTCCTGTCCCGATGTGATCTCCACATCCGCGCTGCCGCAGGGACACAGCAGAATCAGGTCGGTCAGGGTGAATGCGACGGCACAGGTGCGGCAGCGGCCGGCGCCGGGCGGCTGGTCGATCTCCAACCGCGCGCCCTCGGCGGCCGTTCCCTCTGTGACCAGGCCGAAGCAGAACCGCATCGAGTCGGGCACCACGGCCGTGAGCACGCCGACGCGGACGCGGACCGAGCGGACCGGACGCCCCCCGGCGCGTTCGCACACCGAGTCGACGACGCTCTGTGTGATGGCCAGCTCGTGCACCGGTGCCTCGTCCTTCCGCGGGTGGCTCCGACCGTAGGGCCACGGGAGGACCGTGGCGCCGTCCGACGGGACCGGTACCCCGCCCGGACCACCCGAGCGGCCCACCGCATGCCGTCATTCGGGCCCCGGTGACGAGCCGGGGCGGCGAATTCCCCTGTTGCCGGTGCCCACGAATCGAGGCGTGATGGTAGCAATGTGCAAGTAGCCATCCGTGGGGGCCGACGGCCGGTTGGGCCGTCATCCTGAAAGGCGACACTGCCATGCCGACAAAGGAAGCGGTGAAGGCGGAGGACACACTGATCCACGTGCTGTGGATCAACGCAGGACTGAGCTGCGACGGCGATTCCGTCGCCCTGACCGCAGCCACGCAGCCGAGCATCGAGGAAATCGCGCTCGGCGCTCTGCCGGGGCTTCCGCAGGTCTCCGTCCACTGGCCGCTCATCGATTTCGAATGCGGCCCGAACGGCGGCGCCGATGATTTCCTCGAATGGTTCTTCAAGGCCGATCGCGGAGAACTGGAACCGTTCGTCCTGGTGGTCGAGGGATCCATTCCGAACGAGCGGCTGCACGACGAGGGTTACTGGTGCGGGTTCGGCAACGATCCCGCCACCGGCCAGCCGATGACGACCAGCGAGTGGCTCGACCGGCTGGCTCCGAAGGCGACCGCGGTCGTCGCGGCCGGCACCTGCGCGACGTACGGCGGCATCCACGCCATGGCGGGCAACCCGACCGGAGCAATGGGGGTTCCCGACTACCTGGGCTGGGACTGGAAGTCCAAGGCCGGGATCCCGATCGTGTGCGTCCCGGGGTGCCCGATCCAGCCGGACAACCTCTCGGAGACACTCACCTACCTGCTCTACATGGCCACCGACCAGGCGCCGATGATCCCGCTCGACGACGCGCTGCGGCCGACGTGGCTGTTCGGGTCGACGGTCCACGAGGGCTGCGACCGGGCCGGGTACTACGAGCAGGCCGACTTCGCGACGGAGTACGGCTCACCGAAGTGCATCGTCAAGCTGGGCTGCTGGGGCCCCGCGGTCAAGTGCAACGTGCCCAAGCGCGGCTGGATGAACGGCATCGGCGGCTGCCCCAACGTCGGTGGCATCTGCATCGGCTGCACCATGCCCGGGTTCCCGGACAAGTTCATGCCGTTCATGGACGAGCCCCCCGGGGGAAAGCTCTCGACCAACGCGGTCGGGCTCTACGGGTCGACGATTCGGCAGCTGCGCCGACTCACCACCCACGCCCTGGACCGCGAACCGAAATGGCGCAAGCCCGGCAAGAAACTCACCACCGGCGCCACACGCACCTGGTGAGTGACCGCGTACGTCACCGCAACGGACAGAAAGAAGAGGCGGCGCAATGACCGCGACGCAGCACAAGGGTGCCGGGGGCGGCCAGGGAAAGAACGACCTGGTCGAAATGGCGTGGGATCCCATTACCCGGATCGTCGGCAGCCTGGGTATCTACACGAAGATCGACTTCAAGCAGAAGGTGGTTGCCGAGTGTCACAGCACCAGCTCCATCTTCCGGGGCTACTCGGTCTTCATGAAGGGAAAGGACCCCCGGGACGCGCACTTCATCACGAGTCGCATCTGCGGAATCTGCGGTGACAACCACGCAACATGTTCCTGTTACACGCAGAACATGGCGTACGGGGTGAAGCCGCCGCACCTCGGCGAATGGATCGTGAATCTCGGCGAGGCCGCAGAGTACATGTTCGACCACAACATCTTCCAGGAGAACCTGGTCGGGGTCGACTACTGCGAGAAGATGGTCGCGGAGACCAACCCCGGGGTACTGGAACAGGCCAACCGCACCCCCTCCCCGCACGCCGACGCACACGGATACAAGACGATCGGCGACATCATGCGATCGCTGAACCCGTTCACCGGCGAGTTCTACCGCGAGGCGCTCCAGGTCAGCCGGATGACCCGGGAGATGTTCTGCCTGATGGAGGGCCGGCACGTGCACCCCTCCACGCTCTATCCCGGCGGGGTCGGCACCGTGGCGACCGTCCAGCTGATGACGGACTACATCACCCGCCTCCAGCGGTACGTCGAGTTCATGAAGAAGGTCGTGCCGATGCACGACGATCTCTTCGACTTCTTCTACGAAGCCCTGCCGGGGTACGAGCAGGTCGGCAACCGGCGCATCCTGCTGGGCTGCTGGGGCTCCTTCCAGGACCCGGAGCACTGCAACTTCGAGTACAAGGACATGACCGACTGGGGCCGGAAGATGTACGTCACCCCCGGTGTCGTCGTCGACGGGAAGCTGGTCACCACCGACCTGGTGGAGATCAACCTGGGCATCCGGATCCTGCTCGGTTCGTCGTACTACAACGACTGGGACGAGCAGGAGACCTTCGTCTCCCACGACCCGCTCGGCAATCCGGTCGACCGGCGCCACCCGTGGAACCAGCACACCAACCCGCAGCCGCAGAAGCGGGACCTGGACGGCAAGTACAGCTGGGTCATGTCACCGCGCTGGTTCGACGGCAAGAACTACCTGGCGCTCGACACGGGCGGCGGGCCGCTCGCGCGGCTGTGGACCACCGCGCTGGCCGGTCTGGTCGACATCGGCTACATCCAGGCCACCGGCCACAGCGTCAAGATCAACCTCCCCAAGACCGCCCTCAAGGGGCCGGTGGAGCTGGAGTGGCACGTCCCGAAGTGGAGCAACACCATCGAGCGCAACCGGGCTCGCAGCTACTTCCAGGCCTACGCGGCCGCCTGCGCGCTCCACTTCGCGGAGCAGGCCCTCGCGGAGATCCGCTCCGGGAACACCAAGACCTGGGAGAAGTTCGAGGTGCCCGAGGAGGGGGTGGGCTGCGGGTTCACCGAGGCGGTCCGCGGTGTCCTCTCCCACCACATGGTGATCCGGGACGGCAAGATCGCCAACTACCACCCGTACCCGCCGACTCCGTGGAACGCGAGCCCCCGTGACACGTACGGCACGCCCGGCCCCTACGAGGACGCCGTGCAGGGCCAGCCGATCTTCGAGGAGAACGACCGGGAACACTTCAAGGGCATCGACATCATGCGCACGGTGCGCAGCTTCGACCCCTGTCTGCCCTGCGGTGTGCACATGTACCTCGGCGAGGGCAAGAAGCTGGAACTCCTGCACTCCCCCACCCAGTCCGCGGGCAGTGAGTGATGGCGCGGGAGGATTCCCCGGCCGCGCCCGACTGGCGGACGACCGGTGAACGCATCGACACCCTGATCGCCGCCAGCGGCTCGGGCGGCGCGGTCGCCCGCGAGCGCAGCGAGGAACTGGTCCGGCTCGTCGCCGACTTCTACGGTGCCGGGCTGGAACGGCTGCTCGACCTCATGCACGACCGGGGGCGGCTGGACGACGACGTCCTGGCCGCCCTGGCCGAAGACGAGCTGGTGTCCGGCGTCCTGCTGGTGCACGGACTGCATCCGTTCGGCGTGGAGACCCGGGTCGAGCGGGCTCTGGAGAGCGTACGACCGTATCTGGGTTCGCACGGCGGTGATGTGGAACTCGTCGCCGTCACCGACGAGGGAACCGTCCGGTTGAGGCTGCTGGGCAGTTGTGACGGCTGCCCGTCCTCCTCGGTCACGCTCAGGCTGGCCGTGCAGGGCGCTGTGGAGGCGGCGGCGCCGGAGATCACCTCGATCGAGGTCGAGACCGCGGCCGGCGAGGACGCCGGGGCAGCGGGGCCGCTGGTAGCGGTGGACTCGCTGTTCACCCGGCTGCACACGGAGGCCGGGGCGGCCGGCGACGACGGTGCGTCGTGGGAGGTCGTGCCTGAGCTGTCGGGGCTGGAGCCCGGCGCCGTGGCCCGGTTCGATGTCGGCAGGATGCCGGTGGTGGCCTGCCGGGTGGGCGCGGATCTCTTCGCCTTCGAGGACCGGTGCGCGCGCTGCGAGCGGCCGTTCGAGGGGGCCACGCTGGCGCGGCGGCTGGGCGGTCGGTCCGGGGACGCGGTCCTGCGCTGCGCCGGGTGCCGTGCGCACTACGACGTGCGGCGGGCCGGAACCTGCCTCGACGGGGACAGTACGCACCTGGCCCCGCTGCCCCTGCTGTCGGACGGTGCCGCGGTCTCGGTGTCGGTGCCCGCGGCGGTGGCACCGTGATCGCCGCCGGCCGTTCCGCCTCGCCGGCCTCCACCCTGCTGCGGCTCAGGCGCAACCGGCCGCGGCCGCCCGCCGGTGAGCGCTGCGAGATGTGCGCGGAACCGATCGGCGGGAGCCACTCCCATGTGGTGAACCTCGACAGCCGCGCCCTGATGTGCTGCTGTCGGGCCTGTTACCTGCTGTTCACCGACGAGGACGCGGAGCTGCGCTACCGGGCGGTCCCCGAGCGATATCTGCACTTCGCCGGGGTGACCGTGGACGGGCGCGCCTGGGACGAGCTGCAGATTCCCGTGGGGCTCGCCTTCCTGTTCCGCAACTCCGTCCAGGACCGGATGGTCGCGTTCTACCCCGGGCCCGCCGGGGCCACCGAGTCGGAACTGCCGCTGGACGCCTGGGCTGCCGTCGTCGAGTCGAGCCCGGAGCTCGCCGTGTTGCGTCCGGACGTGGAGGCGCTACTGATCCGGCGTACGGCCCAGAACGATGGTTCGTGCCATCTGGTGCCGGTCGACGCCTGTTACGAGCTGGCGGGGCAACTGCGCTCGCTGTGGCGCGGGTTCGACGGCGGCACCGAGGCCCGTGCCGCTATGGACGGCTTCTTCGCGCGGGTGGCCGAACGCAGCCGGCCGGCTGCGGGGATCGGGGCGTTGTGAACGACTTCGCGTTCTCCGTGCTCGACGTCGTCGCCGAGCCGTACGCGGCCGCCCCGCAGCTGACCGCGCGGTTGCGGATCGAGGAGCGGACGGGCCGGCGGATCCACGCCATCGCACTGCACTGCCAGGTCCGCATCGAGCCGCAGCGGCGCCATTACGACGAGGCCGAACAGAGCGGCCTGGTGGCCCTGTTCGGCCGCCGGGAGCGCTGGACGGACACCCTCAAGCCGTTCCAGTGGATGAGCTGCGACACCACCGTGCAGGGGTTCAGCGGTGCGACCGAGTTCGATCTCGCCCTGCCCTGCACCTACGACTTCGACGTGATCGGTTCCCGCTATCTGCACGCCCTGGGCGAAGGTTCGGTGCCCCTCGCCCTGATGTTCTCCGGCACGGTCTTCACCCGCGGCAGCAAGGGCTTCGGGGTCGAGCAGGTGCCGTGGGACTGCGAGGCCCGGCATCCGATGCCGGTCGAGGTGTGGCGGCGCATGGTGGCGGCTCACTACCCGAACACCGGATGGATCCGGCTGGACCACGAGGTGCTGGCACGCTTCGCGGACTTCCGGGCCCGGCGCGGGCTGATCAGCTGGGACGAGACGGTCCAGACCCTCCTGGCCGAGCACGACGAGGTGGTCCCGTGAGTCTTGACCAGGTGCGTTCGATCGCCGACGCCGTCCTGTACGAGGGGTACCTCCTGTACCCGTACCGGGCGAGCTCGCACAAGAACCGGTCGCGCTGGCAGTTCGGGGTCCTCGGCCCGCCGCACGCCACGGCGGCGAGTTTCGGCGAGGATCCGGAGATGGAGATGCAGTGCCTGCTGGCACCGCGCGAAGGGCCGGCGGCCGTCACCGTGCATCTGCGCTTCCTCCAGCTCCAGGTCCGAGAAGTGCGGAGCACGGGCGAGGACGGGGTGGAGGTACCGGTGGAGCAGCTCGTCGTCGACGGGGTGCCGGTGATGTCCTGGGACGAGGCCGTCGAGCGTGAAGTCGTGCTGACCGCCCTGCCGTTGGGAGAGGTGGTGGACGCCGTGCACGAGGTCCCGGGCGGCGAGGACACCGAGCCGGTGGCCGACGCGCGGGGCGTGGTGGCGGGCCGGATCGTGCGACGGCGGCTGCCCTTGGCGGTCCGGGTTCGCACTCGGGCCGTCGTCGACGACGGATACGTGCGCCTCTCGGTGGCGGTGCGCAACGAGCATCCGGAGCCCGCGACCACCAAGGAAGCCGCGATCCGGTCCTCGCTGATCGGCGCGCATCTGTTGCTGCGGGCGCACGACGCCGAGTTCGTCTCGCTGCTCGAACCGCCCGCCGGGGCGGCAGCGGCCGCCGGCCGTTGCCGGCAACGCAGGTGCTGGCCCGTGCTGGCCGGACCGAAGGGGACGACGGACACCCTGCTCGGTGCGCCGATCATCCTGTACGACTACCCGGAGGTCGCCGAGCAGAGCCCCGGCGCGCTGTTCGACTCGACCGAGATCGACGAGATCCTGACCCTCCGCGTGATGACCATGACGGAGGAGGAGAAGACGGAGGCCCGAGCCACCGATCCCCGGGCCCGGGAGATCATCGACCGGTGCGACGGCATGTCGCCCGCCGACCTCCAGCAGCTGCACGGCCTGCTGCGCGACCCGCGGCCCGCGGCTCCCGTGGACCCGGCGGCCGACGTCCGGGATGTGGAACCCGCCGCCTTCGATACCGCGGGCGCCCCCTGGTGGGACCCGGCTGCCGACGCCTCGGTACGGCCCGGGAGCGACGCGGTCGTGATCGATGGGGTCCGGGTGGCCAAGGGCAGCCTGGTCCGCGTCCACCCCTCCCGGCGGGCGGACGCGCAGGATCTGTTCTTCGCCGGCCAGGTGGCCCGGGTGACGGCGGTTCTCTCGGACGTGGACGGTGGTACGCACATCGCCCTGGTCCTCGTCGACGACCCCGCGTCGGACCTGCACGACTGGTACGGCCGCTACTTCTACTTCGCACCCGACGAACTGACACCCCTGAGCGTCGAGGAGACGGCTCAGCACCGAGAGGAGAACCGATCGTGAAGACCCTGGGCATCATCACCGCTGGAGCGGCCGCGGCCGTGGCACTCGTAGCCGTGGCGGTCGGGATCAGGTCGATCCCCGACGTCCGCCGGTACCTGCGCATCCGTTCGATGTGAATCCCGATCCGAGTGAAGCGAGCGGGGAGGCCCCCCATGGCCGGCATCGTCCGGCTTCCGGCCCGGGGGAGGCTGAGCCGACCATGACGAAGAAACCCGACACCGCCGCCCGGGTGCTGGTCGCGGGCATCGGCAATCTCTTTCTCGGCGACGACGGCTTCGGCCCGGAGGTCGTGCGCCGGCTGGCCCGGGACGGCGGGATGCCCCCGCAGGTCCGGGTGGTGGACTACGGCATCCGCGGCATGCATCTCGCGTACGACCTGCTCGACGGTTACGACGCGCTGGTTCTGGTCGACGCGTACCCGGGGGGCGGCGCCCCCGGGGAGGTGACAGTGCTCCGCATCGGTGTGGAGGACCTCGGTTCGGGTGAATTCGACGCACATGGAATGAATCCGGTTGCTGTTCTGTCAAATCTGGATCAGCTGGGCGGTACGCTTCCGCTCACCTACCTCGTCGGCTGCACACCCGCCGGAGTCGAGGAGGGCATCGGGCTGGGCGAGGCCGTCGGCAGCGCGGTGCCCGAGGCGATGCAGGCAGTGCACACCCTGATCCGGCAGCTCGTGCCGGCCGTACCGACCGCGTCCGTGAACAGCACCCGACCCCGGAGATCCTGATCATGTGCCTAGGCATTCCTGGCCGCGTCGTGGAGATCGTGGACGGGTACGCGGGCCAGCTGGCTCTGGTGGACGTCGAGGGCGCCAGGCGCCGTGTCAATATCGGCATGCTCGACCAGGCGCCCGGTCGCGACGACTGGGTGCTTCTCCATATGGGCTTCGCCGTCGAGCTCATCGACCGGGCGAAGGCCCGCGAGGCGCTGTCGGGGCTGGAGATGATGGGCCGCGGCCGGGAGCAGCGGATCCGGCGCAGATTCGAGGTGCGCGGCGTCGTGCAGGGCGTGGGCTTCCGGCCCTTCGTCTACGTCACCGCCTCGGAGCTGCTGCTCACGGGCTCGGTGACGAACACCGGCGACGGGGTGCTCGCCGAGGTCGAGGGAACGGCCGGGGCCGTGGAGGAGTTCGGCCGCCGTCTGAGCGCCGATGCCCCTCCACTCGCGGTCGTCGAGGACGTGCGTACGACCGAACTGCCGACGCGCGGCGGTACGGGCTTCGCCATCGAGCGCTCCAGCGCGTCCGACCGGGCCAGGACGCTGGTCTCGCCCGACATCGCCACCTGCCGGGACTGCCTGGAGGAGCTGGGCGATCCGTCGAACCGGCGCTACCGCCACCCGTTCATCACCTGCACGCACTGTGGCCCCCGGTTCACGATCGTCACCGGTCTTCCGTACGACCGGGCCGCCACCACGATGGCGGACTTCGAGATGTGCGCGGCCTGCCGGGCGGAGTACGAGGACCCGCACGACCGGCGCTTCCACGCCCAGCCGATCGCCTGTCCCGACTGCGGACCGCGGCTCGAACTGGTCGGCGGGGAAGGCGTGCCCCTGTCCCGTGACGAGGACGCTCTGCGTACGGCCCGGAAGCTCCTCGCCGAGGGCGGGATCATCGCGGTCAAGGGACTCGGCGGCTACCACCTGGTGTGCGACGCCCGCGACGACGCGGCCGTGGCCGAACTGCGCCGGCGCAAGCGGCGCGGCGGCAAGCCGTTCGCGGTGATGGTGCCGGACCTCGACGTCGCGCGGCGGCTGGTGACCGTCACGGCGGACGAGGAGGAGCTCCTGTCCGGTGGCCGCCGCCCGATCGTGCTCCTGCCCCGGCACCCCGCCGGGGCCGGGGCCGGGGTGTCCGACGCCGTGGCGCCCGGCAGCCCCCACCTCGGGCTGCTCCTTCCGTACACCCCGTTGCACGTCCTGCTCTTCGGGATCGGGGACGACGATCCGGGCCCGGACGCACTGGTGATGACGTCGGCCAATCTGTCGGGCGAGCCGATCGTCACCGACGACGGCGACGCGCTGGCCGTGCTGGCACCGCTGGTCGATGCCTGGCTGCGGCACGACCGGCGCATCCATGTGCCGTGCGACGACTCGGTCAGCCGCTGGGCCGCCGGTGCCGAGCTGCCGCTGCGCCGCTCGCGCGGATACGCCCCGCTACCGATCGCGCTGCCCTTCGACGTGCCCCCGACGCTCGCCGTGGGAGCCGACCTGAAGAACACCTGTGCGCTGGCCGAGGGGCGCTACGCCTGGCTGAGCCAGCACATCGGCGACATGGACGACCTGTCCACGGTCGACGCCCTGACCCGGACCGAGAAGCATCTGGAGGACCTCACCGGGGTGGCGCCCACCCGACTGGTGGCCGACCGCCACCCCGGCTACCACTCCGGCGACTGGGCTCGCGCCCACGCGGCCGGGCGGCCGCTCCGCACCGTGCAGCACCACCACGCGCACATCGCGTCCGTGATGGCGGAGCACGGCATGGGCGCGGACGAGCGCGTGATCGGCGTCGCCTTCGACGGCACCGGCCACGGCGCCGACGGGGCGGCCTGGGGCGGCGAGGTCCTGGTGGCCGGTTACTCGTCGTTCAGCAGGGCCGCGCACCTGGGTTACGTACCGCTGGCCGGGGGCGACGCGAGCGTGCTGCGGCCGTACCGGATGGCCCTCGCGCATCTGCACGCGGCCGGCATCCCCTGGGACGACGACATGCCTGCGGTCCGCGCCTGCCCGCCCGCCGAACGCGACGTGCTGGCCAATCAGTTCGCCACCGGATTCGGCTGCGTGCCCACGTCGGGCGTGGGCCGGCTCTTCGACGCGGTCGCGTCCCTGGCCGACGTCCGGCACGTGGTGGCGTACGAGGCGGAGGCGGCCATGGAACTGGAAGGGCTGGCCCGTGCCGCGGCCGCCGGCCCCGCGGCGCCGGAGGGCGGCTACCGCTTCGGCATCCGGCCCGGGAAGAGAGAGGAGCCGGCCGTCGCGGATCCAGGCCCGGTGGTCCGGGCCGTGGTGTCCGACGTACGGGACGGCGTTCCGGCCGGGCTGATCGCCGTGCGCTTCCACACCGCCGTCGCCGCTCTGGCCACCCGCCTCGCGGACCTCTGCCGCTCGCGCACCGGCCTCTCCACCGTGGCGCTGGGCGGCGGTGTCTTCCAGAACGCCGTACTGCTCGAAGCGACGCAACGCGGCCTGACCGAAAGGGGTTTCACCGTCCTGCGGCCGCGCCGGCTCCCCCCGAACGACGGCGGGATCGCCCTCGGCCAGCTCATGATCGCCGCATCGGGCTGATGCCGCCGCACGCCCGTACCGCCGTACCGCCGCACCTCAAGAGAGATCCACAGAGGAGAGGGACCATGTGTCTGGCTGTTCCGGGGCGTGTCCTCAGTACCGCCGAAGTCGACGGCACCGTGATGGCCGAGGTCGATTTCGGCGGGGTGCGCAAGGAGGTGTGCCTCCAATACATCCCCGATGCGACCGTCGGTGAATACGTCATCGTGCACGTCGGTTTCGCCATCCAGCGCCTCGACGAACGGTCGGCCCTGGACACCCTTGCCGACTTCGAGCGGCTCGGCATTCTGGCCGAGGAGTTCGGAGACGGTTTCGAACGCGCAGCCCAGCAGGGTGCGTCTCCCGAAGGAGTCGGCCGGTGAAGTATCTCGAAGAGTTCAGTGACCCCGATCTCGCGAAGAAACTGATCGACCAGATCCACGCGGCCACCACGCGGAACTGGGCGCTGATGGAGGTCTGCGGCGGCCAGACCCACTCCATCATCCGGCATGGCATCGACCAACTGCTTCCGGACGGTGTGGAGATGATCCACGGACCGGGGTGTCCCGTCTGCGTCACCCCGCTGGAGACCATCGACCGGGCGCTGGCGATCGCCGCCCGCCCCGGCGTCATCTTCTGCTCGTTCGGCGACATGCTGCGCGTACCCGGCAGTGGCCGGGACCTCTTCTCCATCAGGAGCGCCGGCGGCGACGTACGCGTGGTGTACTCGCCCCTCGACGCGCTGAAGATCGCCCGGGAGAACCCTGACCGCGAAGTCGTCTTCTTCGGGATCGGGTTCGAGACCACCGCCCCCGCGAACGCCATGACGGTGTACCAGGCCCAGCGGCTCGGGGTGCGGAACTTCTCCCTGCTGGTGTCCCATGTGCTGGTGCCGCCCGCGATCGCCGCGATCATGGAGTCCTCGACGTGCCGGGTGCAGGCGTTCCTCGCCGCAGGCCACGTATGCAGTGTGATGGGGACGGCCGAGTACCCGGCGCTGGCCCGGAAGTACAAGGTGCCGATCGTGGTCACCGGCTTCGAACCACTGGACATCCTCGAAGGCGTCCGCCGGACCGTCGTCCAGCTGGAGGCGGGCCGGTACGAAGTGGAGAACGCCTACCCCAGGGCCGTGCGCGAGGAGGGCAATGTGCCCGCCATGGAGATGCTCGCCGATGTGTTCGAGGTGACCGACCGGACCTGGCGCGGCATCGGTGCGATCCCCCGCAGCGGCTGGCAACTCTCCGAGAAGTACCGGGCGTTCGACGCGGAGCAGCGGTTCGAGGTGACGGACATCCACACCGCCGAGTCGTCGCTCTGCCGTTCGGGCGAGGTCCTTCAGGGGCTGATCAAACCGCATCTGTGCGAGGCGTTCGGCAAGGAGTGCACTCCGAGGAATCCGCTCGGCGCGACCATGGTCTCGTCCGAGGGCGCGTGCGCCGCTTACTACACCCACCGCCGCCTGGAACTGGTCGATGCGAAATGACTGACGCGATGCAGGACATGACCGCCGTGGTGGACGACGTGCCCGACTTCGACTTCGAGGGGTGGGCCTGCCCGGTCCCGCTGCGGGACGTCCCGTCCGTCGTCATGGGTCACGGGGGCGGCGGTGCGATGTCCGGTGAGCTGATCGAGCACCTGTTCCTGCCCGCGTACGGTGCCGCGGCCGCCGCCGACCTTGGGGACTCGGCCGTCCTGACGGTCGGCTCCGGCACCCGCCTCGCCTTCTCCACGGACTCGTTCGTGGTGAAGCCGATGTTCTTCCCCGGCGGTTCGATCGGTGACCTGGCGGTGAACGGCACGGTCAACGACCTGGCCATGTCGGGCGCGACGCCCCTGTTCCTGTCCACCGCCTTCATCCTCGCGGAGGGCACCGCGCTGAGCGACCTCGGCCGGATCGCACAGGCCGTGGGCCGGGCCGCCGAGGACGCCGGCGTACGCCTGGTCACCGGGGACACGAAAGTCGTGGAGCACGGCAGTGGTGACGGCGTCTATCTCAACACCTCGGGCATCGGCGTGATCCCTCCCGGTGTCGACATCCACGCACGCCGGGCGCTCCCCGGCGACGCGGTGCTCGTCAGCGGCGACATCGGCGTGCACGGTGTGGCCGTGATGAGCTGCCGGGAGGGCCTCGAATTCGGCACTGCGGTGGAGAGCGACACCGCCGCGCTGCACGGACTGGTCGCCGCCATGCTCTCCACCGGTACCGACCTCCATGTGCTCCGGGACCCCACACGCGGGGGCGTCTCGGCTTCGCTGAACGAGATCGCCCGCGCCTCGGACGTGGGCATCGAACTGGTCGAGCGGCTGCTTCCCGTGCCGCCCACGGTGCGCGACGCGTGCAGCCTGCTCGGGCTCGACCCGCTGCAGGTGGCCAACGAGGGCAAACTGATCGCGATCGTCCCGGCCGAGGACGCGGACCGGGTGCTGGCCGCCATGCGGGCCCATCCCCTGGGCAGGTCCGCCTGCCGGATCGGCAGCTGCGTTCCGGATCACGCCGGGATGGTCGTGGCGAGGACGGGGCTGGGCGGGAGCCGGGTGATCGGGCTGCCGATCGGCGAACAACTACCGAGGATCTGCTGAGTGAGTGCCGAGGGCGCCCTGCTGTTCGCGCGATACGCCTACCCGCCCAACGAGCTCGGCTACTGCGGCCCCGCCGACGCGGCGGCCCTCCTGCGCCGTGACGCGACCGCCGACATCGAGCGGCGCGCCCGGCAGTTCGAGGGGGCCTGGTGCTATCTCCAGTTCCTCGCGGAGACGGCCGGCCTGGCGGACCCGCTGGACGTGCGGGTGGTCGAGGCGTACTGGATCGGCAACGGACTGCTGGACCGGGCCGATCCCGCCGCTCTGGTGGAGCGCATGACCGACCGGTTCCGGGGGCAGCTCGGCGGCACCTGGCGCGACGCCGGGCGGCGCGCCCTGGCCCATCACAGCTTCCAGGTGTTCGAGGTGTATCCGTGGGCCCCGATGCTGCGGTCGATGGGCCATCCGACCGCCCTGTCCGTGCTCGACCGGTGCCGCATCCGTACGGGAGTGGTCGTAGCCGCCGACAGAGACATCGCGACCGTGCGGTCACGCCCGCTGCGCTGGGACGGTGCTGGGCTGACCTACGGCGCGTGGCAGGAGGAGACCGTACGCTGCTCGGCCGGTGGACTGACGCTGCTCGACGGTCTCTCCGCAGGCGACCGGGTGGCACTGCACTGGGACTGGGTGTGCGATGTGATCACCGACGAGCAGGCCCGGTGCATCGAATTCATTGAGGAGCGCCGCCGCACCGACCTGGGCCTCTCTTCCTCCGAACCGGGCATCGGCATCCACAACGCTCCGGGCTGACGGCCGACGACTCCATCGGTTGCTGCGGTGGCCGTCGCCGTATGAGCGGCCGGCGCCGCGCCGGCCGCTCATACGAATTCGCCTCGACCGGTTCGAATGCATGCCCGCCCGGCAGCCGTGCCGGAGAGGGACCGCTCGGCCCATGGCCACGGCCGGACCGGAACCGGCTGCCGTTGCGGAGAGCGCGGGGCGCTGCGGGACGGGCCGGCTGGCCCCTGTCATCCCGGGACGAGGACGGCGGCGCCGTTGACCCGGTCGGCGGCCAGATCACTCAGCGCCTGGTCCGCGCGGCTCAGCGGGTACGGACTGGCGGTGACCCGCATGCCAATCCGTGCGGCCGTGTCCAGGAAGTCACGGCCGTCCTGCCGGGTGTTGGAGGTGACGCTGCGCAGGTTCCGCTCCTCGAAGAGGTGGCGCCGGTAATCGAGCACGGGGATGTCGGTGAGGTGGATGCCCGCGACGGCGAGCGTTCCCGACCGGTCCAGCGCCTCCAGTGCCACGGGCACCAGATCACCGACCGGCGCGAACAGGATCGCCGAATCCAGTGGTTCGGGCGGACGGTCGTAGGCGCCGCCCACGGAGGAGGCCCCCAGGTCTGCGGCGAGCTCACGGGCTCGTGCCGAACGGGTCAGCACGTGCACCCTCGCTCCTTCGGCCAGGGCGACCTGCGCCGCCAGATGGGCCGAGGCCCCGAAGCCGTAGATCCCGAGCCGGCCGCCGGGCGGCAGGGCGCTGCGGCGCAGGGCGCGGTAGCCGATGATCCCGGCGCACAGCAGCGGCGCCAGCAGGACGGCGTCCTGGTCCTCCGGAAGCCGGTAGGCGTAGTCGGCCGGTACGAGGGCGATGTCGGCGAATCCGCCGTCCGCGTCCCAGCCGGTGTAGAGAGAAGCCGGGCAGAGGTTCTCGCGACCGGCCCTGCAGTAGCGGCAGTTGCCGCAGGTGCTGCGCAGCCACGCCCCACCGGCCCGGTCACCGACCTGGAACCCCGTGACGGACTCGCCGGCGGCGGCCACCCGGCCGACGATCTCATGGCCGGGAACGGTCGACCCCCGGTGCGGGCGCAGGTCGCCCTCGGCAAGGTGCAGGTCGGTGCGGCACACACCGCACGCCTCCACCCTCAGCAACAGTTCACCCGGCCCCGGCAAGGCCAGCGATCGCCGCACACGCACCAGCGGGCCGTCCCCGATCGGACCAGGGCTCTCCACGGCCCACCCGGTCAGCATTTCCGAAGCCGGCTCGCGCACCATGTTCCCAGCCTGGCGCCGGCCGGCGCGTCCGGCAATCGCTCACCGCGGAACGGAGCACCGCGGCCGCACGCCGTATCCGTACCGTCCTGGCGCCGATCCGGTTCCACTGCTGCCGGATTGTCGTCGGGCCTCCGCGCGGTACCGCCTCCGAGCGTGCCCCGACCGCACGCACCTTCGACCTCACGGTGCTACAAAGGGCACTGGGTTAGTCGTTTCGGCCGATTCCGGAGCGCACACATGCGGTCACTCACGGGCAAGTACCCCCGGAGCCTTGCAGGCCAGGTCTTCGCCCTGCAGGTGGTCGTGGTCGTGCTCCTCGTGGCCGCTTCGGTGCTGGCGCTCGTAGTGCAGGCCCGCCACGACAGCAGTACGGAGGCGAGAAACCGCTCCGTCGCCGTCGCGCAGGCTTTCGCTCATTCACCGGGCCTCCTGACCGCGCTGAAGGCTCCTGATCCTTCCAAGGTGCTCCAGCCGCTCACCGAGGCAGGGCGGAAGGCGGCGGGCGTCGACTTCATCGTGGTGATGGACACGAAAGGGATCCGCTACACGCACCCCCGTCCGGAGCTGATCGGGAAGAAGGCCGTCGCCACCCTCGCGCCGGCGCTGGCCGGACACGTGTACACCGAGAGAGTCAACGGCCCGCTCGGCCGCGAGGTACAGGTGATCGTCCCCGTCCACGATCACGCGCGGGTCGTCGCCCTGGTGGCTGCCGGCATGAAGATCGAGAGCGTGACCGGCGTGGTGGCACGGCAGATGCCGATCATCCTCGGTGCAGGAGCGGTTGCGCTCGGAGTGGCCACGAGCGGGACGGCCCTGGTGACCAGGCGGCTGCGGCGGCAGACCTACCGCTTGGGCCCTGCCGATCTGAATCGCATGTACGAGCATCACGACGCGGTGCTGCACGCCGTGCGCGAAGGCGTTCTCATCGTCAGCGTAGGCGGTCGACTGCTGCTGGCCAACGACGAGGCCAGACGGCTGCTGGATCTGCCGCTCGACGCCGAGGGACGACGCATCCCGGACTTGTCCAGCCTTGATCCCGGCATGGTGGAGCTGCTGACCTCGGGGCGCGCGGCCACGGACGAAGTGCACCTCATGGGGAGCCGACTGCTCGCGGTGAACCAGCGGCCGACGGGGCGCCGCGGTGGGCCCCGGGGGACAGTGGTGACCTTGCGTGACTCCACAGAGCTGCGGGCACTGTCCGGCAGGGCGGAGAACGCCCGCGAGCGGCTGCGCCTGCTGTACGACGCCGGTCTCGGCATCGGTACCACGCTCGATGTGGTGCGCACGGCCGAGGAACTGACCGAGATCGCGGTTCCCAGGCTCGCCGACTTCGCAACCGTCGATCTGGCCGAACCGGTCCTCCACGGGGACGAGCCGACCGGTACGGACGCGGGCATGCGCCGCACGGCTGTAAGCGGCATCCGGGACGACCATCCCCTGTACGAACTCGGTCAGCTGATCACCTTTCTCCCTTCCACGCCGCAGGCAGGGGCCTTCGCCACAGGCCGGCCGGAGCTGGTGCCCGACCTGTCCGACGCTCCCGGCTGGCTCGCCCAGGACCCGGAGCTGACACGGAGGATCGTCGATTACGGCATCCATTCGCTCATCACGGTGCCCCTCCAGGCACGGGGAGTCATCCTGGGCATGGCCAACTTCTGGCGCTCCGAGAAGCCCCAGCCGTTCGAGGAGGACGACCTGTCCCTGGCCGAAGAACTGGTCGCACGGGCGGCCGTCAGCATCGACAACGCCCGCCGCTACACCCGTGAGCACGCCATGGCCATGACTCTGCAGCGCAGCCTGCTCCCGCGGGCCCTGCCCGAACAGAGCGCGCTCGACGTCGCCCATCGCTACCTGCCCGCATTCTCCGGGGTGAGCGGCGACTGGTTCGACGTGATCCCGCTCCCGGGCAGCCGGGTGGCACTGGTCGTCGGGGATGTCGTCGGCCACGGCCTGCACGCGGCCGCAACGATGGGACGGCTACGCACGGCCGTGCACAACTTCTCCACACTCGACCTGCCGCCCGACGAGATCCTCCGCCACCTCGACGACCTGATCGGGCGCATCGACCAGGAGGAGGCGGAGTCCGGCGCCGACGCGGGGATCATCGGAGCCACCTGCCTGTACGCGATCTACGACCCCGTCTCCCGCCACTGCACCATGGCTCGGGCCGGGCATCCCCTGCCCGCACTGGTCAGGCCCGACGGCACTGTGTCGTTCCCCGACCTGCCGGCCGGCCCGCCCCTGGGCCTGGGCGGTATGCCGTTCGAGACGGCGGAACTGGAAGTGGCGGAAGGCACGCAGTTCATCCTCTACACCGATGGGCTCATCGAGGACCGCACCCGGGACATCGACGTGGGGATCGAGCTGCTGCGTGAGACCCTGGCGTGCCACCCCGGCCGGTCACCGGAGGAGAACTGCCAGGCGGTCCTCGACGCGCTCCTGCCGGATCGGCCGAAGGACGATGTGGCACTGCTCATCGCCCGGACACGAACGATCCCGCCCGACCGTGTCGCCGACTGGGACGTACCGTTCGATCCCGCCGCCGTGGCGGGAATGCGTGCTGTCGTGGCCGAGAAGCTCGACGCCTGGGGTCTGTCCGAGCTTGTGTTCGCCATGGAACTGGTGCTCAGCGAGTTGATCACCAACGCCATCCGCTACGGCTCCGCACCGGTCACCGTACGACTGCTGCTCGACCGCACCCTGACCTGTGAGGTGGCCGACAGCAGCAGCACCTCGCCCCATCTGTGCGATGCCGCCGCGATGGACGAAGGGGGCCGCGGCCTGTTCCTCGTCGGACAACTGACCGAGCGCTGGGGTACCCGTTACACCCCCCGAGGAAAGGTCATCTGGGCGGAGATGGCGCTGCCCCGGCCCGACGGGAGCACGGAAGGCACGGCGTGGCCGGCCATCCTCGACGCGGAACTCTGACCGCTGGATCGGAAAGTCCCCAGGAGGAGCTCTTCCTCGATCATCCCCGGGTGCGGTCTCGCGTGGGCGGTCTGCTGGATCGTGGGCCAGGCGTCCGGAAAAGGTTCTTGAAGTGATCAAGGATGGGGTACGAGGACGACCGGGCAGCGCGCGTGATGCAGGACCGCATGCGTCACGTGGCCGAGCGGAGAGCCGATGGAGTGGGAACGTCGGCGGGATCACGGTCACTCAGCGCGTTGTACCGGTCCTCGGCTCGCGGAGTGGGGCCCGCTCACCTGCCGCCCGGACCCACCCATGCGTCATCGCCCCGCCACCATCGCCCTGAGCAGGGCGACATCCACGTCCGACAGAGTGCGCACGACCGTCCTGCCCGGTGCCACGGGAATGTCGGTCAGCGAGGGCACTGCCAGGACCGCGCAGTCGGCCGCCTCCGCGGAAGCAACGCCGGTCGGGGAGTCCTCGACGGCGACGCAGCGGGCCGGAGCGGCACCGAGAGTGGTCAGGGCCGCCCGGTAGGGGTCGGGAGACGGCTTGGTGCGGGGGGTCTCCCCTGCGGCGACGGAAGTGACGAACCAGTTCCGCCCGATGACGTCGAGGACGGTGTTCACGACCGGCCTCGGCGAGGCGGAGACCAGCGCCATCGGCACCCCTGCGGCGTGGACCGCTGCGACGAGTTCGACAGCCCCGGGCATGGGGACGACCTGTCGGTGTACGAGTTCCGTGAAGCGCTGTTCGAGGGAGTCGCCGAGCTGCGCCGACCGGACGCGGCCGACTGCGCGGGCGGCCAGGTGCTCTGCGCAGTCCTCGATTCCCCGGCCGAGAACGAACGGGAGGTCCGCGTCCGTGAGGACGAGTCCCAGACCGAGGGCCTCCTCCTCGACCGCCTGTCGCCAGAGTCGCTCGGTGTCGACGATGGTGCCGTCCATGTCGAAAAGGACCGCTTGGAGTTCGGTGGGCACGGGGGTCTCCTGCTGATCTGGGCGGGGTCGGGCTCGGGGGTGCGGGAATGTACAGGCTGTCCGGGCCCCCGGGACCAGGAGCGGCCCAGGGGAAGACCGTTGATGCGGGCCAGCCCCGTCGTCCAGCCGTGGAGGTGAAGGAACATGTCGGCGGCGCCTGTGCCGAACAGAGGGGCCTTGACCTGGGCGCGCAGACGGTACGGGCCGGGCCGGCCGCCCGGAGTCGGGCGGCCGGAATCGCTCGGAGGTCGGTAGTGATGGGCCTGAGGTCGATGGGACGGCTCAGGCGAGCGGGCGGCACAGCAGGGCGTCGGGGACGCCGCCGTGGTTCCACTTCCAGGTGTGGGCGACGCCGGCGAGGTACTCGTTGTCGTTGCACTGGCCCTTGTAGTGGCCCGGTGCCCAGTCGCTGGCGGTCGAGCCTCCGGTGGCGGGCCGGTTGTCGCCGCCGTCGAACCAGAGGACACGGCCGGTGGTGGGAAGGGCGGCGGCCGCGGGTGCGCACAGGAGGGCGGCCATGGCGTTGCCGCTCACGCTGTAGCCGACGGCGAAGGTGTTGCCGGGGCACTGGAGCTTGTTGTAGCCGCTAGCCCAGTCGCCGCCGGTGACGTACCGCTCGTCGGTGACGACGGTCCAGGGGCCGCTCGCCTTCGTCGGCTGCCCGGCGTCGGTGCACAGTCCTCGGCTGCTGCTCCGGGCGATCCCGGTCACGCGCTGGCTGTCCGGGCAGTTGGCCTTGCGGTTGCCCGCTGACCAGTCCGGCTTCGCGAGCATGGTGGCGGATACGTTGTAGTCGGCGTGGTCCAGGTTGAGCATGTTCCAGCGCGGGGTCGGGGCGACCCGGCCGGTGCGGCCGGGGGCGTTGACGAGCTTGTTCCAGTCGGTGGCGCGCCAGTCGCCCGCGTCCATGACGCCGAGCCGGGTGCCGTTCGCGCTGTAGTTGACCAGGGCCCAGTTGTCCTGCGGTGTGCCGTTCGTGTCGGTCCAGCCGACGAGGGGCCAGATGGCGAAGTCGGTGTCGTTCTTCACCATGATGTCGGTGAAGTTGGTGAACCAGGCGCGTTCCTTGGCGTCGGTCTCTCCACGGCCGGCGGCGCCGAACTCGCTGATCCACACGGGTGCGGTGAAGTGCTGGCCGGACCGGGTGACGAACAGGGCCTGGTCGTCGACGACCTGGGCGAGCTGCGCGGGGGTGAGCTCCTCGTAGCGCGGGTCGTGTGTCTCGCCCGTGCCGGTGGCGCCGGTGTGGTTCGGGCCCGTGTAGCCGTAGAAGTGGGCGGCGTAGACGAGTTTGTCGGAGCGGATCAGGGTGTTGGACAGGGTGGCGACCGGGGTGAGCGTCGGGCGGCCGTGGGGGGTCAGATCGGTGGGTATGCCCTGCCAGTTGATGCCCTCCATGATGACGAGCATGTCCGGGTTGGCCTGCAGGATCTTGTTACCGGCCTCTTCCAGTGCCTTGTTGAGGTCGTGGTCGTCGCCCCAGCCCCAGTTGGGATCGTCCCAGGTGTCGCGTCGGACCTCGTTGCGCAGGTCGGCTCCGACGACCCGCTTGTCGGCCTGGTAGCGCTTGGCCAGGAACACCCAGTCGTCGATCCACTGCTGGGTCGACTGGCCGCTGTTCCAGCGCTCGTTGCCGTCCAGGCCGCAGCAGAAGCGGTAGCTGGTGGTGTGGTTGTTGAGGATGACGGCGAAGCCGTCCGTGGTCAGGGCCCCGACGACGGCGTCGAGCACCTGCAGCGGGGTTTTGCCCTTGAGCTGCGGGTTGGCGGCGACGGCCGAGTCCGGGACGACGCTCGTGTCGCGGATCATGGCGTTGGCGAAGGGCAGCCGGATGCTGTTGAGGCCCAGGGCGTGGAAGTCGGCCAGGATCTGGGCCATCGGCTTCCGGTCCAGGCCGAGCGGAATGTTGTTCGACATCTGCCTCGCCTGGTGGTTGGCGACGTCCCCTACGTCGCCGCTGCCCTGCCAGGTGCCCTGAGCGCCGGCCCAGTTTCCTGACTTGAGCTTGAACCGGTCGCCGTCGGCGTCGACGACGTACCGGTCCCGGGTCGACAGCGGGGCGGTCCATGAGGCGGCGAGTTGCGCGCCGGTGAGGGCCGGGGGCGGCGCCGTCCCCGTGTCCGCCGCGGCGGCGTGGGGGGTGAGGGTGGCGAGGACGAGCGCGGACGAGGTGACGAGGCCTGCGGTCGCGCGTCGGAGCAAGGTGAAGCGGGATGTCACGGGGGCTCCTTACGGGTGGGGGTGCTTGCGTCTGCCTTGTGCGTGGTACAGGGAGGTGCGGTGCGGGGTCAGCCCTTGAGGCCGCTGGTGGCGATGCCTTCGACGATGTACCGCTGGGCGACGAGGAACATGACGACCAGGGGCGTGATGGTGACGACGGCACCGGCGAAGAGGCCGGGCAGATTGATGGTCTGCGAGGTGAGGAAGGTGGACAGCGCGATCTGCGCGGTCCAGGCGGACGGGTCCTGTCCGATGACCAGCGGCCACAGGAAGGAGTTCCAGCTGTCGATGAAGGACAGCGCACCGAGCGAGGCCAGCATGGCTCCGGAGCTCGGCAGGGCGACCCGGCGGTACAGGCCGAGCCAGCCGAGGCCGTCGAGCCGGCCGGCCTCCTCGATCTCGCTGGGGAACTGGAGGTAGAAGTTGCGGAAGAGCAGGACCGCGAACGGGTTGAAGAGACCGGGCACGATGATGCCCCACAGGGTGTTGACACCCCCCATGGAGCCGACGACGACGAACGTCGGCACGAAGGTGACCGAGCCGGGGATCATCAGCGTGGCCACGATCAGGGCGAGCACCACGCCGCGTCCGGGGACGGGGATCCGGGCCAGGGCGTAGCCCGCGGCGGAGGCGAGAAGGGTGGAGACGGGCGCGGTGACGGCCGCGATGAGCAGGGAGTTGCCGAGGGCCCGGCCCATGGAGACGGTGGGGTCGCTGAAGAGGGCGGTGAAGTTCTCGAAGTGCATCGTCGAGGGCCACCACGTCCACTCCGGCGACGTCAGGCTCTGCGAGTCCATGAGCGCGTTGCGGAGCATGAGGTAGAAGGGCGCGAGGAAGGCCGTGGTGAGGAGGCCGACGAACAGAGCGCGTACGAGGAGGCGCGCGGATCGGGACAGTCCGGGGAGGGTGATCATGCGCGTCTCATTCTCCGCTCCGGCCGAAGCCGGTGAACCGGCCCTGCAGCAGGGTCACTCCGACGATGAGGGCGGTGAGGACGAAGGATCCGGCCGAGCCGACGCCGTAGTTCTGGCTGCCCATGGCGGTGTTGTAGAGGTGGACCAGCGGTGTCTGTACGGGGGCGGTGGCCGTTCCGGAGAGACCGCTGTTGAACAGGTTGTAGAACTCGTCGAAGGCCTGGAAGGCGGCGATGAACAGCAGCATCAGTACGGCGACGGAGGTGTTGCGCAGCATGGGCAGGGTGATCCTGGTCAGGAGCCGCCTGCCGGTGGCGCCGTCGAGTGCGGCGGCCTCGTACAACTCCTTGGGGATGGCCTGGAGTCCGGCCAGGAACAGCACCATGTAGAAGCCGACCTGGAGCCAGAGCCGCAGGGTGACGAGCGCCACCCAGTAGAGCGGCGGCGAGGTGGACTGGAGCCAGGGAACGGGATCCGCTCCGAACCAGCTTCCGATCGTGTTGGCGATACCCGCCGGGAGGCCGTTGAACAGGGACATCTTCCACAGCAGGGACGCGGCGACGTACGAGACGGCCGCCGGGATGAGGAAGGCCGTACGGAACAGGGCCCGGCCCCGTCTGATCCGGTGCACCAGCAGGGCGAGACCGAGCGAGGCCGCGAAGGTGAGCGGCACGATGAAGGCGGTGAACAGCAGGATCTGGAGGAGGGAGCCGCGGAACTCCTGGTCGGACAGGAGCCTGCGATAGTTCTCGAGTCCGACCCAGTGGCCGAGGGCGATGGTGCCGCGCGCGTCGCTGAGGCTGAGCAGGAAACTCCAGCCGATCGCGACGTACTTGAAGAGACCGAGGCCGATCAGCATCGGCGCGGTCAGCAGGACAAACGCGGCCCAGCCGTCCCGGCCGGGACGTGCCCGGCCGGGACGGGCGGCGCCGCGCGGGATGACCGCGGGGCGCCGCCCGGCATGCTCGGGCTTCAGTGTGAGGTCCGTCGACTGGCTCATCGGCCGAGCTGCTTGTCGATCTCGCGCTGGGCCTTCTTCACCGCGTCGGCCAGAAGGGCGGCAGGATCGCCCTGCCCCTCGACGATCTTCATCGCGGCCGCGTTGAACGCGTTGCTCACGGCGGTGTCCCAGGTTCCCGGGTAGTGCTTCCCGTGCTTCTCGGCGAGCACCACGGCCTCCTTGGCCGTGCCCTGGGAGAGCTTCTCCGCGGACGCCGCGACGGTCCTGCGCGGCGGGACGTGGAAGCCGTAGCTCTCGGCGAAGTCCTTCTGCAGGTCGGTCTGCTGGACCCACAGCCACTGGACGAACTTCTTCGCCGCGGCCACGTTCTTGCCCTTGGCATTGACACAGCTGGTCCAGCCGCCGACGCGGACGACGGGGGCGCCGCCGGCCTTGAAGGCGGGCCACGGCAGCACGCCGAAGTCGTCGCCGAGCGCGGACTTGATCGCGGGATTCGCCCACAGGCCGCTCCACTGCATCGGCACGACGCCCTGGGTGAGGGCGGCGGGGTCCCACCAGTCGGTGGTGAAGCCGAGCAGCAGCGACTTGTCGTCGCGCAGTCGCTTCAGGCCGGTCAGCGCCTCGAGTGCCGGTGCCGATCCGAACGCCACCTTGCCCTCGGGGGTCACGAGGTCGCCGCCGTTGGACCAGACGGCGTTGGTCGCGGAGTCGCCGAGACCGTCGTTGCCGACGAACAGGCCCTTGTTCTTCTTCGTGGTCAGGGCCTTCGCCGCGGCGACGAGACCGTCGAAGGTCGTGGGCGGGGTGATCCCGGCCTTCGACAGGGCGCTCTTGCGGTAGTACAGCATCATGACGTCGTCGATCATCTTGACGCCGTAGAGCTTGCCGTCGACGGTGACCGCCTCGACGGCGTTCGTGTTGAAGTCGCTCTTGGCGGTGCCGTACACGTCGTCGAGGGCGGCGATCTGGCCGCGGTGGACGAGGCTCTCCTTGAAGTCGCCGATCTCGAAGACGTCGGGGGCGGCGTCGGTCAGCAGGGTCGCGTTGACCTTGGCCGAGTAGTCGCCCGGGACCCAAGTCACCTTCACGGCTATGTCGGGGTTGGCCTTGGTGAAGGCGGTGGCGTAGCGGAGCACCGCCTGCTGGGTCCCGGCCTCGCCGTAGGCGTGGTACCAGACGTTGAGGGTGGTCTTCGCTCCGGAGGAGGAACCGCCGGTGGGATCGGTGCTGCACGCGGCCGACAGGACGGTTCCGGCGACGACGAGCAGCGATCCCCTGAGGAATCCGCGTCGGCTATGCTCTGGTCTGCGTGTGCTCATGTCGCATCCTTCTTATAGGGGTGTGGCGGAGTGGATGTGCTGCCTGGCCGACGCCTTCGTCATTGCTTGCCGGCAGAGGAAGGCGTCGGCCAGGGAGTCGTACGCGACGGCTGCGGGAGTGCTCAGCCGACGCCGATCGTGGTGGTGGCCGCGTACTGCGGGAAGAGGGCCTGGATGGCCACGGCAGCACCGCCTCTGGCCCATTCCTCCCAGGGGAGCGGCCGCAGCGACAGCGGGCACCGGGAAGCCGCCCCGAAGGCGTGTTCGGCGTACGCGTCCTGGATGTGGCGGCTGAACAGGTCGTAGGCGTCGGCGCCTTCGCCGCTGACGACGACACGCTCCGGGCCGACGAGGCTGACCAGTGCGGAGATGCCGACCCCGATGGCGTGTCCGGCCCTGGCGAAGGCTTCGCGGGCTGCCGGATGGCCCTCCCTGGCGATGTCGGCGGCCTCGCCGAATGTGAGGTGCGGCTCCGCGGTGGCCTGGCGGACCGCCGCGAGGATCGCGTCGGTCGAGGCGATCGCCTCGACGCAGCCGCGCCCCCCGCAGCGGCAGCGCGGACCGGTCGGGTCGACGCAGAGGTGTCCGACCTCCCCTGCGACGCCGTACGCCCCCCTGATCAGCTGCCCGTTGACGACGAGCGCGGAGCCGATGCCCGCACCGATGGTGACCAGCGCGAAGTATTCGGTGCCGATGCCCTCGCCGAACCAGTGCTCCGCGATGGTCAGGGCCCTGACGTCGTTCTCGACGGTCACTGCCAGGCCGGTGGATTCGGTGAGCAGTTCCGCGAGCGGGACCTCGCGCCAGCCCAGCAGGCCGGAGTGACGGAGCCGGCCGCTCTCGCGGTCCACGTCCCCGTTGACCGCGACGCCGAGGTGTCGGGTCCGGGCACGGAACGCGGGTTCGGTGTCGAGCAGTTCGTCGACCAGTTCGGCGGTCAGCTCGGCGACGGCCCCGGGGGTGCAGCCGTCGAGCGGCCGGCCCGCGGTGGCCCGGATCCCGGCCCGCAGATCGCAGACGGCGCCGAAGACCTGGTCGCCACTGATCTTCAGTCCGATGAAGTACTCCCGGTCGGGGTCGACCGCGAGCGGGTTGACCGGTCGGCCGGCACCGGGCGCGGTGCGCTCGGGCGGAAGTTCGTACAGATAGCCGTCGTCGATGAGGGGCCTGGCCGCCTTGGTGACCGCGGTCGAGGAGAGTCCCGTCCGCCGTGCCAGTTCCACTCTGCTGAGCGGCCCCTCCGCAAGAAGCAGGGCGAGGACCGCGGTCTCGGCGGGCGCACTGACCAGAGGGCGGGAGTGATGTCGAAACACGGGAGCAACATAGAGCAAATAAATAACTTCTTCCAGTATTGATTTGGGCGCTGGTGCCGCCCTACGCTCGGGCCCTCCTCTGCTCCCCCAGGACTTCTCGAACACCACGCCGCCTTTGCGGTGTTGTGTCACCTTTTCTTCAAGTCGCCCTGGACCGCACCCTGTTCCACACCAGACCTCAGGGGATCCATCCGTGCACGCCACGCTCCCGCCCGTCACCTTCGAACCCGGCCCCGGCCTCGCGGTCCTGCGCACGCCGAACAGCCTCTACGCACTGCGCCTCGCCGCCGACGGCAGCCCGCGTCACCTCCACTGGGGCCTGCCGCTCGACACCGCGACGCTCGCCGACGTCCCGGACGCGGTCTCCCCTGCGGCGAGCAGCTTCGAGGCCGACGCGGCCGCCGACGAACTCGCGCCGCAGACCGGGGCGCGCTTCGGCCCGGCCGGCCTTCAGGTCCGCTTCGCCGACGGGACCCGGGGTGCCCAGTGGCGGTTCGCCGGTCACACCATTGACGGCGGCGAACTGCGGTTGCGCCTCGACGACCGGCGCCGCCCCCTGCGTGCCGAACTCTGTTACCGCGTCCGGAGCGACACCGACGTCATCGAGCGCTGGACGGAACTGACCCACACCGGGGCCGCGGACGGTCCGCCGGATCCCATCACCGTCGACCGGCTGGACTCGGCGTCATGGACCGCTCCTCCGCTGCCCGACTACCGGCTCAGTCATCTGACCGGGGGCTGGAACAGCGAGTTCCAACTCCAGCGCGACCGGCTTCCCGTCGCAGAGACCGTACTGACCAGCCGTCGAGGTCTCACCAGCCACCACGCCAGTCCCTGGCTGGCCCTCGACGACGGCACCGCGAGCGAGGACCAGGGGGAGGTCCGGAGCACGGCGCTCGCCTGGAGCGGCAGCTGGCGCGTCACGATCCACCGTGACCCGACCGGCCGCACCACCTGGACCGGCGGATTCGGCCACGAGGGCCTCAGCTGGACCCTGCAGCCGGGCGAGACCCTTCGCACACCGGTGTACGCCGGGCTGTTCACCCCGCACGGCTTCGGCGGCGCCGCCCGCGCCTGGCACGACTACGTACGCGGGCACGTCCTGCCCGAGCCCGAGCGGGACCGGCCGGTGCTCTACAACTCGTGGGAGGCCACCGGATTCGACGTCGGCGAGGCCGGTCAGATCGGCCTGGCCCAGCTGGCCGCGCGCGTCGGTGCCGAACTCTTCGTCCTGGACGACGGATGGTTCGGCACCCGTCGCGACGACCGGTCCGGACTCGGCGACTGGACCCCTCGCCCCGAGGCCTTCCCCCGTGGACTGCGGCCGCTCGCCGACGAGGTGCACCGCCTCGGCATGGGCTTCGGGCTGTGGGTCGAGCCGGAAATGGTCAACCGTGACAGCGAGTTGTACCGCGCGCACCCGGACTGGGTCCTCCACTCCCCCCAGCTCGACGCGACCGAACTGCGCAACCAGCTCGTGCTGAACTTCGCCCGGCCCGAGGTCGAGGCCTGGGCCCGGCAGACCCTGGACCACCTGGTGCGCGAGAACGGCGTCGACTGGCTCAAGTGGGACGCCAACCGGGCCTTCACCGAAGCGGGATGGGACGGCCACCCCGACCCCGACCGCCTGTGGATCGATCACACCCGTGCCGTCCACCGCATCATGGACCGGCTCCGCGCCGCCCACCCCGGTCTGCGCATCGAGGCGTGCGCGGGCGGCGGCGGGCGCGTCGACCTCGGCATCCTCACCCGCACCGATCAGGCCTGGACCTCGGACAACACCGACCCGGTCGACCGGATCGGCATCCAGCACGGCTTCGGTCAGCTCTTCCCCGCCCAGGCCATGGCCGCGTGGGTGACCGACAGCCCCAACACCGCCACCGGCCGGCGCACCCCGCTGCGCTTCCGCTTCCATGTCGCCATGGCAGGCGCGCTGGGACTCGGCGGAGACCTGACGTCGTGGTCCGAGGAGGAACTCTCGGAAGCCGCGGGGCTCGTGGCCGAGTACAAGCTGATCCGCCCGCTCGTGCAGAGAGGACACCAGCACCGGGTCGCCCCGGCCGCCGAGCCGGTGACCGCCGTCCACTACGCGGCACCGGACGACAGCGAGCACGTGCTCCTCGTCTGGCGTCCCACCACCCGCT
The DNA here is from genome assembly GCF_042890955.1 of Streptomyces sp. NPDC001933. Lineage (NCBI taxonomy): Bacteria > Bacillati > Actinomycetota > Actinomycetes > Kitasatosporales > Streptomycetaceae > Streptomyces > Streptomyces sp. NPDC001933. The sequence continues at coordinate 217,875 of NZ_JBIASS010000008.1, read as the reverse complement.
TCGGTCACCGCTCCGCCCCGGTACGGTTGCCCGCTCTCGACCCCGAGGCGCGTTACCTGGACCCGGATCTGAACCAGGTCCACAGCGGCGCCGTCCTCGTACGCCACGGCATCGACCCGCGGCTGCCCGTCGGCGACTACGCCAGCAGCCTGATCCGGCTCCGCCGCGTCGGCCCCTGACACCTCCCTTTCCCACGCCCACCCACGACTCCCCTGGACCCACCCATGAACAGCGCCCACGTACTGGTGATCGGCATCGACGGCGTACGCCTCGACCTGCTCCCCGAACTGCATACGCCGCATCTCGACGGGATCGCCCGCGCAGGCTTCCTGGCCCCCGTCGAGGTGGACTCCGTGACGCCCACGATGTCGGGCCCCTGCTGGACCACCATCGTCACCGGCGTCGGCGTCGCGAAACACGGCGTCTGGGCCAACCGTTTCGACGGCAACCGTCTCGACCTCTTCCCCGACTTCACGACCCGCCTCGCGGCCGACTGCGGACGACGGACCTTCGCCGTCGGAGGCTGGGCACCGCTCTTCCTCGCCCGGGACGGCGGCCCCCTCTTCGTCTCCCCCACCCGGCTCCGCTACATCGCTCCCCGCGAGGACACCCCCGAAGCCTGGGAGGAGGTGGACGACAGGGTGACCGACGACGCGGAGCACCTCCTCGGGCTGGACGAGGACCTCCACGCCGGCTTCGTCTATCTCGGCGCCGTCGACGAGACCGCCCACTTCCTCGGCTGCGGCAAGGAGTACCGCCAGGCGATCGAGGCGGCGGACCGACGCCTCGGTCGCCTCCTCACCGCCATACGTGATCGCCCCGGCCACACGGCGGAGCGGTGGACGGTCATCGTGGTGACGGACCACGGCCACCGCGACGAAGGGGGCCACGGAGGACGGAGCGGACAGGAGCGTACGGCCTGGATCGCCGCCTCCGGTCCCGGCCTGACCCCCGGCACGGCCCCGTCGCCCCTCCACCACGCCGACGTCGCCGCGCACGTCTACACCGCCCTCGACATCACGCCCGACCCTCACTGGACCTTGGACGGCACCGCCTTCACCGCGTGAGCCCAGCGAGGAACGCCGAGGCCCAGGACACCGTGTCGAGCCGCCTGCCCCGGGGCCGCCGTCGCTGCACGGCGCGCCGGCCATGACGTACGGCTCTGGAATGGCGTAGTACGTCAGCCACGATGACCACTGCGGGCGGGCAACTGAAGGCGTACCACGTGCCCGGCAACGGAATGAGTGGAATGAGTTCATGGCTGCAGTGATCGCAATGCTGGAAGAGCTCAGGGGTGTCGTCCCACTGACCGCCGAGGGCACGGCGGCGCGGTTCTCGGCCCAGGAGTGGACGCCCGGGGGCAAGCCCCGCGACGGCGTGGAGACGTCGTGGGACAAGGGAAGCGTCGGCGGCTGGATCCAGACGTTCAGCAGTGGGGCGGTCAGCGTCAAGTTCTACGTCTGGATCCGTGACGTCGACGAGTCGGGCTACTTCGACGACGTGGATGCCGTCTACGAGCAGGGGGAGCAGGCGCTGGCCGGCTTTCTGCCCGAGATCGAGGAATCCTCTCTCGCCGGCCACCTCGTCGAGGCCGAGCAGACGGCGGCGGACAGGGACGAGTTCATCGCGGTGAAGAAGTGGACCCTCGACGGCCGGATCCTGACCGCAGGCGTGATCCAGCAGGACACCGATCTTCCGGTGATGGTCGTGGTGGCGCTGGAGGAGCCGGCCCCTGCCTGACCCACCCCGCCCCGCACGCCGGAACGCCCGCGCCTCCACCGGGGATCGCGGGCGCCCTGGCGTGCGCGACTCGCCTGCCCTCCGTCCGGGCGTGGGGAGTTGGCGCCGCGCGTCGAGGCGCCCGGTGCGGACGTAAGGGCAGAGCCGGCCATTTCACGCCAATGACCAGCGGACTTTCGGAAACTCGCAGGTTCGCTGCCGGAGATCTTCGGTACTCTCGCCCGTCCGTGTGTCCGCCGCACGGGAAAGACCTAGGGGGATGTAGCACGTGAGCACCACCACCGACCCGGCCGACTCCGGCCACCGCATCGCCGTCCTCGACGAGGACCCGTTGCGCGCCCGCCGCGAGGCGCGCGAGCTGCTTGCCGCCCTCATCGAGGCCGATCCTCGCGCCGCGCTCGACATCCCGCGCCCCCGGCCCGAGGACGAGACCCTCAAGGGCGGCCCGGTCGGCGACCTGATCGGACTGGTCTTCAGCGGGGGTTCACTCGTCGCCGCCGGCATCCAGATCTGGCTGGCCCGCGTACCCCAGCGGACCATCGTCATCACCCGGGCGGACGGGGCGACGCTCCGCGTCTCCGGCAAGGAGGCCCGGGCCGACAGCGAGCTGATCGACCGGTTCCTCGCCGGCGGTGCGGCCGGGGCCCGGGACGGGGAAGGCGACGAGGCAGGGCCGGACACGCAGTGAGCGACAACGACCGGTACGCCATGCTCATCGGCGTATCCACGTACGCCAGCGACCGCTACCACGACCTGCCGCCCGTCCGGGCCGACCTGCACTACATGCGGGCCGTGCTGGAGAGCACCGAGATCGGCATGTACAACGACTGCGCGATGGTCGCCGAGCCGACCCGCTCGGAAATGCTGTACGCGGTTGAGCAGTTTCTCGAGGAACGGCAGCCCAGCGAGACGGCGCTGCTCTACTTCAGCGGGCACGGCCAGTTCTGCGAGGCCGACGGGCAGTTGTACTTCCTGACCCGGGACGCCGACCCGGACGACCTGCCCGGCACGGCCGTCCCGGCCGAGTTCCTGGAGCGGATGCTCCAGTCCTGCCGGGCCTCGTCCAAGCTGGTGCTGCTGGACTGCTGTTCCAGCGGGTCCGTCGTCCAGGGGTGGACCTCCAAGGGCGGTGCGGACCCCGGCGACCGAACGGCGCCCAGCACGCTCCTGCACCCGACCGGCGTGTACTTCATCACCGCGTCCGACGCCCTCCAGACCGCGTCCGCGATGGCACCGGAGGGATCCTCCCTCGGCACCTCCCGGTTCACCGGCGAGATAGTGGAAGGCCTGCGGAGTGGGCGGATCAAGGAAGGCGGCTGGATCACCCCCGACGACCTCTTCGAGTACCTGACCGCGCAAATGGTGATCAAGGGCGTCCCCGAAGAGCAGCGGCCGACCAAGTCCACGATCCGGGCCACCCGTTCACTGCCCTTCGCCCGCTCGGTCGCCCGTCCGGTCCGTCTCCCCGACGCACCGCGTGACGCGGCCCGTGCCGCCGCCCGGTCCGACGTCTCCCCCGCCCTGCTGAAGGCCAGGCAGCTGGTCGCCCAGGACGCCGGGGAGGGCATCGACCCGCAGCGACTGCTGCGCTACTACGCGCACTGCCTCGGCGCCCAAGTGGCGTCCGGCATGCTGCCCGATCGAGACGGCGGCCGGGGATCGGCGTACTTCCTGCTGGGCCAGGGCCCGGAGGCGATCCAATCCGGGCTGGGGCACTCCTTCCCGGCCCCCGGGCAGTTGCCCAGACCGAAGAACACGGGCGCACAGGCCGACGGGACCGGGCTCCAGGAGTACTGGTACGGATATCCCGCGATCACCCTTCCCGAGCGCGCGGACGGGCGTCGGCGGACACCTGTGCGGATCGCGCCCCTGCTGGTCCAGCCCATGGAACTCACCCCGGACGAGAACGGCCGCGATCTGCTGCGCCCGAGCGGGGTTCCCTCCCTGCACACCGGTGTGGTGACCGAGCTGCTCTCCGACGACGAGGCCGCCGAGCTGCTGACCCACTGGCAGCCGAGCTGGCAGGAGGGCAACGGCGCCCAGATGGTCAAGGCGGTACGGGAGCTCCTGACCGAGCTCGGCGTTCCGGAGCTGGAGCCCTTCGATCTCTCCTCGCTCAGCGAGCGGTCCGTGATGGACTCGCTGCGGCCCGGCGCCCACAACGCCGCGGTGCTGCTGGCACCCTCCGGCCTGGAACGGGTCGCGACCGAGGGCCTGGTCGACAACCTGCTCCAGATGTCCACGCGTGCGGGCCAGATCGCGGGTACCGCGCTGGACGCCCTCCTCACCGGCGGCGACGACCACGGCGACGGGCCGGGTCGTGACGCGGCGGTCGTGACGGTGGTCTCCCCCGGCCCGTGCAACGAGAGCCAGGAGCAGGTGATCTCCTCGGCGATGACCCGCCGGCTCACCGTCGCGACCGGCCCGCCCGGTACCGGCAAGAGCGAGGTGGTGACCGCCGTGGTCGCGACCGCCGTCGCCGCCGGCCAGTCCGTACTCGTCGCGTCCACCAACAACGAGGCCGTCGACGTGGTGGCCGAGCGGTGCGACGAGATCTCGCCGGGCCTGCTCATGCGCACCGGAAACGTGGAGGCCCGGGAGCGGGAGGCAGCCAAGCTGGCCGGACTGCTGGCCGAGCCGGTAGCGGCCCCGGCCCGGGGTGCCGCGACCGTGGCCGGTGAGCTGCGCAACCGCCACGCGCGTGCGGCTGTGCTCCGGGCGGAGGCGGCAGGGCGGATCGGCGAGGAGTCTCGCCTGTTGGAGCTGGTCCGTGAGCGGGCCCGACGGGCGGACGGGCTCGCGCTGCCCGTACAGGTGCTGGAGAGTGCCTGGGCGGCGAAGGAAGCGGCTGCCCTCGCCCGCTGGGAGGAACGCGCCCGGAGGGCCGCCGGGGCCGGACGGCTGACCTTGGGCGGGTGGCGCCGGGGGCGGGCGCTCGCCGCCCTCGCAGGTTCGTCGGGCGACGGATCCGGGGTCTCGTGGCCGGCCTGGGCCGCGCAGCGCCCTGCCCCGCCCGCGTTGCTGCTCGACCTCGCGGAGGCCGTGGCGGTGGAGAGGGCCCTGCGGGAGCTCGTACCGGCGCATCTGGCCTGGGACGAGGACGCGCTGAAGCAGGCCCGGCTGGAGAGCGCCGCCGGGTCCTCCGCGGTGTCGGGAGAGCTGGCGCATTCCGTGGCCGCCGAGACCACGGCGCGGGGTCGGTCGCTGATGAACCAGCGGCTCCAGGCGCTGCGCCGGCGCTCGGGCTTCCAGAAGAGCCAGCGCAATCTGATGGCGCACCTGAAGGCCTGGGCCATCAGTACGCACTCGGTGCGCCAGCTCGAACTCTCCCCGAAGCTCTTCGACCTCGTGGTGATCGACGAGGCGAGCCAGTGCTCGATCCCGTCGGTGCTGCCGCTGCTGTTCCGGGCGAAGCGGGCTCTGATCATCGGCGACCCGATGCAGCTCGGGCACATTCCCGGGATCGGCCCGGAACAGGAGCGGCAGGCCCGGGTGCGGGCGGGCCTGACCGCCGCGCAGCTGGAGGACCACAGGCTGGCCTATCACGTGTACGCCTCGTACCACGCGGCGGCGCAGCACGGTGAGGCGGCGCTGCTGCTCGACGAGCACTACCGGTGCCATCCGCAGATCGCGGACTTGGTCAACGGCTACTGCTATGCGGGCCAGTTGCAGGTACTCACCGATGTCCGCAGGCAGGTGCCGCCGGTCGATCCGGCGGGGGCGGCCGATCCGGCTCCGGTGCTCGGCTGGGTGGACGTGCCGTACGGCGAGTCCGCGGCCGGCAGCGGCGGCAGATCCTGGCGCAACCAGGCCGAGGCGGACCAGGTGCGGCAGACGGTGGACGAGTTGCTGGCACGGCTGCCGGAGGATGCCACGGTCGGAGTCGTGACGCCCTTCCGTGCGCAGAAGGAGGCACTGGCCCGGGTGTGGGCCGGTGACGACCGGGTCCGGGTCGGTACGGTGCACGCCTTCCAGGGCGGCCAGCGCGACGTCATGGTGCTGAGCCCCGTGGCCACGGACAACACCCCGCCGAAGACGACGCACTGGGTGTCGAGCCAGGTCAATCTCTGGAACGTCGCGGTCACCCGGGCGAAGTCGCAGCTGATCACGGTGGGGAGCCATCGCTTCTGGCAGGGCCAGGCGGGGCTGCCGGCCCTGCTGGCAGAGCGCTCGACCGTGCTGCGCGCGGGCGCCTGCGCCGACCAGGACACGGTTTCCGGTCCCCCGGCGCCGCCCGGCTTCCGCGAGGAGCTCGCCGACCGGCTCCAGGAGTTTCTCGGTGCCCGTGGCATCACCGACCTGGAGCGCGCGACGGTGGTCGGCGGGCACACCGTGGACCTGCTGTTCACGGTGGACGGGGAGAACACGGCTGTACTCATCGACACGGGCCCCCTGCCCGGGCAGGATCCCGTGCGCCATCTGCGGCTCACCCACGCACGCGGTGACCTGCTGATCGGGCTGCCGTCCGGCGGCCGGGGCGCGAAGCCCGCGCCGGTGACCAGGGCGGTGCGGCTGCCGGCCTGGCGCGTACCGGCCGGGGAGGCGATGCTGGATCCGCTCTTCGCCTGACTGCTCGCACACGGGACGGGGCTCGCGGGCTCGTGTCACATCGCAGGCGCCCGGAGCGTCAAGGCCGGGACGGGCCCCCAGCCACCCGTCAAGGGGCCTGCCCCAGTGCGTTGGACCCGAGGGAGCCGACCGGGCAGGGTCACGAGAGGAGACGATCGATCGTGCGCGCGAACGACCTGTAGCCGTTCCTGACCTCGTCGGCACACCCGGAACCGGGCATCGATACGGCCGGCGGGTGGGCGACACGCCACATGCGATACGTGTCCCGCACCGCCCCGGGATCACGCATTCCGACCAGGCCGGCCGCTGCACGGATCGCTTCAATGATCAGTTCGGACAGCGAAGCACTGAGTTTCCCTCTGGCCACAGCAGCAGGGAAGGAGCCGTCAATTCATGGTCACGATGCCGACCGAGCTCATCCACCAAGGCCATCGTCGATTCAGGGAAGCCACCGCCCTCCTCCGCAACTGGCAGGATTCCGTCCAAAGCGGCGTGATTTCGCCGCACAAAACTCCCGACGGAGACACGGCCGAGTGAAATAGGGAATTCGGGGCCGCGGCTGTGACGACCGGCGTCCGACCACCCCGCATTCCGCACCGCATCGCGCTCGTCGAGCTCCATCGCCCTCCCCTGAGACGCGCATCATCAAAGGAGGGGAGACATCGACGAGGAGTGGCGATGAGGTTGTCGTTTCTTGAACCCCTCTACGCGGAGCCGGGTCCGTTCGCCTCCGTGTACCTGGACACCTCCCGAGACGTCGAGCATCCCGAGCGAGCGATCGCGCTGCGCTGGCAGCGGCTGCGCGAGAGTCTGTCCCGTCAGGGCTCTGACCCGGCTCTGCTGAACGTACTGGAGGAGGCGGTCGGTGCCGATACAGCGGTGCCGGGGGTGCATGGTCAGGCCATCTTCGCCGCCCACGGCACACTCGTCCTGGACGGGGAGCTGCCCAGGCCGCCCGAACGCGACTCCGCGCGTTACAGCACCCTGCCGGACGCGATGCCCCTGGTCACACAGCACGTTCCGGAGATCCCCTACATGGCCGTGGTCGTCCACTACGGCGGCCTTCCGACCGCCGAGACCCACGGCTGGGTGACCCTGGAGGCGGAGACCGGCACCTGGCCCGCGTCCACCGTCACCCCGGGTGAGCGGCTGCACCGCAGGGTCGCGGTGGCGACCTGGCACCGCACCGCCCTCCGGCTCGGCCACCGGCTGGACGAACGGGCGCGGCGCGCCCATGCCGACGCCGTCGTCGTGGGCGGGGACGAGTGGGCGTGCAACGTACTGATCCGCCGCCTGCCGCACGCCCTGCGGGACAAGGTCGTACGCGTGGGCGGCCGGACCCCCACCGACACCGGACGCGCCCTGCTGGAGCCGCAGCTCGACGGCGTCTTCCGCGGCCGCATGGCCGCGCACGACCGGGAACTCGTGGACATCTTCATCGGCCGGCGCGCCCTGGACGGACCCATGGCGGAGGGGCTGGCCGCTACTGTCGCCGCCCTCCAGCGCGGCCAGGTCGCGGCACTGCTGCTGAACCGGCCGCCAGGGTCTTCGCTGCGGCTCTGGACAGGCTCCCGGCCCACTCAGCTCGCCCTGACCGAGGCGGAACTGATGTCCTTCGGCGTCCGGGCCCCGCGCGAGGAACGCGCCGACGAGGCCCTCGTCCGGGCCCTCGTCGGCACCAGCGCCGAGCTGGTCGTCGTACCGGAGAACGAGCTGAGGCTGCACGAGGGCGTGGGCGCTCTGCTGCGGTACATCGACCCGGGAACCCCGTCCTGACGCCGGCCCGCCGCGCCTCACGGTGGTGCGGTTACCGTCGGGCCCCGCGTCGTAGCGAGGGGTTGCGGATACACCCACCGGCGGACCCAGGGCACTCGTGCTCGCGGCGCTTGCTCAGCGCTGGGGCGTTCCCTGCATCCGTTCCTCCGCGACGTCCAGGGAATGGCGCACCGCACCCAGCGCCACGGCTCGCTCCCCCAGCGTCGACGCATGCACGGTGACCGGTACCAGGGCGTGGAGGTGCAGATGACGGCGGACCGGATCCAGCAGGGCGTCTCCCGCCCGGGACACTCCGCCACCGATGACGACGCGGTCCGGGTCGAGCACCAGCAGCATCGCGGCAAGACCGCGTGCGAAGCGGGCGGCCACCCGCTCCACGACATCGGTGGCGGCCCGGTCACCGGCCGCCGCCGCCTCGAAGAGCGGTGCGATGTCGTCCTCGTCGCCTGCCGGCGCGCCGGCCTCCAGGGCGAGCCGATGGATGGCTGCCGCCCCGACCAACCGCTCGAACGGTCCGGTGCCGTCGGAGGGGCGCGGTCCGGGAGGTGCGTCGGGGTCGGATGCCAGGTCGATGAAGCCCAGCTCCCCGGCGGCGGCCGAATGCCCGCGATACGGCTTGCCGTTGATGATGATGCCGCAGCCGATGCGCCGGCCCCACTGCACGAACACCAGGCTCTCGGCCTCGGCGTCGGCCCCCCGTCGCCGTTCGGCGAGGACGGCGAGGTTGACGTCGTTGTCGATGAACACCGGGCAGTGCAACCAGTCGCCGAGTCGCGTCACCGCGGGCAGCCCGGCCCAGCCGGGGATGCTCGGAGCCAGCAGTACCTCGCCCCGGTCCCGGTCGACGATGCCGGGCGTGCCGACAGTCACCGCCCACAGGCGGGACAGCTGAACTCCCGCCTCGACGACCGCCGTCGTCAGTGCGGCGCGAACGGTGTCGAACATCTGCCGCCCGTCAGTGCCCGCGTCCACCGCTGCACGGTGGACCGTCAGGACCCGCCCCGCGAGGTCTGCGATCGCCACCAGCACCTTGTGGGGCCCGATGTCTATCCCGGCGACGTACCCCGTCTCGGCACGGAACCTGGCGTACTGGGCCGGCCGTCCGGGCTGCAGCGAATGGCCCGTCGATGTGAACTCCACCAGGCCGCGGTCCCGCAGGTCCGCCAGGGCTCTCGTCACCGCGGGCCTTGACAGCCCCGTTGCCGCGGCGAGGCCGCTGACGCTGGTGGCGGCGGAGTCGGCCTCCCGCAGCGCCGCCAGGACGGCAGCGACGTTCATCTGCCGAAGCACATGCGGCCCGTTGGCCGCTGCTCTCCTGGCTGCCATGTGCGTCCGTACCCCCGCCCTCCCCGCTGTCGTGCTGGGCACTCTACCCAGCCGATCCACAACGAGCGGTCCGGTGTATTGACGGGCTCCAGCACCCGCCTCCATATTATCGAACGCTCCATTAATAATCCCTCTCTGATGGGCTGCCAATGAGAGAACCGAGATCCTGGGCCGCCGCGTTCTTGGCCATGGCCCTTGCCGCACTGGCCACGGTCCTGGGCACTTCCACCACTACTGCAGCCACCGGGACCGGAGCCGCCGCGGTGACCTCCGCCGGCCGGCCCGCCTTCGCCACAGGTCCGGCCAGGGCAGCGCTCGCACGGCTGCTGCCGCGCCACGTCTCCCAGTTCACACTTGTCCCGGTGAACCGCCCCGAGTCCGGCGACTACTTCGCCGTCTCCGGCAGCGCCGGCGATCTCCGTGTCCAGGGAACCAGCCCCGCCGTGATCCTCAGCGGCGTCAACTGGTACCTGAAGTACACCGCGAAAGCCGACCTCGGATGGCCTGGCGACAGCACGGCGAAACTGCCCCGCACACTGCCCGCCCCCGCCGGCACCGTCCGCAAGGACGCCTCGGTGCCACACCGCTTCGCGCTCAACGACACCGACGACGGCTACTCCGGCGCCTACCGCGACTGGGCCTCCTACGAGAAGCAGATCGATCTGCTCGCCCTGCACGGCGCAAACGAGGTCTTCGTCCAGATGGGCGCTGACGCCGTCTACTACGAAACCCTCCAGGACTTCGGCTACTCCAAGGACGAACTCCGGTCCTGGATCCCCGGCCCGGCACACCAGCCGTGGTGGCTGATGCAGAACATGTCCGGCTTCGGCGGCCCCGTCTCCGAGCAGCAGCTGAAGGGCCGCGCGGAACTCGGCCGCAGGATCGCGGACCGGCTGCGCCAACTCGGCATGACCCCGGTGCTGCCCGGCTATTACGGCACCGTTCCGCCGCGGTTCACGGAGAAGAACCCCACCGGACCGGTCGTCCCGCAGGGCGGCTGGGTCGGCTTCGACCGGCCCGACTGGCTCGACCCGCGCAGCCAGATGTTCCCCGAGGTCGCCGCCTCGTTCTACCGCCACCAGCGCGAACTCTTCGGCGACTCCACGATGTACAAGATGGACCTGCTCCACGAGGGCGGGCGGCCGGGCGACGTCCCCATCGGCGACGCCGCCAAGGCCGTGATGAACGCGCTGCAGACCGCGCACCCCGGTGCCACCTGGACCCTGCTCGGCTGGCAGAACAACCCCTCCACGCAGATCATCGACGCCGTCGACAAGAGCAAGCTGTTCATCGTCGACGGCCTGTCCGACCGCTACAACGGCCTCGACCGGGAAGCCTCCTGGCACGGCGCGCCCTACGCGTTCGGCACGATCCCCAACTTCGGCGGCCACACCACCATCGGCGCCAACACCGCTGTCTGGGCCGAACGCTTCGACCAGTGGCGCACCAAGCCCGGCAGCGCGCTGAAGGGCATCGCCTACCTTCCGGAAGGCACCGGCGGCAACCCCGTCGCCTACGAGCTGTTCACCGAACTGGCCTGGCGTACCGGCCCGGTGGACCACAAGGCGTGGTTCGCCCAGTATGCGGAGCGCCGCTACGGCGGTGTGGACCCGCATGCCGCCAAGGCGTGGGAGCTGCTGCGCAGCGGCCCGTACAGCACCTCGTCCGGCACGTGGAGCGAGTCCCAGGACAGCCTCTTCACCGCACGCCCCCGGCTGACGGCGACCACCGCGGCCAGCTGGAGCCCCGGCGCGATGCGCTACGACGCGAGCACGGTGCAGCGGGCGCTGATCGAACTGCTGCAGGTCGCGCCCGGACTGCGCAACACGGACGCCTATCGCTTCGACCTGGTCGATGTCGCGCGGCAGGCCCTGGCCAACCACAGCCGGGCCCTGCTCCCGCAGATCAAGGCCGCCTACGACGCCAAGGACCTGCCCCGCTTCCGTCAGCGGGCCGCCGAGTGGAAGAGCGACCTCGCCCTGCTGGACGAACTCCTCGCCACCGACACCCGGTTCCTCCTCGGCCCCTGGCTGGAGGACGCCAAGTCCTCGGGCACCACGAAGGCGGAGAAGGCGGCGGCCGAGTTCGACGCCCGCTCCATCCTCACCACCTGGGGCGACCGCTCCGGCAGCGACTCGGGAGGCCTGCGCGACTACGCCAACCGGGAATGGTCCGGGCTGGTCTCCGACTTCTACGCCATGCGCTGGACCAAGTACCTCGACTCCCTCGACACCGCGCTGGCCACCGGCCAGGCACCGGTCCCCATCGACTGGTTCGCCGTCGAGAACGCCTGGAACCAGCAGCGCGACACCTACCCCGTCAAGGCCTCGGGCGCCCCGGTGGCACTGGCCACCGCGGTACGCGACGCCCTGCCCGCCCCGCCGCCCTCGGGACCGGTCACCGGCGCCGACGGCACGTGCGTGGAGGTCACGGGCGCAGACTCCGCCGACGGCACCGCTCTCCGGCTCGACCAGTGCGACGGCACCCCCGCCCAGACCTGGACGATCCCCGGCGACGGCACCCTGCGCGCCTACGGCAAGTGCATGGACGTCAGAAACGGCTCCACCGCGGACGGCACCGTCGTACAGCTCTACCAGTGCAACGGCACCCCCGCCCAGACCTGGACCGCACGAGGAGACCGGACCCTGCAGAACACCAAGTCAGGGCTGTGCCTGCACGCCGAAGGGGACGGCAACGACGGCACACGCCTGCTGATCCGGACCTGCACAGCAGGCCCCGAGCAGCACTGGAACCTCCCCGCCTGAACAAACGGCCAGTCGCACCGTCCACCTGCCGGGTATGCCCGTCGCCGCATACCCGGCGGGGCCACGGCCCCACCGTCTCCGGAACCTCACCCGCCGTGCTGTTGGGGAGGGACGACGCCGCCGAGGAGCGTGATCAGCTGCGCCAGGCGTGCGTCGAGTTCGCGGCCGACCTCGGCGATCTGCGGGTTGCCGTAGCTGTCGAACAGCAAACTGGGCTGGTCGACAACGAGTTTGGTGTCGCCGTCGGGGTCGGCGTAGATCAGGGCGGGCAGTGGTGTGTGCAGCGCGGCCGGCGCGTCCTCGCGGAACGCGCGTTCCGCGAGGACGTGGTCGCCCATGAGGTACTGAGTGGCCTTCCAGAGGGACTGCGAGCCCGCCATGAGGGCGCAGACGTCGCTGCGGTAGTAGCGCATGAACCCGTGGGGGCCGTTGATCTCTGCGAGTTCGAGCGTGGCTTTCCAGGAGCCCAATTGGTAGAAGCGGTGGAGATCGGCCTCCGGAACGAGGTTCTCGAAGTGCTCGCATGCCGCGTCGTAGGGGCGCGGGAGCGTCACGACGAGCCTCCGGGCGGGGTGGTCGATGAAGATGCTGTCCGTGGTCATGGCCGTACCTGTTCGTCGTCGGAGCGGACGAGTTCGACACCGTGGACGTCGACCGTGATGGAGGGGAAGTTGAGGTTGACGCTGTTGTCGGGGTTGCGGCGGAACATTCGTCGTCGTGTCGGCATGACCAGCCCGTCGAAGTTCTGGTGGTGGCCGGTGTAGTGGCCGACGAGGAAGCTGTTGTTGACCTCGGCGACGTAGTCCATGCGACGTTGCATACCGAAGGCGTCGTAGTAGAAGACCGCGTTCGGGCTGTGTGTGGCGATGTCGGGCGGGAAACGCACCTGTAGACGCCGCCATGTCTGGCCCGCCTCGTGCCACGGTTCGATCTCGCGGGCCCGCACGCCCGGATACGTGAAGAGGAACGGGCTGGTGAAGTAGTTCCAGCAGGCGTAGCCCAGGAAGTAGCCGAGGTGCGGAGCGTCCCAGGCGGTGTTCCGTAGCATCCCCTTGAAGGCGGCACGGGCGGGCGTGAGGGTCTCGACCGGCTCGCCGTCGAGAGTCTGCACAGTGACGCTGTCGGTGGCGGCGTCGAAGGTCATCTGCCACTCCGGGCGGGTGAACGGGGTGAACACAATGTGTTCTCTTGCCGTGTCGATCGTCAGAACCTGGTCGAAGCTCGTCCCCGGCGGCCAGCCTTTCAGCCCCCAGACCGGACCACCGATGGAGACTTCGGCCCTCAGACCACTCACGGTGTCCCAGACTTCTTTACCGCCGGCGGTGGCGATGGCCAGATCGAGGAGTTCAGTACTCATGACCTGGGTTCTTTCCCTGGCAAATGCGTATCAGAATCAGTGTCTCGCAGCGTAAGGGGCACGCAACTCAACGAGCCCGAGCCGCTCCCGGCAGATCAGAGCGAGAAGCAGGGGTCGAAAGCCCGTGCTCTCGGGATCCGGGGCCAGACCTTGTCTGGCCCACCACTGTCGGTGATGCTCCGAATCCGCGACGGCCGAGCCGAGCAGCTCGGTGGGTCGAGACGGGAGCATCACGGGGTGTCGGCGGTGAGCGCCTTCATGCTGTGGTCACCGTGGCGCCGCCGGGCAGGGTGGCCGACCGATGGGCGTGGAATTCCGCATAGGCAGGCAGGTCGGCCGGCTCGACCTGGAGCAGGCAGTCGAAGTTGCCGGTGATGTGGTGGCAGGCAACGGCCGACGCTCCGGCTCCTGGCCTCGTGCGCGCACAGCGGGCACCGACCTCACAGGAGGCACATCATGACCACCAGCCCCGAGCCCGGAGGCAGTCGGCCTTGGCTGCATCAGAAGGGTGCGGCCTTCCGGGTGAGCGAACCGCCCGAGCACGATGGCGACCATCGCCTTGATGCGCTCGTGCTGCGACGTCGTGCGGCCTGTGGTCGGATCGGGCGTCACGTTCCCGACCGTGAAGATACCGAACTGTATGGTTCTCTTCCTTCCGGCGACCGTGTGGGGTGGGGAACACCAGGCCCCCGGCGCACAGGCGTCATGACTGTGCGCGCACGGGGTCGAGCCCTTCAGCGCCGGTCTCGGGCGAGTCTGCGTCATGCACTGCCGTGCGTGGCGCATGGTTGCCGTCGGGGCCGGCTTCGGAGCCGATGCCCCGTTGCAGAGAAGGGAGTTCATCCATGGTGCATGAGCAGATCCTGGTGCTTGCCGCGACGGGCGGACAGGGCGGTGCCGTGACCGACGCGCTGCTCGTCCGCGGGGCCCGGATCAGGGCGATGGTCCGCGACCCCGACCGGAGCGCGGCGCGGCAACTGGCCGACAGAGGTGTCGAGGTGGTTGCGGGTTCCCTGAGCGATCCCGGGTCACTCTCCGCGGCCATGAAGGGGGTGGCCGGTGTCTTCGCGTTCACCACTCCCTTCGAGGCCGGTGTCGAGGCGGAGGTGGAGCAGGGGCGGGCGATCCTCGCCGCGGCGGCGCAGGAACGCGTTCCACATCTCGTGTTCAGCTCGGTCGCCGGGGCCGACCAGGACAGCGGGGTACCGCATTTCGAGAGCAAGGCACGCATCGAGGCGGAACTGGCCGCGGGCGATGTGCCGTACACGATCCTTGGACCGACCTACTTCTTCGACAACGCGCTCGGCGGAGCGCGGCGCATCCTCGACGGCGTACTCGATCTGCCGCTGCCGCCCGATCGGCCGTTGCAGCAGCTCGCCCGGCCCGACCTCGGCGCGTTCGCCGCGGACGTGCTGCTCGACCCCGCTCCCTACATCGGGCATCGCATCGAACTGGCCGGCGACGCGCCCACTCCCACGCAGATGGCGGCAGCGCTCGGCACGGCGCTGGGACGGGAGGTCCGCCACGAGTACGTCCCGCTGACGGCCATCGGGAATCCGGACATGCACGCGATGTGGACGTTCCTGAACGGACCCGGCTACCGCGTCGACATCCCCGCCCTACACGCCGCCCACCCGCAGATCCCCTGGACCGGCTTCGCCGACTGGGCGCGCCGCACCGTCAGGGCCGAGGGGCGCTGAACCGGCCGTCCGCAGGCCGACGGGTTTCATCGCCATCGCCCTTCAGACGGCTCCTCTCCGCTACTTGCCGTGTTCGACGTGGACCGCGAGCACATTGGGGTCGGTGTTCGTGAAGTAGGCGCCGCTGGCGATGTACGCCGTGCCGCCGCGCACGGCGAGCGAGGTCGGGTTCTCCAGGCCATCGGCGGCGGTCAGCACAGTGCTGTGGCTGCCGTCGGGCCTGACCAGGGCGACCTCGTTGTCCTGGTTCATCGCCGCAAGCAGGGTGTCACCGACGCCGGTGAACTCGATGTCGTCGATGCCGACCAGTCCGGTGGCCCGGGTCTCGATCCGCCCGGCGCTGCCGTGGCGCGTGAGGGGGATGCGCAGCACGGTGCCCTTGTCCAGGTTGGACACCCAGGCCGCCCCGTTGTGGATCTTGATGCCGTTGGCACCGAGGAATCCGGTGGGCCACAACTCCGGTGCGGCGGCCCACCGGATGGGCGTGCCGCCCGCGACCGGTACGCGCCAGACGGTGCCGAGTACCGAGTCGGCGACGTAGAGCAGGCCGCTGTGCCGGTCGATGGCAAGGCCGTTGGGCAGGCCGTCGGCCGGAAGGGCGGCGATGCGATGCGGGGTGCCACCGGGACGCAGGCGCCACACACCGGTCAGGTCGCTGGTACCCGTGGCGTACAGGAAGTACAGCGTCCCGTCGTGGGTGCGGACGACACCTCCGAGGAACGGCGAGGTCAGGGCAGGTGTGACGGACCCGGGCGGGGGTGTCGGCAGGGTCGCCAGAACGTGCACTCCGCCGTCGGGGGTGATGCGGGCGATCTGACGGGAGTAGGCGAAAGTGACGTCCGCGCCGCCTCCGGGCTCCAGGGATATGTTCTCCGGCCGCTGCCCGTCGGTGATGTTCAGATGCGCGACGAAGCGTACGTCCGGCCTCGGACCGGAGGCAGCGCTCGCCGCGCTGGTGACGGTGAGAGCAGCCGCCACGGCTGTGGCCAGCATGCCGGTCCGCGCCCCTCGCTTGGTTCTGGGCATGGTGTTGTTCCTTTCCGATGCGAAGACTCGACGTGTGTCGGGTCTCGATGTATGCCAGGACTCGACGTGTGCGTGTCACGGGGGCAAGCCGCCGCCGTGGGAACAGCGTGTCCGGATGTCAGGCCCTCTGCTGCGCGCTGCGCCACTGCACCGGCGACATCCCATAGGTGTCGCGGAACGTCCGGCTGAAGTGGGAGGGGTTGGTGAAGCCGCAGCGCGCGGCCACCGCCGCGATCGACCGGTGGGCAGCACCGGCACGCGCGAGTTCCGCGCGTGCCGCCTCCAGCCGGCGCGTCCGCACCCAGGCATTGACGGTGGTCCCCTGCATCTGGAAGAGCCGGTGCAGATAGCGCAGGGAGATCCTGTGCTGGTCGGCGATGTCCTGGGGGGTGAGTCCAGGCTCCTGCAACCGGTCCTGGACAGATGACGTGATCCGCTCCCACAGTGCCGACGTGGGCTTCCTGCCGACCTGTTCCAGGGCCAGGGTGCCCAGGATCTCCGCGGCAAGTCGGGCAAGTTCGCCGCGTCGGGTCGCGTCCGCCCGGACGGCCTCGTCGACGATCCCGCGCAGGACCGGCAGCAGCAGGGCTGCCGCGCCCTCCCCGGCGGCGTCCACCGCGGTGGCCGTCAGGGCGGCCAACTGACCTTCTTCCAGCCGGAGCAGGGCCCGGGGCATCATGAGGATCCGGGCCCGCTGCCGCCTCGGCAGTACTATCCGGAACGGGTACCGCGCGTCGTGGAACGCCAGGCTGCCGGGCCGCAGTTCGGCGGTGCGGCCTTCCTGTGACAGCAGTGCGGTGCCCTCCAGTTGCAGGCGGGCCAGGATGTGCGTGCTGGGGTCTGCGGCCACCGATCGGGCACTGCGCAGAACCTTCCCCGGGCCGAACTCCTCCGTGGCGATCTGGAGAGCGCCCAGGCGCTCGGCCGTCAGTTCGCCCTCCCACGGCCGACTGCCCTCGACGGCGACCTCGAGGTGTGCGAACACCTGTGACAGCGTGTGTTCCCAGGCGGCAACGCGGTCGCCGGGAGGCATGCCTCGGGTGGAGAAGGAAACCCCCTCGCCGGGAACGGTCAGCGATCCCGTCAGCACGGCGCGTCTCCCACCGCGCGGCGCGCACGCTCCCGGTCGAGCCAGTCCGTGGGAGACAGGCCGTAGGACCTGCGGAAGGCCCTGCTGAACCGGGCTGGACTGGTGAAGCCCCAGCGTCGGGCGACCTGACCCAGACTGACTGATTCCGCTGCCCGTACGGTGAGTTCCCTGCGGCACTCGTGCAGGCGTTGCTCACAGATCCACTGGCACACGGTGGTGCTCTCGGCCTCGAACAGCCGGTGCAGATAGCGGACGGAGATGCCGTGGGCGTCGGCGACGGCCCGGGGGGCCAGCCCGGGGTCCGACAGGTGCCAGCGGATGAAGGTCTTGATCCGCAGGCGCAGGACCGGGTCGGCACCCGGCAGGGCGGCGGGATCCTTCTCCAGCCCGTCCGCCGCGGTGGCCGCCATCAGATCGATGACCCCCTCGGCCAGTCGCTCGGCCACCGGCGTCGCGTATGCGTCGGAGGTGTCCGCCAGTCGTTCCATCAGGGGAACGAGCAGCGCGGGCAGACCGCCGCTGGGGCGCACTGCCCGCGCGGTGAGCTGCCGCAGCTCGGCCTCCGACCGTCCGAGCAGGGCCCGCGGTACCGCGTAGATCTTCAACTTGAAACGCTCGGGGAAGGTGGTGCGGAACGGCCGGACCGTCTCGAAGAACCCGATGTCACCGGCCCTCAACTCCGTGGTGCGGCCGTCCTGTTCGACCTGCGCACGGCCGGTGCTCTGGACCGCCACGAAGACGTCCCGCCCATCGCCGCGGGCGATGAGGCGCGGCGACCGGTGGACGCGGCCCGGGTCGCATTCCACCGTGGTGATCCGCAGGTCCCCGAGGCGGTCGGTGCGCAGGGCCGCGTCATAGCTACGGCCTTCGGTGGCGATGTCCATCCCGACGAGGGTCGCGAGCACGGCGTCGTGCCAGAAGGCCAGGCTCTCGCGCGACGGAACCGAGCGGGTGCTCAGGACCCGGGCTCGTGAACTCGCGACGGGGGCCGGACACCGGCGTCTGTTCTCCGTGGAGCCGATTACGGTTGGCATGCTGTGAGCATGGTGCGACGGTGCCGGTCGGCGCATCAGTCGGTCGACTGGTCACCGGCCCGTACCGCCCGCTTCAGCGCAAGCGGGCCCGCAGAAAGTCGCCACCGGTCATGAGAGCTGCCCGAGTGGGCGCGCTGTCGTGCAGGGCGTGCAGAGCCACGAAGTCGTGGATCGTGCCGAGGAACCGTACGGCGGACGCCTCGACGCCGGCCGCGCGGAGATTCCGCGCATACTGCTCGCCCTCGTCCCGGGCCACATCGGCCTCGGCCGTGACGACCAAGGCCGGAGGCAGCCCCACCAGGTCCTCCCTGCCCGCCCGCAGGGGTGCGGCGGTGGGCTCGTCGCGCAGAGCCGGGTCCGTGACGTAGCGCGCCCAGTACGCGCGCAGCGCCTGGCGGGTGAGGAGATATCCGGTGGCGAACCGACGCTGCGAGGCGCTGTCGCAGCGGGAGTCGGTGAGCGGGTAGTAGAGCAGCTGTGCGCCGATCCGTGGCCCGCCCCGGGACTTCGCCAGCATGGTCACCGCGGCGGCCAGTGTGGCTCCGGCGCAGTCGCCGGCCACCGCCAGCCGGCGTGCGTCCAGACCGAGTTCGTCGGCCCGGGCGACTGCCCAGGCCAGCAGGGCGTAGCACTCCTCCAATGCCACGGGATAGCGGGTCTCGGGGGTACGGCTGTACTCGGGGACGACGGCGCACACCCCCGCGCCGTCGACGAGTTCGCTGATGAGGCGGGCGTGGGTCTGCGCCTCGCCGAGCGTCCACCGGCCGCCATGGAGGTACAGCAGCGCGGGGAGCGGGCCGGTCGCACCGGCCGGGCGGACGGTCCAGTACCCGACCAGTCCGGAGGGGCCGACGCAGGCCACGTGGTAGGCCGCGTCCACGTCGAAGTCCTCGAAACGGTTCACCTGGGTCTCCCGCAGCGCCTGCCGTGCCGTCTCCGGCCCGAGGTCGTCGAGGGACGGAGGCGTGGCGGACGCGGCAACAACGCGCTGCACCACGGGGTCGAGGAGAAGGGTCGCGGGGGATTCACCGTCGGCCCGGTCCCCGAAGACTCCCGGCATCACGCACTCCCCTCCGGTCGGGCAGCGCCGCCGGTCGGCAGGTCCGCGCGGAACCGGATGGGCTGCGCCTCACTTCTCCTCAAGGAGATCACGCAGTTGCTGGCGGCGGCTGATGCCGAGCTTCGGGTAGACGTTGTACAGGTGGGAGCCCACGGTACGCGGCGAGAGGAAGAGTTGTTCACCGATCTCACGATTCGAAAGGCCGCGCGCGGCCAGCAGGACGATCTGCCCCTGCTGTGCCGTCAACTGCTCCAGCAGAGCGGCGGTGTCGGGGGTGGGTGCCGCTCCGCTGGCGCGCAGCTCGCGGGCCGCGGCCGCGGCGAGGGCGCCCGCGCCGAGACGTTCGGCGGTTTCCAGCGCGGTGGTCAGCTGCTGACGCGCCTCACGTATCCGGCGGCAGCGCCTCAGCCGGATGCCGTAGTTGAGGCGGACATGGGCTCGTTCCCACGGCCACCGATCCGCCTCGTGGTTGACCAGCGCGAGTTGGAAGTGCTGCTCGGCGTCCTCGTCCGGGTCGACCAGGGCGGTGGCATGGTGCAGGAGCAGCGTCATTCTGGTGCTCGGGCGCTCCCCTTGTTCCGCCCGGACCCGGGCCAGCACCGGCACGGCCTCTTCGGACCGGCCGGTCCGCTGGGCCGCGACCGCGAGTTCCGCGATGCTGCGTGGCGACAGGACGGGATGCAACGGCGAGCCGTCGGCGGTGAACAGCTCGCGCAGATGCCGCCATCCGCCGTCCCAGTCCCCCAGCGCGATGGCAGCGAGTCCACGGGCGCGCAGCAGGCGTGCGTGGGTGGCCCGATTCTCGTCCAGGCAGACGGCACGCCAGACCGAGGGATTGAGCCGGGGCTCCGGCGGAACGGTTCCGCGGAGCGCTTGCAGGGCCAGAGCCTGCGCGTGGAGATCCGCTCGGAGGCGCGGCAGTCGCAGCACCGCGGCCTCGGCCTCCGCTTCCCGGATCAGGGTCTCGGCCTCCGTGAACCACCCGATACTCATGAAGGTGTCCACGAGGGCGACGACGGTCCAGCCTCGGATGCCGAAGGCACGAGCGGTCCGCAGCTGGGCATCGGTCTCGCGTAATTGCCCCAGGTACACGTCCGCCTCGTCCGCGAGGCAGGCCGCCGCCAGGGCCGCCGTCCGGGAGGCCCATGTGTACGGGCCGTCGAGCGGCGCACCATGCGGCTGGCCGGGCCTGACCGGCGCGCCTGTGGTGTTCTGCGGCCGGATCACCGCGGTGACCAGAGTCTCCAGTGCCCGCTGGGTGTCCGGCCCGGCGAGGTGGCCCAGAAACCCGGTCACCGGAGGCCGATGCCGCTCGGCACGGCCGGTCTCCCCAGCAGCGTCCGATTCTCCGGCAGGCTCGGTCGCCCGGGCAGGAGCGGTCCTTTGGGCAGGGGCCGTCTTCCGGGCGCGGTCGAGCAGCTCGGACAGGCCCGCCCGGTGTTCTGGCAGGCCGGACTGGACAGCGATGCCGCCGGCCACCGCCGTCACCGCGAGCGCGACGGATCGGCCGACCGCCGGAAAGTGCTCCGAGACCTCGACCAGCAGGTCGAAGGCTTCCCGTTGGGCGGACTCCAGCGACATGATCGAGGCCAAGGCACCGGCCGCCGCGCAGACGAGCTCCGGGTCCCTGAAGTCCCTGACGACCCGGTCGTGCAGGTCTCTCACCCAGCCCGGATCTCCCACCGCATGCGCTGCCACCACGGCCTCGGCCAGACGGCGTGAGCGCTCCCGCCGCCGTGGGCTGAGCCGGGCCGCCTGCTCCAGGGCGCGCGCGGTGCCCACGACGTCCGCGTGCCGCCACGCGGAGTCCTCGAGCAGGGTGGCCACGGACTCGTCGGTCCGCAGGGTGGCGGCGGCCAGGTGGTGGGCCCTGATCTCCGGTCGCGCGACGGTCCCGGCGAGGTCCTGCCGGGCCTGCTGCCGCTCGCCTGCGGGATGCCGCGAGTAGGCGGTCACCCGCGCCAGCGGATGCCGGAAGACCAGACGGTCCTCGACCAACGCGACCAGACCGGCCGCCTCCGCCGGGGCCCACACGGCGAGGTCGTCGATGTCCAGAGCGGCCATGAGAGTGGCGACGCTCTCCCCGGGTCCCGCGGCAGCGGCGTACAGCAGGGCCCGTCCGGTCGCGGGAGGCAGCGCGTCGAGTCGTGCCGCGAAGGCGTGTGCCGTCGGCGGGTGCCCCGCCGGGGCGCCGCCGGAGCCGGCTCCTCCGGCTCGGAAGGCCGTGGGCACGCGGCGGCTCAGTTCCACGAGGGCCGCAGGATTGCCTTCGGCTTCCTCCAGGATCTCCAGCCTGCGCCGACCGGTCGGCGCCGTCGGCCGGCGATCCAGCAGCGCCGCGGCCGATGTGGCGCTCAGCGGGCCCAGATGCAGGCTCTCCATGACGGGTGGCAGGCCGGGCGGGGGCACCTCACCGCACGCGGAGAGCAGAACCCTGAACGGGCGGCCGGTCAGAAGCCGGATCCCCGCGCAGAGCGCGTCGAGGAAGGCACGGTCACAGGCGTGGATGTCGTCCACGCACACAAGCACGGGCCGAGAGCCGGCCAGTCGGTCCAGCAGGACCAGCAAGGCGGCCCGCACCTGCGCGTCGTCCGGCCCGCCGTCGTGGGTGACGGGGTTCAGCGCGGCGCTCAGTACCTGGCTCTGCTCGGCGGGCAGGCCGGCCAACTGATCCAGGACCGGCGCCAGCAGTTGCTGCAGGCAGGCGCGAGCGTGCCGGTGGTCCGCGGCCCAGCCCTGCGCGGACAGTACGAACATCCCGTCGTCGTCGGCCAGTTCCCGGGCGTGGCCCAGCAATGTCGTACGACCGATCCCCTCTTCCCCGAGGAGCAACAGGGCCTGCGGGCCGCCGGGCTCGCGCGTCACGCACCGGAGGATGCGCCCGATCTCGTCGTCCCTCCCCAGTGGACGGGACGACGCCGTGCCGCAGGACGATCGGCGGGCGATTTCCTCGCCGACCGCCGACCGGGACGGGGGGACCTTCATGCGTGTACTCCGGACCTGCTCGGCTGCCCACGGGTGTGGACCTGTTTCCTGGCCGAGTCCATGGTCGGGGGAACGAGATCACGACGCTTCTGTCACATGACCAGTCGTCGCCGCCTCCGGTTCCGGCCGGCACCAGGGCCGCGGGCGGTGGCTCCGCCCGGACTCCGGACAGGCGGCCGTACGGTGGATCACCGGCGGTCGGCCGTACCCGCGGCTCGCGCACGTCCGGGGGTTCCCCGACTGGCAGGATGACCAGGACATGATCACCGGCTGGAGGAGAACGTCCGTGGTGCACATCGGTCCCGGTTACCCCGCCGATCCGGGCATCCTCGGCAGGACCACCGAGCTGTCCCGTATCGAGGCGCTGCTCGGGGCGGTCGACGGCACCGCACCGCAGGTGCTGGTACTGGTCGGGGAGCCGGGGGCGGGCAAGAGCACCCTCGTGGACTGGACTGCCGAGCAGGGCCGGGCCCGGGGTCTGCGGCCCCTGCGGGTGCGCGGCAGCGAGGGCGAGGCCGGGCTGGGGCTCTCGGGTGTCCACCAGCTCCTGCATCCGCTGCTTCCGGGTGACACACTGCCCGCCCAGCAGCGGGAGGTGCTCGACCGCGCCTTCGGGATGAAAGCGGCGCACCACGAGGCAGCTCTCGACCAGATGTCGCTGTGCATCGGTGTGCTCGCCCTCATCGCGGACGCCGCCACGCGCCAGCCACTGCTCCTGCTCGTGGACGATGTCCAGTGGCTCGACCTCGGCTCGGTGGACGTACTGGGCTTCCTCGCCCGGCGCTTGGAGGGCAAGCCCGTGGTGTTGCTGCTCGCCTCCCGCGAGGAAGGCGTGCCGGCCCGCTTCGACCGGGACTTCCCCCAGGTGCCCGTGGGCCCGCTGACCAGGGCAGCGGCGGGCCTGCTGCTGAACGCCCAGCCGGACCCGCCCCGCGGCAGGGCCCGCACCCAGATCCTCCAGCAGGCCGCCGGTAACCCACTGGCCCTGATCGAGCTGCCCCGGGCCCTCGCCCGGGGCCGGACCGGCACGGGCCAGGACGGCGGTGCCGCGCTGCCGCTCACCGCACGCCTGGAGAACCTGTTCGCCGCCGACCTCCCCGGCCTGCCCGAGCCCACGCGTCGGGCGCTGCTCCTGGTCGCGGCCGCCGGCACCGGGCAACTCGCCGACCTTCTTCGCGCCGCCCCGTCGTTGGACGTCGTCGAGGCACTGGACCCCGCGGAACGCGTCGGACTGGTGCGGATCGAGAACGGCCAGGTGGTGCTGCGCCATCCGCTGGTGCGCTCGGCCGTCTACCAGGCGGCTTCCTTCGCCGAGCGCCGGCAGGCCCATCTCTCGTTGGCCGCCGCTCTCGCCGGGGAACCGGACCGCCGTGCGTGGCACCTGGCCGCCGCCGCGGCGGGCCAGGACGCAGACGTCGCCGACGCCCTGGCGGAGAGTGCCGAACGGGCGCGTGCCCGGGGCGGGTTCGCGGCGGCCGCTGCTGCGCTGGAACGCGCCGCCGATCTGACCCCGGCACCACGCCTGCGCGCACGGCGCCTGCTGATGGCCGCCCAGGCGGCCATGTTCGCCGGCCATCCGCAGTGGGTCGGCGAGATCAGCGGCCGGGTCGGCGACCTGACCGAGGACGCCCGGCTGCGCGCCGAGGCCTCGCTCCTGGGCGGGTGGGCCCTGGGCGTGACGCTCCGTCATGAGGAGGCGCTGGCGCTGATGCTGGGTGTCGCCGAAGCCACGGCCGCCTCGGTCCCGGACCTGGCGCTCGGGACCCTGGCCACCGCCGCGACGTCCGTGTACAACTCGGGGACACCGTTCCACCGGGCCGAGCTGCGGCGGATCGGCGCCCTCCTCGACGACGTCGGCAATCCGGCCGCGCTCGCCTGGTCCCAGGCGGTCATCGGCCCGCACCGCCAACGGGCTCGGCTCCTGGACCTCTTGAAGGACGCGCTGGCCGCCATGTCGCAGGACTCCCTGGCGGACCTCACGGCGCTCGGCGGCACCACCTGGATCCTGGACGAGACCGAGCAGGCCGTACGCATTCTCGGGCGCACCATGGATGTCATACGGCAGGCCGGCAGCGCGGGCACGAACGCGACCGTCATGCAGGCGCTCGCCCTCGCCCTGTTCGAATGCGGTTCGTGGACGGCGGCCCAGGACGCTGCGGACGAGGCGTTCTGGGCGGCGACCGAAGCGGGAGCCGACAACGTGACCCTGGGCTCCTGCATCCTCCAGGCCACCCTTCGCGCGCTGCGGGGCGACCACGCGACCGCGCGGACGCAGGCCCTGGAGGCCGTACGAGGCGTCGACCTGCGCAGGTCCCTGAGCCTCCAGGTCCGGCACCGGCACGCGCTGGGCATGGCCGCCTTCGTCGCGGGGGACCACGCCGACGCCTATGAACAGCTGCGCGCCACCTTCACCCGCGACTTCCGCCCGGTGCCCGTCCACTATCACGCCTCCGTCTACCACCTGGGCGATCTGGCCGCCGCGGCGGTCCGTGCCGGACGGAGGGAAGACGCGCGCACCGTGGTCGAGGCCGTCGAGCACAGCCTGGAGCCCGACAGGTCGCCCCGGCTGGCCGCCATCCTCCACCGGGCCGCCGCACTGCTGAGCGACACCGAGGACGCCGAGCGGCGCTTTCGCGCCTCCCTGGCCGACCCCGCCACCGACTGCTGGCCCTTCGAAAAGGCGCTCACCCACCTCGACTTCGGCGAGTGGCTGCGCCGACAGCGGCGCAGTGCCGAGGCACGCCCGCACCTCGGCGCGGCACTGGAGTGCTTCCAGCGGCTCGACGCCCGGCCCTGGACCGACCGCACCGCCGCTGAACTGCGGGCGGCGGGCGCCCCGGCAGCGGTGCCGACGACCACGCGTGCCGCGAGCGAACTCACCGCACAGGAACGGCAGATAGCCGAACTGGGGGCGCAGGGCCTCACCAACCGCGACATCGCGGCCCGGCTGTTCCTGTCCCCCCGCACCGTCGGCTACCACCTGCACAAGATCTTCCCCAAGCTGGGAATCCGCTCAAGGGCACAACTCCGCGACGCCCTTGAGCAGAGTCCGCCGCAGTGACGGGATGCCGGGCCGAGCAGCACCCCGTACGCACCGCGCGACGGCCGAAACGGACCGCGTCCAACTGCCGCCCGCGGCTCAGCGACGACAGCGTCGGCTCCTCCCGCGGGAGGAGCCGACGCCGAGTTCACGCCTGCGGCCTGACCCAGGGGGCGTCGGAGGCCGAGAGGCGGTGGGCAGCCACGGATGTCACCACCAGCAGCACCAGGGTCAGGACCAGGACCAGGACGAGTCCGGAGTGTGCCAAAAACACGGCGCCGGCGAGGGCTCCGAGGAATATGGCCAGTACGGACAGGATCCGCCGGCCCGGCCTGGGTGCCGCCCCGCCCGCCCGGGTGGAATCCGCGGCCAGGCCCGTCAGGGTCAGGGTCAGCACGGTCGTGGTCAGGTCCGGGACCCCGAGGCGCCTGGCGGCCGCGTTCTGCAGCCCCATGGCGAGGCCGAGGAGCACGATCAGCGCATAACGAACCTCGGTGGTCACGTTGTTGTGCGAGACCATGGCCGTGATGACCGCCCCGGCGACGAGCAACGACTGAAGCGCTGTGGCGAAGGTCAGCAACCGGCCTCGGTGCTCCGCGAATCGGGTGCCGAAACGGCCTCCCACCAGCGCGCCGACGAGGAACGCGGCCATCGACACCACGGAGGCGAGCACGGACAGGCCGTCGGCACCTGCCAGGGCGAAGCCGAGGAACACCACGTTGCCGGTCATGTTCGCGACGAAGACGTGGCCGAGCCCCAGGTAGCTGACGGCGTCGACCAGGCCGGTCGCCACCGTCAGCAGCAGCATGAGCGGTGGCAACGGGCCGTGCCTGTCCCCCTTGGGCGGAGCCAGCGTGTGGGCCGCGTCAGTCAGCAGCCTGCGCATACCGAGTTGTTCCTTCCTTGACCGAGGGACGATGCAGCAGCACACGGGTGAGCAGTCCGGT
Organism: Streptomyces sp. NPDC001933; assembly: GCF_042890955.1. Lineage (NCBI taxonomy): Bacteria > Bacillati > Actinomycetota > Actinomycetes > Kitasatosporales > Streptomycetaceae > Streptomyces > Streptomyces sp. NPDC001933. Next base: position 191,460 of record NZ_JBIASS010000008.1, on the reverse strand, counting down.
CACCGGGCCGGCGACGATGGCCACGACCGACAACCACAGGGGCCAGGGGCTCAGCCCGAGAACGTGGTCGGCCGACCAACGGCCTGGTCCGGTGAGGGCCAGGACCGCGGAAGCCGCTACGAGGACCATGGGGTACTCGTAGCCGTCGTTCTGGACCCAGAGCCCGTTGTGCCGTTTGACGGTGCCGGCGACCGTCATCACGCCCATGGCGACCATCGCCGCCGCGGGAGTGAGCAGACCGGCCGCGAGGAACAGACCGCCGCCGATCTGGCTGCCGCCCGCGGCGAGCGCGGTGAGCCTGCCGCCGCGGAAGCCGTCGTGGCGGAACTCCTCGGTTCCACCTGCCAAGCCGTTGCCGCCGAGGCGGAAACTGACTTTCTGTACTCCGTGCCCGGCGATGAGGAGCCCCACCACGAGCCGGAGCACCAACAGTCCCGTTTCCATTCGTCCCTACCTGTTCCTGACGTTCCGCCGATGCCCAGGTGAAGGGTCAGCCGGCCGCGTGGGCACCGATGACGGCCTGCGCGTAGACCAGCCCCAGGCCGTACGCCCCGCCGTGCTCCTTCACCACCTCCGTGACGGGGACGTACGTCTCCGTCCGCGCCCAGTCGCGCTGGAGCTCGAGGAGCACCTGCACCCAGGTCACCGGAAACGCGCCGCCCTGGACCATGCGCTGGATGGCGTGCTCGTGCGCCTGCGGGCTGACGCCGCCGGACGCGTCCGTGACGACGTAGACCTCGTAGCCCTGGGAGATGGCGGACAGCGTGGGCAGCACGACGCAGACCTCGGTCCACAGCCCGGCTATGACGAGCTTCTTGCGGCCCGTCGCCTTGACGGCCTCGACGAAGTCGGTGTCCTCCCAGGCGTTCATCGTGGTGCGGTCGATGATCTTCCGGTCAGGGAAGACATCGGCCAGCTGCGGCAGGATCGGACCCGAGAAGGACTCGGCGGCCACGGTGCTCAGGACCACGGGAACGTCGAACACCCTGGCCGCCTTGGCCAGGCCCACGGTCGAGTTGATGATGGCGGTGCGATCGCCGCTGCCGGTGCCGAAGAACATCTGCGGCTGGTGGTCCACGAACAGCACGGCGCAGTTGTCGGGGGTCAGCAGATCGGGGCCGGGGGCGGCGGTGACTTCGGAGATGTTGACCACGAGAGGGCCTTTCCATGAGTGATGTGATCGCGGACGGGCGTCCGCTGCTGAGCGAAGCCGTCCGTTCGACGGCGCGCAGTGGGGGGTGGTGTCCTGGAAGGAGCGGCTCGTGAGTTCGTGGCCAGGCCACCCCTGGTGGATCAGAGCGAGAAGCAGGGGTCGAAGACCGTGCTCCCGGTATCCGGGGCCAGACCTCGTCGGGCGCGCCACTGTCGGTGCTGCTCCGACTCCGCGACGGCCAGCCCGAGCAGCTCGGCCTGGCGGGCACCCGACGCCCCGGGACCTGGCCTGGACTGGTAGCCACCGAAGTGCGCGACCGGACTCCATTCGGGACTGACCGGCGGCAGTTGCTCGTCGAGGCCCTCGTACTCGGCGGCGGCGTGGACGATCCGGCCGCCGACGACCGTCAGCAAGGACTCGATGTGCGCGATGTCCGGCTCGGGCACGGCGAAGTAGTCCTCGGACAGGACCGCGAGGTCGCCGAGGAAGCCCGGACGCAGAACGCCCTTTACGTCTTCTTCGCCGGTCAGCCGGGCCCCTGCTTCGGTGAACATCGACAGCGCCGTCTGCCGGTCGACGCGGTTGTGCGGCGGGCGCATGACCAGGTCGCCGACGGTACGGCCGGTGATCAGCCAGTGCAGGGCGATCCACGGGTTGTAGGTCGAGACCCGGGTGGCGTCGGTACCGGCGCCGACAGTCAGACCGCGCTCCAGCATGGCCCGGATCGGCGGGGCGTCCGCCGCGGCACCGGGACCGTAGCGGTGAACGAACGCCTCTCCTTGGAAGGACAGGCGGTTCTGCACGGACATGGCGCCGCCGAGTTCCGCGATGCGGTCGAGGCTGTCGGCGGAGACAGTTTCCGCATGGTCGAACAGCCACCGGTTTCCGGCCGGGAAGATTCCCTCAGAGGCCAACTTCTCGAATATTGCGAGATCGCGTCGGATGGTGTCGTCGTAGGTGGCGTGAAGCCGAAACCCCCAGCCGTTCTCCATGAGGAGACGTACGGCCTTTTCGAATTCTTCCTCATAGCAAGTACCAAGTTCCGGACGCGGCTGGGCGAAGTTCTCGAAATCTGCTGCCGCCCAGGTGAGATTCTCTCCTGCACCGTTGAGGCGGAGCCATTCGTCACCGTCCTCGGGACGGGCCATTTCGATCCAGCGGGCGAGGTCGTCTATTTCCTGCCCCGCAGTCTGCGGGAAAAGATGATAGGCAATACGCAGTGAAAGTTCACCGGCCTCGGCCAGTTCGACGACCGTGCTGTAGTTGTCGGGAAAATTCTGGAATCCCCCCGCTGCATCGATCGCCGATGTGAGCCCGAACCTGTTCAGCTCCCGCAGGAAGTAACAGGTGGAGGTCTTCCTGTCCTCGCCCTCCAGCACCGGGGCCTTGGCCAGAGTCGAGTAGAGAATCAGAGCACTCGGGGCGGCCAGCAGCATCCCCGTGGGCTCACCGCCCCGGCCCCGTACGATCTGACCGCCCTTCGGATCGGGGGTGTCCCTGGTGTATCCGGCGGCCTTGAGCGCAGCCCGGTTGACCACCGCCGACTGGTACAGGTGCAGAACGAACACCGGCGTGTCCGGCGCGACGGCATTCAACTCCGCGACGGTCGGTAGCCGGCGTTCGGCGAACTGCTCGGCCGACCATCCCCCCACCACCCGGACCCACTGGCCCTTCGGCGTGCGGGCCACTTGTTCACGCAGCATGGACAGGCCCTGGCGCAGCGTTCGCACCCCGTCCCAGCGCAGCTCCAGCACGTAGTTGAGCCCACCCCGGATGACGTGCAGGTGGGAGTCGTTGAGGCCAGGGATCATCCTGCGGCCGAGGGCGTCGACCACCTTCGTGGCCGGGCCGACATGGGGAGCCACGTCCCGGTCGTCGCCGACGACCGTGATGACGCCGTCCCGTATGGCGATCGCTTCGGCCTGCGGTCGCCCCGGGTCTCCTGTGTGGATCTTCGCGTTGCGGACCATGAGGTCTGCGGGGTTGTCGGTGTTGCTGGAAACCAGCCCACCGACCGGCATCGTGGACACCTTTCGACAACCTCCTGCGGCATGAGCAGCGCCGATTTCCATCTACATCGACTTCCGAATGTGGTCACAGCGGTGGGCACATGGAATCGGCCGAACGGTAGTCAATGCGTCTGCGCTCCACCGAAATGAATCCCGGGCAGGCCTTCCGTGCGATGCGCAGCACCGACTCCTGGATCCCGTAACCGCTTCGCCGCCAGGCTATTTCGAGTCGGAGCATCCATGTGTTCTGACAGTGCACAGCATTCGTTCCGACAGTGCACTGAGCCCCGATCCATGCGCTGCTAGGTCAGCTCCGATGCACTGACGGTCAATCTCCGCCGCCGTCACGGTTTAGCGTTACGATCGGCGGCCCCGGGGATCCCGCGTCTGGCCCGGAGAAGCCCCACCGGAGAGCCGGCACATAAAATGAAACTCAGGAGACTCAAATGTCGGACGTTGTAGAGCCGGTCGCGCCCGTGCTGGAGCCGGCGGCAGCTGCTTTCGCCGAAGCGACGGCCAATCCGCCCTATCTGTTCGACCTGCCACCCGCCGAGGGCCGCAAGGCGGTTGACGAGGTGCAGTCCGCAGAGACCGAAAAGCCGCGGATCGACGAGGAATGGGTCACCGTCTCAGGCGGTCCGACGGGCAGCGTCCGCGCACGCATCGTGCGCCCCGTCGGTGTGACAGGGACCCTGCCGGTGATCCTCTACATCCACGGCGCGGGCTGGGTGTTCGGCAACGCCCACACCCACGACCGCCTCGTACGCGAACTCGCCGTCGGCGCGAACGCCGCCGTGGTCTTCCCCGAATACGACCTCTCCCCCGAGGCCCGCTACCCGGTCGCCATCGAGCAGAACTACACGGTCGCGAAGTGGGTCGTCCAGCAGGGCGCGTCCAAGAACCTGGACGGGGCGCCGCTGGCCGTCGCCGGCGACTCCGTCGGCGGCAACATGAGCGCCGCACTGACCCTGATGGCCAAGGAACGCGGCGACCTCCCGATCGTGCAGCAGGTGCTGTTCTACCCGGTCACCGACGCGAACTTCGACACCGGCTCCTACCACCAGTTCGCGGAGGGCTTCTTCCTGCGCCGCGACGGTATGCAGTGGTTCTGGGACCAGTACACGCCCGACCAGACCGACCGCGCCCAGATCACCGCCTCCCCGCTACGGGCCACCACCGAACAGCTCACCGGCCTGCCGCCGGCCCTGGTCATCACCGGCGAGGCCGACGTCCTGCGCGACGAAGGCGAGGCGTACGCCAACAAGCTGCGCGAAGCCGGCGTCCCCGTCACCGCCGTCCGCTTCCAGGGCATCATCCACGACTTCGTCATGCTCAACGCCCTCCGCGAAACCCACGCCGCACAGGCAGCCATCACGCTGGCCACCGACACTCTGCGCACCGCACTGCACACCGGCTGAACCGCGCTCGACGCCGACCTCCGAAAGCCCCGACAACAGGGAGAACACCCCCGCACATGAGCACGAACCCCACCCCCACAGCTGTTCTCGTACACGGAGCCTTCGCGGACGCCGCCAGTTGGACCGGGGTCATCGCGGAACTGCAGAACCACGGAGTCCCTGTGGTCGCGCCGCCGAACCCACTGCGCGGCCTGGCGTCCGACGCCGCATACATCGCGTCCGTGGCTGCTCAGATCAACGGTCCGGTGGTGCTCGTCGGCCACTCCTACGGCGGAGCGGTGATCTCCGTCGCAGGCGCTGCGGAGAACGTCGTCGGGTTGGTCTACGTAGCGGCCTATGTCACCGAAGAGGGCGAGAGTCTGGGTGAGTTGCAGGGCCGCTTCCCCCTCTCGCCGCTCGTCAGCAACCTCAAGGAGGCGGCGTACCCCGGGGAGGGGGCGAAGCCTGCCACCGAAGTCACCATCAGGGCCGACGCCTTCCCGGATATTTTCGCCGCCGACGTCCCGGCCGCCACCGCCGAGGTCCTCGCAGTGACGCAGCGTCCGCTGGCCACCTCGGCCTTCACGGAGACGGCCTCGACCGCCGCGTGGAGGACCAGGCCTTCCTGGGCGCTCGTAGCCGGCGCGGACCAGGCGATCAACCCCGAGGTCGAGCGCTTCGGAGCCGAGCGGGCCGGGGCCACGATCGTCGAGATCGAGGGTGCCTCTCATGCCGTGGCCGTGTCCCGGCCCAAGGAGGTCGCCGAACTGATCCGCGATGCGGTACGCGCGACGAGCTGACGAGGCGTAGGGCGGTCGCGTGGTAGCACTCATCGAACGGCAAGTGCGACCACGCGGCCCTTCGGTCCCAGCGCAGGGTGAGATCCCGACATTGTGGATGACGCCCTGGACGGGGACCTGTCGAGCGCTCCGCAGACCGTGGAGGACGGCGTCTGCGGCAATGGGGATCGGCCTTCAGCGGCGATGCGGATCAACCTTCAGCTGACGCCTGCCGGACAGTTGACGGCCTGCGACCGAGGTCCGGACATGCGTCCTGGATGTGCAGGGCTTCATGGACCTGTTCGCCGCGGACGGCTCTTCAACAGCGTCGTCTCCGTCGAGCTGACGATCCGGGGCACCTTCACCGCAGCGCCTGAGCCGTGAACGTCCCCACCCACACACCAAGCCGCCGGTGAAGGGCGGCACGCCCCCAGAGGCGTCCCGGTCGGCCGAGGAAGCTCAGACGCACCTGCCGGTTGCCGTTGTCTGCGTTCGTGTCCGCGAAACTCCGCCAGGACAACCGTCAGCGTGGACGCCGGGCGGCACCGGTCCGTCAGGTCCCGGTGCCGCCCGGCGTGGCATGTGCTCTTCTCCGTGCGGGGTCAGATGAGTTCGGAGAAGAGCGGCTTCAGGGTCGGCCAGCGCTCGGCCGTCACGAAGACCGGAATGGTGCCGAGGGGTGCCTCACGGAGGATCTCCTGGCCGCCCGCGACCGTCTCGCCCGTCCATGCGTCGACCCAGTCCGTGCCGACGGGCAGGTAGACGGTGCGGCGCGTGGCACCCGGTTCGGTGACCGGGGCGACGAGCAGCGCCGAGCCGAGCCGGAAATGGTCCTGATGGTCCCAGATCTTCGGGTCGTCGGTGTGGTCGAAGAACAGGCCACGCATCAGCGGCTTGTTCTCGGCCAGGCCTGCCTTCGTCTCCTCGGCCAGGTACGGGATCAGGCGTTCACGCAGCTTGGCGTAGCGGCGGAAGCTGTCGAGGACGGCCGGGTCGCCGGAGCGGTCCGCGATGTTCCACGGGGTGCGGTCGCGCAGCGGCAGGCGGTGGTGGTTGTACTCGGAGTGGTACTGCATGACCGGCACGAACGTGGAGAACTCCGTGGCGCGGACGTACAGTTCGGCGTCCGGGACGTCGCCGGAGAAGCCCGCGAGGTCCCACCCCCAGTAGACGATGCCGCACGCGGAGGCGGTGATGCCGGCATTGACGGAGTGGCGGTAGGCGTCCCAGGTGGAGTCCTCGTCGCCCGCCCAGAAGGCGCCCGCGTTCTGCGATCCGGTGAATCCGGCACGGCTGAAGGTGACCGGCGCCTTGCCGCTCTCGCGCAGCAACTCGCCGTAGGCTCGCGGGTATTCGACGGGGAAGAGGTTGTTGGTGACGTCGCCACTGGTGCCGTCGGCGTAGCGCAGGTCGGCGCCCCAGGCGTGCTCGCCGCCGTCGGTCTTGAAGCCGTCGATACCGACCTCGTCAACGAGGTAGCGGCGCTTGGACAGCCACCATTCGCGGGCCTCGGGCTTGGTCAGATCGGGCATCAGGGAGAGCGGGAACCACCAGCCGCGGTTGCGGTAGGGTCGTTTGCCGCCCTCCTCCTGGACGCCGTACCCGTTGTCGATCATGGCCTTGGCGTCGGCGGCGGCCTGCCCGGACGGGTTCGGGCGCATTTTCATCAGCGGGATCTGCCACAGCAGCACCTTGATGCCGCGCGCGTGCAGTTCGTCGACCATGGCCTTGGGGTCGGGCCAGGCGCCGTCGGCGGGGAAGGTGAAGTCGGCGAGCCGGTGCGCCGATCCGTCCTCGTTGACCTCGTACTGCGCGTCGCGGAACGCGGTGAACGTCGCCTCGTCGCTCCACGCCTCGATGACCAGGGCGCGGACGGGGATGTCGGTGTCGCGGTGGCGGTCCATCTCGGCCATGACACGAGCCTGGGTGTTCCACTCGTTGCCGCTGGCCCACAGGCCGAACACCCACTCGGGCAGTTCTTCGGGGCGGCCCGCCTCGTCGAGGAAGGCGCCGAGCACGTCGGCGGGGGTGCCTCGGTAGCAGTGGGTGTCGAGGGCACCGTCGGCGCCGACCTCCGCCTCGATCCACATCAGGTCCGTGTCCGTGGCTCCGATGTCGTACCAGGTGCGGCGGGAGGTGCGGACGTGGAAGCCCCAGCCGTCACCTCCGATGACGAGGGCGAACGGCATCGGCAGATAGGTGCGGGTGGTGAAGCCTTGGCCCTTGTACTGCTCGAAGACCTGGGAGTCGAGGGCGACGCCGCGCTGGTCGACCGCGTTGTAGCGCTCGCCGAAGCCGACGACGTGCTCGCCCTCGGCCAGCCGCAGGGCGAAGCGGACGCGCAGTGGGGTGCCGTCGGCGGCCCGCAGGGTGCGGGCGGTGCCGGGCACGAGACGGGTGGCCGGGCCCGACACCGTCAGGGCGTCCGCGCCGTCGTGCCAGGTGGCGGGGGCCACGGTGTACCAGCGGGTGGAGCGGGTACGGCCGTCGGCGTGCGTGGCGGTGAACCGGTAACGGGCACTCGCGCCCTCGGCGAGGGGCTGCGGGCGGACGACCCAGCGCCTGCGTCCGCCGCGGCCGACTCCGGACGCGGCGGCGGCCAGGTGGCTGTCGTTGTCGCCGCCGGAGTCGCCGGCCGGCGCCTCGTCCGCCTCGACGGCGGCGGTCAGGAAGGTGACGGTCCCGCCGGTTGCCCACTCGCACACCACGGCCGTGATGTCCGGGCCGGTGGAGGCGCGCACGTCGAAGGCCTCTCCGGCGAGCGGAGTGGCCGGCACGATCTGGTCGTCGGTCGGCTCGTAGGCGTGGCCGGAGCCGTGCGGGCGGTGGCGGATCACAGGGAGACTCCGAGTTCGTCGGCGAGGATGAGGTACATGGCGTGGGACCAGAGCAGCGGGGTGGCGTTGTGCCCCCAGCGCTCCTCCCACTCGGTGAGGCGGCGCGGCGCCTGGAGCCGTACGCCTGGGGCCTGCTCGGGCAGCAGGTGGTCTTCGGTGGCGTACGAGGCGATCCAGTCGAGCGCGCGATGCGCATCGGCGGTGCGGCCGATGCGCGCGTAGTGCCAGCCGAGGAATCCGGCGAGTACTGGCCACTGGCCGCCGCCGTAAAAGGTGTCGCCGAGGTAGCGGTAGACGCCGCCGTCGGGCTGCACGATGTCGAGTTCCGCGGCGTGCAGGGTCGCGGCGGCGACCGGGCCGTCCAGGGGTACGTTCCCGAACGGGGTCAGGCAGGCGAGCAGGCTGCCGTCGACCTGCTTGCTGCCCAGCCACTTCGCCAAGTGCCCCTCGTACATGCCGCGTTCGCGCACGAGCGTGTCGATGGCGTCGATGGTGCGCGCGCACAGGTCGCGGTCGGCGAGGCCGGCCTCGGCGACCGCGTGCAGTCCGCCGCGGATCGCGCCGAGGGTGGCGCCGTGCACCTGGTCGTTGTACTCCTCCCACCAGTCGTAGCAGGGGGTGGACCAGGTCGCGGCGAGGTAGTCCACGGTCAGACGGACGGCCTCGCGGTAGGGCTCGGGGTCCGAGCCGTGCCGGGCAAGGTGGGCCGTCAGGGCCCACAACCACGTTCCATAGCCGTCGAGTTGAAAGTCCCACCAGCCGACCTCGCCGGTGTCCTCGCCGTCGAGCGTGTAGCGGGTGGGCAGGTAGGCCACCTCGTCGGGGCGCTCGCCGCGGCGCAGCGCGTCGAGCAGCTCCTCGATGCGGCCGGCGCGGTCGGTGACGACCTGGGCGCACCAGCGGTGGAAGGCGTCCGCGCTGTCCGGGGATCCTGCCCGGGAGACGGCCTCGGCGATGAAGGAGCCGTCCCGGAACCACGAGTAGCGGTAGACCTCGAAGGCCGGACAGGCCGGATAGGCGCCGGACGGGGCCTGGTTCTCGGTGATCACCTCGATGCTGCGGCGCAGCAGAGCGGGGTGGTCGGGGGCGTGCGGGATGGGCACGTTCATGTCTCCTGCGGGGTGTTCACGTACGGAGGGCATCGGGGGCGTCAGTCGTCGGCCGCGTCCAGCAGCGGCTGGATCTCGGCGGCGGCCTTGTGGAGGGCCTTCTCCACAGTGGTGGAGCCGATCACGACGGCTTCGAGCTGGTTGGTGACGATGTCGGCGATCTTCGCCTGGTCGACGAGTTGCGGGCTGGGGGCCACGTCGTCGAGGGCGTCGAAGACGGCGGCCCGGTTGTCCGGGGGCGTCCGGGCGACGTACCTCTTCTTCAGCTCGCCGCTGGTGGCCGGGGAGAGTTCCCAGGAAGTGTCGATGCGCAGTTCGGCGACCTCCTGGGAGGTGGTCAGGTAGCGCATCCACTCCCAGGCGGCGTCCGCGTTCTTGGACTGGCTGGACAGGGCGAGGGTGTTCTGGAAGACCGAGTTGGCCTTCTTGTCCGAGGTGGCGGCGGGTTCGAGGACGACGTCCCAGTTCTTCGGGCCGGCGTCGGTGATGGCGGGGAAGAACCACGAACCGCTGTGCCACATGCCGAGCTTGCCCTCGGTGAACAGTTTGGTGTCGTAGTCCGCAGCCCCGCCCATCTGCGCCTGCGTCGGCATGGTCGAACCGACCTTGCCGGTCAGCCACGTGGCGGCGGCGACGCCCTGCGGGCTGTCGAAGGCCACCTTCTTGCCGTCTTTCGACAGGAAGCTGCCGCCGTTCTGGGCGAGCGCCTTGGTGAACTCCAGGTAGGAGGGGTGCTGGAAGTCACCGAAGATGCCGTCGCCGAGCGCGCTGATCTTCTCGGCGGCCTTCTGCTCGTCCTGCCACGTCCAGTCGGCCGTGGGGTAGGCGACGCCCGCCTTGTCGAACAACGCCTTGTTGTAGAAGAGGAGTTCGGTGGAGAAGCTGGACGGCAGGCCGTACTGCCTTCCCTGGTAGGCGAAGGCGGACAGGGACGAGTCGGTGAAGTGGTCGCGCACGCCGCTCTTCGCGACGCGGCCGTCCAGGTCCGCGAGGGCGCCCGAGTCGGCGTAGGTGGTGAAGTTGTCCTGGTTGAGCTCGAAGACGTCGGGTGCGGTGCCGCCCGCGACGGCGGTCTGCAACTGCGTGAAGTACTGGTCGAACGGGGCGGTCTGCACCCGGATGTCGATGTCGGGGTGCGCCTTCTCGAAGGTCTTCTCCAGCTCGGCCAGGTCCTTGAGGTGGTCGGGCGCCGCCGTGAACGTCATGTAGTGCACGATCTTGCGTCCGTCACCGGAAGTGGTACGGGTCGCCGAGCCCTGGGTGCAGCCGGCGGTCAGCAGCACCCCGGCCGCGGCGAGAGCCGTCATGGCGCGGCGCCTGGTGGGATGGTTCATCGGGGGCCTACTTCAGTCCGGTGGTGGCGATGGAGCGGACGATGTGCTTCTGCGCGAAGAGGTACAGGAGCAGCATCGGTACGACGCTGATGACCGAGCCCGCCATGACGACGTTCCACTGAGTGGTGAACTGGCCCTGGAGGGACGAGAGTCCGAGCGGCAGTGTGTACAGCTCGGGCGAGCGGGTCACCACCAGCGGCCACAGGAAGTTGTTCCAGGAGGCCATGAATCCGAATACGGTGAACGTGGCGAGCGCGGGACGCACCAGGGGCAGCACGACGCTCCACAGGATCCGCATGTGCCCGGCGCCGTCGACGAGAGCCGCCTCCTCCAGTTCGCGCGGCACGGACAGCATGGCCTGCCGGATCAGGAACGTTCCGAAGGCGGAGGCCAGGCCGGGCAGCATGATCCCGGCGTAGGTGTCGATGAGACCGATCTGCTTCATCTCCACGAACAGCGGGACGAGCAGCACCTGTTGGGGGATCATCATCGTCGCCAGATACACCATGAACAGGGTGTCGCGGCCACGGAAGGTGAAGCGGGCGAAGGCGTACGCGGCGAGGGTGCTGGTCACCAGTTGGGCGAGCGTCGAGAGGACCGAGATCCACAGGGAGTTGCCGAGGATCCGCCAGAACGGCAGCGCGTCCGAGAGCCTGCCGAAGTTCCCGGTGGTCAGGTCGGAGAGATGAGGCACGGAGCCGAGCGAACCGTCGGGCTGGAACGCGGTGAGTACCATCCACGCGAACGGGAAGAGCATGCACAGCGCGCCGACGACGAGCGCGATGGTGACGACGGTGCCGCGCAGCGAATGGCGTGGACCGGGTGCGGGGGTCACGGCGGTCACTGGGCATCCACCACCTTGCGCTGTACGCGCGACTGGACCACGGAGACGATCAGGATCACCACGAACAGCACCCAGCTGAGCGCGCTCGCGTAACCGATCTTCCCGTAGCGGAAGGAGTTGTCGTAGACGGCGGAGACCACCGTCGTGGTGGCGCCGGCCGGGCCGCCGCCCGTCATCACGAAGACCTGGTCGAACACCTGGAAGCCGTTGATGAGGGAGATCATGACGACGAAAAGACTGGAGGGCGCGAGCAGCGGGAACGTCACGTGCCGGAAGCGCTGCCAGGCGGTGACGCCGTCGACCTTCGCGGCCTCGTACACGCTCTCCGGGATCGCCTGGAGCCCGGCGAGCAGGATCACCATGACGAAGCCGAGGTCCTTCCACGCGGAGGCGAGGATGACGGACGGCATTGCCCAGGTCGGGTCGGTCCACCAGCCGGGGCCATCGATACCGAACCAGCCGAGGACGGCGTTGAGCGCGCCGGAGTTCGGGTTGAGGATCCACTTCCACACGAGGGCGACGACGACCCAACTGGTCACCACGGGCAGGAAGTAGATCCCGCGCAGGAGGTTCCGGCCGCGCATCGCACGGTTGAGGCCGAGGGCGATGAGCAGCCCGCCGACATAGACGAGTGGCAGGTAACCGACCACGTAGTAGAGGGTGTTGCGGAACGCCTTCCATGTGTCGGCGCTGGTGAGGACCTCGCGGTAGTTGTCCAGGCCCGTCCACGTCATCGGCTTGAGCAGGTTCCAGTCGTGGAAGCTGATCCACAGCGAGCCGAGCATGGGACCGAGGACGAACGCGAGGATGAGCACGAAGCTCGGCGCGAGGAGCAGAGTGAGCAGCGCCGCCTTGCGGGGGCCGGTGAGCGTGTTCACGAGGTCGCGCCGGCCTTTCCGAGACGGGCCCGCACCGCGTCCGCCGGGCCGACCCCGTGGTCACCGGCGTTGAAGGGAGCCGACAGGACGACGGCCGCGGCGCCTTGTGCCCACGCCTGGTCGTTCCAGTCGTCGGTGATCACGTCGAGGCCCTGGACCGGGCGGAAGAGGTGGCTGCGCAGGGCGGGTTCGAACCCGTCGCGCAGATACGGCCACAGCGCGACGCCCTCGCCCGTGACGACGACGGCTCCGGGGTCGAGCACGTTGGCGACGCCCGCGAGCGTACGGCCGAGCAGGCGGCCCGCGCCGCGCAGCACTTCGAGGGCCGCGCTCTCCCCCGCCTCCGCGAGAGCCACCAGGGACTCCGGCCGGTCGCCCTCCCGTAGCAGGCCATGCTCGATGGCGGTGCGCATGAGCCCGGCGAAACCGGTGTAGGCCTCCAGGCAGCCTCGGTTGCCGCACTGGCACTGGCGCCCGTTGTCCATGACGGGTACGTGGCCGATCTCGCCGGCCGCACCCCGGGCGCCCCGACGCACCGAGCCACCGTCGACGACCGCGAGGCCGACACCGTAACCGAGGGTGAGGACGAGGAAGTCGTCGCGACCGCGCCCGTGCCCGTAGAGGAGCTGGGCGGCGCCGACCGTGTTCACGTCGTTGTCCACCAGGACGGGCAAGGCAAGCGCCTGGGACAACACCTTGCCCAGCGGGACCCGGCGCCAGCCGAGTACGGGCGAGTCGACACTGCCGTCGGTGTCGACCCGGCCGGGCACCCCGGCCCCGAGCCCCATCAGTGGGGCCGCACCGCGAACGGCGTGCACCTCAGGGGCAAGCAGCACGACAAGACGGTCCAGGGCATCGGCGTCCAGGGCGTCGAAGGGGTGCGTGACACAGCCGGTGACCGAGCCGTCGAGCGTGACGTGCACGACGGTCACATGATCGGGCGCGACCTTCACTCCGATGGCACGCCCCGCATCGGCGACGACGGCGAGCCGGATCGCCGGGCGGCCACCCGCCGAGGGCACCGAGTCGGCCTCGACGATCAGCCCCTCGGCGAGCAGGCGCTTCGTGATCTGGGTGACGGTTGCCGGGCTGAGGTCCAGCTGCCGGGCGATCTCGATCCGGCTCAGCGGACCACTGCGCCCGAGCAACGCGAGAACCGCCGTGCGGGACAGGCCGCGGGGCGAGGTGTGGGCAGTTGGTGACACGCGCCACACCTCCTTTCTTGGGCTTACGTGGAGCGACTCGCAGCGCAGCCGCTAATTTTGGACACTAAATTTAGTGGCAAACATAAGTGGCGTGCGGATGGGTGTCAACACTCCGCAACCGAGTCCCTCCGCGGCGAACGACGGCCGAGGTGCCACGCGCGCCAGGCCGGGCACGGAGATCGCAGCGCGCTGCGGCAGGGCGAGGGCCACCGGGCAATACCGTCACCCTTGCCGCATCTCTGACGCGGCCATAACAAGCGAGACACCCCTGAGGCCGACCGCGCCAGGCGCACCCGTCCCCCTTTCCCTTTTGGCCAGGCCGATTCAACTCGGCTATTTTCAAAGGGAGTTGCGAGCAGGGTGGCGCCTTTTGAGACCGGCACGTCCCCAGGGGCGCGAGCGGCCGGCACAACGAGGATTCCCGCGTCCGCGCTGACCAGCGGACGCCGGCACAGGACACGCTGTTGCGGCTTGGCCGGCCCAGGTCGGCCTCGTGCGGCCGCCCGCCTGCGCGTCGGTGACACCGACGCCATGGTCCTCCGAAGAACCACGGCCGTCACAGCCCTGTCGGCCGTACCGCTCTACGCGCTCAGCACCCCGCGCGCGAGCGACGGGATGGGCCGACCGACTCGTCGCATGTACCAGGCGACGAGAGACAACATCGCGTTCGAATCACGTGCCCGCATACGCCTCACCAGCCGAACTCTCGGTCCGGCCGGGCCTCAGACCTACAGTCGGCACCCCCGTCACCCAAGAAACGAGAGTCGGACCTGCCGCCGCGGATTGTCCTTGTTCGTGTCGACCAGGCACACCGACTGCCACGTCCCCAGCTCCAGCCGCCCCCCGATCACCGGAAGCGTCACGTGGGGTGGGACGAGGGCGGGCAGTACGTGGTCGCGGCCGTGGCCGGGGCTGCCGTGGCGGTGCTGCCAGCGGTCGTCGGCGGGCAGCAGGGTGTGGAGGGTGGCCAGGAGGTCGTCGTCGCTGCCGGCTCCGGTCTCCAGGACGGCGATGCCGGCGGTCGCGTGCGGTACGAAGATGTTGAGGAGACCGTCCCTGGAGGCGGCGTGCCGGGCGAGGAACTGCTCGCACTCGGCGGTCAGGTCGGTGACGGACTCCGTCGTGCCGGTGGTGATGTGCAGAACGCTGGTGGCGAAGGCGTGGGGCATGGGCCCATCATCGCGCCCATGGGGCAGGATCGCGCGTCCATCTGCCGAGACGTCATTGACCGTCTCGGTGATGGATCGCTACGTTCAGCGGCATGTTCCGTTCAGCTCTGCTCACTTCGCGCGGTCACATCGACCTGCTGCGGGTGGCCTCCGCCGCGTGTCGTCGCGGCTGCTGACGCACTTTCAGCCCCTTCTCCGCCGGTGACCGGGCTCTCCTGCCGCCTGTCCCCCTCGCCGTAGGCGTCTGCCCGTACGCAACGCACATCGGCGTGTCCCGCCCCGTCCGCTGCCCTGCGTGACCCCGCTGCCGTGACGGCAGCGGGGGCTCGCGCTGCCCTGGTCGCGGTGCGCCTCCCCCTGTCCATGGACTGCTCGTGGAGCCCTCATGGCCATCAGCCATGCCCTCGCACCACCGGATATGTCTTCAGAATCCGGTAAGTTTCCTGTTTCTCCCGACCGCAGGCCGCTCGACCTGGAACCTGTCGTGCCGGACTCCGCACGGAGGGCGCGCCTGCGGGCCCTGCCCCGTTGGCTTCGGCGTGCCATCGGGCCGCTGCTGCTGCTCGCGCTGTGGCAGGTGCTCAGTGCCACCGGGATCCTGCACGCCGATGTACTCGCCTCGCCCGGCACCATCGCCCGTGCCGGATCGGATCTGATCGCCGACGGGACGCTGCCCTCGGCGATGGGGATCTCGCTTCAGCGGGTCGCCGCGGGGCTGGCGCTCGGGGGTGTTGCCGGAACGGCGCTCGCGCTGGTTTCCGGGCTCTCGCAGCTCGGCGAGGATCTCGTGGACGCGAGTGTGCAGATGCTGCGCACCGTCCCCTGGGTCGGGCTGATCCCGCTCTTCATCATCTGGCTGGGCATCGGCGAGGCCCCGAAGGTGGCGCTCATCGCGCTCGGTGTGGCCTTTCATCTGTACCTCAATGTGTACGCGGGCATTCGCGGTGTCGACGCCCAACTCATCGAGGCTGGTGCGTCGTTGGGGCTCGGACGGTGGGGACTGATCCGGCATGTCGTGCTGCCGGGCGCGCTGCCCGGGGCCATGACCGGGCTCCGGTACTCGCTCGCCACCGCGTGGCTGGCCCTGGTCTTCGGCGAGTCCGTCAACGCCGACGCCGGGATCGGCTTCCTGATGAACCAGGCCCGGGAGTTCTTCCGTACCGACGTCATCGTCGTCTGCCTCGTCGTCTACGCCTTCCTCGGCCTCACCGCCGATGTCATCGTCCGCACACTCGAAAGGCTGCTGCTGCAATGGCGACCGGCCTTCGCGGGGCAGTGAGCCCCGCCGCACCGGCCGGCCCCACCGAGAGCGCGGTGCGGGTGCGGGGACTGACCCGTTCCTTCGACGGCAGGGCCGTCGTCGACGGGCTCGATCTCACCCTGCGCGCCGGGGAGTTCACCGCGCTACTCGGTCGCAGCGGCTGCGGGAAGTCGACACTGCTGCGAGTGCTCGCCGGGCTGGACCGTGAGATCGAGGGCACGGTGCTCGTGCCGAGGCGACGGGCGGTCGCCTTCCAGGCACCACGGCTCATGCCGTGGAAGCGGGTCTGGCGCAATGTGCTGCTCGGTCTGCCCGGAAGGACCGAACGGGCCGTTGCCGAGCGCGCGTTGGCGGAAGTCGGGCTCGGGGAGCGGTCCGGGGCGTGGCCCAAGACGCTCTCGGGGGGCGAGGCGCAACGCGCCTCACTGGCCCGCGCCCTGGTGCGTGAGCCCGATCTGCTGCTCCTCGACGAACCGTTCGGCGCGCTGGACGCGTTGACCCGCATCAAGGCGCAGCGACTGGTGGCCGAGCTCTGGCAGCGGCGCGGCTGCGCCGTACTGCTGGTCACCCACGATGTGGACGAGGCGCTGCTGCTGGCCGACCGCGCACTGGTGATGCGGGACGGGGCGATCGCGTACGACACGCCCGTCGGTCTGGACCGGCCACGCAGTGCGAGCGATGCCGGGTTCACGGCCTTGCGCTCCCGGCTGCTGGCCGAGTTGGGCGTCGACGGCGACGCATCCGCCGCACCCCCCGCGCCCGGCGAGGCCGCCTGAGACGGGGGCTGCCGGCCATCTGTCTCCCCGGCTCCCGCCGCTCATGACGAAAGACGAAAGAGGATCCGATGAGAAGCCGCGCTCTGCCCGCCCTCCTGCTGCCCCTGGCTCTGCTGCTGTCCGCCTGCGGCGGTGCCACGTCCGCCGCCACCACCACCAGTGGCACCGACGGGAAGGGCAGTGTCACCCTCGCCGTCGGCGACCAGAAGGGTGGTTACGAAGCCATCCTGCGGGCCTCCGGTGAACTGGACGATCTCGACTACCGGATCAAATGGTCGACCTTCACCTCCGGCCCACCGCTCCTGGAGGCGGTCAACGCCCAGGCCGTGGACCTCGGGGGCGTCGGCAACACACCACCCGTCTTCGCGGCGGGTTCCGATTCCAGGATCGTCGTGGTGGGCGCCGCACACGGATCGTCCGACGGCGAGGCCATCGTCGTACCCGAGGACTCGCCACTGAAGTCCCCGAAGCAGCTCAGGGGCCGGTCGATCGCTGTGGCGCAGGGCAGTTCGGCCCACTACCAGCTGATCGCCTCGCTGAAGAAGGCGGGGCTCGGCATCGAGGACGTGAAGCCGAAGTACCTTCAGCCGGCGGACGCGCTGGCCGTGTTCAGCCGGGGCAAGGTCGACGCCTGGGCGATCTGGGACCCGTACACCTCGCAGGTTCTGCGCACCACGAAGTCCCGGGTTCTGACCACCGGTCAGGGTGTCGTGAACGGTCTCAGCTTCCAGGTGGCCTCGCCTGCCGCGCTGAAGGACCCCGGGAAGTCCCGGGCCATCGGTGATCTGCTGCTCCGTCTGCAGCGGGCACAGTCCTGGGTGTTCAAACATCCCGATGCCTGGGCGAAGGTCTGGGCGAAGGAGACCGGGCTGCCGTACGAGGTGGCCCTGGACGCGGTCAGGCGCAGTGCCGGAACCCGGGTGTCCGTGGCCCTCGATCCTGCCGCGATCGCCTCCGAGCAGGCGATCGCCGACACCTTCGCCGATCTGGAGCTCATTCCGAGGCGCTTCTCCTTCGAGAAGTACGTCGACCCCCGTTTCAACCGCGATCTGCCTCCGTCCTCCGCCGCTCCCCGCTCCTTCGGAAAGGCCTCGTCATGAATGTTCATCTGCACTGGTTCCTGCCCACCGGTGGCGACGGACGTACGCTCGTCGACCGGCACGCCTACACCGACGGCGGGATCAAGCGGGACCGGATCACTCCGGTGAGCGGCGTGCGCGCCCCCGACATCGAATACCTGGCGCAGATCGCCAAGGCCGCCGAGCAGTTGGGCTTCGAGGCCGTGCTGACGCCCACCGGTACCTGGTGCGAGGACGCCTGGCTGACGACGGTGGCCCTGGCCCAGCACACCGAACGGCTGAAGTTCCTGGTGGCGTTCCGGCCGGGGGTGATCTCACCGGTGCTCGCCGCGCAGATGGCGGCGACCTATCAGCGGATCACCCGGGGGCGGCTGCTGCTCAACGTCGTCACGGGTGGTGACTCGACGGAGCAGCGGCGGTTCGGCGACCACCTGGACCACGACCGGCGTTACCCGCGGACCGCGGAGTTCCTGTCGGTGGTGCGGGGCGCGTGGAGCGGGCGGCCCTTCGACTTCGAGGGTGAGCACTACCAGGTGGAGGGCGGGCTGACCGCGCTGCCGCCGGACCCGCTGCCGGACATCTTCTTCGGCGGGTCGTCGGCGGCGGCGGGCCCGGTGGCCGCCGCGCATGCCGATGTCTATCTGACCTGGGGCGAGCCGCCGGCCGCGGTGAAGGAGAAGATCGACTGGATCCGCGGCCTGGCCGAGGAGCAGGGCCGTACGGTCCGCTTCGGCATCCGGCTGCACACGATCTCGCGCGACTCCTCGCGCGAGGCATGGGCGACGGCCGACCGGCTGCTGGGCGATCTCGATGCCGGGACGATCGCGGCCGCCCAGCAGGCGCTGGGGCGGAGCGAGTCGGTCGGGCAGCAGCGGATGCTGGCGCTGCACGGCGGTTCGCGCGACAAGCTGGAGATCTCGCCGAACCTGTGGGCGGGCGTCGGGCTGGTGCGGGGCGGTGCCGGAACCGCGCTGGTGGGCAGTCATGCGGAGGTCGCCGACCGGATCGAGGAGTACCACGCGCTGGGTGTGGAGCATTTCGTGCTGTCCGGTTACCCGCATCTGGAGGAGGCGTACTGGTTCGGCGAGGGCGTGACGCCCGAGCTGGCGGCGCGCGGCCTGCTTTCGACCGTACCGGCGTCGCCGCTGCTCGGGGTGCCTGCCGCGAACGGCCGGCCGGCGTCGGCGCCGGGCGGGGCGCCGCTGCTGGTCGCCGGGGGCCGCTGACCGGGCGGCGACCAGCGGGCCGGCCCGTCGACCGGCAGGGGAAGCCCCGGGGCCGGGCCTGGCCGATCTGGGAAGATCCTGGACCGCGACAGAGTTAGTAGAAACGTGAACAACTCTGGGGTGGCCGCAGCAGCACGCGAGGTCGATGTCGTCGTGATCGGCGCCGGACAGGCAGGTCTGTCCGGCGCCTACCATCTGCGCCGCGCCGGCCTGGAGCCCGATCGCGACTTCGTCGTGCTCGACCATGCCCCGCACCCCGGTGGGGCCTGGCAGTTCCGCTGGCCCTCGCTCACCTACGGCAAGGTCCACGGCATGCACGCACTGCCCGGCATGGAGCTCACCGGAGCTGACGACCGCCGGCCCTCCTCCGAGGTGATCGGTGAGTACTTCGCCGAGTACGAGCGCACCTTCGACCTGCGCGTCCACCGGCCCGTGGAGGTGAGCGCGGTACGCGAGGGCGCCGACGGGCGGCTGCTCGTCGAGAGCTCCGAGGGTACGTACGCCGCCCGTGCCCTGATCAACGCCACCGGCACCTGGGACCGGCCGTTCTGGCCGCGCTACCCGGGCCAGGAGAGCTTCCTGGGGCGGCAGTTGCACACCGCGAACTACCCAGGTCCGGCGGAGTTCGCCGGGCAGCGTGTGGTGGTGGTCGGCGGCGGGGCCTCGGGGACGCAGCATCTGATGGAGATCGCCGAGGTGGCGGCCGAGACGTACTGGGTGACACGGCGGCCGCCGGTCTTCCGGGACGGCCCCTTCGACGCGGACCGGGGGCGGGCCGCGGTGGCGATGGTGGAGGAGCGGGTGCGGCGCGGGCTGCCGCCGCAGAGTGTGGTGTCCGTGACCGGGCTGCCGCTCACCGACGCGGTGCGGCGGGCCCGTGAGACGGGGGTGCTGGACCGGCTGCCCATGTTCGACCGGATCACTCCGAGCGGGGTGGCGTGGGACGACGGGCGGACGGTCGAGGCGGACGTCATCCTCTGGGCCACCGGATTCCGGGCCGCCATCGACCATCTCGCACCGCTGAAGCTGCGCGAGCCGGGCGGCGGCATCCGGGTCGAGGGCACCCGGGCGGTCCGGGACGCGCGCGTCCACCTCGTCGGGTACGGGCCGTCCGCCAGCACGATCGGCGCCAACCGGGCGGGGCGGGCCGCGGTGCGCGCGATCGGCCGGCTGCTGGACGAGAAGAACACGGCGGCGGACGTCGACGAGGTGTTCACGCCCGCCTCGGTGTGACGGGGCGGGGCTCAGCCGGCGGACCCGCTGCGACGGCTGCGGGGGATCAACGAGCGGACGCGCTGCGGCGGTTGCGGTTGAACTCCGCCACGTTTCTCTGGTGTTCCGTATAGCTGCTGGTGAATCGGGTGTCCCCCGGCGCGACCGTGACGAAGTACAGCCATGCTCCGGGAGCGGGGTCGATCGCCGCCGTCATCGCCTGCTCCCCCGGGTTCCCGATGGGGGTGGGAGGCAGCCCCTCGCGCTCGTAGCTGTTGTACGGGCTGTCGATCTTCGTGTCGCCCGTGGTGGTGTGCAGGGTGCTGCGGTTCAGCGCGTAGTTGAGTGTGGAATCCATCTGGAGCGGCATGCCCCGGTCCAGTCGGTTGTAGATCACTCTGGCGACCTTGCCCATGTCGGCCACGGTGTCCGCCTCGGCCTGCACGATGCTCGCGATCGTCACCGTCTGGTACACCGATACGCCGTTGCGTTGCGCGCCCTCGGCGATGTGGTCCGCGCCGAATCGTTCGACCGCGGTGTCGGCCATGTACCGGAGCAGGCTCTGCGGGGTCGTGGCGGAGGTGACGGGGTACGTCGCCGGGAAGAGGTAGCCCTCGGGGTTGCCCTTCGCCGCGGCCGGGAGCGGCAGGTCCGTCGTGGCGGCGGCCTTCTCGGTGGTCCCGGGCTCGGCATCGAGGGACTTGTCGACCGCCGCGTACACCTGGGAGGCCCGCCATCCCTCGGGGATGACGAGCGAGCGGGCCTGCTCGACCTTCGGCCCTCTCGTCAGCAGCGGTACGAGCACTGCCGCTGCCACGACCAGGACGAGGGCGGCTCCGATGAACAGGACCAGACGGCCGCGCCGGGTCGGGCGGAGAGGGCGACGGGGCGGGGCGTCCGGGGGTTCGTTCACCATGCGCACGCTATCCCGCCGCCCGGAACCCGGCCCTGACGACACGAGCCCCGCGGTTCATGAATGGAACACACGAACAGGGGATCGGGTGTTCGCTGGAACGCGTGATCGTTCCGGGATTCGTTGCTCAACTCCGCTGTGACGCAGGATGATTACAGGGCGCAAGCGACGGGCTGCAGACCGCGATTGCGCTGTCCCAGATTTGCAATACGCACAAGGAGAAGCACCAAATGAACTTCCTCACCAACCTGCTCGCCGGCATCGTCCACTTCGTGGGTTGGCTCGTCTGACTATTGCTCCGCCCGGCGCCGTCGCTCCCCGTCCCACGGGAGCGGCGGCGTCGCCGCGTGTGCGGCCCGACGGCCCCCCGGCCTCGTCGATCAGCCTGTCGCGGGGGCCAGTTGGGTGTCCCTCCGGACCAGCGCGGCATAGCGGCCTTCCTGCTGGAGCAGCTCCTCGTGGCTGCCGCGCTCGGCGGTCCGGCCGCGGTCCAGGACGACGATCTGGTCGGCGTCGCGGACGGTGGAGAGCCGGTGCGCGATGGTGATGGTGGTGCGCCCCTCGGAGAGCGCGTCGATGGCTTCCTGCACTGCGAATTCCGTACGGGTGTCGAGGGCGCTCGTCGCCTCGTCGAGCACCAGGACCGGCGGGTCGCGCAGGATCGTGCGGGCGATGGCGAGGCGCTGCTTCTCACCGCCGGAGAAGCGGTAGCCGCGTTCACCGACAAGGGTGTCGTAGCCGTCGGGCAGTGAGGCGATGTGGTCGTGGATCTGTGCCGCACGGGCCGCCGCCTCGATCTCGGCGTCGGTCGCGTCCGGCTTGGCGAAGCGCAGGTTGTCGGCGACCGAGGCATGGAAGAGGTAGGTCTCCTGGGAGACCACACCCACGGCTCTGGCCAGGGTGTCGAAATCGAGATCGCGTACGTCGACCCCGTCGAGCGTGACCCGGCCGCCGGTGACGTCGTAGAGCCTGGGCACCAGATAGCTGAGCGTGGACTTGCCGGATCCGGTCGGGCCGACGACCGCCAGGCTGCCGCCGGCCGGGACTGTCACATCGATGCCGCTGAGGGTCGGGCCGCTCTTCTCGTCGTAGCTGAAATCGACATCCTCGAAGCGGATCTCGCCGCGGATGCTCTCCAGCCGGACCGGGTTCTCGGGCTCGGTGATGTCCACTTCGAGGTCGAGGTACTCGAAGATCCGCTGGAAGAGCGCGAGGGACGTCTGCATGTCCACACCGGTGGAGAGCAGGCTCACGGCGGGCCGGAAGAGGCCCTGCTGGAGCGAGACGAAGGCGACGAGCGTGCCGATGGAGACGGCGGGTCCGCCGGACTGCAGGGCGAGGCCCGCCGCCCAGTAGATGAACGCGGGCATGGCGGCCATGACGATGCCGATCGTGGACATCCGCCACCGCCCGGCCATGCTGGAGCGCACTTCGAGGTCGACGAGCTTCTCGGACTCCTCGGCGAAGCCCTTGGTGAGGGAGTCCGCGCGGCCCATGGTCCGGCCCAGCAGGATGCCGCTGACGGAGAGCGACTCGGTCACCGTGGCCGCCATCGCGGCCATCTGCTTCTGGCGCCGGGTGGTGATCTTCTTGCGCTCACGGCCGACCCGGCGGCTGATCCAGACGAAGACCGGCAGCAGCAGGAGCGAGACAAGGGTGAGCCGCCAGTCGAGGGCCAGCATGGCGACGACCGTGGCGATGACCGCGGTGAGGTTGGAGACCAGTGACGTCGCCGTGGAGGTGACGGTCGCCTGCATGCCGCCGATGTCGTTGGCGATGCGGGACTGGACCTCGCCCGTGCGCGTCCGGGTGAAGAAGGCGAGCGGCATCCGCTGCAACTGGGCGTAGACGGCGGTGCGCAGGTCGTGCATGACCCGCTGGCCGACCGTGGTGGAGATCAGGGTCTGCAGGACGCCGAAGACGCTGGTCGTCACGGCGGTGAGGATCATGCCGAGGGCGAGCAGGGACAGCAGTCCCGTACGCCCCTGGGGAATGGCCGTGTCCAGGATCTCGCGCAGCAGGAACGGGGAGGCGACCGATACCAGTGACGAAGCGCCGACGAGCAGGCCGACCAGCGCCAGCCGGCCTCGGTAGGGACGGAAGAGGCGCAGGATGCGGCGCACTTCGGCGGGCGGACGGCTCTCGTCCCGCGGCGGGGGTGTCCAGTTGATCGCGTCGGGTTTCATGGGCTCCTTCGTCGGGCGTGCGACGGCTGTGACCCGGGCGGGGCTCGATCGGGGGACCGGGCGAGCGCGCGGGCGAGCCGATTTTTGAGAGCATAGCTCATTGTTACCTATACTCACAATGAACAAGATCCTGATATTGTTCCCACCATGGACTCCTCCGACGCCGACGGCGTGCTCGCCGAGCAGTTGCTGCGGGTGACCCGCAGGCTCCAGCGGATTCAGAGCCGCCAGCTGGAGCCGATCGGCATCACGCCCGCGCAGTTCCGGCTGCTGCGCACCGTCGCGCATTACGACGGCCCGCCCCGGATGGCCGATCTCGCACAGCGCCTGGACGTCGTCCCGCGCGCCGTGACCACCCTGGTCGACGGTCTGGAGGCGAGCGGACGGGTGCGCCGCGCCCCCGATCCGGACAGCCGCCGGGTGGTCCGCATCGAGATCACCGAGGAGGGACTCGCCACCCTCCGCTCGTTGCGTGACGCGCGACGGGCCGCCGCAGAGGAGATCCTGGCTCCACTGACCGCCGATCAGCGCGAGGTGCTCGGCGGACTGCTGTCCGCTCTGGTCAACGGAATGCCGGAGCGCCGCTGCTGACGGACGCCCCCTGGACACCGGGCGGCGCGTCCGCCGCCGTGGTACCGAACCGAACCGCCGAGGAGACCTCGACATGCCATTGCTGGAGCCGAAGCCGGAAGCACTGCGTCCCGACGCGGCGCGCAAGCCCTCCGTGGACCGGGTCCCCGACCGGCAGGCTCCGGGCACGCCCGAACCGCTGCGCGGCGAGCTGATCGCCCTGCTCGGGCCGGAGAAGGTGCTCTGGAAGGTCTCCGACCTGGTGAAGTACGCCTCCGACGCCAGTCCTTACCGTTTCCTCCCCCAGGTCGTGGTGGTCCCGCAGGACATCGACGACGTCTCGGCGATCCTGTCGTACGCGCACGGCAGGGGCCGCGAGGTCGTCTTCCGGGCCGCCGGCACCAGCCTGAACGGCCAGGCCCAGGGCGAGGACATCCTGGTCGACGTCCGCCACCACTGGGCGGGCATCGAGGTGCTGGACGACGGAGCGCGGGCGCGCATCCGCCCGGGTACGACGGTCGTGCGGGCCAACGCCGCCCTCGTCCGGCACGGCCGGCTGCTGGGCCCCGACCCGGCCAGCGCGATCGCCTGCACGATCGGCGGAGTCGTCGCCAACAACGCCTCGGGGATGACGGCGGGCACGACCCGCAATTCGTACCGCACGGTCTCCTCCCTCACCTTCGTGCTGCCGAGCGGCACCGTCGTCGACACGGGCGACCCGGCCGCGGACGAGAACCTCGCCCGCGCCGAGCCGGGGCTCTGCGAAGGGCTGCTGGCCCTGAAGGCGGAGATCGAGGCGGACGCGGAGCTCACGGCCCGGATCCGGGCCAAGTACGAGATCAAGAACACCAACGGCTACCGGCTCGACGCCTTCCTGGACGGCTCGACGCCGGTCCAGATCCTGCGCGGCCTGATGGTCGGTTCCGAGGGCACCTTCGGCTTCATCTCCGAGGTCGTCTTCGACACGCTGCCGCTGGACCGCCGGATCTCCACGGCCCTGCTGTTCTTCCCTTCCCTCACCGCGGCGGCGGCCGCCGTGCCCCGTTTCAACGAGGCGGGCGCGATCGCCGTCGAGCTGATGGACGGCAATACGCTGCGCGCCTCGGTGAGCGTCAAGGGCGTACCGGCGGACTGGGCCGAGCTGCCCAAGGCGACCACGGCACTCCTGGTGGAGTTCCGCGCTCCGGACGAGCCCGGCCAGGAGGCGTACGAGCGGGCGGCGGCGGCCGTCGTGGAGGAGCTCGACCTGGTCGCGCCCGTCCCCTCGGTGACCAATGCGTTCACCCGCGATGCCAAGGTCATCTCCGGGTACTGGAAGGCCCGCAAGGCATTCGTCAGCGCGGTCGGCGGCTCCCGGCCCTCGGGCACGACGCTGATCACGGAGGACTTCGCGGTGCCGCCCTCCCGGCTGGCCGAGGCCTGCGAGGCGCTGCTCGGTCTCCAGGCGCAGCACGGCTTCGACGCCGCCGTCGCCGGCCACGCCGCACACGGGAACCTGCACTTCCTGCTCGCCTTCGACGCGGCGAAGCCGTCCGACGTCGACCGGTACGCCGCGTTCATGGACGACTTCTGCCGGCTGACGGTGGAGCGCTTCGACGGCTCCCTGAAGGCCGAGCACGCCACCGGCCGCAACATCGCCCCGTTCCTGGAGCTGGAGTGGGGTCCCAAGGCGACCGAGCTGATGTGGCGCACCAAGCAGATCATCGACCCCGACGGCGTCCTGGCTCCCCGGATCGTCCTCGACCGCGACCCGAAGGCCCATCTGCGCGGGCTGAAGACCATCCCCGAGGTCGAGGCGATCGCCGATCCCTGCATCGAGTGCGGCTTCTGCGAACCCACCTGCCCCAGCCACGATCTGACGACGTCCCCGCGCCAGCGGATCGTGCTGCGGCGGGAGATGCTGCGCCAGCCTGACGGCTCCCCGGTGGAGACGCAGCTGCTCGACGCTTACGGCTACGACGCCGTCGACACCTGTGCGGGCGACTCGACGTGCAAGCTCGCCTGCCCGGTGGGCATCGACACCGGCGCGATGATGAAGGACTTCCGCCACCGGCGGCACTCGCCGCGCGAGGAGCGCATCGCGGCGCTCACAGCGAAGAACTTCAAGGCGGTGGAGGCGGCGGCGCGGCTCGCGGTGGCCGCGGCCGACCGGATCGGTGACCGGCTCGGTGACGGACCGCTGGAGACCATCACCGCTCTCGCCCGCAGGGCCGTGCGCCCCGATCTGGTGCCCGAGTGGCTGCCGGAGATTCCCGGCGCCGCCGCCCGGAAGCTGCCCCGGACCTCCCGCGTCGGGGCGAGCGCCGTCTACTACCCGGCGTGTGTGAACCGCATCTTCGGCGGCCCCGAGGGCCATCGTGGTCCTTCGCTCCCGCAGGCCGTCGTCGCCGTGTCCGCCCGCGCCGGAAAGCCGGTGTGGATCCCCGACGATGTCGCGGGGACCTGCTGCGCGACGATCTGGCACTCCAAGGGTTACGACGAGGGCAACGCCGTGATGGCCAACCGCATCGTGGAGGCGGCCTGGGGCTGGACGGCCGGCGGAAAGCTGCCGCTGGTCGTCGACGCCTCTTCGTGCACCCTGGGCATCGCCCATGAGGTGGTGCCGTATCTCACCGATGACAACCGGGAGTTGCACCGGGAGCTGACCATCGTCGACTCCCTCGTCTGGGCGGCCGACGAGCTGCTTCCGGAGCTGACGGTGCTGCGGAAGACCGGGTCGGCGGTTCTGCATCCGACGTGCTCCATGCAGCATCTGGACGATGTGGAGCAGTTGCGTACGGTCGCGGAGGCCTGCGCCGAGGAGGTCGTGATCCCCGACGACGCCGGGTGCTGCGCCTTCGCCGGCGACCGGGGCATGCTGCACAAGGAGTTGACGGCCTCGGCGACGGCGAAGGAGGCCGCCGAGGTGAAGGCGCGCGAGTACGACGCGTACCTCTCGGCCAACCGCATGTGCGAGATCGGCATGGACCGGGCAACGGGGCAGCAGTACTACTCGGTGCTGATGGAGTTGGAGCGGGCCACCCGGCCGGGGGCCGTCGTGCGCTGACCACCGAACCGGGGCCGTTGTTCACTGATCACCGGGCCGCACGGCCCCCGTTCGCCGTCCCGGACCGCCGGGCGGGCTCGACGCGTTCGAGCCCGCCCGGCTTCTTCGTGCGGGCACGAAAGTCCATGGTTTCGACACAGGAGTCCAATCGCCCCCCTTGCGCAACAACAGACTCAACTACCAGGGTCCTTACCGAAGTTCATTAACCAGCCGCGCACGTCAGACCCCCTTTCTGGAGGATCGATGAACGACGCAGCACAGCGACACGACGGTACGCAGGGTGGCGACGAGGGTTCCGTGAGCCGCCGCTCGGTCCTCCGGACGACCGCCTCGGTGGCCGGTGCCGGGCTCGGACTCGGCGCTCTCGGCACCTCCTCCGCAGCCGCCGCCCCCGTCCGGGGCCCCGAGGCCGCCACTGCGGACCAGCCGGCCGCTCCGAAGCGCCAGGGCGCGACCATGGTGGGGGTCCCCTTCGAGGGGCGCTCCACCGTGCGGGTCGGCATCGTCGGCCTCGGCAATCGCGGTGGCAGCATGATCGACCTCTTCCTCGCCGTCACCGGCGTACAGGTCGTCGCCGTGTGCGACCCGGTCAAGGCCAAGGCGCAGCGGGCCGCCGCGAAGGTGACCGCCGCGGGTCAGCCGGCGCCCGCCGTCTACACCAACGGCGAGGACGACTACGAGAACCTCTGCAAGCGCGGGGACATCGACTTCGTCTATGTGGCGACGCCCTGGGACTTCCACTTCCAGATGGCGAAGACCGCCATGCTGAACGGCAAGCACGTCGGTGTGGAGTGTCCGATCGCGCTCCAGCTCGACCAGCTCTGGGAGCTGGTCGACCTGTCCGAGCGGACCAGGCGCCACTGCATGCAGCTGGAGAACTGCTGTTACGGGCGGAACGAGATGCGGGTGCTGCGCATGGCGCACGCCGGTCTCTTCGGTGATCTGCTGCACGGCGCGGGCGCCTACAACCACGATCTGCGCGGCCTGATGTTCGACCCGGACTACTACGAAGGCCCTTGGCGCAGGCTGTGGCACACCAGGCTGCGCGGCGACCTCTACCCCAACCACGGGTTCGGCCCGGTCGCCAATTACATGGACATCAACCGCGGCGACCGCGCGGTGAGCATCACCAGTGTCGGTTCCCCGTCCCTCGGGCTCGCCGAGTACCGCGAGAAGAACATGCCGGCCGGCGACCCGAGCTGGAAGGAGACCTATATCGAGTCCGACCGGACCATCAGTCTCGTCCAGACCGCCAAGGGACGGGTCATCCGGCTGGAGCACGACGTGTCCACCCCGCATCCGTACTCGCGGATCAACAGCCTAGGCGGCACGAAGGGCGTCTTCGAGGACTACCCCGCCCGTATCTACATCGAGCCCGACCACACCAATGACAGCTGGGGCGACTTCTCCAAGTACCAGGAGTGGGACCACTGGCTGTGGAAGGAGCACGCCAACCCGCCCGGCGGCCACGGCGGCATGGACTACATGCTGGTGTTCCGGCTGATGCAGTGCATGCGGCTCGGCCTCGTTCCCGACTTCGATGTGTACGACGCGGCGACCTGGACGTCGCCCGTTCCGCTCAGTCACCTGTCCATCAAGGCGAAGGGCGCGCCGCAGCAGATTCCGGACTTCACCCGCGGCAAGTGGAAGAAGGCCCGCTCCGGCATGGACTCGGAGAACCCGGAGAAGGCCTGACCGGCCGGCCGGGCCGGGCACAGGCCCTGCTGGGGCCTGAGCCGGCCCGGCCCGCCCGCCCATGCGCGTCGCGGCCCTGGCAGTGGCAGTGGCAGTGCCTGTGCAGCCCAGGTGATGGCAGCGGCAGCGGCAGCGGCGCGATACGGCCGTTCCTGGAGAAAACCAATTGCTCGATCCGACGCCCCTGGGTGAACCTGGCACGGTTTGGATCACTCGTCTTGATCCATTCACCGAACCACCAGTCACACCGAACCATGGGACGTCATGCAGATTCGCGATCTTCCCTACCCGGATCCCGGCGATCCCGATGTCCGCTCAGGCCCTCGCTTCCTGCTCTGGCTGGGCCGCAACCAGCTCAGGGGCCAGCTCGCTTCCCTGTCCTGGGGCCTGCTGCACCAATGCTCCCTCGCCGGTCTGCCGCCCGCCGTCGGCCTGGCCGTCCAGGCGGTCGTCGACCGTTCCGGCAGCCGGCTCGCGTGGTCGGGCGGGCTGATCGCGGTCCTGGGCGTGCTGATGGCGGTGGGCGACACGATGCTGCACCGTACGGCCGTCACCAACTGGATCACCGCCGCCGCCCGGGTCCAGCAGCTGCTGGCCCGCAAGACCGCGGAGCTCGGTTCGGCGCTGACGCGCCGGGTCGCGGCGGGCGAGGTGATCGCGGTATCCACAGCGGACGTCGAGAAGATCGGCTGGTTCGTCGAGGCGCTCTCGCGGTTCGCCGCGGCGGCCGCCGCGCTGGTGCTGATCTGTGTGGGGCTCCTGCTGTATCTGCCGTCGCTGGGGATTCTGGTGGCGGTCTCCGTACCGCTGCTGGCCCTCGCCGTGCTACCGCTGCTCCCCCGGGCGACCCGGCGTGCGGACCTCCAGCGCGAGAAGGCGGGCAAGGCCACGGAACTGGCCTCGGACACCGTGGCGGGGCTGCGGGTGCTGCGCGGGATCGGCGGCGAGGAGCTCTTCCTCGGCCGCTATCGGCGTGCCTCCCAGGAGGTCCGCGAGGCCGCGGTGCGCAGCGCGCGGATGTGGTCGCTGATCTCCGCGATCCAGGTGCTGCTGCCGGGCGTGCTGCTCATCTCGCTGGTCGTGTACGGGGCGATGCTGGCCCGGGACGGCCGGATCGAGGTCGGCCAGCTGGTCACGGTGTACAGCGCGGCGGCCATGCTTCTGTACCCGCTCCGCCACGTGGAGGAGATCGCGATGGCGTACTCCTTCTCGCGGCCCTCCGCCCAGCGGGCGGTCCGGGTGCTGTCGTTGCACCGCACGGCCCAGCCGTCGGGCGACGATGCCGCACCGGCCGCCGACGCCGCGCCGACCGGTGATCTGTACGACCCGGTCACCGGTCTGATGGCCCCGGCCGGCCTGTTCACCGCGGTGGTCTGCGGCGATCCGGACGAGGCGGGCCGGCTGGCGGAGCGGCTCGGCGGGCACGCCCGGACGGACCCGGAGACGGACACGGCTCCGGACGCGGACGGGAGTGCCGCAGAGGCGGAGGACGGAGCGCCCGGCTCCGCGGGCGGGGACGCCGCGGCGCGGACGGCGCCGTCCGTCCTGCTCGGTGGCGTGCCGCTGGACGAGCTCACGCTGGACTCCGCACGGACCGCCGTGCTCGTCCAGGACAAGGACCCGGTGCTGCTCTCCGGCACGCTGCGCGAGCTGCTGGACGTCCCGTCGTCGGGCCGGGTTCGTACCGAGGAGGCTCTGGCGGCCGCGCAGTGCGGCGATGTGCTGGACTCCCTGGCGCAGGCGTCGCCCACCACGGACGGCGACCCTATGACGACCCGGATCACCGAACGCGGCCGGTCGCTCTCGGGCGGCCAGCGGCAGCGGCTCGCGCTGGCCCGCTCCCTGGTGGCCGACCCGGAGGCGCTGGTTCTCGACGAGCCGACCTCCGCCGTCGACTCGCACACGGAGGCCCTGGTGGCCGCCGGGATCAAGGCGTTGCGCCAGGGCCGTACCACCGTGGCGTTCGCCTCCTCGCCACTGCTGCTCGACCTCGCGGACCGGGTGGTGCTGATGCACAGGGGCACCGTCGTCGCCTTCGGCGGGCACCGCGAGCTCCTGCGCACGGAGCCCCGCTACCGGGCGGTCGTGACACGCGAGACGGACGACGAGATCGCGGCCCTGGCCTCCTGTGGCGCGACCGGAACGATCGAGGAAATCGAGGAACGGGCATGATCGGCGTAGCGGTACCGGCGTACGACCCGGCCGCGCCGGAGTCGGCGACGACCCTGCCGGTCGGCACCCCCACCACCGTACGGAGCTATGTACGGGAGCTGTTGCGGCGCCATCGCGGGCGGTTCACAGTGCTCGTCGCGTTCAACGCCGTCGCGGTCATCGCGTCGA
Organism: Streptomyces sp. NPDC001933; assembly: GCF_042890955.1. NCBI lineage: Bacteria > Bacillati > Actinomycetota > Actinomycetes > Kitasatosporales > Streptomycetaceae > Streptomyces > Streptomyces sp. NPDC001933. The sequence goes on along the minus strand of NZ_JBIASS010000008.1, from coordinate 160,442 downwards.
TCGTCGGCCCGTATCTGCTGGGCGGGCTGGTCGAGGACCTCTCCGAGGGGGTGCGGGATCTCCATCTGGAGCGCACCGCCGGGGTGTTCGTGCTCGCGCTGGTCGTGCAGACCGTGTTCACCCGGCTGATGCGCCTGCGCAGCGCGATGCTCGGCGAGGAGATACTGGCCGATCTGCGCGAGGACTTCCTCGTACGGTCGGTGGGACTGCCGCCGGGGGTGCTGGAGCGGGCCGGGACCGGCGATCTGCTCTCCAGGATCACCACGGACATCGACCGGCTGGCCAACGCGATGCGCGAGGCCGTGCCGCAGCTGGCGATCGGTGTGGTGTGGGCGGGGCTGCTGCTCACCGCTCTCACCGTGACGGCTCCGCCGCTGGCGCTCTCGGTGCTGCTCGCCCTGCCCGTGCTGATCCTCGGCTGCCGCTGGTACTTCAAGCGGGCACCGTCCGCGTACCGTTCGGAGGCGGCGGGGTACGCCGCGGTCGCCGCGATGCTCGCGGAGACCGTGGACGCCGGACGGACCGTGGAGGCGCACCGGCTGGGTGCGCGCCGGGTGGCGCTGTCGGACACCCGCATCGCCCAGTGGACGGCGTGGGAACGGTACACACTCTTCCTGCGCTCCGTGCTCTTCCCCGTCATCAACGTCACCTATGTGACGATTCTGGGCGCGGTGCTGATGCTCGGCGGCTGGTTCGTCATCGAGGGCTGGCTGACCGTGGGGCAGCTGACCACGGGTGCGCTGCTGGCACAGATGATGGTCGACCCGATCGGCCTGATCCTGCGCTGGTACGACGAGTTGCAGGTCGCCCAGGTGTCGCTGGCCCGGCTGGTCGGGGTGCGGGACATCGAACCGGACGCGGGGGACGCGGAGGTCGTGCCGGACGGCCGGGACGTCCGGGCCGACGAGGTGCGCTTCGGGTACCGCGCCGGGCTCGACGTCCTGCACCGGGTGTCGCTGGACGTCGCGCCGGGTACGCGCCTGGCGCTGGTCGGCCCGTCCGGCGCCGGCAAGTCCACGCTGGGCCGGTTGCTGGCCGGGATCTACGCCCCGCGCGTGGGCGAAGTGACGCTCGGTGGTGCCGAGTTGTCGCGGATGCGGGCGGAGGACGTACGTACGCATGTGGCGCTGGTCAACCAGGAGCACCATGTGTTCGTCGGTTCGCTGCGCGACAACCTGCTGCTGGCCCGGACGGGCGCCGAGGACGCCGAGTTGTGGGCGTCGCTCGCTGCCGTCGACGCGGACGGCTGGGCAAAGGCTCTTCAGGAGGGGCTGGACACCGAGGTCGGCTCCGGTGGTCTGGCGCTGACCCCGGCGCAGGCCCAGCAGATCGCGCTGGCCCGGCTGGTCCTGGCCGATCCGCACACGCTGGTGCTGGACGAGGCGACATCCCTGCTGGACCCGCGGGCCGCCCGTCACCTGGAGCGCTCACTGGCCCGGGTGCTGGACGGCCGTACGGTCGTGGCGATCGCCCACCGGCTGCACACCGCGCACGACGCCGATGTGATCGCGGTGGTGGAGCGCGGCCGGATCAGTGAGCTGGGCAGTCATGACGAGCTGGTGGCGGCGGACGGCGCGTACGCGGCGCTGTGGCGGTCCTGGCACGGCTGACCGCACGGCCCCGGGGCCGGTCAGCGGCGGGGCGGGTCAGATGAAGTTCAGCGCGGCCGCCCCGCCCACTGCCCCGAGCACCATGAACGCCGGCATCAGCACCTTCAGCTCCACCCAGCTCCCGGCCCGGAACCGCATGGCCTTCGGCGGGCCGATCGGGTACCAGCGCTTGCGGCCGATCGGGATGGGCCACAGGATCGGGCAGCCCGAGACGGTGAGCGCGTCGCCGATGTCGTGGACGAGGGCGCCGAGCACGATGGGCAGCCCGAGCCACAGGTACTCCTGGCCGGGGGCGGTGAACAGCCAGTCCGAGCCGTTGCCCGGCTTGTCCAGGACACCGGCCAGTATCCAGGCGCTGGTCGCGCCGAGCAGCCAGACCAGGACGTCGCTGGACATCCGGGCGGCGCGCCACAGCAGCCCTTCGACGGCGAGCACCAGGTGGACGAAGAGGATCGCCAGCACCGCCCACCGGCCGCCGGTGATCGCCGCGGCGGAGGCTCCGGCACCGATCAGGACCGCCCACACCCAGGTGTGGGTCAGCGTCCGGTGGCCGCCGTTGCGGGTCGAGTCACCGCGCATCCGGGTCGCCTTGTAGACGGCGTGCGAGAGCTTGTCGACGATTTCGCAGACCCCCCGGGACACCGGCCCGAAGGCGCGCGAGATGGTCGCGGACTTGTGGTCGAGGTCCGGGGCCAGCGCGGCTCCGGCGGTGATCAGCGCCCCGACGACGAGGACGGGCCACGGCATCGCATGGCCGGCGGCCGCCGCCGCCGCGCCCACCCCCAGCCAGGCCGCCGCCCCTGACAGAGAGTGTGCCGGTCCCATCATGGTTCTTCCCGCCCCCAGAGTCGTATCGCTGCCATTGCCGTTGTGGCACGGCCGAGTTGAGTGGGAAGCGTATCGCCCATGATCTTCATACCGTCGTCCGGTTCCCTCATCCGGGCGGAAGGCAGGCAAGATGGGGGCGTGACCCTTATCGATCAGCTGCCCCCGACCGACGACCCCGACGCCCTCTTCGAGGCTTTCTCGTCATGGACCGAGACCCGGGGCATCACCCTCTATCCGGCCCAGGAGGAGGCACTGATCGAGGTGGTCTCCGGCGCGAATGTGATCCTTTCCACCCCGACCGGCTCCGGAAAGAGCCTGGTCGCGGCAGGTGCGCACTTCACCGCGCTGGCCCAGGACAAGGTCACCTTCTACACCGCGCCGATCAAGGCACTGGTCTCGGAGAAGTTCTTCGACCTGTGCAAGCTGTTCGGTACGGAGAACGTCGGCATGCTCACCGGCGACGCCTCGGTCAACGCGGATGCCCCGGTGATCTGCTGCACCGCCGAGGTGCTGGCCTCCATCGCGCTGCGTGACGGCAAGTACGCCGACATCGGCCAGGTCGTGATGGACGAGTTCCACTTCTACGCCGAGCAGGACCGCGGCTGGGCCTGGCAGATCCCGCTGCTGGAGCTGCCGCAGGCCCAGTTCATCCTGATGTCGGCCACGCTCGGCGACGTCCGGATGTTCGAGGAGGACCTGACCCGCCGTACCGGCCGCCCCACGTCCGTGGTGCGTTCGGCGACCCGGCCGGTCCCGCTCAGCTACGAGTACCGGCTGACCCCGATCACCGAGACCCTCACCGAGCTCCTGGACACCAGGCAGTCGCCGGTCTACATCGTGCACTTCACCCAGGCCGCGGCCGTCGAGCGGGCACAGTCGCTGATGAGCATCAACATGTGCACCAAGGAGGAGAAGGAGAAGATCGCCGATCTGATCGGCAACTTCCGCTTCACCACCAAGTTCGGCCAGAACCTCTCCCGCTATGTACGGCACGGCATCGGGGTGCACCACGCGGGCATGCTGCCGAAGTACCGGCGCCTGGTGGAGAAGCTCGCCCAGGCCGGTCTGCTGAAGGTGATCTGCGGTACGGACACCCTCGGCGTCGGCGTCAACGTACCCATCCGTACGGTGCTGTTCACCGCGCTCACCAAGTACGACGGCACCCGGGTGCGTACGCTGCGGGCCCGTGAGTTCCATCAGATCGCCGGCCGCGCGGGCCGGGCCGGCTTCGACACGGCGGGCTTCGTCGTGGCGCAGGCACCCGAGCACGTCATCGAGAACGAGAAGGCCGTCAAGAAAGCCGGCGACGACCCGAAGAAGAAGCGCAAGGTGGTCCGCAAGAAGGCCCCCGAGGGCTTCGTCGCCTGGTCGGAGACCACGTTCGACAAGCTGATCCAGTCCGACCCGGAGCCGTTGACCTCCCGCTTCCGCGTCACGCACACCATGCTGCTGTCCGTGATCGCCCGCCCCGGCAACGCCTTCGAGGCGATGCGGCGTCTGCTGGAGGACAACCACGAGCCGCGCCGGGCGCAGCTGCGGCACATCCGCCGGGCCATCGCGATCTACCGCTCGCTGCTGGACGGCGGCGTCGTGGAACAGCTCGACAAGCCGGACGCGGAGGGCCGGATCGTCCGGCTCACCGTCGATCTCCAGCAGGACTTCGCGCTCAACCAGCCGCTGTCGACCTTCGCGCTGGCCGCGTTCGACCTGCTGGACCCGGATTCCCCCTCGTACGCCCTGGACATGGTCTCCGTCGTCGAGTCGACGCTCGACGACCCGCGGCAGATCCTCGCCGCGCAGCAGAACAAGGCGCGCGGCGAAGCGGTCGGGCAGATGAAGGCGGACGGTGTCGAGTACGAGGAGCGGATGGAGCTGCTCCAGGAGGTCACGTACCCGAAGCCGCTGAGCGAGTTGTTGTGGCACGCCTACGACGTGTACCGCAGGAGCCACCCGTGGGTGGGCGACCACCCGGTCTCGCCGAAGTCCGTGATCCGTGACATGTACGAACGTGCCATGACGTTCACGGAGTTCACCTCCAACTACGAACTGGCCCGCACCGAGGGCATCGTGCTGCGCTATCTGGCCAGTGCGTACAAGGCGCTGGAGCACACCATCCCGGACGACCTCAAGTCCGAGGACCTGGAGGATCTGATCGCCTGGCTCGGCGAGATGGTCCGGCAGGTGGACTCCAGTCTGCTCGACGAGTGGGAGCAGCTGGCCAACCCGGAGGTGGAGACCGCCGAGCAGGCGCAGGAGCGGGCCGACGAGGTGAAGCCGGTGACCGCCAACGCCCGCGCCTTCCGGGTCCTGGTGCGCAACGCGATGTTCCGCCGGGTGGAGCTGGCCGCGCTGGACAAGGTGGGCGAGCTCGGCGGGCTGGACGGCGACGCGGGCTGGGACGAGGACGCGTGGGGCGATGCGATGGACGCCTACTGGGACGAGTACGACGACCTGGGCACCGGTCCGGACGCCCGCGGTCCGAAGCTGCTGAAGATCGACGAGGACGCGGCGCACGGGCTGTGGCGGGTCCGGCAGACGTTCGCCGACCCCAACGGCGACCACGACTGGGGCATCAGCGCGGAGATCGATCTGGCCGCCTCCGACGAGGAGGGCCGGGCCGTGGTCCGCGTGACCTCCGTCGGTCAGCTGTGAGGACGTACGCCGCGGGCGCGGCACCGTTGCGAGAGTGGAGACGAACCGCATGACGAACCCCGCCGAGCGCCTGGTCGATCTGCTCGACCTGGAGCGGATCGAGGTCAACATATTCCGTGGGCGCAGCCCGCAGGAGTCCCTGCAGCGGGTCTTCGGCGGGCAGGTCGCCGGGCAGGCGCTGGTGGCGGCCGGCCGGACCACCGACGGGGACCGGCCGGTCCACTCGCTGCACGCGTACTTCCTGCGGCCGGGGCGGCCGGGTGTGCCGATCGTGTACGAGGTGGAGCGCGTCCGGGACGGCCGGTCGTTCACCACCCGCCGGGTCACGGCCGTCCAGGAGGGCCGGACGATCTTCAATCTGACGGCGTCCTTCCACCGGCCGGAGGAGGCGGGCTTCGAGCACCAGCTGCCGCCGGCCCGCGAGGTCCCGGACCCCGAGGAGCTGCCGACCGTCGCCGAGGAGGTCCGGGAACACCTCGGGGCGCTCCCGGAGGCGCTGGAGCGGATGGCCCGCCGGCAGCCCTTCGACATCAGGTACGTCGACCGGCTGCGCTGGACGAAGGAGGAGGTCGAGGACGCGGACCCGCGCAGCGCGGTGTGGATGCGGGCGGTCGGCCCGCTGGGCGACGACCCTCTGGTGCACACATGTGCGCTGACGTACGCCAGCGACATGACGCTGCTCGACGCGGTCCGTATCCCGGTGGAGCCGTTGTGGGGGCGGCGCGGTTTCGACATGGCCTCGCTGGACCACGCGATGTGGTTCCACCGTCCGTTCCGTGCGGACGAGTGGTTCCTCTACGACCAGGAGTCGCCGGTCGCAACGGGCGGCCGGGGGCTGGCACGGGGCCGGATCTACGACCGGGGCGGCAACCTGCTGGTTTCCGTGGTGCAGGAGGGGCTGTTCCGCCGTCTCGGTGAGTAGCCGTGTCCGGCTCAGATGCCGGGCAGCGGGTCCTGCTCGACCTCGTGGCGGCGGGTGCGGATGTCCGGGGGCGCCGGGTGGAGCTTGGCGTCGCAGGCGGGGCCGAGGCCGGTGCGGCGGGAGGCCGTACCGGTGAGCGGGCGGCCGCACATGCGGCAGCGCACCACCTTCCGGCGGGCGGTGCGGCCGGCCGGGTCGTCCCCGGGCGGGGGCTCGGCGCCGGTTCCGGGGAACGGCTCGGGGAGGGGCTCGGCGGATTCCACGGATCGATCTTCTCAGGGCGCCGTCCGCTGTGCGGCGTCCGAGCAGCAAGCAGACATCCGAGCAGCACACAACGGAGGAGTTCACCGGTGAGCAGCGTGCTGACCATGAAGCCGGCCGCGGCCTCGCCCGTCGGCCATGTCGTCGAGTTCGCCGACGCGCCCGGCGGCGAGTCCCGGGTGGTCGCGCATGTGGAGCGCGAACTGCCGGAGGGCGGGGCACCCGCGTACCTCGCTGCCCGCAAGTCGGGGGTTCGTTCCTTCGTCCTGTGGGCCGACGGCGAGCGCCGGACCCGGCAGGCCACCCTCGTCACCGCGTCCGCGGCCGACGGCGTGGCCACGTACCGGGTGCTGGGCGCGCAGGGCGAGCTGATCGGCACGCTCGTCCGGGAGAAGGCCCTCCACGGCAGAGGGCTGCGGACCCGCTGGACGGTCGCCCAGACCGGCTGCCCGGAGGCGGTCGGCTTCAAGGGCCGGATCTTCTGGTGGTACGTGTGGTGGCTGCTGTTCCCGGTCCAGGTGGCGATCGGCGTGGGCAGCCTGCTGAGCGGCGGGGGCGATGTGGCGCGCGGGCCGCGACGCGTCATCTGGCGGGCCGGCCGGGAGGTTCCGCTGGAGTTCTTCTCGGACGACGACGAGGTCCATGTCCACGCGCCGTGGGTCGACTGGCGGCTCGCGGCGGCGCTGTGCGCGCTGATCCGTACCTTCGACGGCTGGCTGGGCACGCCCTGGGACGACAAGCGGGAGTGAGCCGGGCCGTCGCGGCCCCCGTCGCCCAGCGGGGGCCGGCGCGGTCCCGGTCGCCCGGCCGGGCCGGTCAGGAGCCGAGGATTCTGGCCTTCTGTGCCTCGAACTCGCTCTCGCTCAGCACTCCCTGGCTCTTGAGATCGCCGAGGTCCTTGAGCTGGGCGATCTTGTTGCTCATCTCGTCCTCCGGCGCGAGGGACGTGGGCGGGGGCGCCGTGGCGGCCTGCTGGGCCTGCGCCTGCTCGGCGTCCTGGCGCGCCCAGCGGCCCGCCTGCCGCCGGGAGACCCGGTTGGAGACCGAGGTGGCGGTTCCGGCGATCACCGCTGTACGGGCGACGCCACGAAGAAGGCCTGGCATGGTGCATCTCCTTTTGACTGGCTGGTGCGGGGGGCCGGTTGACTGGCTGGTTCGGGGGGCCGGACGGTGCCACGAGGACCGGTCGGCGCTGCGGGGCCGGCCTGTTCAGACCCCGGCCTCGGCCGCGTCGAGCGATGCCAGGATCTCCTGGACCGGGATGCGCCCGTTGGCGACGAGGCGTCCCCCCGAGCGGCGCAGCGCGGCCGCGAGCGGTCCGGCCCACACGTTCTCGTAGATGACGATCCCGGCGGCGCTGCCCGGTTCGAGAATCGCGCTCACCTCGTCGATGTCGTCCCGGCCGAGCAGGCCGGAGGACACCCCTTCGAACACGGCCAGGTCCTCGTGCCCGTTCGCGGTCAGCTCGGAGAGCTCCACGCCCGCGACCGTTCCGTCCTCGCTCTTGCGGAGGAAGACCAGGTCCAGGATCCGGATGATTCCCCGGTCGACCAGGTCGACCAGCAGGGGCAGTCCCTCGCCCGTCATCCGGCTGCCCGGGAATTCGATCACCAGGTAGTCGATCGGCCCCGTCTCGTCGGTCTCGCTGCTCACACCGGCTCCTCAGAATCTCGACTGCCCCGGGTCCGCCAGGGCCTGTGCCTCCGTCATTGGAACAGTGGGCGGGCCTGTGCGCATCTCGGTCGTGGCGGCGGACGGACGCGGCCCCGGTTGCTCCGTCGGAGGGACAGCGGGTCACTCCGACAGCCGAGTGGTGCGAGCCGTGCCAAGCCCGTGCCCGGCCGCCACGGATGGTTGTCGCGCGCGGACGGCCTGCCCGGGCCGGTCCGGATTCCTGCGGGGCCCGGACATCGCCACGCGCGGGACGACGGGAGACGAGGATGACTTCACCTTCACCGGCGGACGCGGCCCGGCAGCGGATGCCGTTGCCCCTGTTGCAGGGCCAGAAGGCACTGGTGACGGGTGCGAGCTCCGGCATCGGCAGGGCGACCGCGGTGGAGCTGGGGCAGGCGGGTGCCGATGTCGTCGTCAACTACGTCGCCGGCCGTGAGGCGGCCGAGGACGTGGTGCGGGAGATCGAGAGCTTCGGGGTGCGGGCGTACGCCCATGAGGCGGACGTCTCCCGGGAGGATCAGGTCGTCGCCATGTTCGCCCGCATGGTCGAGGAGTTCGGCACGGTCGACGTCCTGGTCGCCAACGCCGGCCTGCAGCGGGACGCCGCCGCCGCGGAGATGACCCTGGACCAGTGGAACAAGGTGCTGGACGTCAATCTCACCGGACAGTTCCTGTGCGCCCGGGAGGCGGTCAGGGAGTTCGACCGCCGGGGCGTCGTGCCCGAGGTGTCCCGCGCCGCCGGGAAGATCATCTGCATGAGCTCGGTCCACCAGATCATTCCGTGGTCGGGGCATCTGAACTATGCCGCGTCCAAGGGCGGCGTCCTCATGCTGATGCAGACCCTGGCCCAGGAATGCGCACCCCGAGGCATCCGGGTCAACGCCGTGGCCCCCGGTGCCATCCGCACCCCCATCAACACCAGCGCCTGGGACACCCCCGAGGCCGAGGCCGAACTCCTCAAGCTGATCCCCTACCGCAGGGTGGGCGATCCGCCGGACATCGCCACCGCGGTGACCCTGCTGGCCTCGGACCTGATGGATTACGTCGTGGGCACCACCCTCTACGTCGACGGCGGGATGACTCTCTTCCCCGGCTTCGCCACCGGGGGCTGACCCTGTTCGCGAGGGCGGCCGGTCACCTGGCATCCGAGGAGGCACGGACATGACGGCTGATGAGGTAATGGTGGGTGTGGGGCTCATCGTGGTGCTCGCGGTCGGCTCCCAGCTGCTGGCGAGCCGGCTGCGGATTCCCGCCCTGCTGGTCCTGCTGCCGGTCGGCTTCGCCGCCGGGGCGCTGACGGACGACGTCAATCCCGAGAAGCTGCTCGGCGAGGCCTTCTCGCCGCTGGTCTCGCTCGCGGTGGCGGTGATCCTCTACGAGGCCGGGCTCGGCCTGGAGATCAGCCGGCTGCGGGGCCATACGCGTCGCATCGTGATCAGGCTGCTCTGGCTGGGAGCGCTCATCACCTGGCTGTCCGCGGCGCTGTTCGCGGTGCCGGTGCTGAACATGTCCAAGGGCGCGGCCGTGATGCTGGGCGCGATCCTCGTCGTGTCCGGCCCGACGGTCGTCGGGCCACTGCTCAACTTCGTACGGCCCTCCGAGCGGCTGCAGCGCATCCTGATCTGGGAGGGCTCCCTGATCGATCCGGTCGGCGGCATTCTGGGGGCGCTCGTCTTCCATGCCGTGGTCGCCGGTGAACTCAAGGGTTTCGGAAGCCAGTTGGAGCAGTTCTCGGCCAGCGTCGCGGTGGGTGCGGTGGGCGGCGTGGTCGGGGCCGGTGTGCTGTGGCTGCTGTTGCGCCGGGCCCGCCTGAACGAGGAACTGGCCACGTCGGCGCAGATCGCCGCGGTGATCGGGATCGCCGCCGCCTGTGACGCGCTCCGCGAGGACACCGGGCTCATCTCCGCGGTCGTGATGGGTATGGCCATGGCTAATCTGCCGGGGCTGGACCTTCCGGCCCGTCGGCCGTTCCTCGACACCCTGGTCTCGCTGATCATCGGCCTGTTGTTCATCTCCATCTCGGCCACGGTCACCCCGGCCTCGCTGCGCCACGTGGTGCTGCCCTCGCTCGCCCTGGTCGCCCTCCTGGTGCTGGTGGTGCGCCCGCTCGTGGCCCTGGTGTCGACGGCCGGTACCGATGTCCGGGGCGGGGAACGGTGGTTCATCGGGTGGATGGCCCCGCGTGGCATCGTCGCCGCGGCGACCGCCTCCACGTTCTCGGCGACCCTGGTGGCGCGGGGCGTCGACGGCGCCGAGCGGATCCTGCCCGCGACCTTCGTGGTGATCGTCGCCACCGTCACGCTGTACGGCCTGACGGCGCTTCCGGTCGCCCGGCGGCTGAAGGTGCTGCGCCCGTCCCGGTCCCGGCCGCTGCTGGTGGGCGGCGCGCCCTGGGCGGTCGATATGGGGCGCGCGCTCAACTCGGCGGGGCTGGACGTGCTGATGTGGGCGGGTGCCGAGCGCCAGCGGGCCCGGATCGAGGAGGCCGGGCTGCCCCTGGCGACGGGCGAGCTGCTCGCGGCGGCCTCGGGTGCCGGTGCGGAGCTGGAGGGCATCACCGGTGTGCTGCTGCTCACCGAGGAGGACGACTTCAACGCACTGGCGGCGATGACCCTGCGGGAGAGCGTCGAGGGCCCGGTCCACCGGCTCGCTCCGGACGCCGACAGCCAGGGTGTGGTGGCGCCGTACACCGGGGGCGAGCCCCTCTTCCGTACCGGTCTGACCGGTCCGGAGCTGGCCCGCCGGTACGAGGCCGGGGCCCGGGTGCTCACGCGGCGGGCCGACGGAGCCGTACCGGCCGGGCACGACGTGCTGTTCGTCGTACGCGCCGACGGGCTGCTCGCCCCGGTCACCCACACGCACACCCCGGATGCCGGGCCGGGCGACACCGCCGTCCTGCTCGGGCCCCCGTCCCGGCCGCTGTCGCCCTGAGAGGCTGTCGGGTGTCCTGCGGCCGGAGGGGACCCGACAACCACCGAGCGCCGTCAGCCGCGTTCCTTGGCGCGTGCCGCGTCCAGCGCCTCGTCCAGGGTCCGCGCCGCCGTGATGAGCGAGAGGTGGGTGAACGCCTGTGGGAAGTTGCCGAGCTGCTCGCCGCTGGGGCCGATCTCCTCGGCGAACAGGCCGACATGGTTGGCGTACGTGAGCATCTTCTCGAAGGCGTAGCGGGCCTTGTGCAGCCGGCCCGCGCGGGCCAGGGCGTCGACGTACAGGAACGTGCAGAGGCTGAACGTGCCCTCGGAGCCCCGCAGTCCGTCCGGGGAGGCCGCGGGGTCGTAGCGGTAGACGAGGCTGTCGGAGACGAGCGTGCGGTCCATGGCGTCGAGCGTGGCGAGCCAGCCGGGGTCCTGCGGGGCGAGGAACCCCACCCTGGGTATCAGCAGCAGCGCGGCGTCCAGCACTGTGCTGCCGTAGTACTGGACGAAGGCCTGCTCGGACTCGCTCCAGCCGCGTTCCATGACCTGTTCGAGAATGGCGTCCCTGGCGCCCGTCCACCGGGCGGTGTCGGCGGGCCGGCTGAGATCGGCCGCCAGGCGCAGGCCGCGGTCGAACGCCGCCCAGCACATCACCCGGCTGTAGGTGAAGTCCTGCCGTCCGCCGCGGGTCTCCCAGATGCCCTCGTCGGGCCGGTCCCAGCGGTCCACGAGCCAGTCGAGGGTCCGGGCCACCGCCTGCCAGCCCCGGTAGCCCGCCTGGAGGTCCACCTCGCGGCCCTCGGACAGCGCGTAGAGGGCCTCGCCGTAGATGTCGAGCTGCAACTGGCCGGCGGCCGCGTTGCCGAGCCGTACCGGGTACGAGCCCCGGTAGCCCTCGAAATGGGCCAGGGGCTCCTCCGTCAGCAACGGCTCGCCGTCGACGCGGTACATGATCCGGAGGGGTTCGTCCCCGCTGTCGTCCGCCCGGAGCCGGTCGCCCAGCCAGTGGGTGAAGGCGATCGCCTCGTCCACGAACCCGAGGTCGAGCAGGGCCCGGACCGACAGCGAGCCGTCCCTGACCCAGGTGTAGCGGTAGTCCCAGTTGCGTTCGCCGCCTGCCTGCTCGGGAAGCCCCATGGTCGCCGCCGCGACGGGTGCGCCGGAGGGGGCGTAGGTGAGCAGTTTGAGCGTGATGGCGGAGCGGTTGACCATGTCGGACCAGCGGCCCCGGTAGCGGGAGCCGCGCACCCACCGCTGCCAGAAGTCGACGGTCTCCCAGAGCTGTTCCGTGACGGCGTCGACGGTCGGTTCGGGCGGTGCGGGCCCGTCCGCCGCGCAGACGGTGAGAAGCGCGAAGGTCGACTCGCCGACGTTCAGCACCACTTCGCCCACCGCGTCCCGGCCGTCGCGTGCCACGGGGAATCCGGTCCGGAGGTGGGCGGCGATCCCCGGTGACCGGAACACGGCTCCCCCGGGGCGCAGTTCGAGTTCGTGATCGGCCCGGCTGTAGTCGAACCGGGGCCGGCACTCCATGGCGAAGCGTACGGTCCCGCGCACCGCGCGCACGGTCCGCACCAGGGTGTGCCGGTCGGTGGGGGTCCCGGTGCGTGCGGGCGGCATCCAGTCGAGCACCTCACCGACGCCGTCCGGCGACATGAAGCGGGTGACCAGGACCGCGGTGTCCGGGTAGTAGAGCTGCCGGCAGGAGCTCTCGGCCTCGTCGGGAGCCAGCCGGAAGAAGCCGCCGTCGTCGTGGTCGAGCAGTGCGGCGAAGATGCTGGGGGAATCGAACCTGGGGGCGGCGAACCAGTCGACGACACCCCGCGCGGAGACCAGTGCGGCGGTCTGCAGGTCGCCGACCAGACCGTGTTCGGCTATGGGCGGGTATCGGTCCATGAGCATCCACTCCCGGGGTCCGTGACCATCCGTGTACGGACGGACCGCTCCGGCCTCCACTATCCGCCAGGCACCCCGTGCTCGCTCGCCCGGACCGCCCCGCCCCGGGCGTCCGCCGGTAGCGGTCCGGACGCGGGACGTGACGGGCGGCGTCCAGATGATGCCGGAACCGGGCCGAGCCGCGATGATCGGACTCGGGGCACGGAAGCGCCGACCGGTGCGGCGCCCCCGGGGCCGGGCAGGCGGGCGTCGGCGGGAGCGGCATACGCCCGCGGCGCGGTGGCGCACGCCCGTGACCGGTCAGGAGGACCCGATGGCGCAGGACGTGACCTCGATGCTCAGGACGGCACCGGACGCGACGCCGGAGCAGCGGGCGGCTCGCGGGAAGGCGGCCCGGAGGACGGCCCCGCGGTCGAGTCACGCCGAGTTCGAACCGCCGGCCAACCGGCCCGACCCGCTGGCCGTCCTCGAAGCCCAGTCCGCGGCCCGGGTGCCCGAACTCGTACCGATCCGCTACGGCCGGATGGCCGAGTCGCCGTTCCGCTTCTACCGGGGTGCCGCCGCGATCATGGCCTCCGACCTGGCCGCCACCGGGGACTGTGGGATCAGGGCCCAGCTGTGCGGGGACGCCCATCTGCTGAACTTCGGGCTGTTCGCCTCGCCGGAACGCAATCTGCTGTTCGACATCAACGACTTCGACGAGACGTCACCGGGGCCCTGGGAGTGGGACGTCAAGCGCCTGGCGGCCGGCTTCGTCGTCGCCGGCCGGGCGAACGGCTTCACCGACCAGGAGCGCGCGGACATCGTGCTGACCACGGTGAGGTCGTACCGGGAGTCGATGATCCGGTTCGCCGGCATGCGCAATCTCGACGTGTGGTACTCGCGGACCGACATCGGCCGTCTCGAAGCGCTGGCCTCCCAACAGTTGGCGAAGCGCGGCCGCAGGAAGCTGTCACGGGCCGCGGCCAAGGCCCGCACCCGGGACAGCCTTCGGGCCTTCGACAAGCTCACCGTGACGGTGGGCGGAGAGCCGCGCATCGCGGCGGACCCGCCGCTGCTCGTACCGGTGGCCGATCTGCTCCCGGCGGGCGAGCGCGACGCGACTCAGGAGCGGTTCCGCGAACTGATCGGCCGCTACGGCCGCAGCCTGCCGTCGGACCGGCGAACCCTGCTCTCCGACTTCCGGTTCGTGGACATGGCGCGCAAGGTGGTCGGCGTCGGCAGTGTCGGTACGCGTTGCTGGATCATCCTGATGCACGGCAGGGACGGCGGGGACCCGCTCCTCCTCCAGGTCAAGGAGGCCGGCCCCTCGGTGCTCGCGCCCCATGCCGGCCCCGGCGCGTACCGGAACCAGGGCGAGCGCGTGGTCGCGGGGCAGCGGCTGATGCAGGCGGCGGGCGATATCTTCCTCGGCTGGGCGCGGGTGGAGGGGATCGACGGCAGGCGCCGCGACTTCTACGTACGCCAGTTGCGCGACTGGAAGGGCGTCATGGAGCCGGAGGACATGGTGCCGTCCGGCATGCGGGTCCTCGGCGAGGCGTGCGGAACCGCGCTGGCCCGCGCCCACGCCCGTTCGGGCGACCGGATCGCCATCGCGGCGTACCTGGGGCTCAGCCATTCGTTCGACCGGGCGCTGACGTATTTCGCCGAGAAGTACGCCGACTGCAACGAGCGGGACCACCGGGCGCTCGTCGACGCGGTGCGGGCGGGCCGGCTTCCCGCGACCCGGGACGTCTGAGCCTTCCCCGGCGCCGCCCGCGCGCTGGTCCAGGGGAATGGCGGTACGGAGATCACCGCACCCGCACAGCGGGTACATCACGGCCGAATGCGCACATTGTGCTATCTCCTTGTGGACGCTTGCGGGACAGCGTGTTCCGGACGGTTGTGACGCCGAGGAGACAACGATCATGTCGACCGAGCCCGCCGCGACTACCCCGCCGGCGGCAGTGAACCCCTCCGCGCTGATCCGCACCCGCGGTTACGCGGTGCTCCTCGTGATGGCGGCGGCTCTCGGAGTCCCGGTCTCGGCGGTGGCGTTCGGCTTCCTCGCGCTCGTCCACGAACTCCAGTCGCTCACCTACCACGACCTGCCCCGGGCCCTGGGGTTCGCCGGTACGCCGTCCTGGTGGCCGGTTCCGCTGCTCGCCGTCGCGGGCCTGCTGGTCGGGCTGACCATCCGCCACCTGCCGGGCAGCGGCGGCCACCGGCCCGCCGACGGGATGGTGAGCACGGGGGCACCGTCGACGGTGGAACTGCCCGGCATTGTGCTGGCGGCGCTCGCCTCGCTGGGCCTGGGGGCGGTGCTCGGTCCCGAGGCACCGCTGATCGCGCTCGGCGGCGGACTTGCCGTGCTCGCGGCGCGCCTGGTCCGGCCCGGCATCAATCCCGGCGCGAGTGCCGTGATGGGAGCCGCGGGCAGCTTTGCCGCGATCAGCGCGCTGCTGGGGTCGCCGCTCCTGGGAGCCTTTCTCCTGATGGAGACCTCGGGGCTGGCCGGGATGATGCTCGGGCTGGTCCTGGTGCCGGGTCTGCTGGCGTCCGGCGTCGGCGCGCTCATCTTCACCGGACTCGGTTCGTGGACCGGTCTCGGGACGTACTCCCTGGCACTTCACCATGTGCCCGGCGCCACGGCGCCCGACCTCGCACGATTCGGCTGGGCGCTCGTCGTGGGCGTGGCCGCGGCCTTCGTCGGCACGGGCATTCGGTGGTTCGCGCTGTTCCTCCAGGCACGTGTGTTGCGGCGGCCCGTGACGGCCACCGTCGTCACGGGCCTGGTCGTCGGCGCGGCGGCTCTCGTCTACGCGCAGAGCACCGGCCGGGACGCGTCCGGGGTGCTGTACTCCGGGGAGGACGCCCTCGATCCGCTGCTGGCGCAGAGCGCCGGATACTCGGTGGGCACGCTCGTGGTACTGGTCGCCTGCAAGGCGGTGGCGTACTGCGCTTCCTTGAGCAGCTTCCGGGGCGGCCCGGTCTTCCCGGCGATGTTCGTGGGAGCGGCGGGCGGTACCGCCCTTTCCCATCTGCCGGGACTGGACCTCACGTCGGGCTTCGCGATGGGTATCGGCGCCATGTGCGTGGCGATGCTGAAGCTCCCGATGACCTCGGTGCTGCTGGCAACACTGCTGCTGGGGTCCGAGGGCCTGACCGTCATGCCGCTCGTGATCGTCGCGGTCGTGGTCTCCTACGTCGTCACGCTCAGGCTCGCGCCGTCCCCGGCCGACGCCCGGCCGGATCGAGGATGACGGGCCTGCGCCTTGACCTCAGACGCTCTTCTTCTCCTCGGGCGAATCGGCGCACAGCGCCCAGATGATGAAGACGTCGATGGCGATGAGCACGATGGACCAGAGCGGGTAGTGGGGCAGCCACAGGAAGTTGGCGAGTGCGCTCAGGCCCGCGAGCACGATGCCGGTCACGCGTGCCCATGCGGCTCCGGTGAACAGCGCGCACCCGGCGATGACGATGACGATGCCGAGTGCGAGGTGGATCCAGCCCCAGCCGGTGAGATTGAACCGGAACACATAGTCGCGGGTGGCGATGAACACGTTGTTCCTGGCGATGGCTGCGATTCCCTCGAAGATCGCCATCGCTCCGCTGAAGATCATCAGCACTGCCGCGAAGGCGGTCCAGCCGATCTGCAAGGGATGGCGCGAACTCGAAGGGCCGGCGGGCGCCACCGACGGCCCAGTGCTGGTACTGGCCATTTGCGGCCTCCTCGGGTAGCAGGGCGACCGGGCGGGCCGAGTGACCGCCCGGGCCTCCCGGACCAAGGGTGTCACGTCGGTACCCACCCGGCAGAACAAGCGCTTCCCGGGGCTGTCGCCCTCGCACGACCCGTCTCCATACAGGGATATCATCTCCATGATGAGAGAAACCGAAGAGACGGAGCCCGGCTCCGTCGATGCCCGGCTCGCCGCACGCCTGGGCGAGCTGCGTACCGAGCACGGCTGGTCGCTGGACGAACTCTCGCGACGCGGCGGGGTGAGCCGCTCCACACTGTCCCGGCTGGAACGCGGCGAGTTGAGCCCGACCGCCGCGCTGCTCGGCAAGTTGTGCACGGTCTACGGACGGACGATGTCCCGCCTGCTGCTGGAGGTGGAGGCGGAGCCCCCGCAACTCGTCCCCGCCGCGCGGCAGCCGGTCTGGCGGGACGAGGCATCGGGCTTCGTACGCCGCTCGGTGTCGCCGCCGCACACCGGCCTGCGCGCGGAGGTCATCGAGGGCACCCTCGACGCGGGGGCCGCCGTCGCGTACGACGACGCACCGGTGTCCGGCCTGGAGCAGCACGTGTGGGTGCTGGAGGGAACGGTGGAGATCACCGTCGACGGCACCGTGCACACCGTGCGCCGCGGCGACTGTCTTCGGTTCCGGCTGCGCGGCCCCTCACACTTCCGCTGCCCGGGGCCGGAACAGGTCCGCTACGCCCTGATGATCGTTCTGCCGTGAGAGGACTTTGCGCATGACCGAGATCGTCGCCGTATGCGGGAATCAACTGATCACCTACGCCGACGAGTTGGCCGCACTTCTGGTGGACACCGTGGACGGCGGATCGTCGGTGGGATTCCTCGCGCCACTGGACCGCGACGTGGCCGCCGTCTGGTGGCGGGAGCGGGCCGGGGACGTGGACGCCGGTCTCCTCCAGGTGTGGATCGCCCGCGACGCGGAACGAATCGCGGGAACCATCGCCCTGTCCCGGGCCCGGCTGCCCAACGCCCGCCACCGCGCGGAGGTGGCCAAGCTGATGGTGCGTCCGTCGGCGCGCGGCCGGGGCCTGGGCCGGTCGCTGCTCGACGCGGCCGAGCGGTCGGCCGCCGGGGCCGGCGTCACACTGCTGGTTCTGGACACCGAGAGCGGAAGTCCCGCCGAGCGGCTCTACCGTTCGGCGGGCTGGACGGAGTGCGGTTCGATCCCGGACTACGCCGAGGACCCGGCCGGGGTCCTGAAGCCGACGACCCTCTACTACAAGGCGATCGGCCCCGCGCGGGCGCTGCCCGACCGGTGAGAGTACGCCGTTCTCCCGGCCCAGGCACAGGAGTTCGACCCCGGCCCGTATCCGTACACGGGTCGCTCATCGGGGTCATGCCGCGGTCGCAGCGACTGCCGTACTCCCGCAGGTCGGTGACGTGCGGGAGCACGGACGGCCGGCGGACCGGCTTCGTACGGACCTGTTCCGGCCTGTTCCGGGCGTGACAATGGCTGTGGAAGCCACACCTCACGAGGAGACCTCATGACGCTGCACGACATCCCCCTGCGCACGCTCACCGGTGAGCCCACATCCCTGGCCGACTACCGGGGCCGGGCCGTCCTGTTGGTGAATGTCGCGTCCAAGTGCGGGCTCACCCCGCAGTACGAGGGCCTGGAACGGCTCCAGAGCGAGTACGCGGCCCGCGGCTTCACCGTGCTCGGTGTGCCGTGCAACCAGTTCGCCGGCCAGGAGCCGGGGAGCCCGGAGGAGATCCAGACCTTCTGCTCGACGACGTACGGCGTCAGCTTCCCGCTGCTGGAGAAGACCGACGTGAACGGCGAGGGGCGCCACCCGCTCTACGCCGAGCTGGCCCAGCTGGCGGACGCGGACGGCGAGGCCGGTGACGTCCAGTGGAACTTCGAGAAGTTCCTCATCTCGCCGGCGGGCGTACCGGTCGCGCGCCTGCGCCCGGGCACGGAGCCCCAGGCGCCCGAGCTCATCGCGGCCATCGAGGCCCAGCTGCCCGCCTGACGGATCATGTCCTCGGGCGCAGGGCCGGAGCTCGGCCCTGCGCCCGGGGACACACGGTCAGCGGATCGGCATGCCCGACAGGGTGCGGGCGATCACCAGGCGCTGGATCTCGCTGGTGCCCTCGAAGATGGTGTAGATCGCCGCGTCCCGGTGCATCCGCTCCACCGGGTACTCACGGGTGAAGCCGTTGCCGCCGAGGATCTGGACGGCCTGGGCGGTGACCTTCTTCGCGGTCTCGCTCGCGTACAGCTTGGACATCGAGCCCTCGGCCGAGGTGAACGGCTTGCCCGTGGTCGCCATCCACGAGGCGCGCCACACCAGCAGCCGGGCCGCGTCGATCTGCGTACGCATGTCGGCGAGCTGGAAGGCGATGCCCTGGTTGTCGATGATGGGCCGGCCGAACTGGGTGCGGGTCTTCGCGTAGTCCAGCGCCACCTCGTACGCGGCACGGGCGGTGCCGACCGCCATGGCGCCGACCGCGGGGCGGGACGCCTCGAAGGTGGCCATCGCCGCGTTCTTCACCCGCTCACCGCCGGAGGCGGCGCGCTCGCGGGCCCGTGCCAGGCGCTGGTCGAGCTTCTCCTTGCCGCCGAGCAGGCAGTGGCCGGGAATCCGGACGTCCTCCAGGACGACCTCGGCGGTGTGCGAGGCGCGGATGCCGTGCTTCTTGAACTTCTGGCCCTGGGAGAGGCCGGGGGTGTTCGGCGGCACGATGAACGAGGCGTGCCCCTTGGAGCCCAGCTCCGGGTCGACCACGGCGACGACGACGTGGACGTTGGCTATGCCGCCGTTGGTCGCCCAGGTCTTGGTGCCGTTCAGCACCCACTCGTCCTTGGCCTGGTCGTACACCGCGCGGGTGCGCATCGAGGCGACGTCGGAACCGGCGTCCGGCTCGGAGGAGCAGAAGGCCGCGACCTTGACGTCGTCGGCGTCGCCGTACATCTGCGGGATCCAGGTGCCGATCTGCTCCTCGGTGCCGTTGGCGAGGACGCCCACGGCCGCCAGGCCCGTACCGACGATGGACAGGGCGATGCCCGCGTCCCCCCAGAAGAGCTCCTCCATGGCCATGGGGATACCGAGGCCCGTAGGGTCGAAGAACTGCTGGGCGTAGAAGTCGAGGGAGTAGATGCCTACCTTGGCCGCCTCCTGGATGACGGGCCAGGGCGTTTCCTCACGCTCGTCCCACTCGGAGGCCGCCGGACGGATCACATCCGCTGCGAAGCCGTGAAGCCAGTCACGGACCTGCTTCTGGTCATCGTTGAGTTCGAGCGTGAACTCGGACATGTTCCCCTCCACGTACTGCTGTGAAAAACCACTCGTTACTTGCGGTAACCGCAGTCTGTTACCGACAAGTAGCCTCTGTCAACCGTCGGGGTTCGGATCCGCGCCGCGTTGGGCAGGGTGTTACGTTGCGCAGGCAGGACGCAATATGCACGGCCAGGGGCGGGGAGAGGCGACATGGAGAGCACACGACAGGCAGAGCGACAGCGGACAGCGGCCGAGAGCCGCCGCCGCGAGCTGCTCGAAGCCGCCGACCGCGTGGTGCTCAGGGACGGGCCCGGGGCCTCGATGAACGCCATCGCGGCGGAGGCCGGGATCACCAAGCCCATTCTCTACCGGCACTTCGGCGACAAGGGCGGCCTCTACCGCGCCCTCGCCAAGCGCCACACCGACGCCCTGCTGATCGCCCTGCGCGCCGCGCTCGACGCCCCCGCCGAGCGCCGCCGGCGCGTCGAGTCGACGCTCGACACCTATCTCGCGGCCATCGAGGCCCGCCCGCAGGTCTACCGCTTCCTGATGCACCCGTCCGACGACGCGGCGCCCTCGACGGAGCAGGGCTTCGACGTCGGACGGCACTCGGCACCGCTGCTGCGCCGGCTCGGCGAGGAACTCGCCCTGGTGATCGCCGAGCGGGTCGACCTCGGCCCGGACAGCGAGGCCATGGCCCGCATCTGGGGCCACGGCATCGTCGGCATGATGCACGCGGCGGGCGACTGGTGGCTGGGCGAACGCCCCTGCTCCCGCGAGCAGTTGGTGAGCAGCCTGGCCGATCTGCTGTGGGGCCGGCTCTCCGCCGCGGGCGACCGGCCGGGCGGCCCCGGATTCTGAGCGGCCGTCGGGCGACCTCCGGTCGGGACCTCCCGACAGCCTCAGACCTCGGACGTGGCCCGACCGGTGCGCGCCCAGGGCGCCCGGCGGGCCGCCCGCAGCGCCCTTCTGCGGCGCAGCCCGGTCAACCGGTCCGTGTAGACCTTGCCTTCGAGATGGTCGCACTCGTGCTGCAGGCAGCGCGCGAAGAACCCGGTGCCGGTGACCCGGACCGGCTCGCCGTCGGCCGTGAAGCCCTCGACGACGGCCCGGTCGAACCGCGGGGTGCCCGCTTCGAGGCCGGGCAGCGAGAGGCAGCCCTCCGGGCCGCGTACGGTGATGCCGTCGGCCTCGACGAGCCTGGGGTTGACGAGGTGCCCGAGGTGACGGATGTCGTCGTCGTCCGGGCAGTCGTAGACGAACACCCGCAGGGGGACGCCGATCTGGTTGGCCGCGAGGCCGACGCCCTCGGCCGCGTACATGGTGGCGTACATGTCCTCGACGAGCCGGGCGAGCGTGGGACCGAAGTCGGTGACGGGTTCACAGCTCCCGTGCAGCACCGGATCACCGAGCAGGCTCATGGCACGAATCAGTCCGGAACTGCCGGGGATCGGGCGGTTTCGCATGGCCGCAATCGTACGTTCCACGTGACCTCCACCTTCCCGGCGGTGCCAGGGTGCGGCCGTCGCGCCGGACATCGATAGGCTGGGCGTGGACCGATGCAAGGAGGATCTAGGACGATGGCAGGCAACACGGAGCCGCTGTCGCCACGGGCCAAGCTGGCCGTGACGGCGGGCAAGGCCGCGGCGGCGGTGTCACGCGCCGCTGGGCGCGGCAGCGGATCGGTGATCGGCGGCCGGGTGGCGCTCAAGCTCGACCCCGACCTGCTGGGGCGGCTGGCGCAGCACCTGGACGTGATCCTCGTGTCGGCGACGAACGGCAAGACGACGACCACCCGGCTGATCGCCGAGGCGCTGCGGGCCGCGGGCCCGGTGGTGTCGAACGCGCTCGGCGCCAACATGCCGGCGGGCATCACCTCCGCGCTGGCCGGCGGCTCGGACGCGCAGTACGGCGTGATCGAGGTGGACGAGAAGTACCTCGCCGGGGTCGCGCGCGACACGACGCCCAAGGTGATCGCACTGCTCAACCTCTCCCGCGACCAGCTGGACCGCGCGGCGGAGACCCGGATGCTGGCGGAGAAGTGGCGTGAGGGGCTGTCCGGTTCGAAGGCCGTGATCGTCGCGAACGCCGACGACCCGCTGATCGTCTGGGCGGCGTCCTCCTCCCCCAATGTGGTGTGGGTCGCGGCGGGACAGGCGTGGAAGGACGACGCCTGGTCCTGCCCGTCCTGCGGCGGTGTGATGCAGCGCCCCGGCGACGACTGGTTCTGCGGCGAGTGCGGATTCCGCCGGCCCGCTCCCAGCTGGGTCCTGCACGGCGACTACGTCCTGGACCCGCACGGTTCGGCGTGGCCGATCCACCTCCAGCTGCCCGGCCGCGCCAACAAGGCCAACGCCACCAGCTCCGCCGCCGTGGCCGCCGTCTTCGGTGTGCCGCCGCAGGTCGCGCTGGAGCGCATGTACCAGGTGCAGGCCGTCGCGGGCCGCTACGACGTGGTGTCCTTCCTCGGCCGTGAGCTGCGGCTGCTGCTGGCGAAGAACCCGGCGGGCTGGCTGGAGACGTTCTCCCTGATCGACCCGCCGCCCACGCCGGTGATCCTCTCCGTCAACGCCCGCGGCGCGGACGGCACGGACACCTCCTGGCTGTGGGACGTGGACTACACCCAGCTCGCCGGTCACCCGATCTTCGTGCTCGGCGACCGCAAGCTGGACCTGGCGGTCCGGCTCGAAGTGGCCGGTCTCGACTTCCGGGTCTGCGAGAACCTCGACGAGGCCGTGCAACAGGCCCCACCCGGCCGTATCGAGGTCATCGCCAACTACACCGCCTTCCAGGATCTGCGCCGTCGTGTCGGCAACTGACCCCGGCCCCGGCCACCTCCGGAGAGGACGAAGCATGAGCAACGGTCTGCGTCTGGTCTGGGTCTACCCCGACCTCCTCAGCACCTACGGCGACCAGGGCAACGCGCTGGTGGTGGAGCGCCGGGCCCGGCAGCGCGGTCTCGACGTGCAGCGCGTCGACGTGCGCAGCGACCAGCCGGTCCCGACGTCCGGCGACATCTATCTGATCGGCGGCGGCGAGGACCGGCCGCAGCGGCTCGCGGCGGAGCGGCTGCGCCGCGACGGCGGGCTCAGCCGGGCCGCGTCGAACGGCGCGATCATCTTCTCGGTCTGCGCGGGTTACCAGATCCTCGGTCACGAGTTCATCAACGACCTCGGTGAGCGCGAGCCCGGTCTGGGGCTGCTCGACGTGGTCTCCACCCGCGGCGAGGGTGCCCGGTGCGTCGGTGACGTACTGGCCGACATCGACCCGCAGCTCGGCCTGCCGCCGCTGACCGGGTTCGAGAACCACCAGGGCGTCACGCATCTCGGCCCGACGGCACGGCCGTTCGCCCGGGTGCAGCTCGGCCGGGGCAACGGCACCGGTGACGGCACCGAGGGCGCGTACAACGACACCGTCTTCGGTACGTACATGCACGGCCCCGTCATGGCGCGCAACCCGCTGATCGCGGACCTGCTGCTGAAGCTGGCCCTCGATGTGAACGCCCTGCCGCCGACGGACGACCGCTGGTACGAGGCGCTGCGCGCGGAGCGCATCGCGTCGGCGACACAGCCTGCCTGATGAGGCGGTTTTCGCTCGTCTGAGCGGAGTCCAGCAGGCGGACGCCCGGTTCGGTCCCGCCACCCTGCGCCGGTAGGGTGGCAGGGATCCAACCGGACGACGTGGTCCGGTCGTCGGCCCACGTTGCAAAGGTTTCCCGGGCAATGCGAATTGGTGTTCTCACCTCCGGCGGCGACTGCCCCGGCCTCAATGCCGTCATCCGTTCCGTCGTTCATCGCGCGGTGGTCGACCACGGCGACGAGGTCATCGGCTTCCACGACGGCTGGAAGGGCCTCCTGGAGGGCGACTACCGCAAGCTCGACCTCGACGCGGTCGGCGGCATCCTCGCCCGGGGCGGCACGATCCTCGGGTCCTCCCGTGTCCAGCCCGCCCATCTGCGCGGCGGTGTGGAGCAAGCCAGGGGCCATGTCGCCGAACTCGGTCTCGACGCGATCATCCCGATCGGCGGCGAGGGCACGCTGAAGGCGGCCAACCTGCTCTCCGAGGCGGGGCTGCCGATCGTCGGCGTACCGAAGACCATCGACAACGACATCGCCTCCACGGATGTGACCTTCGGCTTCGACACCGCCGTCGGTGTCGCGACCGAGGCACTCGACCGGCTCAAGACGACCGCCGAATCGCACCAGCGGGTGCTGATCGTCGAGGTCATGGGCCGCCACACCGGCTGGATCGCCCTGCACTCGGGCATGGCCGCCGGCGCGCACGCCATCGTCGTGCCGGAGCGCCCCTTCGACATCGACGAGCTGACCGAGGTGGTCGGCCGGCGTTTCTCGGCCGGCAAGAAGTTCGCGATCGTCGTCGTCGCCGAGGGCGCCAAGCCCCGCGAGGGCACGTCGATGGAGATCGAGCAGGGCACCAAGGACATCTACGGGCACGAGCGGTTCGCCGGCATGGCCACGCAGCTCTCCGGCGAGCTGGAGCGGCGCCTGGGCAAGGAGGCCCGCCCGGTGATCCTCGGCCATGTGCAGCGCGGTGGCACCCCGACCGCGTACGACCGGGTGCTCGCCACCCGCTTCGGCTGGCACGCGGTGGAGGCGGCGCACCGCGGCGAATTCGGCATGCTGACGGCGCTGCGCGGCACGGACATCGTGATGGTGCCGCTGAGCGAGGCCGTGGAGACGCTGAAGACGGTCCCGGCCGAGCGGTACGCCGAGGCGGAGTGCGTGCTCTGAGCGACGCCCAGGGTCTTTCGTTTGGATCAGGCCGGATCCGGCACCGGGGCACGCGAGCCCGGCATGGTCCAAACGAGAGGCCCTGGTCCTTCGGACTGCCCCCGCCCGCAGCTGCGGCCGGGGGCAGTTCTACTCTGGTCGGGACAACCGGCACGAAACGGGGATGCCCCCAGCAGGAGTGAACAGATGGATCACAGCGGGCACGGCATGAACATGGATCTGCCGCCGTTCACGCTGGGACGTGGGCTCCAATTCTCCGCGGACCCGTTCTTCCTCATCAGCTGCGTTCTCGGCATCGGCCTGTACGCGTACGCCGTGCTGCGACTGCGCAGACGCGGGGACGACTGGCCGGTCGGCCGGATCGTGTTCTTCGTCGTCGGCGTGCTGAGCATCGCCCTGGTGATGTGCACCAGGCTCAACGACTACGGCATGGTCATGTTCAGCGTGCACATGGTGCAGCACATGGTGATCAGCATGCTGTCGCCGATCCTGCTGCTGCTGGGCGCTCCGGTGACGTTGGCGCTGCGTGCGCTGCCGGTCGCGGGCCGTGGTCGCACGGGGCCTCGCGAGCTGCTGCTCAAGCTGCTGCACAGCCGGTACATGAAGATCATCACGCATCCGGCCTTCACGATCCCGCTGTTCATCGCCAGCCTGTACGGGCTGTACTTCACCCCGCTCTTCGACTTCCTGATGGGCTCGAAGACCGGTCACATCGCGATGATGGTGCACTTCCTCGCGGTCGGCCTGGTGTTCTTCTGGCCGATCATGGGCGTCGACCCGGGGCCGCACCGCCCCGGCTATGTGATGCGGATGCTGGAGCTGTTCGCCGGGATGCCGTTCCACGCGTTCTTCGGTATCGCGCTGATGATGGCGACCACCCCGATGGTGGGGACGTACCAGAATCCGCCGGCGTCGCTGGGCATCGACGCGCTGAGCGATCAGGGCTGGGCGGGCGGTATCGCCTGGGCCTTCAGTGAGATCCCCTCGGTGCTGGTGCTGATCGCGCTGGTCTTCCAGTGGTACCGCTCCGAGCAGCGGACGGCGAAGCGCTCGGACCGCCGGGCCGACCGGGACGGTGACCAGGAGCTGCAGGCGTACAACGCCTATCTCGCCTCATTGCAGGCGCGCGGGCAGTAGCGGTGGGCATGCCTCAGGGGTGACGATGGCATCCACGGCCGCACGGCCGATGAGGAGGGTGCGGGCATGTCCGGATCCACGAAGGCCATGGGAGTGCTCACGCTGACCGCCCTGGTCGTGGTCACCGCCTACACGGTGGCCCTGGGGAGCAGCGGCTGGCTCTGGTTCGGTTGGGTGGTGCTCGGCCTGATCACCCTGGGGATGGCGGCGACGCGCGAGTCCTGACCCCGGGAAGCCACGCGGGCGGCGCCCCGTTCCCGGGGCACCGCTCGGCAGGTGTTGCCTCAGGCCTCCTGGAGCCCTGGATGACCGGCCTCGGTCACGTAGGAGGTCCGGGTCGAGATGGGTGCGCCGGGGGTGGTGACGTACGGCAGCACCTTGAAGTCGGCGCGGCAGCTGTCACGGGTCAGCGAGCAGTGCACGTATCCGCGCTGGAAGTTCGTGAACTTTATGTGCTCGTTGGCCGCGAGCAGCCTGGCGCCGGAGGGGTCCAGGTCCATTCCGTCCTTGGTGGTGGAGATGGACGAACCGACGAATTCGACACCGAGCGTCGGTGATTCCGGATCGTCGAAGTTCTGCTTGAGATCGGCGGCGAGGTGGCGGTGCATGTCGCCGGTCAGGACGACCGGGTTGCTCACACTGCGGTCGGTGAGCTCCTTGAACAGCCGCTGGCGGGCGTCCACGTAACCGTCCCAGAAGTCCATCACGAATGCCTGGCCGGGGCCGGGGTCGGTGTCGACCTGGGTCACGGGGATCTGCTGGGAGATCATGTTCCACGTCGCGTCGGAGCGTCCGAGGCCGTTGAAGAGCCACTGTTCCTGCTCGGGGCCGAGGATGGTGCGGCCCGGTGTCAGCCGTTCGTCGCAGCCGCTCTTGGTGCCGTCGCCGCAGGGCTGGTCGTCGCGGAAGAGCCGGGTGTCGAGGATGTGGAAGGTGGCCATCCGCCCGTAGCGCAGACGGCGGTACATGCGTGCCTCGAAGCCGTTCGGCTTGTTCGGCAGCCGCAGCGGAAGGTGCTCGTAGTACGCCTGGAAGGCCGCCGCCGCGCGCTCGCGGAAGACCGCCGGGTCCTGGTCGGGCTCGGTGTCGGCCTTGGACTTGTCGCGCGCCCAGTTGTCCTCGACCTCGTGGTCGTCCCAGACGACGGCGAACGGGTGGGCCTGGTGGGCGGCGATGAGGTCGGGGTCGAAGCGGTGCAGGGCGTGGCGGTTGCGGTACTGGACGAGGTTCATCGGCTCGGGCCGCAGCTCGGCGGCCACGGGGACGTTGCGCACGCCCCCCATGGCGTCGATGGCGTTCTCGTAGATGTAGTCGCCGAGGTGCAGGACCAGGTCGACGTCCTCCTCGGCGAGGTGCCGGTAGGCGGTGTAGAAGCCCTCGAACCACGCCTGGCAGGAGACGAAGGCGAAGTCGAGCTCCCTGGGCCGGCTGTTCGGCGGGGGCGCGGTGCGGGTGCGGCCGACCGGGCTGTGGACGCGGCCGGCGCGGAAGCGGTAGTAGTAGTGCCGGTCCGGCTGGAGTCCGGAGACCTCCACGTGGACGGAGTGAGCGAGTTCGGGCACCGCCCGGGTCCGTCCCCGGCGTACGACGGACCGGAAGCGGTCGTCGCGGGCGACCTCCCACTGCACGTCGACGGCGTACGGCGGCATGCCGCCGCTGCCGTCGGGCGCGAGGGGCTGGGGGGCGAGGCGGGTCCACAGGACGACCCCGTCCGGCCACGGATCGCCGGACGCGACGCCGAGGGCGAACGGGTCCTCGTGGAAGGGTGTGTCACCCCAGGCCCGGCCGGCCGACAGACCGGACGCCGCCAGGGCCATGCCGACCGTTCCGCCGAGCATCACCCGTCTTCCGAACCCTCCGGTACCACTTGACGCTCTGTTCATTTGCATGAAACTCGTCCCTTCGTCGGGCGGGATTCCGTCCGGTACGAGATGGGATCGGCGCGTGATTTCACGCCCGTCCATGTGGTAATCACAGGGTGAATATCACAGAGGAAACACACGCCACAAGACCACCTACGAGTGGTCATATTGCCGTTCACAGGCGGTTAGTTGAGGAGACATCAGCCCTTCTCCGACGCGACCGATCCCAGGTCGGCAACACCCTTGACACCCCTGAGGGCGGCTCATAGTCTCCACGCCACAGAATTAACGTTAGATTTCACATCGGGAAATTCGGTGCGACGGAAGGACGTGTTCGTGTCCGGTTCCCCGGCAGCGGGTGTCCCCGCCCGCCGCCCCGCCGAAGGGCCGGTGACCGGCCGGCCGGAGGCCCGGAGGCTGCGTCCGTACGCCCTGCGGTGCGAACACCGCACCACCCCGCTGGGGATCGACGAACCCGCGCCCCGGCTCTCCTGGCGGCTGGCCTCCGACGTTCGTGGCGACGACCCGGTGGCCTACCGGGTCCGCGTCACCGAGCACACCGGGGATCCGGACGGGGGCGGCCGACCCCTCTGGGACACCGGCCGGGTGGCCGATCCCGGCGCCACGGCCGTCGACTACGCCGGTCCGGCGCTGCCGGGCCGTACGCGCTTCCACTGGCGGGTCTCGGTGTGGCCGGCCGGATCGGACACGCCCGTCGAGGACAGCTCGTGGTTCGAGACCGGCTTCATCCGGACCGACGAGTGGCGGGCCTCGTGGATCACCCACGACCCGCGCCCGGTCGATGTCATGGACGCGCCCACCGAGGGCGAGTTCGCCCTCGACGACCACGGGCTCGCCCCGTGCCCGGTGCTGCGCCGGGCCTTCACCGCGTCGGCCGGCACCCGGGCCAGGCTGTACGTCAGCGCGCGCGGCCTGTACGAGGTCCGGCTCAACGGCGAACGGGTCGGTGACGCCGAACTCGCGCCCGGCTGGACCGACTACCACCACCGCGTGCAGTACCAGACGTACGACGTCACCGCATCGCTGCGGGACGGCGAGAACGTCCTCTCGGCCACCGTCGCCGACGGCTGGTGGAGCGGATTCGTCGGCTTCGAGCCGCGCCGGTCCGGGGCCCACTACGGCTCGTACCCCCAGTTCCTGGCCGAACTCCACCTGACCGGGGCGGACGGCCGGGGCTCCGTGCTGGTCACCGACGACACCTGGCGCACCGCCACCGGGGTGATCCGCCACGCGGATCTGCTGATGGGCGAGTGCCATGACCTCCGGCGCTCCGCCGATGGCTGGGAGCTGCCCGGCTTCGACGACTCCGGCTGGTCCCCCGCCCAGGTCACCGACGCCGATCACCGCCTGCTGGTGGCCTCCGCCGACGAGCCCGTGCGGGCGATGGCCGAACTGCGCCCGCGCTCGGTCGAACGCGTCTCCCCCGGCACCCACGTCGTCGACTTCGGCCAGAACCTCGCCGGACGTGTACGGCTGACGGTGCGCCGGCTCGCGGCCGGGGCCCGGGTGGTGATCCGGCACGCCGAGGTCCTGGACGGGGCGGGGCGGCTCTACACCGCCAATCTGCGCACGGCCGCGGCGACCGATGTGCTCGTCGGGGACGGGCGCGAGCACATCGTGTTCGAGCCGCGCTTCACGTATCACGGGTTCCGGTACGCGGAGATCAGCGGCGTGCCCGAGCTGGCCGAGGCCGATGTCGTCGCCGTGGCACTGCACAGCGACACCCCGTGGGCCGGGGAGTTCGACTGCTCGGACGCCGAGCTGAGACGGCTCCACGACTGTGTGGCGTGGGGGCAGCGTTCGAACTTCGTGAGCGTGCCCACGGACTGTCCGCAGCGCGACGAGCGGCTCGGCTGGCTCGCGGACGCGCAGGTCTTCCTGCCCACGGCCGCGCTCAACGCGGATGTCGCCGCGTTCTTCACCAAGTGGCTGCGCGATGTCGACGACGCCCGCACCCCTGACGGCGGCTTCACCAATGTCGCTCCGCGCCTCGTGGGCGTCGCGGACGAGGGGGCGCCCGGCTGGGCCGATGCGGGGGTGATCATCCCGTGGCACCTCTACCGCGTCTACGACGACCCGCGGTTCCTCTCCCGGGCCCTGGAAGGCATGTGCGCCTGGGTCGACCTGATCCATCGCCACAACCCCGGTCTGATCTGGCGCGACCGGGTGGGCCCGCACTTCTCCGACTGGCTCGCCCCGGGCACCCCCACCCCGCGCGACGTGATCGCGACCGCGTACTTCGCGCAGAGCGCCCGGCTCACCGCGCAGGCCGCCGATGTGCTCAGGCAGAAGGACACCGGCGAGCGCTACCACCGGCTGGCGGACGACGTCCGCAGTACGTTCACCGAGCAGTTCGTGACGTCCCGGAATGCCGCGGACGGCCTGTCCGTACGCGTCGCCGGTGACACCCAGACCGGGTATCTCGTCGCGCTCGCCTTCGATCTGCTGCCCGCCGGGCTCGCTGAGGCGGCCGCCCGCCGTCTCGCCGAACTCATCGAGTCGGCCGGACCCGCCCTGCTGACGGGATTCCTCGGGGTGGCGCTCGCCGCGCCCGTCCTCGACGACCACGGACGGGCCGACCTCGCCCATGCGCTCCTGCTCCGCGACGAGGTGCCTTCGTGGCGGTTCCCGCTGCGGCACGGCGCCACCACGATCTGGGAACGCTGGGACGGCTGGACCCCGGGCACGGGCTTCCGGGCACCGTCGATGAACTCCTTCAACCACTACGCGCTCGGCTCGATCGGCGAATGGCTCTACCGCGGTGTCGCCGGCCTGGACCAGGCGCCGGACTCCACGGGATACCGGCACCTGCGGATCCGGCCGCGCCCCGGCGGCCTGCGCCACGCGAGCGCCCACCACGAGTCCGTGCGCGGCACCGTGAGGGTGACCTGGGAGCGGCAGGGCGACCGGATCTCCCTGCGTGTCCAGGTGCCGCCCGGCGCCACCGCCGATGTGCACGTGCCCACCACGGACCCCGGCTCGGTCCGCGAATCGGGCCTGGTGCCGGGCGCCGACGACCGCCACATCACGCTGATCGCGACCGCCTCCGACCACGTGGTCCACCGCGTGTCCTCGGGCGCCTACCGCTTCACCGCGGCCCATCCTCCGGTGGACTGCCACGCGGGGCCGCCCGGGGCTGAACTGCCGCTGTCGCTCGCCCCGAGCCGACGCACATCAGGACCGGCGACGAAACCTTCGTTCGCCCGTTCGTACGAGGAGGACACACCATGACGACGGGTTCTCGCTTCCGGCCGGGCCGAAGCACGGTCGGCCGCCGGGGCTTTCTCCGGATCGGCGGCGGGGTCGCGGCGCTCGCCGCCCTGCCGCCCGCTCTGACCGCCTGCTCCGACTCCGGCGGCGGTTCCGGCAAGCTGCGCGTCGTCGGCGTCGCCGACCAGCAGAAGCCGATACAGGAACTCGTCGGCCTCTACCGCAAGTCCCACCCCGACGACACGTTCGCCACCTCCTTCGCACCCACGGACCAGGTCCAGACGGTGCTGCGCACCCAACTCGCCGGGGGCAACGCCCCGGATGTGCATGTGCTCTATCCGGGCAGTGGCAGCGCCATGTCCATGGTCGAGCTGGCCAAGGCCGGACTGCTCGCCGACCTCAGCGAGCAGGCGTGGACCAAAGAGGTTCCGGCGAACTTCCACCCCGCTTACCGCCGCGAAGGAAAAACGTATCTTTACTCGGCGGGCAGCAGCGCCATCGGCGCCATCTACAACAAGAAGGCCTTCGCCGAGGCCGGGGTGGAACCGCCCCGGACGTGGAGCGAACTCCTGGATGTCTGCGCCAAGTTGAAGGCCAAGGGCATCGTCCCGATCGCACTCGGCGCACAGACGGCCTGGGTCACCCAGCTGATCACGTACGCGCTGGTCCCCAACGCCGTCTATGCGAAGAACCCCGGGTTCGACGCCGAGATGGCCTCCGGCAAGGCGCACTTCCGCGGCTCCGGGTGGGCCGACGCCCTGGGCAAGTACCAGGAACTCCAGCGCCGGGGCTTCTTCAACGAGAACCCCAACGGAACGACGTACGAGCAGCAGACCTCGATGGTCGCCGGCGGCAAGGCCGCCATGGCCGTCCAGGTCTCCGCCGTGCTCGCCAACTTCCGCCAGGCCGCCCGGACTCCGGAGGACCTCGGCATGTTCCCCTTCCCCGGTGGTGACGACCCCGCGAAGCTGTGGATCCCGGCGGGCATCGTCGTCGGGCTCGGCGTCTCGGCACGGTCCAGGAAGTCGGCGGCGAAGGCGTTCATCGAGTTCCTCGGGAAGCAGGAGAACGTCGACCGCTGGGCACAGTCCGTGGCCGCGATCCCGTTCAAGCGCAATGCCTCGACGAAGATCGACCCGGTCCTCTCAGACTTCCTGCCCATCATCGACGACAACCGGGCGGTCCCCTTCATGGACCAGAGCTGGCCCAACGCCGAGGTGCAGCCCGCCCACTTCGCCGCAGTGCAGAATCTGCTCGCCGGGAAGACGGACGTCGACGGCGCCCTGGGACAGATGGACGAGGCCTACGGGAAGAAATCGTGACGAGCACCCCCCAGAAGACCGTCCCCGGCGTGGTCACGGCGGCCGGGGACGTTCCACGAACGGGTCACGGCCGGCCGGCCCGGCGCCGCGACCACACCGTCCCGCCCTGGCTCTTCGTCGTCCCGGCCCTCGTCGTCTACGCCGTCGTCGTGCTCTACCCGAGCCTCGCCGGGGTGATGTACGCCTTCACCGACTGGTCTGGCATCGGCGGCTTCACCTTCACGGGCCTGGACAATTTCCGCGCCCTGCTCGACGACGGCCGCGCCCTGGAGTCCGTCACCAACACCCTGCTCCTGACCATCGCCGTGGTCGTCGTCCAGAACGGCATCGGCCTGCTGCTGGCGCTCGGTGTCCACGCCAACATCAAGTCCCGCGCGGTGCTGCGGCTGATCTTCTTCGCACCGGCCGTGGTCAGCCCCGTCATGGTCGCGATCCTGTGGAAGTACGTCTACAACCCGGAGAACGGCGCCGGGCTCAACGGGCTGCTCGGCGCCGTCGGACTGGGCGGGCTGCGTCAGGACTGGCTCGGCAACCCCTCGCTCGCCCTGTGGTCCGTCGCGGCGATGGTCGTGTGGCAGTACGCGGGCTACTCGATGGTCGTCTTCCTGGCCGGGCTCCAGGGTGTGCCCGCCGAACTCCACGAGGCCGCGAGGATCGACGGGGCGGGTTCCTGGCAGCGCTTCCGCTATGTCACCTGGCCGCTCCTGGCCCCGGCGCTGACGATCAACCTGATGCTGTCGACCATCGGCGGTCTCAAGCTCTTCGACCAGGTCTACGCCGCCACCAACGGCGGTCCC
The DNA here is from genome assembly GCF_042890955.1 of Streptomyces sp. NPDC001933. Classification (NCBI taxonomy): domain Bacteria; kingdom Bacillati; phylum Actinomycetota; class Actinomycetes; order Kitasatosporales; family Streptomycetaceae; genus Streptomyces; species Streptomyces sp. NPDC001933. The sequence continues at coordinate 127,623 of NZ_JBIASS010000008.1, read as the reverse complement.
GGCACCTCCAGCGAGACCCTGTCGACCGTCCTGTACAAGGAGGCGTTCGTCTACGGGAAGTTCGGCTACAGCACCGCCGTGGCCCTGGTCCTCGCGCTGTTCGTCGCCGCGGTCTCCCTGGTCCAGCTCCGTTATCTGCGTGCGAGGGAGGTCACCGCGTGAGCGTCACAACGGCCCGCGGACCGGTGAACCGGAAGGCCGGCCGCGGGGGCCGCAGACCGCGGTACGGGCAGTACGCCCTCGAACTGGTCATGATCGCCGTCGCCGTCGTCTTCCTGTTCCCGGTGTACGCCCTGATCACCCTGGCGATGAAGGACCCCCGGCAGATCTCCGAGTCGCCCCTCTCGCTGCCCTCGCCGCCCACCTTCGGCAACTTCGGCGACGCCTGGTCCTCCGCGTCGCTGGGGCCCGCACTGCTCAACAGCACGGTCATCACCGTCGTCAGTCTGCTGCTCCTGATCGTCGTCGGTTCCACCGGGGCCTACTACCTCGCGCGGTGCGCCCGCGGCCTCGGCTACGGGCTGTACATCCTGTTCCTGCTGGGCATCGTGCTGCCGTTCCAGCTCGGCATGATCCCGCTGTACAAGCTCGTCGACGACCTCGGCTGGCTCGGCACGTACCAGGGCATGGTGCTCTTCTACACCGGCATCCAACTGCCGTTCACCGTCTTCCTGTACACCGGATTCATCCGCGCGCTGCCGCAGGACTACGCCCAGGCCGCGCTGATCGACGGCTGCAACCACCGGCAGGCGTTCACCCGGATCGTCTTCCCGCTGCTGCGCCCCATCACCGGCACCGTGATCATCCTGAACGCGGTGTTCATCTGGAACGACTTCTTCACACCGCTGCTCTACCTGGGCGGTTCCGACAAGGAGACCGTGCCGGTGGGCATCTTCGCGTTCGTCGGCCAGTACGTTTCGGACTACGGGCTCGTCTTCGCCGGACTGGTGCTCGCCGCACTGCCGATCCTGATCGTCTTCGTGGTCCTCCAGCGCTATGTGATCAAGGGCTTCGCGGGCGGCCTCAAGGGCTGAGGACCTCTCATGGCACATCCGGGTGATCCGCTCCTCCCGCCGAGCGTCGCGGCGGTACTCGCCGGGCCCCCGCGCGCCTTCTCGCCCGTCGCGATCTGGTGGTGGAGCGGGGAACGGCTCGACCGGACGCGGCTGCGGGCGCAGCTGGAGCACTTCGCCGAGGGCGGGGTGCACAATCTGGTGCTCCTCAACCTGGCGCCGTCGGGTCCGCTGTTCGGCTCCGACGCCGACGACCCGCCGTTCCTCTCCGACGCGTGGTGGGCGCTGCTCGACGGGGTGTGCGACGACGCCCGTGAGCTGGGCGTACGGCTCTGGTTCTACGACCAGCTCGGCTTCTCCGGCGCCGATCTGCAGGCCTGCATCGTCGACGAGCGGCCCGCGTACGCCGGTCGCCGGCTCGGCCGGGTACGGGCCGTGGTCGAGTCCTCGGCGGAGCGCGCCGGCGAGCTGCGGTGTCCGCCCCGGGGCCGGCCGCTCGCGGGCCGTGCCGAACCGCTCGACGCCGACGGCCGGAGCACCGGCCCGGCGGTAGCGGTGACGGTGGCCGACGGGGTCCTGCGGGCGCCGGGCGCCGGCCGCTGGCGGCTGACGCTCCATCACCACGAGGCACTCGGCTTCGACTACCTGGGCGCCGAGGCGTGCGCGGCGCTGCTGGACCAGGTGCACGGGGAGTTCGAGCGCCGGCTCGGTGACCGGCTCGGGTCCGTCGTGGCCGGCTCGTTCCAGGACGAACTGCCGTCCCTGCCCACCTGGTCCGCCGGTTTCGCCGACGCCTTTCTGCGTCTTCGCGGGTACGACATCACCGAGCGGCTGGACGCCCTGTACGAGGACTGCGCGGACCGGGACGTGCACCGGGTCCGGCGCGACTACCACCTGACCCGTGCCGAACTGGCCGAGGAGGCGTTCTTCCGGCCGCTGGCCGCCTGGCACGAGCGGCACGGGCTGCTCATCGGCTGCGACCAGCAGGACCCGGCCCGCGCCGGACATCCGGTCGCGGGCGTGGAGCTGTACGCCGACTACGCGCGGACCCATCGCTGGTTCTCGGCGCCCGGCTCCGACCATCACGGGGACGCCCGCGTCCACTCCTCGCTCGCCCACCTCTACGGCCGTCCCCGCACCTGGGTCGAGGCGTTCCACTCCACCGGCTGGGGCGGCACCCTGGAGGAGACCTTCGACTGGCTGCTCCCCTGGCTCCGTGCCGGTGCCACGCTGTACAACCCGCATGCCGTCTACTACACGACCAAGGGCGGCTGGTGGGAGTGGGCGCCGCCCGCGACCGACTGGCGCCAGCCCTACTGGCGCCACCACCGTGTGTTCGCCGACGCCGTGACCCGGCTCTGCGCGATCCTGGGCCTCGGTCACCATCTGTGCGACGTCGCGGTCCTGCTGCCCACCACCACCGCCCAGGCGGGCACCGCCCTGGACAGCGTCGGTGAGGCGGCGTCCCGCGCCCAGTCGGCCTATCTCGAACTCATCGGGGACATAGCCTGGTTCCGCACCCGGCCGGGCGTCCTGGACCGGCTCGGTCTCGACACCGACGTCATCGACGACGCCTCGGTGGCCCGGGCCCGCGTCTCGCGGCTCGACGACGGCGTACGGCTGCGGGTCGCGGACGAGGCGTACTCGACGATCGTGCTTCCCTCGTGCACCGTCCTCGAACGGGAGACGGCCGAGCGGCTCGTCGAATTCGTCTCCGCCGGCGGTCGGTTGATCGCCTGGGGCGAGCTCCCCGAACAGCTCGTGGGCTCCGGGCCGTCCACTGCTGCGGACGGGCTGCGGGCGTGTTTCGCGGACGGCCGGGCCGTGCACGTACCCCGGACGGACGACCCGGCCCGTTCGCTCGGTGCCGCTCTCGGCGGGGTACGGCCCGTCGTCCGCGCGCCGGTGCCCGCGCTCGCGCGGCGGGTCGACGGCGCCACGGTGGTCTTCCTGACCGCGGCCGCCCCGCGGGCGACCCGTGCGGAAGTCGCCGCCCCCGACGAGCGGGGCGCCGCCCTGGGCTGGCTGGACGTCCGTTACGACTTCGACCCCGCCCGCTACGCGCGGCGCGCCCTGGTCCGGGTGCGGGACGTGGCGGGCCCGGCCGTTCTGGTGGACCCGTTCGGCGGCGCTTCCCGGCGGCTGCCGGTGCGGCCCGTCGTCGACGAGCCCCGAACCGTCGAGGTCGACGTCCCGTTCGACACGGGCCCCGCGGCCGTGCTGGTCTTCCCGGCCGCGCAGGGCCGGGAGCCGGACGGGCCCGTGGTTTCCGGCGCCCGGCCGTCCACCGCCACCACCGTCGAGATCCCCCCGGACGCGGAGTGGGACATGGTGCTCGTGCCCACGCTCGACAACACCTGGGGCGACTTCGCCCGCCCGGCGACCGGTCCCCCCGCCGGCCCGGCCGTCACCGAGTGCCGTACCTTCCGGCACCGGGCGGAGGCGGCCGGTGAGGACGGCGTCCGGGACGGCTGGGCATCGGCGCCTCCCGGCTCCGGTCCGCCACCGGCCACGGTCCGCGCGACATTCGGACCGCGCGCGCTGGTGCTCCGCGAGGGGCCCGGCCGGGACGGCCCGTCGGTACTGGAATGGTCCGAGACCCTGGGCGTGCACAAGGACCCGGTGCATCGTGCGGTCCTGGGACCGAAGGGGCATGTGCCGGAGGAGTTCGCGCACATCGGCCGTGCGGTCGCCGGAGAGGTGGTGCGGCTGAGCGCGGCGATGCACCTGGGCGAGGACTTCGACGGGCACCTCGCGATCGGGGCGGCGGCGGCGAAGCGGGTCCGGCTCGACGGTGTTCGCGTGGCGCTCGACGACGGGGGTCATCTCGCGATGGGCCCGGTACGGACGACGGCCGGAGTCCATCTCCTGGAACTGGAACTGACACCCGATCAGGACTGTGACCTGCGGGCGCACCTGGCGCTCGTGCGTGACCCCGGGCACTACCGGCGCCCGGAGTGGATCCACGCGCCCGGGACCATGGGTACGACGCTGCGACTGACCGCGCTCCCCGCCCGCGCAGTCGTCCAGGTCGCGTCCAAGGTGCCCTGCGCACTGCGGGTGAACGGCCGGCTCATGGGCAGACAGGGCGGCTTCGACCCGTACGCCGAGCACGCGGTGCCACGCGTACGGCGGCACGACGTGGCGGCGGCGCTGCGGGTCGGCGACAACCACATCACGGTCGAGGCGTCCGGCGACGGCGAGCGCGCGGTCCTGGTGGACGCGCTCATCAACGGTGCGGACGGTGCGGACGGCGAGTCCGTCGCGACGCTGCACAGCGACGCCCGCTGGTGGGCCGAGGGGCCGCAGGGCCGCGAGCCGGTCCGGGTGCGCCGTGAGCCGGTGGGAGACCCCGCCGCGCTGTGTCTGCGCCGCCGCCCGCATCCGCTGCCGGGTGCCTCCTGGCTGGACCCGGAGGCCGACGACGGCACGGTGGTTCCGGTCCGGTTCGCGGTTCCGGGGCGGCGGGGCGGCTTGGAGTGGCTGTGGTGCGAACTTCCGCCCGGAACAACCCGTTTGACGGCGCAGGTGTACGGCGAGGTCACCGTCCACGTGGACGGCGCCGAGTGCCCCGCCGACGTGAGCGCCACCGATGCCCGGGGGGTGCGCACCGTGACGGCCGATCTGCCGCCCGGTGACCGTGGCGGGCCGCGGACGGCGGCACTGCGGGTCCGGACCCGCCCGGGGTACGAGGGTGGGGCCGCGCTGGCCGGTCCGGTGCGCTGCGTGGTCGGCCCCGGGCGGATCCGGCTCGGCGACTGGGAGGGTCAGGGGCTGGCCGAGTACAGCGGCGGGGTCCGGTACGGCCGCGAGGTGACCGTGCCGGCCGGGGCCGTCGCGGGACGGGTGTCGCTCGACCTCGGGCGGGTCCGGGGGACGGCGGAGGTACGGGTCGGTGGCGTCGTGGCGGGGGTGCGGGTGTGTTCCCCGTACGTGTTCGATCTGACGGGTCTGGTCGTGCCGGGGGCCAACGCCCTGGAGATCACCGTGTTCGGGACGTTGGCACCCCGCCTGGACTCGACGAGCCCGACCCACTTCGTCTTTCCCGGTCAGCGCGTCAGCGGTCTGCTGGGTCCGGTACGGCTGCGCACCGAGCGGGGGTGACGGGTCCTACTTCTCTCCCGTCAGCATCGGCAGCAGCAGCGCGGCCGACCAGCTGAAGCCGGGCGAGTTGAGGGGCGCCCCGGTGGTGGGGTCGTAGTTCTCCATGACCGGTCCGTCTCCCGTGAGGCCCGAGGCGTGGGTGAGGAGCCGGTCCGTCAGGGCGTCCGCGTCCTTGCCGTAGCCGTAGCGGCGCAGGCCGCCGAGGGCGAAGTAGGCCTGGTCGAACCAGACGGGGCCGCGCCAGTACGCGGTCGGCGAGAAGTAGGGCGAGCTCTTCGACACGGTCGGGAAGGGCACGGTGGTGGCGAACTCCGCCGGGTCCGTCAGCTTGTCGCGCACGGCGCGGGCCTGCGCGGCGGACGCCGTTCCGGTCCACAGCGGGACGGCGCCCTCGATGCCGCGGCCGCGGGCCGTGAGCGGTGCGCCGGTGCCGAGCGCGGTGTCGTGGAACCAGCCGTCCGAGGGGTCGTACATCGTCGTGCGGACGGCGGCGGAGGTGGCGGCGGAGCGCTGCTTCCAGTGCCTGGCGTGGGCGCCCCGGCCGATCGCTCCCGCGATGCGGGCCAAGTAGCTCTGGTCGGCGGCGAGATAGGAGTTCAGGTCGACGGATTCCTGGTCGACGGAGTAGCCGAGGAGCGTTCCGTCGGCGGCCCTGTTGGCGACGGTGCCGGTGCCGAGGGTGGCGTCGAAGCGGGGCGCGTTGTCCATGCCGCTCTCCCAGGCCGCGGCGAGCCGCCGTTGCTCGGGGGAGTCGTTGGCCGGGTCGACGGTGGCGCCGTACTCGGCGAGCCCGTCGCGGTCGTGGTCCCGGTTGCGGTACCACCAGTCCTGGTACGCGACGAGCTTCGGGTACATCTCGCGCAGGAACGCCCGGTCCCCCGACTTCGCGTACACCTCCCACACTGCCCAGGCGGCCAGCGGGGGCTTGGAGTTGCGCTCGTTCCAGTTGCCGCCGCCGCGTTCGGGGTCGTTGTAGAAGATGACGTCGGGGATCATCCCGGCGTCCTGGGGGCGGTTCGCGGAGTCGGGGAGGATCTGCCAGTCGAACATGGAGCGGATCTGCGACTGGGCCAGCTCGGGTGCGAAGCGCGCCGTGCCCACCGCCTGCTTCCAGGTGTCCCAGGCCCAGATGCCGCCGGTGAACCACTTGTAGGAGATGGACGGAGTGATGCCGTCGTGCTTGATCTGTCCCGCCGCGCCGCGCCAGTTGGTGACGAGGGTCTGGAGGGACTTCACGGCCGTGCGCCGCCGGTCGGCCGGGACGCCCCGGGTCACCCCGGCGACATAGCCGCGCCAGCGCGCGTCCGACGCGGACACGACGGCGGCGGGGCGGGCCAGTACGTCGCGGACCCTCGCCTTCTCCTTCGTGCGCTCGGCGGCGGTGAAGGTGTAGGACTCGGTCCAGTCGAAGCTGTGCGAGCGGCCGGGCGCGAGGGTCACCGGCCGCGCCGCCTCGGTGCGGTAGGTGTCGCCGTCCACGGTCGTGCGGACGCGGTCCTTGTGGGTGACCTCGAAGCGTTCCGTGCCGTCGGTGAGGTAGTCCCAGGTCTCGCGTACCTTCGCGAAGTCGACCCCGACGCCGGAGCCGGTGGCGGTCAGCGACGGCGCGTCGCGCATCGGCTTGTCGGCGGGGCGCAGCAGGGTGCCCGTCCAGTCGGCGCCCAGTGTGCGGGTTGCGGGGCCGGTGTTGCGGACCTCGGCCCTGATCAGGGCGGTGCGGTCGGTGGCGAAGCGGAGTTCGAGGGTGAGCCGCAGGCCGCGGCCGAGGTCGTAGGACTGGAGGAGGCGGCCCGGGAGCGAGGTGGAGCGGGGGGCGCCGCCGCCGGCCAGGTCCATGGGCCGGCCGTGTTCGGTGAGGCGGATGCGGCTGAAGGACTTGCTGAGCCACCAGGGGTATTCCTGGGCGATGTAGAGGGGTCCGGAGAAGCCGCCGTAGGCGTCCTCGTCCCCGGTCTCCGGCAGTGCGTAGGCGTGCCAGGCGCCCCGGTCGGCGAAGACGGTGACGGGGTTGTTGTCCTCGTCGTCGCCGGGCTCGGCGGCGGCGGGGGTGCCGTGCAGATCGAGGACGTCGGCGTAGGCGGGCGGGGGTTCCGGGTGCCCGTGGGCTGCGGCCGTCTGCGGTACGGCGAGGGCGCCGCCGGCGAGCAGGAGCGCGGTCAGGGCGCCGATGGGGCGGTGTGCGGTCAGGTGTCGGTCTCTGCGGCGGGTCATTTCGCGGTCCCTTCCGGGGAGTCGGTGGCAATGCGCAGAACGGCGGCGCCGAGCGGGCCGAGGTCGATGTGGTCGCGGACAGCGGCTCCGGTGAGCAGATCGGTGCCGCCGGCCCCGTGGCAGCCGGTCAGTGGCGTCCGGGTGTCGTGGTCGGTGTGGTTGAGGACGAAGAGGTACGTGCCCTGCGCGCCGGAGCGTACGGTCGCCTCGACGCCCTCGGGGACGTCGAGCACGGGGCGTACGCCCGCCGCCCGCAGCGCTTCGTCGAGCACGGCCGCGATGCCGTCGCCGAGGTGGGCGCTGATGTACCAGGCGGTGCCGGTGCCGTGGCGGTGGCGGGTGACGGCGGGGCGGCCCGCCAGTTCGCCGGCCGCGTACGAGTCGACGGTCTCCGTGTCCGGGCCCTCGGGCTCGATCCACTCGCTCCACAGGGTGGCCCGTGCGCCGGAGGCGAGCGGCAGCTCCGTACCGTCGGGGATCGGCCAGAACTCGTCGACGGAGACACCGAGTACGTCCCGCAGCGGTCCCGGTGCGCCGCCGTCGTGGATGTGGTCGTGGCCGTCGACGACGCCGCTGAAGGGCCCGCAGACGAGGTGGCCGCCGCCGTGCACGTAGGCGGTGATGCGGGCGGCGTTCTCGGTCCGCAGCAGGTGGAGGTTGGGGGCGAGGACGGCCCGGTAACCGTCCAGGTCCGCGTGCGGGGGCACGAAGTCGACGGAGACTGCGCGGGCGTGGAGCGCCGCGTACCAGGGGTGCAGCAGCTCGCGCCAGCGCATCCGGGCGGAGGGGTGGTCCTCGGCCTCCAGGGCCCACCACGAGTCCCAGTCCAGGACGATCGCCACGTCGGCCGGGGTGGTGGTGCCGGTGATCTCGCCGAGCCGGGCGAGTTCGGCGCCGAAGCGGACGGTCTCGCGCCAGCCCCGGGAGGCGGTGCCGCGGTGCGGGAGCAGTGCGCTGTGGTACTTCTCCGCGCCGGCGCGGGAGGCGCGCCACTGGAAGTACATGATGCCGTCGGCGCCGCGGGCCAGTGCCTGGAGCGACCAGAGGCGTTGCACTCCGGGCTTCTTGGGGACGTTGACCGGACGCCAGCTGACGGCGGATGGTGCCTGTTCGAGGAGCAGCCAGGGCCGGCCGCCCTTGAGGGAGCGCATGAGGTCGTAGTTGAGCGAGGCGTTGACGTGGGCGTGCGGGTCGGCGGGGTCCGGGTAGGCGTCGTCGGAGACGAGGTCCTCGTGCTCGGCCCACTTCCAGTAGTCGAGTGCCTTGAACATCGACATGAAGTTGGTGGTGGCCGGGATGTCCGGGCTGATCTCCCGCAGTGCCTCGCGTTCTGCGCGGTGGCATTCGAGAAGGGCGTCGGAGCAGAAGCGGCGCCAGTCCAGGAGTTGTGTCGGGTTGACCGGTCCGGGTGCGGTGCGCGGCGGTTCGATCTCCTCGTGACTGCCGTAGCGCTGCGACCAGAACGCGGTGCCCCAGGCGTGGTTGAGGGCGTCGACGGTGCCGTAACGGTCGGTGAGCCAGGCGCGGAAGTGGTCGGCGGAGCGGGCGCAGAAGCACTCGGTGACGTGGTCGCCGTACTCGTTGTGGATGTGCCACAGGGCGAGCGCCGGGTGGTGTGCGTAGCGTTCGGCGAGGGTGCGGGTGAGGCGGAGCGCGGCGGCGCGGTAGTCGGGCGAGGAGGGGCAGTAGTGCTGGCGGGAGCCGAATTCGAGGCGTACGCCGTCGGCCGTGACCGGCAGGATCTCCGGGTGGGCGCGGACCAGCCAGGCCGGCGGTGACGCGGTCGCGGTGGCCAGGTCGACGGCGATCCCGTGGACGTGCAACAGGTCAAGGAGCCGGTCGAACCAGTCGAAGTCCCAGGAGTCCGGGCCGGGTTGGAGCCGGGCCCAGGAGAAGACGCCGACGGTCACCATGTTCACACCGGCCTCGCGCATCAGCGCGGCGTCCTCTGCCCAGACCTCCTCGGGCCACTGCTCGGGGTTGTAGTCACCGCCGTAGAGGATGCCCGGGACACGGGGCGGGCGGCTCATCCCTTCACCGCCCCGCCGAGCAGCCCGGCCACGAACTGCCGCTGGAACAGCAGGAAGAGGAGCATCAGCGGGAGCGTGGCGAGGAGCGAGCCGAGCATCAGGCCGGAGTAGTCGACGTGGGAGAGACCGGTGAGGGTGTTGAGCGCGACGGGCACGGTGTACTTGTCCTCCGAGTTGAGCATGAGCAGGGGCCAGATGAAGCTGTTCCACTGCGCCATGAACGTGAAGATGACCAGGGCGCCGAGTTGCGGGCGCACGCACGGCAGCACGACCTGGTAGAAGGTGCGCAGCTCGCCGGAGCCGTCGATGCGGGCGGATTCGAGGAGCTCGTCGGGGAAGTCGACGAAGCCCTGCCGCATCAGGAGGATGCCGAAGGAATTCGCCAGGAACGGCAGGATCACCGCCTGGTACGAGTCGATCCAGCCGACGCTGGCCATCATCTGGAACAGCGGCACGAGCAGTACCTGGAACGGGATCATCATCGTGGCGAGCACGGCGCCGAGCAGCAGACCGCGGCCTCGGAAGCGGTACTTGGCCAGTCCGTAGCCGCACATGGCGGAGATCAGCGAGCTGAGCGCGGTGTGGACGACGGCGATGCCGACACTGTTGAGCAGGACCCGGCCGAAGCCGATGGTGTCCTGGAGCCGCGCGAGGTTGTCGAGCAGCCGGCCGCCGGGCAGGAACGGGGGCGGCGAGTGGAACAGGTCGGAGGTGGAGTGCGTCGCGGCGATCGCCATCCAGAGGAACGGCACCAGGCTGACGACGGCACCGGCCGCGAGCAGCAGCCGCACGGCGTAGCGGCCCAGGCGCCGGACCGGGTGGACGCGTACGGGGGGCTGCTGGAGGGCGGTCACCGGCGGCGCTCCCTTCCGAAGGCGACGTACTGGAGGGCGGAGATCGCGGCGATGAGGGCCACGACCACCCAGGCGATGGCGGCGGCGTAGCCGAAGTCGAGCTGCTGGAAGCCGACCTTGTAGAGGTAGACGACGGGGGTGAGGGTCGCGTCGTCGGGGCCGCCGCGGGTGAGGACGTAGTTCTCGTCGAAGAGCTGGAGTGTTCCGATGGTGGAGGTGATCACGCAGAACAGGACGACGGGACGCAGCTGCGGCAGGATCACCCGGGCGTACGTGGAGAAGGTGGTGGCGCCGTCGATGGCGGCGGCCTCGTACTGTTCCTTGCCGATGGACTGGAGTCCGGCGAGCAGGATGACGGCGTTGTAGCCGGTCCAGCGCCAGGTCAGGGACGCGATCAGGGAGACGCGAGCCCAGGTGGGGCTGTTGAGCCAGTCGACCTGGCCGATACCGGCGGCGCCGAGGATCTGGTTGGCCAGGCCGCCGTCGGTCTTGAGGAGGACCTGGAAGACGACGGCGTACGCGACGAGTGTGGTGACGGCGGGCAGGAAGTAGACCGCCCGCCAGGTGCCGCGGAAGCGCAGCCAGGACTGGTTGAGCAGGACGGCCAGGACGAGGGCCAGGCCGATCATGACGGGGACCTGCACGACGAGAATGACCCCGGTGTTGAACAGGGACTCCAGGAAGGCGGGGTCTTCGATCATCCGCCGGTACTGGTCGAGTCCGGCCCAGCGGGTGGCGCCGGCGTCCTCGGTGGTGAAGCTCTGCAGGAAGCTCGCGCCCAGCGGGTAGGCGAAGAAGAGCACGAAGAGGACGGCCGCCGGTCCGGCGAAGATCCAGGCGGTGGGGCGCCGGCGTCTGCGGCGCGCCGTGGCCGGGGCACGGGGGGCACGGGCGGGGGCGACCGGCCGGTCGTAGGTGGTGTGGACGGCCATCGGGCTACTTCACCCTTTCGCGGCCGGTGGCCGTGGCGAGCTGCCGCGCGGCCGAGTCGAGGGTGGCACGCGGGTCCTTGCCGCGCAGCATCACACCGTTGACGGCGGAGACCACGATGTCGGTGGCTTTCGCGTCGTCCTTGCTGTTCTCGACCGGAGGGATGTTGCGGGCGAGCCGGGCGAACACGTCGAGGACGGCCTGCCCGCCGAAGTACTCCTGTTTCTCGCTCAGGTACGGGTCGTCGAGCGCGGGCAGATAGGCGGGGAAGAGGCCTTCGCGCTTGAGCATGGAGACCTGGTTGGCCCTGCCGGTGAGCAGGAACTCGATGAACGCCCAGGCGAGGCGGGGGTTCTTGCTCTGCGCGGGGACGCAGAGCGTGGAGCCGCCGACGTTGGAGGTGCGGATGCCGTCGGTGGTGAAGCCGGGCAGCGGCACCACCCCGAACCTGCCCTTCAGCTCAGGCATCTCGTCGGTGAGCGTGCCCGTCCACCAGGCGGCGGTGGGTGTGGTGGTGACCTTGCCCTCCTTGGTGCAGGTGACGAGTCCGTCCCAGCCCTTCTGGTAGTCGACGAGCCCCTCGTCCTGCAGGGTCTTCATCAGGGTGAGGGCCTTCACGGCCTCCGGGGTGTCGAGCGCGACCCGGCCGCCCTTGAAGTAGTACTGGCCCTGCTGCTGGAGCAGCATCGGCAGGATCCCGGCGTCCGTGGAGTCCATGATGAGCAGCTTGCGGCCGGTGGCCTTCTTGATGCGGACGCCCGCCGCCACGTAGTCGTCCCATGTCACCAGCGACGCGGGGTCCACTCCCGCGGCACGGAAGTGGTCCCTGCGGTAGAAGAGCGCACAGGGACCGATGTCCCAGGGCAGGGCGAGGACCGCGCTGTCCTTGCCGGTGACGGTGCGCCAGGCGGCGCGGTCGAAGTCGCCTCCGTAGCGGCCGCCGAGGCTGGTCAGGTCGTAGAAGCCGCTGGGGAAGTTGCCGGTGAAGCGCGGCATGTGACTGCCCTCGACCGTGAGGACGTCGGCGAGACCCGAGCCGCCGCGCAGGCCCACGGTGATCTTGTCGTAGGCGTTGTCGTAGCCGATGTCGACGATGTCGACGGTGGTGCCGGGGTGGCGCTCCTCGAAGGTGCGGGCGAGGCGCTTCATGGCCTTGGCCGCCACGTCCCACGACCAGACGCTGATCCTGCCTCTGACCTTGCCCCCTTCGTCGTCCTTCCTGCCGTCGATGTCCCGGGCCTCTCCGCCGCCCGCGCCGCCCATGGCACAGCCACTGACCAGGGACGTTGCCGCGGTCGCGAAACCTGTGGCCAGAACAGCCCGTCGGGTGGGTCCTGTTGACACTCTTGCCTCCTGGAGCCTGAATGCCTAATGCTGTATTCAGAACACTGAATGACGGAGGCTGCCGTCAAGAGGTGTACACCCAAAGACTTTTGCTGCTGTGGTCCATGGCCGTCCCCCGAGTCGGCGCACGCGAAAGGCGCGGCATGACGTCACCCCAGGACTCCGTCCACACCTACACCCATCCCTACATCCCGAACGCGGTGCCGGCCGTGCGGCAGGCGATGCTGGAGGAGATCGGCGCCGCGGGCGTCGAGGACTTCTACGCCGACATCCCGGACGGCATCCGGCTGCACCGCCCCCTCGACCTGCCGGAGCCGTTGCGTTCGGAAGCCGAACTCACCCGCCACATGGAACAGTTGCTGGGCCGCAACACCTCGACGCGGCAGGCGCTCAGCTTCCTCGGCTCCGGCTGCTACCAGCACCACGTACCGGCGGTCGTGGACGAGGTGGTCAACCGCAGCGAGTTCCTCACGGCATACGCGGGCGAGCCCTACGAGGACCACGGCCGCTTCCAGGCGCTGTGGGAGTACCAGTCGATGATGGCCGAGCTGCTCGATGTCGAGATCGTCAACGTCCCGGTGTACGACGGCTTCCAGGCATCGGGGACGGCCCTGCGCATGGCGGGGCGGATCACCGGCCGCCGACGGCTGCTCGTCGCCACCGCGATCGACGCCGACAAGCTCTCCCGCATCCGTGACTACGTACGCCCCGACCACGACGTGACGGTGGTCCCTGTCGACCCGGCCACCGGCCGCGCCGACCTCGAAGCGGTGCGCGAGGCGCTCGCCGCGGGCGACACCGCGGCGGTGTACGCGGACACGCCCTCCGCGCTCGGAATCGTCGACGAGGCGCTCCCCCGCCTCGCCGAACTCGCCCACGAGGCACGTGCGTTGTACGTCGTGGGCTGCAATCCGCTCACGCTCGGCGTGCTCGCGCCGCCCTCCGCGTACGGCGCCGACATCGCGTGCGGCGACATCCAGCCGCTGGGCCTGCACCAGAGCTTCGGCGGCGCGAACGCCGGTTTCATCGCCACCCGCGACGAGGAGAGGCTGGTCGCCGAGTATCCGTCACGGCTGTTCGGCCTGGTGCCGACGAGCGTCGAGGGCGAGTACGGCTTCGGTGACGTCGCCTACGAACGGACCTCGTTCGCGCTGCGCGAGGAGGGCAAGGAGTGGGTCGGCACGGCCGCCGCGCTGCACGGCATCGGCGCCGGGGTCTATCTCGCACTGATGGGACCGCAGGGCATGCGGGAGATCGGCGAGACGATCCTCGCCCTGACCGCGTACGCCCGCAGGAGCCTCGCCGAGGTGCCCGGCATCGAGATCCCGTACGGCGACGCCCTGCACTTCGCCGACTTCACCGTCCGCTACACGGGCGGCCGGACCGCCGCCGAGATCCGCGCCGAACTCAAGGAGCGGGGCATCTTCGGCGGTACCCCGACCGGTACGCACGAGGCCGCGTTCTGCGTCACCGAAGTCCACACCGGGTCCGACATCGACCGGCTCGCCGCGACCCTGAAGGAGATCGTCAAGTGACCGCCTCGCACGCGCCCGTGTCCGTCTCCCCCGAGGAGGCGCGCATCGCCGACAAGCCCCGGCTGCGCCGGTTCCAGCAGGCGTCCTGGGACGAGAAGCTGATCTTCGAGCTGGGTTCGCCGGGCGAGCGGGGCGTCCTCGTCCCGGCCGCCGACCCGTCCCTCGGCATGCCCGTGATTCCCGCCGCGCTGCGCCGCGCCGAGCCGCCCGCCCTGCCGGAGATGTCCCAACAGCAGGTCCTGCGACACTACTTGCGCCTTTCGCAGGAGAACCTCGGCGCCGATCTCAACATCGACGTCGGCCAGGGGACCTGCACCATGAAGTACAGCCCCAAGGTCAACGACCAGTTCGTCCGCGACCCACGGATCGCGGCGCTGCACCCGCTCCAGGACGAGGACACGGTCCAGGGCGTCCTCGGGATCATCCACGGCCTGGAGCAGCTGCTGAAGGAGCTCTCCGGCATGGACCGGGTCTCGCTCCAGCCCGGTGCGGGCTCCGCCGCCATCTACACCAACGTCGCCATGATCCGCGCCTACTTCGCCGCGCGCGGCGAGCTGGACCAGCGCGACGAGGTCATCACGACGATCTTCTCCCACCCGTCCAACGCGGCCTGCGCGAAGACCGCCGGTTTCAAGGTCATCACCCTGCATCCGGACGCCGACGGCTACCCCGACATCGAGGCGCTCCGGGCGGCGGTCGGCCCACGCACGGCGGCGCTCCTGATCACCAACCCCGAGGACACCGGGATCTACAACCCGCGCATCGAGGAGTTCGTGCGGATCGTGCACGAGGCGGGCGGCCTGTGCTCGTACGACCAGGCCAACGCCAACGGCATCCTCGGCATCACCCGCGCCCGGGACGCGGGCTTCGACCTGTGCCACTTCAACCTGCACAAGACGTTCTCGACCCCGCACGCCTGCGGCGGCCCGGCGGCGGGCGCCTGCGCGGTCACCGAGGAGCTGGCCCCGTATCTCCCGCGCCCGACCGTCGAGTTGGACCCGGAGACGGGCACGTACCGGCTGGACGACGACCGGCCCGGGTCGGTCGGCAAGATGCGGCCGTTCTACGGCGTCGTGCCGAACCTGGTCCGCGCCTACGCCTGGATCATGTCGCTCGGGGCGGAGGGTCTGCGGGCCGCCGCAGAGACGGCGGTCCTCAACAACAACTACCTGCTGCACAAGGTCCGGCAGATCCCGGGCGTCTCCGTGCCGTACGCGGCCGGGCGCCCGCGCGTCGAGCAGGTCCGCTACAGCTGGGAGAAGCTCCACCAGGACACCGGGCTGCACTCCGAGGACATCGGCCTGCGCGCCGCGGACTTCGGCACGCACTACTGGACCAGCCACCACCCGTACGTGGTCCCGGAGCCCATGACGCTGGAACCGACCGAGTCGTACACGCGCGCCGACCTCGACGAGTACGCGGCGATCCTCGCGGAGATCGCCCGCGAGGCGTACGAGGACCCGGAGACCGTACGTACGGCGCCGCACCGTTCGACCATCCACCGGGTACGCCCTCAGGCCCTGGACGACCCCGCGGTCTGGGCGGTCTCCTGGCGCGCGTACCGCCGCAAGGTGCTCGGTGAGGCCGGCCGGTGACGAGGGTCGGTCTGGTGGTCAACCCGGTCGCCGGGCTCGGCGGCCGGGTGGGCCTGGGCGGCACCGACGGCCCGGACCGGGCCCGCACGGCGCTCTCGCTGGGCGCACGCCCGCTGGCGGGGGCACGGGCGGCCGCGGCCCTGGGCGAACTGGCGGCGCGTGCGGGCGAGTCGGCCCGGGACGGGCTCCTCGTCGTCACCGCCGCGGGGCGGCTGGGCGCCGACTCCGCCGCCGCCGCGGGGCTCGCGGAACGGATCGTGTACGCCGCCGGGGCCGGCCGCGACACCTCGGCCGCGGACACGGCCGCCGCGGTGAGGGCGGTCGTCGACGAGGGCGTCGACCTGCTGCTCTTCGCCGGCGGCGACGGCACCGCGCGGGACGTGCTCGGCGCCCTCGGCTCCTGCAACTCCTCCAACTCCCCCGGCTCCCTCAGCTCCCCCGGCGACGTCCCCTGCCCGGTCCTCGGCGTGCCGACCGGCGTCAAGATGCACTCGGCCGTCTTCGCGGTCAGCCCGCGTGCCGCGGGCGAGGTCGCGGCGGCGTGGCTCGCCCGCGCGGGCGGCGTCCGGCTGCGGGACGCCGAGGTGATGGACCGCGACGAGGACGCCCTGGGCGAAGGGCGTGTCACCTCCCGGTTGTTCGGGTGGCTGCCCGTCCCCGACGTGCCGGTCCGCGTGCAGCAGCGCAAGACCGGCAGCACCACCGCCTCGCCCGGGGCGGTCGGCGGGATCGCGGCCGAGGTCGCCGAGCGGGTCGGGGAAGGGCTCCTCGTGCTCGGCCCCGGCAGCACCACCCGGGCGGTGGCGGCGGCGCTCGGCGCGGACGTCTCGCTCACCGGGGTCGACGCGCTCGCCCTGCGGCCGGGCCACCCGCCCCGCATCGTGGTCCACGAAGCCGGGGAGGACACCCTCCTGGCACTCGGTCCCGCCTGGATCGCCCTCTCCCCCATCGGCGGCCAGGGGTTCCTCCTCGGCCGCGGCAATCAGCAGATCTCGCCGCGCGTGCTGCGCGCGGCGGGCGGCCGCGAGCGCCTGCTCGTGCTGTGCACGGAAGCCAAACTGGCCGCGCTCGGCGGCCGCCCGCTGCTCCTGGACACCGGCGACGACGCGCTCGACGCGGAGCTGTCCGGCCACCTTCCCGTCATCACCGGCAGGCGGCGCACCTCGCTGTACCGCCTGGCCATGTGACCGCGTAACCCCGGCCCCTCGACACCCCGACATCTCGACATCCCGACCCAGGACACAAGGAGCCCAGGATGATCTCCCTCGAAGGCAAGCGCGCGATCGTCACCGGCGGCGGAGCCGGCATCGGCCGCGCCACCGCCCAGGTCCTCGCCGAGCTCGGCGCCCGCGTGGTGATCGCCGACATCGACACGGAGGGCGGCGAACACACCGCGAAGGACACCGGAGGAACCTTCGTACGCTGCGACGTGTCTCGGCGCGAGGACTGCGAGGCCGTCGTGCACACGGCACAGGAACGGTTCGGCGGCGTGGACGTCCTCTTCAACAACGCCGGCATCATCCGCCGCTCCACGGTCTGCGAGATCACCGAGGACGACTGGGACCTGGTGATGGCCGTGAACATCCGCTCGGTGATGCTGATGAGCCGGCTGGTGATCCCGGGGATGGCGGCCCAGGGCGGCGGCTCCATCGTCAACACCGGCTCCGGATGGGGCATCCGCGGCGGCGGCCGGGCCGTCTCGTACTGCGCGTCGAAGGGCGCCGTCGTCAACATGACCCGCGCCATGGCCATCGACCACGGCCCCGACAACATCCGCGTCAACTGTGTCTGCCCGGGCGACACGGCGACCGGGATGCTCGCCGAGGAGGCCCGCCAGCTGGGCGAGAGCTCCGACGCGTTCTACGCCGACGCCGCCGACCGGCCGCTCGGCCGGATCGGGCAGCCCCGCGACATCGCGCAGACCGTGGCGTTCCTCGCCTCCGACGCCTCGGCGTTCCTCAGCGGGGCGGTCATCCCCGTCGACGGCGCCGGTACCGCGTGACCCGCCGGTAGCGGATAATCGACCGGACCGAAGGGGAGGGCAGCTTCACATGCCAATCGAAAACCGCCCGTTGCGCGAACAGGTCAAGGAGGAACTGATCAAGCGCCTCGGGCGCGGCACGATCGCGACCAACTCGCCGATCAACGAGGGGCAGCTCGCCACCGAGCTCGGTGTCAGCCGTACTCCGCTGCGCGAGGCACTGATCACGCTGGAGCGTGAGGGCGTCATCACCAGCGAGCGCGGCAAGGGCTTCCGTTTCACGCCGCTCAGCGCGCAGGAGTTCCGCGATCTGTCCGCGATCGTCGCGACGCTGGAGGCGCTCGCCCTGGAGTCCAGCGATCCGGAGCATCTGGCGGCGACGGCCCCCCGCCTCCTGGAGGAGGCCCGCGCGTTCTCGGCCCCGCAGGCACCGCACGACGTCATAGAGCGTTACGACGACGCGTGGCACGACCTGCTGCTGTCCGGCTGCACCAACGACCGGCTGATGAAGCTGATCACCTCCCTGAAGGTGACGATGCACCGCTACGAGCGGGTCGCCCTGGGCGACCAGGACATCCTGGAGCGCTCGGCACAGGAGCACGAGCGGATCGCCGAGTGCCTGCAACGCGGTGACCTGGACGCGGCCGTCGTGGCGCTCAAGGAGAACTGGAACAGCGGGATGCACCGGATCCTGGAGCATCTGAAGGACTGACGGCGCGTGGCGGCGGTGCGGACCCGGGTCTTGACCCGCACCGCCCCTTCGGGGTCCGATCACGGTCGACCCGTCGCACGACCCAGGGACTGTGACCGCATGACTCTGCAGATCAGCGCCACCAACCCCGAACACCCGGCCCTCCTGCTCGAACTGCCCTGGCACATCCCCCTGGAGCAGTGGCCCGACGAGTACCTCGTGCCGCTCCCCCGCGGCATCTCCCGGCACGTCGTGCGCTACGCGCGAGCGGGCGAGGAGACCGTGGCCGTGAAGGAGCTCGCCGAACGGCCGGCGCTGCGCGAGTACGAACTCCTGCGTACGCTCGACCGGCTCGGGATACCCGCCGTCGACCCGCTCGCCGTGGTCACCGGCCGGACCGGGGCCGACGGCTCGCCCCTGGAACCCGTCCTGATCACCCGCCACCTGGGCGGTTCGCTGCCCTACCGCTCGATGTTCGAGACGACCATGCGCCCCGGCACGGTGCACCGCCTGATGGACGCCCTCGCCGTCCTGCTCGTCCGGCTGCATCTGACGGGGTTCGCCTGGGGGGACTGCTCGCTGTCCAACACCCTGTTCCGGCGGGACGCGGGCGCGTACGCCGCCTACCTCGTGGACGCCGAGACCGGTGAGCTGCACCCCCGGCTCAGCGACGGGCAGCGCGGGTACGACATCGAGCTCGCCCGGGTCAACATCAGCGGCGAGATGCTCGATCTGGAGGCATCGGGCGCGCTGCATCCGTCCATCGACCCGATCGCGTTCGGCCTGGAGATCGAGGAGCGCTACCAGGCGCTGTGGACGGAGCTGACCCGTACCTCCGTCTACCCGGCGGGCAAGCACCATTACATGGAGCGCCGCATCCGGCGCCTCAACGACCTGGGCTTCGACGTCGCCGAGATGCAGATATCGCACTCGGACCAGGGGAACACGGTCACGTTCGTGCCCAAGGTCGTGGACGCCGGTCATCATCAGCGCCAACTCCTGCGGCTCACCGGGATGGACGCGGAGGAGAACCAGGCGCGCCGGCTCCTGAACGACCTGGAGAGCTGGATGGCCACCCAGGACGACTACGCGCCCGGCGACCGGCACGGCGCCCGCACCGAGGTGCTGGCCCACCGCTGGGTCCGGGAGATCTTCCGGCCCACCGTGCGCGCGGCACGCGACCACGCGCCCGCCCGGATGGACGCGGCCGAGCTCTACCACGAGCTCCTCGAACACCGCTGGCACCTCTCCGAGCAGGCCCAGCACGACATCGGACTCGACGCGGCGGTCCAGGACTACGTCAGGAAGACGGTTACGGAGGACGACAGCTGCACATAGGCTGCCCTCCCGGAGACGTGCGCCGGCGAGCCAGGCATGATCCAGACGAGAGGCATTAGGAGCCACCCCGTGTTCTACCACGTGCTCAAATACGTCATCCTCGGGCCGCTCCTGCGACTGTTCTTCCGCCCCAGGATCGAGGGCCTGGAGCACATCCCCGAGGACGGTGCGGCAATCGTCGCCGGGAACCATCTGTCGTTCTCGGACCACTTCCTGATGCCCGCGATCCTCAAGCGGCGCATCACGTTCCTCGCCAAGGCCGAGTACTTCACCGGACCGGGGGTGAAGGGGCGGCTGACCGCCGCCTTCTTCCGGAGCATCGGCCAGATCCCGGTGGACCGTTCCGGCAAGGAGGCGGGACAGGCGGCGATCCGGGAAGGGCTCGGGGTGCTGAGCCGGGGCGAACTCCTCGGGATCTACCCGGAGGGCACCCGCTCGCACGACGGCCGGCTCTACAAGGGCAAGGTGGGCGTGGCCGTCATGGCGATCACGGCGCAGGTGCCCGTGGTGCCGTGCGCGATGGTGGGCACGTTCGAGATCCAGCCGCCGGGACAGACCGTCCCGCGCATCAAGCGCGTCACCATCCGCTTCGGTGAGCCGCTGGACTTCTCCCGCTACGCCGGGATGGAGAACCAGAAGGCCGCGGTCCGGGCCGTCACCGACGAGATCATGTACGCGATCCTCGGGCTCTCGGGTCAGGAGTACGTGGACGAGTACGCGGTCAAGGTGAAGGCGGCGCAGGCCGAACAGGCGGGACAGTCCAAGAAGTTCCCGAAGAAGTTCCCGAAACTGCGACGCTGACGGCGGATCCGCGCTCGGTGAACGCCGCCGGGATCGGTGACCGCCGGGCCCTAGCGTGGCTCCCATGAGCAAGGGACACGCATGGGTGCTGGGCGCGACGGGACAGATCGGACGAGTGGCGGTGCGGTCACTCGTCGAGGACGGCTGGGAGGTTACGGCCGCCTCGCTCGGCGGCGGCCGGGATCCGCAGTGGGACGCGGCGGTGCGCACGACCGCCCTGGACCGGAATGCCGAGGGGGCGCTCGCGGCGGCGCTGGGCGACGGCTGCGACGTGCTGGTCGACATGGTGGCGTACGACGCGGGGCACGCCCGTCAGCTGACCGGCCTCGCGGACCGCATCGGTTCGGCGGTGGTCGTCTCCAGCGGTGCGGTGTACGAGGACGACCGGGGCCGCAGCTTCGATACGCAGGGCGAACCCGACGGGGCGCCGCGGTATCCGGTGCCGCTCCCGGAGTCGCAGCGCACCGTGCCGGCCGGCGACACGACGTACGGGACGCGGAAGATACAGCTGGAGCAGGATCTGCTGGCGGCAGGGGACGCGCTGCCGGTGACGCTGCTGCGGCCCGGGGCGATCCACGGGACGCATTGCCGATCGCCGCGTGAGCTGTACTTCGTGAAGCGTCTCCTGGACGGCCGCGCCCGGCGGGTGCTCGCGTTCGGCGGGGAGTCCCGCTTCCACCCGGTCCACGCTTCCAACCTGGCCGAGCTGATCCGGCTCGCCGCCCTGCGGCCCGGTTCACGGGTGCTGAACGCCGGGGATCCGCAGGCGCCGACGGTCGCGGAGATCGGCGAGGCCGTCGACGCGGTGCTCGGCCGCAGGACCGAGACCGTGCTGATGGCGGGCCCGTTCGGGGAGGACGGTGTCGGCGCGACGCCCTGGAGCGGCGCCCATCCCATCGTGTACGACATGACGGCCGCCGAGCGTGAGCTGGGGTACCGGCCGGTCACCGGCTATGTGGAGTCGCTGCCGGAGACGGTGGAGTGGATCGCGGCACAGCTGGCGGGCCAGGACTGGACGGAGGCCTTCCCCGCCATGCTGCGGGCATACGGGAAGAAGCTCTTCGACTACACGGCGGAGGACGCCTGGCTGGCGGCGTACGACCGGAAGGGGTGAGGCGGGGGGCCTCGGCGGTCACCCCGCGCGGGCTTCGAGCAGATCGTTCAGCGCGTCGTCCAGTACTCCGCGCAGCAGGCGCGCGTCGGGGGCGACGGCGGTGACCAGCACGGCCGGGCCGGCGAGCGGGGTGCGGACGGCGGTGTCCCCCAGCGTTCGCGCATCGGGGCACCGCTGATCGAACACCGGGTCCACGACGAGGAGTTGACCGACGGCCCGGTGGCCGCCCAGGACCGCGGCGCCGTCCCAGCCGCCGGGTGCGCCCGGCCCGTAGGCCATCTGCTGGTCGATCAGCGGCCGGCCCGCGCGGTGCACGGTGAGGCGGCTGACGAGGGTGCCGGTGGTTTCGGCGTGGCGGCCGAGGATCTGTTCCTCCCGCAGCACCAGCCGTGCGGTGGGCGCGAGCCGGACGCGCGTGGTCATGTGCAGGACGCTGCCCTGGGCCGAGACGAGCTGCTCCGGCAGCCAGCACAGCTCGGCCCGCTCCGCCACGCTCAACTCGATGTCGTACGTGGCGGGTTCGCGCCCCGTGCCGGGCAGGGCCACGGTCGCCGCGGCGGAGTCGACGGTGAGCCGGGCACCTTCTTCGACCCGCGACACGATGGTGAGCCGGTCCCCGCCGAGCGGTGCGCTCATGGCGCCGACGACGGTGACCCGGGCACCGGAACCGGACATGTCACGGGTGCGGCGCGGGGCGAGCGGTCCGTCGCCCTCCAGCAGAGGCAGCGAGGTGACGCCCCGGCCGTCGAGCGCCGCCGTGATCCGGGCGGTGGCCTCGATGCTCATGCGGTCCAGGCGGCGAGCCGCTCGCGCACCCAGTCGGCGACGGGCCCGACACCCGCCCCGGAGGTGAGCGAGGTGAGGACCACGGGGAGCGTCCCGCGCTGCTGGGCGGCGTCGTGGGCCATCCGGTCGAGATCGGAGCCGACGTGCGGGGCGAGGTCGGTCTTGTTGATGACGAGCAGGTCGGAGGTGGTGACGCCGGGGCCGCCCTTGCGCGGGATGTCGTCGCCGCCCGCCACGTCGATGATGAAGATCTGCGCGTCGACGAGCCCCTTGGAGAAGGTCGCCGTGAGGTTGTCGCCACCGGATTCGACCAGGATCAGATCGAGTGGCCCGACGGTGTCCTCCAGGTCCTCGACGGCTTCGAGGTTGGCGGAGATGTCGTCGCGGATCGCGGTGTGCGGGCAGGCGCCGGTCTCCACGGCCTGGATGCGCTCGGGCGGCAGTACGGCGTGGCGCAGCAGGAAGGCGGCGTCCTCGCGGGTGTAGATGTCGTTGGTGACCACCGCGATGGACAGCTGGTCTCGCAGGGTCCGGCAGAGGGCGGCGACAGTCGCGGTCTTGCCCGAGCCGACCGGTCCGCCGAGTCCGATGCGCAGGGCGCGCCGGGTGCCGTCCGGGCGTGCGGCGTCGGCGCTCACGGCGGCGAGCCCGTGCTGGGTGTGGTCGAGGTGCATGGGTGCGGCTCCTGGTTCCTGCGGGGTCATGAGGCGAACAGGCGGACCGGGCGGGCCGCATGTGCCTCGGCGGTGATGTCGAGGAGCGGGGCCGAGGCGGCGGGCAGCGCGTCGACGGTTCCGTGCGCCGCGGCGGCGGCCTGTGCGGCGGTCCGGTCGAGTTCGGGGGCGAGTCGGGCGAGTACGGCAGTGGCCTCGAAGGGGTCGAGGGAGAGCAGGCGGACGACGGCGGTGGCCGGTCCGCCGACGGTCTCGTAGGCCACGCAGTGCGCGGCGTCCTCGGGCCCGAGCCCCGCCGATCGTGCGGTGAGGCCGAGGACGACGGGCTGGTGTGCGCCGCGCGGCCGGGCCTCGGCGAGCGCGTCGAGCTCGGGGCCGGGCCAGGTGGCACGGGCGGCCCGCATCAGCTGCCGGCCGAGCCTGCGGGCGACGGCGCGCAGGGCGGGTGACGGTGTGCGGGCGTCGGCGGCCTCGTCGAGTGCGAGCGGGTCGTGGCCGTGGGCGGCCGCCGCGGCGAGTGCGGCGGCCGTGAGTCCGGTGGTGTGCAGGCGGCCCCGGCAGAACTCGGCAAGGTCCTCGGCGTCGCGGATCCGCCCCGACTTCACGGCCTGTTCGGCGCCACCGGAGTGGGCGTGGCCGCCGGCGGGGAACCGGCCGTCGGCGAGGACGAGCAGCGCGGCGCGGCTCACCGAACGGCCCGCGTCGGGTGTCTTGTGCACCGCATCAGAAGAGGAAGTAACGCTGGGCCATGGGGAGTTCGGCGGCGGGCGCCGGTTCGACCGGTTCGCCGTCGATCGTCACGGCGAAGCTGTCGGGATCCACCCGGACCCGGGGAGTCGCGTCGTTCTCCCGCATGTCCGCCTTGGTGACGCCGCGCGTACTGCTGATCGGCACGAAGCTCTTGCCGACACCAAGGCTCTCCGGCAAGCCGTCCTGGATGGCCGCGTCGGCCACGAAGTTGAGGGAGCCGGCCGCCGGTGAGCGGCCCACCGCGCCGAACATCGGGCGGGGCAGCACCGGTTGCGGGGTCGGGATCGAGGCGTTGGCATCGCCCATCTGCGCGTACGCGATCTGGCCGCCCTTGATCACGGTCTGCGGTTTGACGCCGAAGAACGCCGGTTCCCACAGCACCAGGTCGGCGAGCTTGCCGGGCTCCACCGAGCCGATCTCCCGGTCGAGCCCCTGGGCGACCGCCGGGTTGATGGTGTATTTGGCGACATAGCGACGCACCCGCCGGTTGTCGGCCCGTCCGTCGCCGGGGAGTGCTCCGCGGCGCTTCTTCATCACATGGGCGGTCTGCCAGGTGCGCAGCACGACCTCGCCGATGCGGCCCATCGCCTGGGAGTCGGACGAGATGATCGAGATGGCCCCGAGGTCGTGCAGGATGTCCTCTGCCGCGATGGTGGTGGGCCGGATCCGGGATTCCGCGAAGGCAAGGTCCTCCGGCACGGCCGGGTTGAGGTGGTGGCAGACCATCAGCATGTCGAGGTGTTCCTCGATGGTGTTGACGGTGTGCGGCCGGGTCGGGTTGGTGGAGCTGGGCAGGACGTACGGCTCCGAGACGATGCCGATGATGTCCGGTGCGTGCCCGCCGCCGGCGCCTTCGGTGTGGTACGCGTGGATGGAGCGGCCGGCGATGGCGGCGAGGGTGTCGGCGACGAATCCGGCCTCGTTGAGGGTGTCGGTGTGGATGGCGAGCTGGGCGCCCGTCTCCTCGCAGACGCCCAGACAGGCGTCGATGACGGCGGGGGTGGCGCCCCAGTCCTCGTGGATCTTGAATCCGAGTGCGCCGGACCGCAGTTGGGAGTGCATGGCCTCGCGCGACATGGTGTTGCCCTTGCCGAGCAGGCCGATGTTGACGGGGTACGCGTCCAGCGCACCGAACATCCGGGCGAGGTGCCATGGCCCCGGGGTGATGGTGGTGGCCTTGGTGCCTTCGGCCGGTCCGGTGCCGCCGCCGACCAGGGTGGTGATCCCGCAGGAGAGCGCCTGGTCGATCAGGGTCGGCGAGATGAAGTGGACATGGGCGTCGATGGCCCCGGCGGTGAGGAACTTCCCGTTGCCCGCGATGATCTCGGTCTCGGGGCCGATGACCAGGTCCGGGTGGACGCCGTCCATGGTGTCGGGGTTGCCGGCCTTGCCGATCCCGGTGATCCGGCCGTCGCGGATGCCGATGTCCGCCTTGACGACGCCCCAGTGGTCGATGATCACGGCGCCGGTGATGACGGTGTCCGGGGCGCCCTCGGCCCGCGTGGTGCGGGCCTGGCCCATCGATTCGCGCAGCACCTTGCCGCCGCCGAACACGGCCTCGTCACCGGCGAGTCCGGGGCCGCCCGAGCGGTCCTCCTCGATCTCGACGAGCAGATCGGTGTCGGCGAGCCGGATGCGGTCGCCGGTCGTGGGGCCGAACAGGTCGGCGTACACGGCGCGGTCGAGTTCAGCCATCGAGGGCACCTCCGGTCTCGCCGCGCAGGCCGGGGACGACGCGCCTTCCGGCGAGCGGGACGAGTTCGACGTCGACCGGGATGCCGGGTTCGAAGCGCACGGCGGTGCCGGCGGCGATGTTCAGCCGCAGTCCGCGGGCGGCCGGACGGTCGAAGTCCAGGCCGGGGTTGGCCTCGGCGAAGTGGTAGTGCGAGCCGACCTGGACGGGCCGGTCGGCGGCGTTGAGCACGGTGAGGCGGGTGACGGGGCGCCCCTCGTTGAACGGCACGGGCCCGTCCGCGTACAGGATCTCGCCGGGAATCATCGATGGCACCTCCGGTCAGACGATCGGATCGTGGACGGTGACGAGCTTGGTGCCGTCCGGGAAGGTGGCCTCGACCTGGACGTCGTGGATCATCTCGGGCACCCCGTCCATGACGTCGTCGCGGCCCAGCACCGTACGGCCCGACGCCATCAGCTCGGAGACCGTACGGCCGTCGCGGGCGCCCTCCAGCAGGTGGACGGTGACCAGCGCGATCGCCTCGGGATGGTTGAGCCGCAGTCCGCGCGCCCGGCGCTGCCGCGCCACGTCGGCGGCGACATGGACGAGCAGGCGTTCCTGTTCGTGCGGGGTCAGTCGCATGGCTCCACCTCACGGTCCGGTGCCCAGTACCGTCCCTGGGCGCGGCGAGGCATCGGCCGTGTCCGGCACGGCCGCTGGACGGCGAACCGCCGACTCGCGCGAGACGGTGCACGTTAGGACCGGAGTTTTTCCGGCGCGTTAAATCCGGCGCGACATTTCCGGCACATGGATTCCGGCACGTAAATTCCCGTGCGTCAGCCGGTCTTCGGCCGGCCCAGGGGCATCGGTCCGCGCAGGCCGTTCGCCGGCGCGGACCGCGGGGGCAGGGCTCAGCTGCCCGGCTCGCCGTGCTGCCGGTGCTCCGCCGCGATACCGAACCGCCGCCGTTCGCCGGGAGCGGACACCGCGGAGTCGAGCGAGGAGACCGAACTGATCACCTGCTCCTCGACGGCCGCCCCGCCCTTCTCCAGTCGCTCCAGGTCAGCGGCCGAGACAAGCGCCACCAGCGGCTTGCCGTGGCGCGTCACGACCACGCGCTCGCCGCCGTAGACGACGCGGTTGATCAGTTCGGCGAGCTCAGCCCGGGCTTGCGTCACCGGAATCTCGTAGGCCATGCTCCCCATCATAGCTGTCTGTACGTCCTGTACATTTTTTACGGAAGCCGGTGCGGCCCCGCGCAGCGCCTGTACAGACCCCGTGCAGACCCCGGAGGAAAGGCATCGCCATGCTGTTCCGTCCCACCGCCCGTCACGTTCTGCCCGAGTTCACCGAGCGCACATCCAACGGGACCCGCACCCTCGACCCGTACTCCAAGCTGCTCTCCGAACGGATCGTCTTCCTCGGCACCCCGGTCGACGACGCCGCGGCCGGCGATCTGATCGCGCAGCTCATGTATCTGGAGCACGACGCCCCGGACCGGCCCGTATCGCTCTACATCAACTCGCCCGGCGGCTCGTTCGGGGCCATGTCCGCGATCTACGACACGATGCAGTACCTCGATTGCGAGGTGGAGACCTACTGTCTCGGCCAGGCCGGCTCCTGCGCCTCCACGCTGCTCGCCGCGGGCGCTCCCGGCCGGCGGTACGCACTGCCCGGCGCGCGGGTCGTCGTGCGGCAGCCCGAGCTCACCGAGCCGGTGCGGGGCCGGCCCTCCGACCTGGAGATCGAGGCGCGGGAACTGGAGCGGGTCCGCGCGATGCTCACCACGCTGTTGGTCCGTCACACGGGCCGCACCGAGGGGCAGATCACCGCCGACACCGAACGCGACCTCATCCTCGACGCGGCGGGCGCCAAGGCGTACGGGCTGGTGGACCACGTCCTGGAGAGCCGGAATTCCTCACTCCCGCCGCACGGCGCGAGGTGAACGCCCGATGCAGCCACCGGAGTTCCCGCCCCTGCCCGCACTGACCCGCACCGAGGGGGAGTTCATCGACCACTACCTCGAAGTCCTCGACCAGGTAGGCCGGATCAACCCGGCCCGAGGCAGCGACACCTATGGCGCACTGCGCGCCGCACAGGCACTCGTGGCGCGGTCACGGGCGCTGCGGGACGCCCTCGCATTGATGCACGAGCGCGGCGAGGCACGCATCCACGCCGCCACGCTCGCCCGTGCGCTGCGCGTGCTGGACGGGGAACGGCGGTCCGGACGCGTCACCGTACCCCCTGCTCAGGGCAGTTGACCGAATCCCACGCCCGCGTGCCGACGGCGGGGCCCGCCCAACTCCCCCTGCCTCGCCGTCCGGCGGCCCTTCACCCAACTCCCGTACTCGACACGCCCGACGGTCTCACCGAAAATCCTCGCTCGTTCGGCGTAGGAAGTCCCCCTCCCGAGGGACCACTCAATTTGCGTTTCACACGTGGACAGTGAGCGGAATCCAGCCTTCCGTGCCTGGTACGAACCCCTTCCGGATCACCGACGGGTCGTCAAAAAATCACTATGTCCACCCGAACGGATCAGTCGTGAGGAGCCTCACATATCCCTGTTTCAGCTCGGAAATCCGGCAGCCGGTGAGTCAAGATCCCTGGGACGACAAGCCCCCGCCACCGCGGCGGGGCGGTCCGGGCGGACGCCGAGTCCTGCCGCCGTCCGGATGCCTGGTCGACAGAAGTGGATCGGCAGGAGTGGAGGACCCGAGCACAACGGGTCGGCCTGAACACCGGTCGACCCTCGGGGTGAAGCCGCCGAACGCGGCCGGGCAACTTCGCCAGCCCGAACCCGACAGGTCATCCTTCACAGGCGGCTGACGAAGGGTTGCGCATGACTGCGCAGGTTCATGTCCCGTCTCTGCTTGTCCGGGCCGGTACGGCCTCGGTTCTCACACTCGCCGCCGTCGGCGGCACCATGTTCGCCCCGGGCGCCGCGACGGAGGCCCAGGCGGCGACACTGTCGATGAAGGCGCTCAAGATCGCGGCATCGAAGAAGGGGGCGCCCTACGGTTGGGGGGCCACCGGGCCCAACCGCTTCGACTGCTCGGGGCTGACGCTCTACTCGTTCAAGAAGGCAGGCAAGAAGCTCCCCCGCACCGCCCAGCAGCAGTACAACCGGACGCGGCACATCTCGGCCTCGCACCGCAAACGCGGCGATCTGGTCTTCTTCCACTACGGCCGCAGCATCTACCACGTGGGGATCTACGCCGGTAAGGGCAAGATCTGGCACTCACCGAGGACCGGCTCCGTGGTGCGGCTGGAGAAGATCTGGACCAAGAGCGTCTACTACGGCCGGGTCCGCTGAGGAGGGGCCCGGCCGCCGGGCCGGGGCCGCCGGCTCCTCCCGCGCTCAGTGCGGCAGCGGGCCGGTCACCAGCACCAGCCCCAGCGCGGTGAGCGCCGCGCCGCTGCCGCCCTCGATGGCGCGCGCGGTACGCGGCCGGCGCAGCCACCGCCCCAGCCGGTCCACGAGCAGCGCCACGGCCGGGAACCAGACCAGCGCCATCGCGACGACGATCGCCGCGAGCAGCAGGGTCCTGGGCAGCGGCGGCTGCCCGTCGGGGACGAACTGGGGCAGCAGGCTCAGGAAGAGCACCGGCGCCTTGGGATTGAGCGCATTGGTCAGGAAGCCCTGCCGCAGCGCGCGCACGCGTCCCCGGTCCGCGGGCCGGTCCTCGGGACCGTCCCCGTCCGGGGCGCGGCGCCGGGCCGCACGCAGGGCGCTGATGCCGAGGTACAGGACATAGACCCCGCCGAGCAGCTGGACGGTACGCAACAGGGCGGGCACCGCCACGAGCACCGCGGCGAGCCCGGCGACAGCCAGGGCGGTGTGCACCAGCAGGCCGCCGGCCACGCCCAGCGCGCTGGCCACCCCCGCGCTCCGGGAGGCGAGCGCGTTGCGTACGACGACGGTGAAGTCCGCGCCCGGCAGCGCGACCATTCCTGCGGCGACCCCGACGAAGGCGATCAGTTGTGCGTCCATGGGTCCACCCTGACCCGGCAGAGCCATTAGCGTGTACTTGCAATCTTCTGGGTCTGCCAAAAGGAACGCTTAATGTACGACCCGACACGGCTGGCGGCGCTGGTGGCGGTCGCGGAGGCCGGATCGATCACCCGGGCCGCCGCACGTCTGGGCTACACCGCGCCGGCCCTCTCCCAGCAGCTCGCCAAGCTGGAGCGGGAGGCGGGCGCCGCACTGCTGGTACGTCACCACCGAGGCGCCCGGCTCACGGCCGCGGGCGAACTGCTGGCCGGACGCGCCAGGCGCGTCCTCGACGAGATGGACCAGGCCCGCCATGAGCTGGCCCGCCTCTCCGGACTGTCCGGCGGACGCCTGCGGGTCGGCACGTTCACCACGGCGGGCATCCATCTGCTGCCGCCGGTGCTGAGCGCCTTCCGTCGTGCCCACCCGGATGTGGAGCTGGCGGTCACCGAGTACGAACCGCCCCAGGGGGTGGCGGCGGTGGCCGCCGGCGAGGTCGATCTGGCGCTGACCCATGTGTACGAGCCGGCCGCCGCGACGCCCTGGCCCGCCGGGGTCTTCGCCGAACCGCTGCTGGTCGAGGAGCTGGTGCTGATCACGGCGGTCGGCCAGATGCTGTCCGAGGGCAGCGGGAGACTGCCGGTGACCGAACTGGCGGGCCGGCCGCTGATCAGCAGCGCGCCCACGCATCCGCCGCGACGCGGGGTGGAGCAGGCACTGGCCGAGGCCGGGGCGACACCCGCCGTGGTCTGTGAGTCGCCCGGCTATGCGCTGGTGTGCGCGCTGGTCAGTGCGGGCATCGGGATGGCGGTCGTCCCGGAGATGGTCGCCGCGATGTCACCCACACCGCTGTCCGTACGGCGGCTGGATCCCGCTTCCTTCCGGCGGACGATCTCGGTGGTGCACCGCGGTGACCGGGCGAGCGCCGCGGCGGCGACGCTCCAGGCCCTGTTGCGCAGCGGGTTCGGGAAGGCGGGCTCGGCGCAGCGGCCGGGCGGCGAAGCGGGGTGAGCGCGTCTGTGCGGCGAAACGGGGTGCGCGTCGGTCAGCTCCGCACGGGGATGCTCCACGGAAGCGCGATCCACACCGTCTTGCCGCCCTCGGCGGTGGGCGTGACGGTGAGCCGGCCGCCGCATTCCTTCGCCAGACAGCGGATGATCACCATGCCGCGGCCGTTGTCCTGCTGGACGGCGGCGGGCAGCCGCCTGGGCCAGCGGGGGTGACTGTCCGTCACCCCGAGGTGCAGCTGCTCCTCCCGCTCCAGCCGGAGGTCCACGGTGAACGTGGGCGACTGCCCGAAGGTGTGCTGGACGGCATTGGTCGCGAGCTCCGAGACGATGAGCTGGATACTGTCGGCGAAGTCGGTGCCGGCGGCCAGACCCCATTCGGTGAGCACCCGGGCCACATATTTGCGGGCCGCCGAGACCGAGACCGGCTCGCTCGGCAGAGTGACGTTTGCTTCCTGCTGGTCTGCCATGGAGAGCCGTCCCTTTCCCACCCGAACCGACCCGCGATCGGTACAGGTTGCGCTTCGCGCCAGATTGCCATCGATGCTGCCCTCTGGGACGGCGTTCCATCAAGATATGCATATATCTGTCGCTCGAAGCGGTGAACCCTGCCACGCAAGACCGTATGCGGGCGGCACACTGTCCGCTCGGCAGAAGAGGGAGGGAGGCCGCGCATGCAGCACGGCCCTGCGGTTCGACGCCGCAAGCTCGGGGAGGAGCTCCGGAGTCTGCGCCACGCGTCGGGACTGACCAGTCGGGACGCGGCGCGGATGCTCGGCTGGCACCAGTCGAAGGTGAGCCGGATCGAGACCGGGGTGAGCGGGGTGCAGCCGGCCGATGTGACCCGGCTCCTGGACACCTACGGCGTGGACGACCCCCAGTTGCGGGATCTCCTTGCCGCGCTGGCGGGTTCGGCGGGTGGCGGCGGCACCGGATGGTGGCATGCCTATCGCGGTCTGATCCCGCCCCAGTACCGCGACTTCATCAGTCTGGAGTCCCAGGCGCGGACCGCTCGCACGCTGGAGACCTCGGTGGTGCCGGGTCTGTTGCAGACGGCCGACTACGCGCGTGCGGTGACCCGGGCCTCGCTGGACGGGCTGCCCGCCGGCCAGCTGGACTCCCTGGTGGAGGTGCGGCTCGCCCGGCAGGGGGTGCTGCGGACCGATCCGCCGCTGCGGCTGAGCGCGGTGCTCGACGAGGCGGTGCTGCGGCGCGAGGTCGGCGGCTGCCGGGTGATGCGGGAGCAGCTGCGCCATCTGGCCCGGATTGCCCAACTGCCCCATGTGCAGCTCCAGTTGCTGCCGTTCTCGATGGGCGCCTACGCCGGCCTCACCGGGCCTTTCGTTATCTTCTCATTTCCGAGCACTTCTGATCTGGATGTGGTTGTTCTCGACCATTTGACGAGTAGCCTCTACCTGGAGCGGAAAGAAGACCTTGAGGCGTACAGCTCGGCCTTCCGCACGATGCAGGCTCACGCGCTGTCGCCGGAGCACTCGTTGGACCTCATCGCCGCGATCGACCGCGACGGTCAGTGACCCCGGACCGCCCGAGGGGGGCGTCATGTCGGATTGCCTCGCACAGCACGGCTTACGGTGGCGGCGCAGCAGCCGCAGCACGGGTATGAACAACTGTGTGGAGGCCGCACCGTTCGGTGACGGGCGGCTGGCCGTGCGGGACTCCAAGGACGTGTCCAGACCACCGCTGCGGTTCTCCGCAGCGGCCTGGACCTCGTTCGTCGTCGGCCTGCACCGGGGGGCCGGCCGGCTGCCGGGAGCGGTCGAGACCCCTCCGATCGGCTGACGGAGGCGGTCCGGACCCCTCCGGCCGGCTGACGGAAGCGGTCCGGACCCCTCCGGTCAGCTGGTGGGAGCGGTTCGCCGCACGACCGACACGGCGGTGGCGATCTGCTCCTCCGTCAGGTCGGCCCGCGCCGTCAGCCGCAGCCGGGACACTCCGTCCGGCACCGACGGGGGCCGGAAGCAGCCCACCGCGATTCCGGCGGCACGGCAGTCGGCCGCCCACCGGACCGCCGCGTCCGCCGAGGGGGCGCGCACCGAGACCACGGCGGCGTCCGGTCGCACGGCGGTCAGGCCGGCCCCGGTGAGCTGCTCGTACAGCGCCGAGGCGACCGCGCGGGCCCGGGCGGCCCGTTCCGGTTCCCGGCGCAGCAGCCGCAGGCTTCCGAGGGCGGCCCCGACCGCGGCCGGGGCGAGGCCGGTGTCGAAGATGAACGTCCGGGCCGTGTTGACGAGGTGTTCGATGACCCGGGCCGGGCCGAGGACCGCTCCGCCCTGGCTGCCCAGGGACTTGGAGAGGGTGAGCGTGGTGACGATTCCTTCGCCGCCCGCGAGACCGGCGGCGGCGAGCGCCCCTCGGCCGCCGTCCCCCAGCACACCCAGGCCGTGTGCGTCGTCGACGAGCAGTGCGGCGCCCTCGGCCCGGCAGACTCCGGCCAGTTCGGGCAGTGGCGCCGCGTCGCCGTCGACCGAGAAGACCGAATCGGTGACGGCCAGTGCCCGTCCTCCGTGCGCCTGCAGGGCCTTGCGCACGGCCTCGGGGTCGGCATGCGGAACGACGGCGGTTCCGGCGCGGGAGAGCCGGCAACCGTCCACGATCGAGGCGTGGTTGCCCGCGTCGGAGACGATCAGCGAGCCATGGCCGGTGAGCGCCGTGACGGCCGCGAGGTTGGCCGCGTAACCCGATGACAGCACCAGTGCCGCTTCGAAACCGCAGAATTCGGCCAGTTCGCTTTCGAGTTCGGCATGCAGTGCGGTGGAGCCGGTGACCAGTCGGGATCCGGTCGCGCCCGCACCCCACTCGCGCGCGGCCTCGGCGGCGGCGGCAGTGACGTCGGGGTGTCGGGTCAGGCCCAGATAGTCGTTGCTCGCGAGGTCCAGGAGTCCGGACGCGGCGGGCCGGGGGCGCAGGGTCCGGACGAGTCCGGCGTCCGCGCGGCGGCGCGCCTCGGTGTCGATCCAGTCGAACGGGTCGAAGGGCATGAGCAGTCCCTTTTGTAGGCAGCTCACAGACCCTAACCGTGGTTGCAACAGGTCATGGTGTGGCAATACACACACCCTCGGCGGGCTCTGTTGTCCGGTTCCTCCTTGGCTGCGGGCCGTGCCGTAGGCCAGGATCTTGACCATGGACCTCCTGAACACGCTGGTGGACAAGGGGCTGCGGCGCGAGCTGCCGACCCGCGAAGAAGCCCTCGCCGTACTGGCGACCTCCGACGACGATCTGCTCGAAGTGGTGGCCGCGGCCGGAAAGGTGCGCCGTCAGTGGTTCGGGCGGCGCGTGAAGCTGAACTATCTGGTCAACCTCAAGTCCGGTCTCTGCCCCGAGGACTGCTCGTACTGCTCGCAGCGGCTCGGCTCCAAGGCCGGGATCCTCAAGTACACCTGGCTGAAACCGGACGAGGCGTCGAAGGCCGCCGCCGCCGGGGTGGCAGGCGGTGCCAAGCGGGTGTGTCTGGTGGCGAGCGGCCGCGGTCCGACGGACCGTGATGTCGACCGGGTGTCGGAGACCATCGAGGCGATCAAGGAACAGAACGAGGGCGTCGAGGTGTGCGCCTGCCTCGGTCTGCTCTCCGACGGACAGGCCGACCGGCTGCGTTCGGCAGGTGCCGACGCGTACAACCACAACCTCAACACGTCCGAAGGGACGTACGGGGACATCACCACCACCCACACCTATGCGGACCGGGTGGAGACCGTCCAGCAGGCGCAGGCCGCCGGGCTCTCGGCGTGTTCCGGACTGATCGCCGGGATGGGCGAGAGCGACGCCGACCTGGTCGATGTCGTCTTCTCGCTGCGCGAACTGGATCCGGACTCGGTGCCGGTGAACTTCCTGATCCCGTTCGAGGGAACCCCGCTGGCCAAGGAGTGGAACCTCACCCCGCAGCGCTGTCTGCGGATTCTGGCGATGGTCCGGTTCGTCTGCCCGGACGTGGAGGTACGGCTCGCGGGCGGGCGCGAGGTCCATCTGCGCTCGATGCAGCCGCTGGCCCTGCACCTGGTCAACTCGATCTTCCTGGGCGACTACCTCACCAGCGAGGGGCAGGCGGGTCAGGCGGACCTGGACATGATCGCGGACGCCGGTTTCGAGGTGGAGGGGGCGGGCACGACGACCCTGCCCGCGCACCGTGCGGAGTCCGGCGGCTGCGGTTCGCACGACGGCGGCTGCGCCCCGTGCGGTGACGCGCCCGGGGAGGCCGCGCCCGATGCCCAGGAGGTGCCGGCCGCGCGCACGGACCTGGTGGCGGTCCGCCGTCGGGGCGCGGGAACGGATCTCGCCCCCAATGCCTGAGGCCCTCTCCCCGGCCGAGCTGCGGTCCCTGGACCGGGCCCACGTCTGGCATCCGTACGGCCCGATGCCGGGACGTCAGGAGCCGCTGGTCGTGGAGTCCGCGTCCGGGGTGCGGCTGAGGCTGGCCGAACCGGCCCACGGGCAGAGCGAGTTGGTCGACGGCATGTCGTCCTGGTGGTCGGCGGTGCACGGCTACAACCATCCGGTGCTCAACGAGGCGGCCCGT
This sequence comes from Streptomyces sp. NPDC001933, assembly GCF_042890955.1. NCBI lineage: Bacteria > Bacillati > Actinomycetota > Actinomycetes > Kitasatosporales > Streptomycetaceae > Streptomyces > Streptomyces sp. NPDC001933. Next base: position 92,668 of record NZ_JBIASS010000008.1, on the reverse strand, counting down.
GATCAGCTGGGCCGGATGAGCCATGTGATGTTCGGCGGGCTCACCCATGAGCCCGCCGTGCGGCTGGCCACCCGGCTGGTCGAGATCACTCCGGAGCCGCTGCGGCACGTCTTCCTCTCCGACTCGGGGTCGGTCTCCGTCGAGGTCGCGGTCAAGATGTGCCTGCAGTACTGGCGCTCGGCCGGGCGGCCCGCCAAGCAGCGGCTGCTCACCTGGCGCGGCGGCTATCACGGGGACACCTGGCAGCCGATGTCGGTCTGCGACCCCGAGGGCGGCATGCACGAGCTGTGGTCGGGGGTGCTGCCCCGCCAGGTCTTCGCGGACGAGCCCCCGGCCGGATTCGACGCGGAACCGGACGCCGCGTACGTACGGCATCTGCGGGAGCTGATCGCCGAGCACGCCGACCGGCTGGCCGCGGTGATCGTGGAGCCGGTGGTGCAGGGTGCGGGCGGGATGCGGTTCCACTCCCCCGCGTATCTGCGGGTGCTGCGCGAGGCGTGCGACGAGCACGAGGTGCTGCTGGTGTTCGACGAGATCGCCACGGGCTTCGGCCGCACCGGGAAGCTGTTCGCCGCCGGGCATGCGGGGGTCTCCCCCGACGTCATGTGTGTGGGCAAGGCGCTGACCGGCGGCTATCTGACGATGGCGGCGACCCTGTGCACCTCTCGGGTGGCGGAGGGCATCTCCAGCGGCGAGGTGCCGGTGCTCGCGCACGGACCGACTTTCATGGGCAATCCGCTCGCCGCCGCGGTGGCGTGCGCCTCCGTCGATCTGCTGCTCGGCCAGGACTGGGAGCGGGAGGTGAAGCGGATCGGCACGGGGCTGCGGGAGGGTCTCGCCCCGGCGTCGGAACTGCCCGGGGTACGGGATGTGCGGGTGCTGGGCGCGATCGGCGTCGTACAGCTCGATCATGAGGTGGACATGGCGGCCGCGACCCGGGCGGCGGTACGGGAAGGGGTGTGGCTGCGGCCGTTCCGCGACCTCGTCTACACGATGCCGCCGTATGTGACCGGTGACGAGGATGTGGCACGGATCTGCCGCGCCGTGTGCGCGGCTGCGCGAGAGGGCTGAGATGACGATTCTGGTGGTGACGGGGACGGGCACGGAGATCGGCAAGACGGTCGTGACGGCGGCCGTGGCGGCGGCGTGCGCGGACCGTGGCGTCGCGGTGCTCAAGCCGGCGCAGACGGGGCTGGCCCCCGGCGAACCCGGTGATGCCGCAGAGGTGGCACGGTTGGCGGGCGGCCATGTCACCGCGGTCGAACTGGCCCGGTTTCCCGAGCCGTTGGCGCCCGCCACGGCCGCCCGCAGGGCTGGTCTCCCGCCGGTGCGGCCGTACGAGATCGCCGACGCGGCGCAGAAGCTGGCGACCGAACACGATCTGGTGCTGATCGAGGGTGCGGGGGGCCTGCTCGTACGGTTCGACGACGAGGGTTCGACCCTTGCCGACGCCGCCCGGCTGCTGGACGCGCCGGTACTGGTCGTGACGCCCGCCGGTCTGGGCACGCTCAACACCACCGCGCTGACCACGGAGGCGCTGCGGGCCCGGGGGCTGGGGTGTCTCGGCGTGGTGGTGGGCAGCATGCCCGCCGAGCCGGATCTCGCGTCGCGCTGCAATCTGGCGGATCTCCCCGTGGTGGCGGGCGCCCCGCTGCTGGGTGCGGTGCCGGCCGGTGCGGGAGCACTGGAGCCCGCCGACTTCCGTGCGCGGGCCGGGAGTTGGCTCGCGGCGGAGCTGGGCGGGAATCGGCCCGCCGGATGAGCGGATGAGCGGCGCGGGACGGGGGAGAATCTAAGTAGCCGCACTTTCTGCCGGAGCGCCCGGTCGAGGAGGTCCGTCATGCGTCTGCGCAGCACGAGAATCCCACAGGACGCGGTGCACCACCCCGTCTTCGCCCGGTTCTACGCCCGGATGAGCGTGGTCGCGGAGACCAAGGCGGGGCTGGCCGCGGTGCGCTCGGAGCTGTTGGCCGGCATGTCCGGCCGGGTCATCGAGATAGGCGCGGGCAATGGCCTGAACTTCGCGCACTACCCGCCCGCGGTGTCGGAGGTGGTGGCCATCGAACCCGAGCACAGTCTGCGGCGGCTGGCGGTGCGGTCGGCGCTGCGTGCCGGGCTCCCGGTGGATGTGGTGCCGGGCGCGGCGGAGGCGCTGCCGGTGAAGAGCGAGGCGTTCGACGGGGCGGTCGCCTCGCTGGTGCTGTGCAGCGTACGGAATGTGGAGCGTTCGCTCGCGGAGATCGTGCGGGTGCTGCGGCCCGGCGGTGAGCTGCGCTTCTTCGAGCATGTGCGGGCCGACGACCGGGCCATGGCGGTGACGCAGCAAGCGCTGGACCGTACGGTCTGGCCGCTGATGACAGGCGGTTGCCATACGGGTCGCGACACGCTGGGCGCCATCGAGAAGGCCGGATTCGTAGTGGAGACGTACCGCAGGGTCAGGATGCCGGAGTGGGGAATCCGGCTGCCCACGTCGACATGCGTGCTGGGTGTGGCGCGCCGCCCCGGCGTGGCGGCCTGACGCGCCGGTCCGCCGTCGTACGCGGATCGGTCCACCGCCGCCGTGCCGCCGGGGCGGGTCACGGGCTCCGCTCCACTGCCGGGACGGTCACAGACGCCACCGCCGGAGCTGTCACCGGCTCCTCCGGCGCGGGGCTGTCGTGGGCTCCGCTGCCGGGACGGTCACAGGCTCCACTGGCGGAGTTCGTCGGCGATGGCCCGGACGTCGGCCTTGCCCTCCTTCACCAGCCGGGCCAGGTCACGCACCTGCTCGGGCGAGGTGATGACCTTGAGCCCGGAGGCGACGAGATAGCCGTACGCGACGGCCGAGGAGAACATCGCGTTGGAGTGTTCGAGCGCGGGGACATGAAGCAGCAACTGCAGGAGCGCGGCAGCCCGGGAATGCGGGTCGCTGTAGACGGGGCTGCCGAAGATCTCGGCCTCATGACGGGCCACGGCGGCCACGAGCGCACCCCAGTCGACCACCTGCGGGTCGCCGGGGGTCTTGTGCTCGGCCACCATGAGCAGCCAGGAAAGGTCGATCTGGAGGTTCAACGCGTGCCCTTGCGCTCCGGGCCGATCTCTTCGGCGAACACCGACTCGTACTGCTTCATGAAGTCGGCCGCGGCTTCGACGAAGGTGTGGCCGACCTCGCCCGCATCCTGCCGTACGAGTTCTTCTATGTAGCGGTTCACGCTCATCCCCCTCTGCAGCGCGCGCTGTCGCGCGGCCTCGGCGGTGGCCTCGTCCACTCTCACGTTCAGCTGAGTCTTGGGCACAGCAACACGCTAGCGCGCGTGCGCTAGCACCGGCAAGAGCAGTGCACCGGCGCCGGCGCACGGGTCGGCATGCACAGAACGCCCGCCTAAACCCTCGAAATGGCCCTGTGGGTGTGATGCCACCCACAGGGGCCACGTCACACCCTAAGCCGGATAGTAGAAACAGGGTCGTCCCAAGCAGCGTGAAAACGGTCCAGAGTGGTTCATTTCGGACATTGCTCCGTATTGGGGTAGTACGTCACATCATTGACCCCCGTCCCGGCCGCCGCTAACCATGGTTCTCGTCGCAGTCCACCGCGACCGGCCCGGACGGACCACCCGCCGGACCGCGCAGGGCCCCCGCCCCGCACGCCGCCCCCCACCCCGGACGGCACACCCCCCTCACCAAGGAGAGTCACTTCCGCATGACCACCCACGCCCTGAACCGCACCAGCCGCCTGCGCAACCTGTCCGTCACCGCCCTGGCCACCACCGCCGCCGCGGCAGCCGCCCTCACCCTCACCTCCACCTCCGCACACGCCGCCGAGACCAAGCAGCCCACCACCCCCGCCGTCGCCAAGGCCACCACCAGCGGCGACACCCAGGGCAACAGCGGCTACGCCAACAACCTGGACGGCTGGATCAAGGAATCCCTCGCCATCATGAAGGCCAAGGGCATCCCCGGCACCTACGAGGGCCTGCACCGCAACATCATGCGCGAGTCCAGCGGCAACCCCAACGCCCAGAACGGCTGGGACGTCAACGCCCAGAAGGGCACCCCCTCCAAGGGCCTGCTCCAGGTCATCCAGCCCACCTTCAGCGCCTACCACGTCGCCGGCACCGCCAACAGCCTCACCGACCCCATCGCCAACATCACCGCGGCCGCCAACTACGCCGCCGACCGCTACGGATCCATCGACAACGTCAACTCCGCCTACTGATCCGTGGGTTCACCGAGTCACGAAATCACTGAGCCGCGGAATCGCCGATCCGCGGAGTCACGGAATCGCCGAGTCGCCGCACCGCCTCCCGATGGCGAAATCATTCGCCGAACGGATCCGCGCTCTGCTTGGCTCGCCCCATGAGTGATCTCCGCATACGCCACGCCGGCCTCCCCGACATCGACACCGTGTTGCGCTTCTGGCGCGAGGCCGCGGAGGGCACGAGCATCAGCGACGACCACGACGGAGTGGCCCGGCTCATTTCGACAGACCCCGAAGCCCTGCTGCTGGCGGCCCGTGACGGCCGCCTCGTGGGAACCGTCATCGCCGGTTTCGACGGCTGGCGGTGCTCCGCCTACCGGCTGGCCGTGCACCCCGACTGCCGCCGACAAGGGGTCGCCACCGCCTTGATGGAAGCGGCGGAACAGCGATTCCTCGCCCTTGGCGGGCGACGGGTCGACGCCATGGTCCTCGAAGCCAACGAACGGGCACACCACACCTGGGCCGCGAGCGGCTACCACCGCGAGGATCACTGGCGGCGCTGGGTGAAGCCGCTCAGCGACTGAGAAGATCACCGACAAGACGGCTGCCTTTGCCGATCCTTTACCATGGTGTCCTCCTGTCCGATCCTTCCGAAAGGTGTGAGCGTCCGCCCATGGGCGAGCCTCCCAGTAGTCGACATCGCCGGCACCGAGCGATCCTCCTGCCCCTGCCCGATCATGGGACGGAGGTGAACCGATGACCGAAGTGCTTCTACTGCTCGTGGCGGTACTGCTCTCGCTGGCCTGCGGCGCCTTCGTCGCGGCCGAGTTCTCTCTGACGACGGTCGAGCGCGGACAGCTCGAACGCGCCGTCGAGCGGGGCGAGCGGGGCGCGGCGAGCGCCATGAAGGCCGTACGCAGCCTCACCTTCCAGCTCTCCGGCGCGCAGCTCGGCATCACCGTCACCAACCTGGTGGTCGGCATGCTCTCCGAACCGTCCATCGCGAAGCTGATCCGCGGTCCGGTGGAGGCGGTCGGCCTCTCCCCGAGCGTTGCGTCCTCGGTGGCCCTGGTGCTGGGAACGGCGCTGTCCACCGTGTTCCTGATGATCGTCGGTGAACTGGTCCCGAAGAACTGGGCGATCTCCTCCCCGCTCGCCGTGGCGAAGACCGTGGCCACCCCGCAGCGGGCCTTCACCGCCGTCTTCCGCCCCTTCATCAGCCACCTCAACAACACCGCCAACCGGATCGTGCGCCGCTTCGGCCTCGAACCGGCCGAGGAACTGGCCTCCGCGCGAAGCCCGCAGGAGCTGGCGGCGCTGGCCCGGCACAGCGCGAAGCAAGGTGCGCTGGAGGCCGACACGGCGGAACTGTTCGTCCGCACGCTGAACCTGGCCGAACTGACGGCGGAGAACGTGATGACCCCCCGGGTCCAGGTCACCGCGCTGGAGGCGCAGGCGACCGCCGAGGACGTCGCGAACGCCACCCGGGCGACGGGCCTGTCCCGTTTCCCCGTCTACCTAGGCAGCCTGGACACCGTCGTCGGTGTGGCGCACATCAAGGACGTGCTGGCCATCCCCGCCGAGCAGCGGTCCCGTACCCGCGTGTCGGAGATGCTGCGCGACCCCCTGCTCGTACCGGAGACGCTCACGGTGGACCGGCTCCTGGACCGGTTGTCGGGCAAGCTCGCCATGGCCGTCGTCATCGACGAGTACGGCGGCACGGCGGGCGTCGTGACGCTGGAGGACATCGTCGAGGAAGTGGTCGGCGAGGTGCGCGACGAGCACGACCCGCACGAGACCGCGGACCTCGCACCGGCCGGCGAGGACGCCGACGGGCGGACTCTGTGGTCGGCCGACGGCGCCGCGCGCATCGACCAGCTGAAGACGATCGGACTGCGGGTGCCGGACGGACCGTACGAGACGCTCGCCGGGCTCATCGCCACCGAGGTCGGCCGCATCCCGGCAGTGGGTGACACCGTCGAGCTGGCGGACTGGCGGATCGACGTGGTCGACGCATCCGGACGCCGCGCCGCGCGGGCGCTGCTGCATGCGCCGCTGCCCGGCGACGACAAGCGGACGGAGGACGCACGATGATCGCCGTCCAGCTCTTCATCGGACTGATGACCCTGGTCGTCAATGCCTTCTTCGTCGGGGCGGAGTTCGCGCTGATCTCCGTGCGCCGCAGTCAGATCGAGCCCGGAGCCGAGGCCGGGAACCGGCGGGCGCGCAGCGTCATCTGGGGCCTCGAACACGTATCGGCGCTGCTCGCGGCCGCGCAGCTGGGCATCACCCTCTGCACGCTGGTGCTCGGTATCGTCGCCGAGCCGGCCTTCGCGCACCTGCTGGAGCCGGTGTTCGACGCGGTGGGCGTGCCGCACGGACTGATCCATCCGATCTCGTTCGTGATCGCGCTGTCCGTGGCGACGTATCTGCACATGCTCCTCGGCGAGATGGTGCCGAAGAACATCGCTCTGGCCGAGCCCGTTCGCGCCGCACTGCTGCTCGGACCACCGCTGGTGGCCCTCGCCAGGGCGCTGCGCCCGGTGATCTTCGCGATCAACGCCTTCGCCAACGCGCTGCTCAAGATCCTGCGGGTCGAGACGAAGGACGAGGTGTCCGCCACGTTCTCCGACGACGAACTGGCCCGGCTGGTGACGGACTCGGGCGACGCCGGGCTGGTCGACGACCGCTCGGCCGAGCGACTGCGCCACGCCCTGGAGCTGGGTCGTCGTCCGGTGCGTGATGTGGTGATGCCGGTGGACCGGGTCGTGTACGCCAGGGTCGGGACCACGCCGGAACAGCTGGAGCGGCTCTCGAACGAGACCGGCTTCTCGCGCTTCCCCGTGATGGACAGCGAGGAGCGGATCCTGGGCTACCTCCATGTGAAGGACGCCCTCGATGCCGCACCGCGCGATGTGCCCTTCCCGGTGACGGCGATGCGCCCGATCGCGCGGGTCCGGGCCGGCACACCGCTCGACGACGCCCTGACCGCACTGCGACGCAGCCGTACGCACCTGGCGGCGGTGCTCGACGAGGACGACCGGCTGGCCGGAATGGTCACCATGGAGGACGTGCTCCGCGAGCTGGTGGGGCGCCCGAAGGCGCGCTGACCGATGCGGGGGCCGCGGCACGGGATTCCGGCCGCGGCCTCTTCCGTCCCCGTCCGGCCCCTTCCGTTCCCTTCCGGCCTTTTCCGGCCTTTTCCGGCCCCCGGGAGTGGCCGGATCCGCCGCGATACGATCGCATCGCCATGGAAACAAATGCCTCCTACAACAGTCTTGTCGCGGTCGGCGACTCGTTCACCGAGGGCATGTCGGACCTGCTGCCCGACGGTTCGTACCGCGGCTGGGCCGACGTCCTCGCCGGACGGCTCGCCGCCCGCACGCCGGGATTCCGCTACGCGAATCTCGCCGTACGGGGCAAGCTGATCGGCCAGATCGTCGACGAGCAGGTCGATGTGGCCGCCGCCATGCGGGCGGATGTCGTCACACTCGTCGGCGGACTCAACGACACACTGCGGCCCAAGTGCGACATGGGCATGGTCCGCGGACGGCTCGAAGAGGCCGTGGAGCGACTCGCCCCCTCGTGCGACACGCTCGTGCTCATGCGCAGCCCGGGGCGCAACGGTCCGGTGATGGAGCGTTTCCGTCCGCGGATGGAGGAGCTGTTCGCCCTGGTCGACGACCTGGCTGCCCGGCACGGAGCGGTGGTCGTCGATCTGTACGGGGCAGCGGCCCTGGGTGATCCCCGGATGTGGGACGTCGACCGGCTGCATCTGACGGGGGACGGGCACACCAGGGTCGCCGAGGCGGTCTGGCAGACGCTGGGACTGCCTCCGGAGAACGACTGGCGCACGCCCCTGTCGACCGCCGTACCGCCCGGGTGGGCCAGGCGGCGGGTCGACGACCTCCGCTTCGCCCGCGAGCACCTGATGCCGTGGATCGGCCGCCGCCTGACCGGCCGCTCGTCCGGCGACGGCCGGACGGGCGCCCAGTACAGCGCCGAGCTGGGTCGGGCGTTCTGGGTCACCCCCGAGGACAACGGCGTCCCCGGCCCCGTGGCGACCTGGCGCCGGATCGACTCGGCGCCGCTCTCGTAGCAACCCACAAACCGGACCGCGGCGCTGGCCTGCACAAACCACCAGTAGAATCCGGACACGTGACTGCTGTGTCTGCGAAGCCTCGCATCCCCAATGTCCTGGCCGGCCGCTACGCCTCCACGGAGCTGGCCGTCCTCTGGTCCCCCGAGCAGAAGGTGAAGCTGGAACGCCAGCTGTGGCTGGCGGTGCTGCGCGCTCAGAAGGACCTCGGGATCGAGGTTCCGGACGCCGCGCTCGCCGATTACGAACGTGTCATCGACCAGGTCGACCTTTCCTCGATCGCCGAGCGCGAGAAGGTCACCCGGCACGACGTCAAGGCCCGGATCGAGGAGTTCAACGCCCTCGCCGGCCACGAGCAGGTCCACAAGGGCATGACGTCCCGGGACCTCACGGAGAACGTCGAGCAGCTGCAGATCCGGCTCTCCCTGGAGCTGATGCGCGACCGCACGGTGGCGGTCCTGGCCCGGCTCGGCAAGCTGTCGGGCGAGTACCGCGAGCTGGTCATGGCCGGCCGCTCCCACAACGTCGCCGCGCAGGCGACCACGCTCGGCAAGCGGTTCGCAACTGCGGCCGACGAGCTGCTGGTGGCCTACGGACGGCTCGAGGACCTGCTGGACCGCTACCCGCTGCGGGGCATCAAGGGCCCCGTCGGCACGGCGCAGGACATGCTCGACCTGCTGGGCGGCGACGCCGGGAAGCTCGCCGACCTCGAACAGCGCATCGCCGCACACCTCGGCTTCTCCCAGGCCTTCACCTCGGTCGGCCAGGTCTACCCGCGCTCGCTCGACTACGACGTGGTGACCGCGCTGGTCCAGCTGGCCGCGGCCCCGTCGTCGGTCGCCAAGACGATCCGTCTGATGGCCGGGCACGAGCTGGTGACCGAGGGCTTCAAGCCGGGTCAGGTCGGCTCGTCCGCGATGCCGCACAAGATGAACACCCGGTCCTGCGAGCGGGTCAACGGCCTGATGGTGATCCTGCGCGGATACGCGTCGATGACTGGTGAGCTGGCGGGCGACCAGTGGAACGAGGGCGACGTGTCCTGCTCCGTGGTCCGCCGGGTGGCGCTCCCGGACGCCTTCTTCGCGTTCGACGGTCTGCTGGAGACCTTCCTGACGGTGCTCGACGAGTTCGGGGCGTTCCCGGCAGTCGTCGCCCGTGAGCTGGATCGCTACCTCCCGTTCCTCGCTACGACCAAGGTCCTGATGGGCGCGGTGCGCGCGGGTGTCGGCCGTGAGGTAGCCCACGAGGCGATCAAGGAGAACGCGGTCGCCTCGGCCCTGGCCATGCGCGAGCAGGGCGCCGAGCGCAATGAGCTGCTCGACAAGCTGGCCGCCGACGACCGCATCCCGCTGGACCGCGCGCAGCTCGACGCGCTGATGGCCGACAAGCTCTCCTTCACCGGCGCCGCGGGCGACCAGGTCACGGCGCTGGTCTCCCGCATCGAGGAGATCGCCAAGCAGCACCCCGAGGCCGCCGCATACACGCCGGGCTCCATCCTCTGACGGCCACGACCACCGCCGGATGACACCCGAAGAGCTCCAGGCCGCCCGCGACCGCACCGTTCCCGATGTGGTCGCGGGCGGCCTGCGTGTGCTGTTCTGCGGGATCAACCCGAACCTGATGACGGGGGCGACGGGCCACCACTTCGCCCACCCCGGCAACCGGTTCTGGCCGGTACTCCATCGGTCGGGCTTCACACCGCGGCAGTTGAAACCGGCCGAACAGAGCGAACTGCTGCGATACGGCCTCGGCATCACCAATGTGGTCGCGAGGGCCACCGCCCGCGCGGACGAGCTCACCGCCGAGGAGTTCCGCGAGGGCGGTCAGATCCTGGTAGCCAAGGTGGAACTGCTGCGACCACAATGGCTGGCGGTCGTAGGGGTCACGGCGTACCGCACGGCCTTCGGCAGGCGTACCGCACGGATCGGCCCACAGGACCACGCAATCGGCGGCGCCCGCGTCTGGGCCCTGCCCAACCCCAGCGGCCTCAACGCCCACTGGACCGCTCAGACAATGGCGGAGGAGTACGGCCGCCTCCTCGCCTGCGTCGACCACAACACCGCCGACCCCGCTTTCCCCGCTACCCCCGCCAATCCCGCCGATCTCACCGATCCCGCGGAAGCCACCTGACACGCCTGGCGCCACAGCCTCCGTTCCCGGCATCAGGTCTCGACCGCACCGAACGTCTCCCCGAACGTCGTTCCGACCGACGGCCGACGGCCTGCTCAGGTCACGGCGGATCGATCTCCGTCACCACAACGTTCAACTCACACCCCGGCCCTTCCTCCTCCAGGTAGAGACCGATGCCGATCCACCGCTCCTCGATCCTCCAGAGCTGGAGAAACTCGCAGCCCGCAACCGTATCGGCCCATGCCTCCGGTATCTCCTCGCCGGCGGTCATCCGCTCCTGTGCACTCCACAGGCTGATCGCCTGCGGCTCACCCCAGCGACCGGCGAGCAGTGTCAGCAGGGCGTCATGCTCCGCGAGGCACTGGGCCCGGTGTTCCAGTCGCCGCACCTCGTCGTCGTCCCAGTGATCGACGTCCGCATGCAGGGACGCCGTGTGGTAGCCGGGCCCGCTGACTCCCGAGCCTGACCGGATGCGCTCCGTGGGAAAGCCCGAGGTGCGCATCGTGTCGATGAGGCGGAGGTGATGTGCGGTGGTCATGCCGCCAGTAAACCGTGCAGCACTGACAAGCCGCTCCTCGCCATGGCCTTTGAGGTGCTTTCAGCCGCCTTGAGCCGTATTGGATCGTGGCAACCGGCTACGCGTCCCTGCGCCGGAGCGCCCACCAGCCCGCCAATAGGGCAGCCACCGCCCAGGCCGCTGTCACCGCGAGCCCGCCCCACGGTCCGAGACTTCCCTCGGGGTTCTGGTGGAGCACCAACTGTCCTGCCCGGTCCGGTAGATACTGCGCAACTCCGCCTGCGACATCACCGACCACGAAGGAGACTATGAGGACGAACGGGATGAGCAGGCTGAGCACGGCTACGGCGCTGCGCAGCACAACGGTCAGTCCGGCGGCGAACAGGGCCATCAGCGCCAGATAGATCCCGCCCCCGAAGGCCGCCCGCAGCGCGCCCGGCTCCCCCAGGTCGATCGCGTACTCGCCCATGAACAGCTGTCCCACCAGGAAGGCGCCGAAGCTGGTGACGAGGCCGACGACGAGTGCCGGCGCTCCGACGAGGGCGATCTTGGCAGCGTAGAAGAGATTGCGGCGTGGCACGGCGGCTAGCGATATACGCAGGGCTCCGTTGAGGTACTCGGACGAGATCGCGGTCGCTCCGAAGCTGATGGCCGCGATCTGGCCGAAGTTCAGCGCGTAGAAGGCGTCGAAGACCGGTTCGGCGTCGACATTGTCCGCCTCGGCCTGGCCGACCGTGGAGAACGCGAGCAGGGTGACGGCAAGTGTCACGGCGAGGACGGATATCAAGGATCCCGTGACGGACCGGACCGATCTGATCTTGATCCACTCGGAGCGCAGTACTGCGGTGGTCGACATGGTCAGGCCTCCTGACGGTTGGCGGATGAGGTCGGCGCCGATGCGAATTCCGTGGCGTCGGCGGTGAGGTCGAGGTAGGCCTGTTCCAACGTGGCCTGCTCATCGACGAGTTCAAGGACAGGAATGCCTTCGGCGGCGGCTATCGCACCGACCTCCCCTGCCTTCGCGCCCTCGATGGTCCATGAGCCGTCCTCGCCCTGCGCGGGGTCATATCCCTTGCGGATGAGGACATCGCGCAGCCGCGTGGATTCGGTCGTCCGCATCCGTGCGCGGGGCTTGCTGCGGGAGTCCAGGAAGTCCTGCATCGGCAGGTCGGCGAGGAGCCGGCCCCGGCCGAGGATCACGAGGTGGTCGGCGAACGACGAGGTCTCGTTCATCAGATGGCTGGAGACCAGGACCGTGCGTCCCTCGCGGGCAAGCCGCTTCATCAGCTCACGGATCCAGATGATGCCTTCCGGATCGAGACCGTTGGACGGCTCGTCCAGCAGCACGACCTCCGGCTCGCCCAGCAGGGCGGCCGCTATGCCCAGCCGCTGTCGCATGCCGAGTGAGAAGGTCTTGATCCGGGTTCCGCCGACCTCGCTGAGGCCTGCCTCTTCCAGAACCTCCTCGACCCTGCGCGCACCGAGGCCGTTGCTGACCGCCAGGGCGAGCAAGTGGTTCCGCGCGGTGCGCGAGCCATGGGCGGCCTGAGCGTCCAGCAGGGCGCCCACCCGACGCAGCGGATCGTTGAGCGCGGCGTAGGGCTGCCCGCCGATCGTGGCCTTGCCGCCGGTGGGCCGGTCGAGGCCGAGGACGAGTCTCATGGTGGTGGACTTGCCCGCGCCGTTGGGACCGAGGAAGCCGGTGACGCGCCCCGGGCGCACGCTGAACGTGAGGTTGTCCACGGCACGGGTCGTGCCGTATGCCTTGGTGAGCTTGTGGACGTCGATGCTGGTCATGTCCTCAGCCTCGCCGTCTCGTCCGGGTCCCCGCTTCCCTCGCGCGTGGGGATCGTCTCCCTCTCGCGGGGGAGCCGCCGCACGCATGCGGGCTGGCACGATGGCTGCATGTTCCGCCTTCTGCGCCCGCTCGCCGCATCTGTCACCTACACCCGGTGGCTGCATCTCCTCATCCCGGGTGCGGGCTACAGCGTGTGGTTGTTCATTTCGCCGGATTCCCCATGGGCGCCCATGGTCTTCGCGGTACCGGTCGGTCTGGTGCCCGGTATGCGGCTGGCCGAGGGGGTACAGGCACAACTTCTGCTCGCACCGGAGGAACGAGGCAAGGCTGATGCCAGTATCTCCGCGGCCACGGCCGCCACTTGGGGTGACCGCTGGAGAACCGTGCTGTGGCTGGAGATACGAATGCTGCTCGCCGTTCCCGTGGGGTACGCGACGGTGTGGCTGTCGGCAACCGCGGTGGACCTCGTCCTCACCGCCTCCGGCAGCGGCCCGAGCGATCAATGGCTGGTCCGCGGGGTGGAGCCGCACTGGTGGTATGCCCTGCTCTCCCCTCTGCCCCTTCTGCCGCTGCTCGCCGTCGTCGTGTTGAGCGGCCGGCTGATCACCGAGGCTGCCAAGCAGCTTCTCGGCCCCTCGCCGGTGCAGCGGCTGACCGCTCTGGAGGAGCGCACCGAGCAGTTGCTGGAGCGCAACCGCATCGCGCGTGAGCTGCATGACTCGATCGGGCACGCGTTGACGGTCGCGGTCGTACAGGCCGGCGCGGCCCGGGCTGCACACGACCCGGAGTTCACAGAACGGGCCCTTGCCGCGATCGAGGAGACGGGCCGGGACGCGCTCGACGATCTGGAGCGGGTTCTGCGGGTGCTGCGCGAATCGGGGCCGCCCGTAGGGCAACGGCCGACGCTCGTGGAAGCGGACCGGCTCCTGGACTCCGCGCGCGGCTCGGGCGCGAAGATCGACGCTGACGTGTCAGGTCCGCTGGAGCAGGTTCCGGGCGCGGTCTCCCGCGAGGGATATCGCATCCTTCAGGAGTCCCTCACCAATGTGCTGCGTCATTCGGGTACGGTTCCCGTCCGCGTGCGGATCACCGTCGCCGACGGCGGGCTGGAGTTGGAGGTGACCAATCCGCTCAGTGCCGCGATAGCCGATTCGGCAGCGGTGCCGGGCGGCGGGAGCGGACTGCGGGGCATCCGGGAGCGGGCCGCGCTGCTGGGCGGAAAGGCCGAGACGGGTCCGCACGAAGGGGAGTGGCGCGTTCGTGCCAGGCTCCCGTTGGACGGCCTCAGGGCTGCCCCTTAGCCCTTCGCCCATCAGTGCGGCGGCGCGGCGTCGAATGCGGCAGGTCGCGAGACAGGGGGCGTCGGCACACCGGGTGCGGGCGGGTGTTCCGGCGACGCGGCGAGGTGCCGCAGCTGTCGTCGTGCGCCCGCCAGGGGGTGCGGGACAGCGCTTAGGGTGGCCCAATGCCGGTTAGCGTACTTCTGGTCGACGACGAGCCCCTCGTCCGCGCGGGGTTGCGTGCGGTCCTTGAGGCCCAGCCTGATATCGAGGTGGTGGGCGAGGCGGGCGACGGCGCCGCCGTGATCCCTCTGTTGCATCAGCTGCGCCCCGATGTGGTGGCCATGGATGTCAGGATGCCGTTGATGGACGGGATCGAGGCCACCCGGGTGGTGCTGCGTACGGTGCCTGATCCGCCGAAGATTCTTGTGGTGACCACCTTCGAGAACGACGAGTATGTCTATGAGGCGTTGCGTGCCGGTGCGGACGGTTTCCTCCTCAAACGTGCCCGGCCTGCCGAGATCGTGCATGCCGTGCGCCTGGTCGCCGAAGGCGAGTCGCTGCTCTTCCCGGCGGCGGTCCGGCAGCTCGCCGCCGAGTACGGGACGAGCAAGGCGCGCGCGGCCATGGACCGGGCAGCCCTGACCGAGCGGGAGTCCGCGGTCCTGCGGCTGATGGCCCGTGGCCTGTCGAACGCGGAGATCGCTGCCAAGCTCGTGGTCGGCGTCGAGACGGTGAAGACCCATGTCAGTGCCGTACTGGCCAAGTTGGGCGCGAGGGACCGTACCCAGGCGGTGATCGCGGCATATGAATCCGGGTTCGTCGCCCCGGGCTGAATTCCCGGCTCCTGGGAACCGCCTCGCGGCCCACGGTCGCCCCGCACCTGGGCAGCGAGTACCATCCGCCTGACATGCGCTAGAGCTGGGAGGACACACCGTGGGCCGGCTGACCGGTGGGGATCCGTCGCTGTTGCGACGCATCAATTCCGCGGTGGTACTGCATGCCCTGCGAGGTGCCGACTCCCCGACCCTGACGGACCTGACCCGTATCACCGGACTCTCCCGTCCGACGGTCGAAGGTGTCATGGAGGGGCTCTTCGAGGCCGGGCTGGTCGTCGAGTCGGGGCCCGACGGGGGCGAGACCCGGCGCCAGGGGCGGCCGGCCCGCCGGTTCCGGTTCCGTGCCGAGGCCGGGCATCTGCTCGGCATCGAGATCGGCCCGCACCGCGTCTCCGCGCTGCTGTCGGGGCTGGACGGCCGGATCATCGGCGCGGGCGCCCGCGAGGTGTCGGAGACCGCCGGCGCCGATGACCGGCTCGACAAGGTCAGGGCCGTGGTGGCCGACCTCCTGCGGCGGACGGGCGTGGCCAGGAGCAGTCTGCGCGCGGTCGGGGTCGGCAGCCCCGGCATCGTGGAGGCCGACGGGACGGTCCGGCTGGGCACCGCCCTGCCCGGCTGGACGGGTCTCGCGCTGGGCGAGCGGCTGAGGCGCTCCTTCCGCTGCCCGGTCCTGGTGGAGAACGACGCCAATGCCGCGGCGGTCGCGGAGCACTGGAAGGGCGCGGCCACCGAGTCCGACGACATCGTGTTCGTCCTGGCGGGGCTGAGCCCGGGTGCCGGTTCGCTGATCGGTGGACGGCTGCACCGCGGGTTCGGCGGTGCGGCGGGCGAGATCGGCGCGCTGCATCTGCTCGGCCGTGAAGTGACTCCGGAGCGGCTTCTGTCCACGACGGACACCCCGCTGGATCCGCTGGACGAGCCCGCGGTCGCCGATGTGTTCGCGGAGGCCCGGCGCGGCGATGCCCGGGCTCAGGCCGCGGTCGAACGCTTCATTCAGCGTCTGGTGCACGATGTGGCGGCGCTGGCGCTGGCGCTGGACCCCGAGCTCGTGGTGGTGGGCGGCTGGGCCACCGGGCTGGACGATGTGCTCGATCCGCTCCGCAGCGAGCTGGCCCGCTACTGCCTCCGGCCGCCACGGGTCACGCTGTCGCTGCTCGGTGAGGCCGCGGTGGCCACCGGTGCGCTACGGCTGGCGCTCGACCACGTGGAGGAGCAGCTCTTCGCGGTGGAGGGAACGGTGACGGCCCGCCGCTGACTGCGACGGGCCGTGCACACCGGCGAACGGTGCCTGCCGGCGGACGGTACCTACCGGCGCGGACCGGTGGAGCCGGCTCCGGTCAGGAGGCCCGGCGTTCCTGGTCGTGGTGGCTGATCTCCAGGTCTCCCGAGTCACCGAAGGTGAGCCGGCAGGTGTCGGCCCGGTACGTGGCGACGGAGAGCGCGGCGGTACCGCCCGCCGCGAGGTAGCGGGTGGTGACGACGAGCACGGGGGCGCCGGGCAGCCGGTCGAGCTCCTTGGCGTCGTCCACACGCGCCGAGCCCAGCTCCACCGACCGGTCCTGGCCGTCGAGGCCGAGACGGTGCAGCTCGCGCAGGACACGGCGGGCCCGGGCAGGACCGGACGGAGCGTCGATCGCGGAGAGTTCGGGCACGGATGACGACGGGACGTACAGGAACTCCGCCGCGACGGTCTGCCCGTTGGTCACCCGGATCCGGCGCACGATGTGTATCAGCTCGTCGGCTTCCACGTCGAGCACGGCCGCCACCGACGACGGCGCGACCGCGGTGGAGCAGTCCACCGGCTGCCAGGCCTCGGCCGGACCTCCGCCGGACCAGTCCCGCTGTGCCGTGGAGACGGCGACCCCGACGCGCGGCGGCGCGACGGTGGTCCCGACGCCGCGGCGACGCTGCAGCCTTCCTTCGAGTTCGAGCTGTTCCAGAGCCTGCCGGAGCGTGGCTCGGGCGACTCCGAACCGGGCGGCGAGCTCGCGCTCGTTGGGCAGGATCTCCCCCACCGCAAAGTCCGAGTCGAGTGCCTCACTGAGCACGGTCTTGAGGTGCCAGTACTTCGGCTCCTGCACCGATTCCAGCTGCGTCGTCCCCACCCTGTCCTCCGCAATCACCCAGCGGCTATTCCGCGACGTTATTTATTAAAGGTTCCTGTCTTAACGTTGAGACCATAGGACGGTACACACCCTTGGTCAAGACCAATCCTCGGTCGGTCACGCAGGGAAACGGGTCTCTGCCGCAGAGCGTTCACAGGACGTTCGTGGCGCCGTGAGGCGAACGCAGCAAAGAGCCCCACGACCGGGCAGGACGCGGGGCTTCGGACAGGCGCGACGAAGGGCCGGGCGGCCAGGGGCCGGCTACTTCTCCGGGAGGTCGCGGAAGTGGGTGAGCTTGTCAGGGTTCCGCACGATATATACGCACTGGATGAGCCCGTCCTCGATGTCGAGCTGAACGACCGAGTCGACCTTTCCGCCCAGGAGCAGCAGCAGGCCGGGTCCGCCGTTGAGTTCCAGCAACCGGTGGTCGAGGGCATCAGCCTGGTCGTGGGCGACGGCGAAGAGGAAGCGGCCGACCTTGTCGGCGCTCTCGATGATCCGCAGCGGCGCCCTGGACTTTCCGCCGCTGTCCCCGACGAGCCGCGCGTCGGGGGCGAGCAGGGCCAGCAGTTCCTCGATGTCGCCGCCCGCCGCCGCGGCGAGGAACCGCTCGGTGAGGTCACGGCGTTGCGCCGGGTCGACGTCGTAGCGCGGTTTGCGCTCCTCCACATGGCGCCGCGCACGTCCCGCCAGCTGGCGCACCGCGGCCTCGGTCCGGTCGAGGGCGGCGGCGATCTCCGCGTACGGGAAGCCGAACGCCTCGCGCAGCACGAAGACGGCCCGCTCCAGCGGCGACAGGGACTCCAGGACGACCAGCACGGCGACCGATACGGAGTCGGCCAGCACCGCCTGCTCCGCGGTGTCGGGCACGGACGGTCCGAAATCGGTGACGACCGGCTCCGGCAGCCATGGCCCGACGTACGCCTCGCGCCGCGACTGCACCTGGCGCAGCCGGTCGATGGCGAGGCGGGTGATGATCCTCACGAGAAAGGCGCGCGGCTCCCGCACGTCCTCGCGGGACGCGGAGGACCAGCGGAGCCATGCCTCCTGCACCACGTCCTCGGCATCGGCGATCCGGCCCAGCATGCGGTAGGCGACGCCGGTGAGCACGGGGCGGTGGCTCTCGAAGACATCGGTCGCGGTGTCGGCTGTCACTCCCCCATCCCAGCCGACCTGTCGCACCCTGTCCAGCGCGAATCACCGGCCCCTCTTGAACTGCGGGCTACTGAACGGTAATTGTTATTGACGAGACGTCTAAGTCGCCTTCAGGCATGGCCCCTTCATGCCGGATCACCCCGGGAGCACCAGCATGGCCACCACGGTCTCGTTCAGCGTCGACTCATCGCAAGGGCCCCGGACGGTGTCCGTGGCCTATGGACGGACGGGCGCCGGCGAGCCGCTGCTCCTGCTCCACGGCATCGGTCACCACCACCAGGCCTGGGATCCGGTGCTGTCCGTGCTCGCCGTGGAAAGGGACGTGATAGCCGTCGATCTCCCCGGCTTCGGTGTCTCGCCGGAGCTGCCCGAGGGTCTGCCGTACGACCTGCCGACCATGGTGAAGGTGCTCGGCGCCTTCTGCGACGAGCTCGGTCTGGACCGGCCCCATGTGGCCGGCAATTCGCTCGGCGGTCTGCTGGCGCTGGGGCTCGGCCGGGAGAAGCTCGTACGGTCGGTGACGGCGCTGTCCCCCGCCGGTTTCTGGACCGAGGGCGAACGCCGCTACGCGTTCGGGACGTTGCGGGCCATGCGGCGGGCCGCGTTGTCGATGCCGGTCCCGCTGATCGAGCGGCTCTCGCGCAGCGCGGCCGGGCGCACGGCGCTGACCAGCACCATCTACGCCCGGCCCGGCCGCCGTTCATCCGGTGCCGTCGTCGCGGAGACCCTTGCCCTGCGCGAGGCGACCGGCTTCCATCAGACGCTCGCCGCCGGGGGAAGTGTCGCGTTCACCGACGACGTGCCGGGACTGCCCGTGACCGTCGCCTGGGGCAGCCGGGACCGGATCCTGCTGCGCCGGCAGGGAATCAGGGCCAAGCACACCATCCCCGACGCCCGGCTGGTCCGGCTTCCGGGCTGCGGTCATGTGCCGATGAACGACGATCCGGCGCTGGTGGCACGCGTCGTTCTCGACACGAGCCGCTGACGGCGCACCGGGCGCCGGATCCGTACTCCGGGCCGCTTCGCTCCGCGACAGGACACCCGATCCGAGGGCGACCCCCAGCCCGACCAGAAGGCTGCCGCCGACCTGTGCGAGGCCGTACGAACCGGCGCCGACGAGTGGTGCGGTCAGCGCGGCGGAGACGGGGATCAGGCCGGAGAAGAGTGTGGCGCGCTCGGCGCCGATGCGCTGCATGCCCATGTACCAGCAGACGAAACCGATCACCGTGACCACGGCTGCCTGCCACAGCAGCGCGAGCGCCTCCGCCGTGGTGGGCGTCCGCAGCACACCGCTGCCGTCCAGGACCAGGCCGAGGCAGACCGACTCCGCGGCAGCGATGGAGCAGACCGTGGCGGACAGCAGTTTCGGTCCGAGCGGTCGCAGGACCGGCACGGCGAGGACGGCGAAACCGACCTCGCCCTCCAGCGCGCCGACCGAGCAGAGGATGCCGGCCAGGTCCGTACGGCCCCAGCCCTGGACGACGAAGGCCCCGGCGGCGACGAGCGCGGCTGCGTACAGGACCGTACGCGTGGGCCGACGGCGGTCCACGAGTGGCGCGAGTACGGCTACGAAGATCGGGGCACAGCCCACGAACACTCCTGGAACGGCGGGTTCCGCAGATCGTTCCGCGCCGAGCACGGCGAGGTTGAAGCCGACCATTCCGATGGCTGCCAGCAGCGCGAGGCGTCCCCACTGGCGCCGGGTGAGCGTGCGCAGCACGGCAGTCGGCCGGGACCGCTCGTCCCGGGCCAGGAGGAGTACGAGCAGGAGCGCCGCGAGGCCGTAGCGCAGCGCCTGGCCGCCCGCGTACGGATACTCGCCCAGGACACTGTTGGCGGTGAAGGAAGCACCCACGAGGATGCAGGCGAAGGCGGCCAGGAGCGCCCCGCGCAGAGAGCTGACGTTCATGGAATCGACGCTAGGCAGCCGGGCGGTCCGGTTTAAGGTCCACTTTCATGATGTCTTCGCAGACCAATTCGCGGTCGGAGCGTTCTCGGGACGGGGAGTCCGCCACCGCCGCCTGGGAGTTGCTGCTTCCGGCCGCCGCGGAGCCGGCCCGCAGGCGCGGTCGTGCCCTGCAGTCGGCCCTGCGCGAAGCCGTGCGTTCCGGCCGTCTCGTTCCGGGTACGAGGCTGCCGTCCAGCCGTGCGCTCGCCGCCGATCTGCGGGTGTCGCGGGGGCTGGTCACCGAGGCGTACGAACAGCTCACGGCCGAGGGCTATCTGCGCAGCGGGCGTGGTGCGGGCACCTGGGTCGGCGAAGGGGTCCGTGCTCCGGTGGCGGGGGCGCGCGATCTCGCTCCGCGTGCAGCGGACGTGAGCGTGGACTTCCGGCCCGGAACGCCCGATCTTTCGCTGTTCCCGCGCAGTGCCTGGGCCGCCGCCCACCGCTCGGTGCTCGGCCGGCTGCCGCACGGCGCGCTCGGCTATCCCGATCCGCGCGGGCTGCCCGGTCTGCGGGACGCCCTGGCCGCCCTGCTGTCCAGGCGCCGTGGGGTGGTCGCGGATCCGGAGCGCCTGGTGGTGTGTTCCGGCGTGGCGCAGGCGACGACTCTGCTGGGGTTCGTACTGCACGGGCGCGGAGTGCGGACCGTCGGTGTCGAGGATCCAGGGAGCCCCGAACACTCTGCGCTGTTCGCGTCCGCGGGCATCACCACCATCGGTCTGCCGCTCGACGACGAGGGGCTGGTGACCGCGCCCCTCGTGCGCTCGGGAGTGCGCGCCGTGGTCACCACGCCGGCGCACCAGTTCCCCACCGGGATCGCCTACTCCGCCGCCCGTCGCGGCCGGATTCTGGAGTGGGCGCGCGCCACGGACGGGCTGATCGTGGAGGACGACTACGACGGCGACTTCCGCTACGACCGCGCACCTGTCGGAGCGCTGCAGGGGCTCGACCCGGAACACGTCGCGTACACCGGCTCGGTGAGCAAATCGCTGGCTCCCGGGCTCCGGCTGGGCTGGCTGCTCGCACCGGCGGCCATGACCGACGAGGTCGTCGCCCACAAGCGCACGATGGATCTGGGCAATCCGGCCGTCGACCAGGCGGTCCTCGCCGACTTCATCACCCGGGGCGGCTACGACCGGCAGCTGCGCCGCTGTCAGCGCGCCTATCGCGAGCGTCGCGACACCCTCACGTCGATGCTGGCGGAGCACTTCCCAGGAACCGAGGTGAGCGGCATCGCCGCGGGTCTCCACATCATCGCCGCGCTGCCCGAGCGGTACGGCCCGGAGCCGGTGTTCATGGCGCGCGCGGCCGATGCCGGAGTCGCCCTGCGGCCGCTGGGTGCCTGCGGCACCGTGACGGGCGAGGACGGGGCGGTGCGCCTGGTGCTCGGTTACGCCCATCTGGCGCCGACCGACATCGAGCGGGGCGTGCGTCTGCTGGCGGCGGCGCAACGGGACGTGGGAGGACCGGCCACAGGCGGGGGCCGTGGCCGGGTGTTCATCTGAGGTTGGTGTGCGCGCCGCCGACGGGAACAAGGGTGGAGTCGATCGACCTGCCACCCGTTCGTCCCGCCGACCACGCCCCGGAGGCGCCTCGATGTCGTACGCTCCGCGTTTTCCGTCCCCCGCCCGCCGCAGTGTGCTGCGCGGTTCGCTCGCCGCGTCGGCCGCGCTCGCGCTCCCCGCGGTGGGCGCGGCTGCCCCCGCCTTCGCGTTGTCCGGTCGGCCGCGCGCGGCGTGGGGTGTGCAGGTGGGCGATGTGACCTCGTCGTCCGCGCTGGTCTGGGTGCGGTCGGACCGGCCGGCCCGGATGATCGTGGAGACATCGGCGACGGAGTCGTTCCGGCGGGCCCGCACCTGGCACGGTCCGCTCGTCGGTTCCGGCACCGACTTCACCGGGACGACTCCGCTGTACGGGCTGCCGCCGGGCGAGCAGGTGCACTACCGGGTGACGCTCGCCGATCCCCACGACCCGCGCCGTACCGGGGAGCCGGTGCACGGGACCTTCCGGACGGCCCCCGCCCGGCGTCGCGACGGGGTGCGCTTCCTGTGGTCGGGCGACATCGCGGGACAGGGTTGGGGCATCAACCCGGACATCGGCGGCTACGCGGTGTACGACGAGATGCGCCGCCTCGATCCGGACTTCTTCCTGTGCAGCGGTGACAACATCTACGCGGACGGGGTGATCGAGCCGAGCGTGACGCTGCCCGACGGGCGGGTCTGGCGCAATGTCACCACCGAGGAGAAGGCGAAGGTCGCCGAGACCCTCGCCGAGTACCGCGGGAACTTCCGTTACAACCTGCTCGACCACAACCTCCGTGAGTTCAACGCACAGGTCCCGTCGATCGTTCAGTGGGACGACCACGAGGTGCGCAACAACTGGTATCCGGGGCAGATCCTCGACGACACCCGGTACACCGAGAAGAACGTGGATGTGCTGGCGGCCCGTTCGATGCGGGCGTTTCGCGAGTACTTCCCGGTGTCCACGCTGCACTCCGCGTCCGGGGAGGGCCGGATGCACCGCGTGGTGCGCCACGGCCCGCTGCTCGACGTGTTCGTGCTCGACATGCGGTCCTTCCGCAATGCCAACTCCCCCGGCCGGCAGCCCGACGACACGACGGGCATCCTCGGTGCCGAGCAGCTGCGGTGGCTCAAGCACGAGCTCTCCCGGTCCCGCGCGGTGTGGAAGGTGATCGCGGCGGACATGCCGCTGGGACTGGTGGTCACCGACGGCTCGACGGACTTCGAGGCGGTCGCGCAGGGCGATCCCGGGGCCCCTCTCGGCCGTGAGCTGCAGATCGCGGAACTGCTGCGGTACATCAAGCACCGCCGGATCACCGGCACTTTGTGGCTGACCGCGGATGTGCACTACACGTCGGCGCAGCACTACGAGCCCGAGCGTGCGGTGTTCAAGGACTTCGCGCCGTTCTGGGAGTTCGTGTCGGGGCCGCTGGCCGCAGGTCAGTTCCAGGCGAACGCGCTCGACGCGACGTTCGGTCCCGACCGGGTCTTCGTGCGGGCGCCGGACCGGGCGAACGTGTCGCCGATGGAGTCGCCGCAGTACTTCGGGGAGGTCGACATCGACGGCGACAGCGGCGAGTTGACCGTGCGGCTGCGGGCGCAGGGCGGCTCCGTACTGTTCAGCAAGGTGCTGCAGCCGGGGCGCGTCGGTCAGTGAACCGGCGCCCGGCGACCGGCCCCCGGGCGATGACCGGGGGCCGATTGTCAGTGGTGGGATCTACGGTTTTTCCATGACCCGATCCGTTCAGGCATTGGCCTACGCACGCCCGTCCGCCCTGGAGCCCTCGCAGTCGGGGCAGCTCCTCGGGCTGGAGACCTCCGGTGGCCTCACACCGCGGGGTGCCGAGTCCCATCCCCGGTTCTTCTCCGGTTTCCTCGCCTCGCCGGGGATCGCCGCCCGGGGCCTGCTCGCGGTGGCGGACGTGGCGTCCACGCGCTACTACCAGCGCACCCTGCCCGCGTCGCTCGACCCGGTGGTGACGGGCAACGGCGACCGGCTGCGCTTCGAGTCGTTCTCCGGCTGCTGTGGGGTGTACGCACGCCTGGATGTGCTGCAGGACGGTCTGGACGGGGCGCGGACGGGGCACGGAACGACGAATGTGGATGTCAACAATCCGCTGCGGGAGGCGCTTTCGCGGATAGCGGGTGACGATCCGCTGCATCTGCGGGTGGGTCCGGACGAGATGGCCGTCACCACGCTGGACGGCCCGGTCGTGGAGAAGAAGGTGCCGCTGCCCGACCGGTGGCTGCGCGGCTTCGCCGAGGCCCAGGTGGTGTCGGCCGGATTCGATCTGCGGGCCGAGCTGCCGGCCGCCGAGGCCGTCCGGTTCCTCCGTTCGCTGCCGCGTTCGGGGAACGCCTCGCGGGGCGCCCGGTGGGTGGTTCCCGCCGGGAAGACGCTTCGGCCGACGACCCGGCCGGTGGCCGGGGCGGTGTGCCTGCCGGGACCGGAGCGGTTGGTGGCGTTGCAGCGGGTGCTGCGTCATGCCACGTCGCTCCGGGTGTACGGGCCGGTCACCGACGGGGCGGCGACCGCGAGTGCCTGGGAGGTCGTGCTGCCGGGCATGCGTCTCACGCTGACGCTCTCGCCCGATGCCTCGCGCGGTTTCTCGGGCGAGGGCGGTGTGCTCGACGCGCTGGCCACCGATGACGCGGCGGCCGACGCCGAGTTGGTGTCCGTGCTGCTGGCCTGGGAGCCCCGGATCGACACCGCCGACCTGGCGGAGCAGTCGGGTCTCACGGTGGAGCGGGTACGGGCCGCGCTCACCCGGCTGGGGACGGCGGGCCGGGTCGGCTACGACCTCGCGGACGCGGCCTACTTCCACCGCGAGCTGCCCTACGACGCCGACCGGGCCGAGCGGCACAATCCGCGCCTGGTGGCGGCCCGGCAGCTGGCCGGCTCGGGTGCGGTCGTGCTCGACCAGGACGTGGCGGCCGTGACCTCGGGAGAACGCCGCTATCAGGTGAGGGAGAAGGACGGAATGCTGAGCTGCACCTGCCAGTGGTGGGCGGACTACCGAGGACGGCGGGGCCCGTGCAAGCACGCCCTGGCCGTCCGTATGGTCCGTCGCGGCGCTCCGGTCGCCGGGGGTGTGCGATGAAGGAGCTCCTCACCGCAGTACGGGAATTGCGCGCACACGACGTGCCGGAAGTGCTGGCCGGGATGGACCGGGCGGAACGCAGAGCGGCGCTGGCCGAGCTGAAGGCGCTCCGGAAGGAAGTGCGCAGCTGGAACTGGGACAAGCAGGACCGGGTCCGCAGGGCCCTGCTGGTGGCCGGGGCGGGCTGCCACACCGGCGCCGCGGGATGCGCCTCCTGGATCGGCGGACGGGATCTGGCCGGCTGGAACCGCCAGCCCTTCCCGCTGGTCCTCGCGGCCTTGGCGGACCGTGACCCGGAGTGGCTCGGTGACGTCGCGCATCGGCTGGCGGCCCGGCCCGCGACCGCGCAGACCATGTACGAGCTGATCTCCGGGCTGGTGAAGAAGGCGCGGTGTCCCGTGCCCACGACGGATGGTTTCGTGCTGGGCTGGGCCGAGGCGATCTCGATGGCGCAGTGGCATCGGCGCAAGAAGCGGCCACTCGTCGAGGTGCTCCGCAGCGATCCGTACGCGCCTGCTCTTCTGCCGCGGATCTTCGAGGTGCCGGAGCTGCCTTCGCAGATGCTCTGGCCCGACGATGCGAACGACCCGTGTCAGTGGGCCACCACCTTGGCCGCGCTCCCGGAGGAAGGCCTGCTGGAGCGGTCGGTACTCGTCGACGGTTGCGCGACCCGGCTGTTGCGTGGCGGAAAGCTCAGCGAACTGCGCTTCTTCCTGGGGCTTCTGCGCAAGCTCGAACTGACCGAGCAGGAGGAGACCGAGCGGCTCGCGGACTGGATCGGGATGGCCGCCGAGGGCGCCTCCACCGTGGCGGGCCACGCCCAGGGGGTGCTCACCCGGCTGGACGGACGCGGTGAGCTCACCGTGCGGGCCCTGGCGGACGTCTCGGCATCGGTGCTGTTCCGCACCGAGAAGAAGCTGGTGCGGTCCCAGCTCGTGCTGCTCGGCAAGGTGTTGCGCCGCGATCCGTCGGCGGCCGACGAACTGCTGCCCGTCGTCGCGGGTGCTTTCGAGCACGAGGACATCGACATCCAGGAGCGGGCCCTCAAGCTCGTGGCCCGGTATCTGCCCGCCGCCGGGACCCCGGTACGGGAAGAACTCGCCCTGTCGGCCGCGCTGCTGGGGCCGGCGCACCGCACGATGGTGGCCGAGGTGTTCGGCGGCCCGGCGGCCGGGACGCCCGGCAGGCAGGAGTACGAGGAGCTGTTGCCCCCGGTTCCGGACGCGCAGCTCCTCGATCCGGCACCTGCGACGCTGCCCGAACTGGTCGAGGAGGTGGTGACGCTGATCAGATCGGCGACGCCGGACGTCACCGCGTTCGAGCGGGCCCTGGACGGGCTGGTCCGCCATGCCCACAGCGACCGGTCGGCGTTGACGGACGCGTTGCGTGACGCGCTGGCGGGTGAGTGGTGGCTCGAGAACGAACCGCCGTCGCAGACCGAGCGGCAGCTTCGCTCGGACGTGGAGATCAGGCTCGTCGTGGCCACGCTGCTCGGACGGGTGTCGGCACGGGCCGTGCAGGAGGAGCGCGCTTCCTGGACCGGCACCGGGACCTGCGTCCACGCCGCGCTGAACGGGATCCTGAGGGCCCGGCTGTGGGAGGCGGCCGACGCGGTGCTGAGCGGCTCCACTCCGTTCCTGCTGGCCGTCCCCACCTGGCACACCGGCTCGCTCGACCCGGCGGTGCTGGTCGAGCGGCTGCGCACCTGTCAGCGGCTCGGGGTGCGGCCCGGCGAGGCCGACTTCGCCCAGGCCCTGCTGCGGGTGCGGCGCGGAGATCAGCACGGGGCCGCGGAGGCGGCGGCACTGCTCGGCACCCCTGAAGGCGACCGGCTGGCCGCATGGCTGCGGGCCGACGAGCCGCTCGCGCGGGTGCACCGCTTCGATCTGGAGAAAAGGGGCCGGGAGGGGCAGACGGTCGTACGGTCGTCCCGCGCCCTGATGGCCAGCCAGGAACGCCCCTTCATCCAGGAGGAGTTCCCTCGTTCCTTCCACTGGCTGGGCCGGCCGCAGGTTCCGGAGCATCGCCACTGCTACCACTGGGACGATCACCCGGACCAGTGGACCGCCACCCTGCCCGAGGACGCCGAGACCCTGGCCGCCTGGCTGCTGCCGAACGTCGCGACCGGTGTGATCGAGGAGATACGGGACACCCTCGGGCCGCTCGTACTGCTCGCCGAACTCGACGCGCCCGCGGGCGAGGCCGTCCACCTGATGGTGGCGTACGCGCTGGGGGCTCGGCACCCGGAGGACCGGCTGTCGGCGGTGGACGCCCTGCTGATGCTCGCCACCCGGCAGCAGCTCGACGCGGTGCTGCTCGGCGAGCAGCTGGCGGACCTCCTCGGAAACGGTCTGATCAAGCCCAGCCGCCTCGCGGATTCCGCCCGTACCGCAGCCGCCACCGGCGCGTACCGGACGGTGCTGTCCGCGCTGACCGGCGCCCTGCCGGGGCTGCTGGCGCAGGAGAAGGCGCCTCGTGGACTGGGCGACCTGCTCTCCGTGGCCGCCGAATGCGTGGAGCACTGCGGTGCGGTGGGTGGCGGGGAGCCGATACCCGGGCTCGCCGAAACGGCCGCGCGCGGCGGATCATCGCAGCTGGTACGTCAAGCAGTCCGGCTGAAGGCCGCCTGGGAGCAGGACTCGGATCGGGCGTGACAGCCCGGTGCCGAAGCGGCCGCACCACAGTCCACCAATGCGACGAAAGCGGGCGATAAGGGACTAGATCCACACTTAACCCATCAGTCACAGAGTGTTCGTGGTCAGGCAACAACACTCGGCCAGAGTGAAGCCATGACTGATGTGACATCCGCGAAGACCGCCCGCCGCTCCCACCACTGGCGACGGGACGTGACCGAGCTCGCCGCACTGTTCACCGCGGTCGCGGTGGCCGACGCCATCGCGAACCTGATCGGACACCAGCCCGACGGACCGTACCTGCTGATCGCCTCGGCCGTGGCTCTGGCCGTGACGGCCGCGTTCCACACCTGGTGGGCCCGGCGCCACAGCCACGCCCCGCCGCCGACCGGTACCGGCCTCCCCGCCGAGGGGGACGGCAGCAGCACAGTCCCGGGCCACGGCACCGACGTCGTCACGACCGTGCCGGTGGACACGCCCACCGGCACGGGACCGGCGCCGTCCCCCGAGGACACGGCGCTGTGGCGGATGCGGACCACGGTGCGGGACACCCCCGGCAGCCTGGCAGCACTGTGCGGTGCCCTCGCCCGGCACCGGGTCGACATCCTCACCCTGCAGACGCACCCGCTGTCCCGTGGCACGGTCGACGAGTTCCTGCTGCGGGCACCCGCCCCGCTCCAGGCTCAGCAGCTGAGCCGGGCGATCTCCGCCGCCGGGGGCAGTTCGACCTGGATCGAGCGGGCCGACACACACGATCTGGTCGACGCCCCGACGCGCGTGCTGAGCCTCGCCACCCGCACCGCGCTGGACGCGGCCGAGCTCCCCCTCGCGCTACGGCAGTTGCTCGGCCGCTGCACCATCCACTCGCTGCCCGCCGTCTCGGTCACCGGCCGGGCGACCGGTGAGACCGCACCCGTCGAAGGAGTGCTGGAGGAGACGGTGATGCGGCTGCGCGACCCGTCCGGGGGTGCCATCACCATCGAACGGCCCTATCTTCCGTTCACGCCGACCGAGTTCGCCCGCGCCCGTGCCCTGGTCGAGCTCGATGCCCGGCTCGGCCCCCGCGTCCCGCGCAGCGAGCACGTGCTCACCCTGCCCGAGGGCAACGACATCACCGTGCGCCGCGCGGACCGCGGTGACCTCTCGGCAGCACGTGCGATGCACGACCGCTGCTCCGAGCGAACGCTGCGACTGCGCTACCACGGGCCGGTCCACGACGCCGACCGCTACCTGGACCACCTGCTCAGTCCCCGCTTCGGCCGCACCCTGGCCGTGCAGACGGCCTCGGGCCGCCTGGTGGCGCTCGGCCACCTCCTCTGGGACGGCGACGAGACCGAAGTGGCCCTCCTCGTCGAGGACGACTGGCAGCGCCGCGGCATCGGCTCCGAGCTCCTGAGCCGCCTGGTGGCGCTCGCCGTCGAGGCGGGCTGCGACAGCGTCTACGCCGTCACCCAGTCGTCCAACACCGGCATGGTCGCGGCCATGCGCGCGCTGTCGCTGCCGCTGGACTACCAGATCGAGGAAGGCACCCTGGTCATCACCGCCCGGCTGGACGCGACACCGGTCCGCTCACTGCCCCCGTACGAGCAGGCCGGTCGCTGACTCCTCGCCAGCTCAGGACCCGACCACCGAAGAAGACCCGGGCACGAAGGCCCCGACCGCTCACGACCCGACCGCAGAGGACCTGGAAGCGGAGGGCTCACGTCCGGCGTCCTGCGAGCTCAGCGCCTGGCACAGATCGGCCCACAGGTCCTCGACGTCCTCCAGGCCGACCGACATGCGCAGCAGCCGGTCCCCGACACCGGCGGCCTGCCGGTCCCCCTCATCCACGATGCGGTGGCTGATGGAGGCCGGATGCTGGATCAGGGTGTCCACGCTGCCCAGGCTCACCGCGGGCGTGATGAGCCGCACGGCCGAGATCACCCGGTGCGGATCCCCGTACACCTCGAACGAGACCATCGCACCGCCCAGCTTCGGGTAGTGGACCCTGGCGACGCGCGGATCGGCGGTCAGCCTGCGGGACAGTTCGGCGGCGCTCGCGGACGCCGCCCGTACCCGTACCGGGAGCGTGGCCAGGCCGCGCAGCAGCAGATATCCGGCCATCGGATGCAGCACCCCGCCGGTGGCGAAACGCACCTGCCGCAGCCGGGCCGCGAACTCCTCGTCGCAGGCGACGACCCCGCCCATCACATCGCCGTGCCCGCCCAGGTACTTGGTGGCGCTGTGCAGCACGATCCGGGCACCGTGCTCGACGGGCCGTTGCAGGACCGGGGTGGCGAAGGTGCTGTCGACGAGCAGCGGCACCGAGCCGCAGGAGTGCGCGATCGCGCGGATGTCGACCTCTTTGAGCGTCGGGTTGGCGGGGGTCTCCACCATCACAAGACCGGTGTCCGGGCGGATCGCGTCGGCGATGCCCGCCGGGTCGGTCCAGGTCACCTCCGTGCCCAGCAGCCCGGCGCCGAGCAGGTGATCGCTGCAGCCGTAGAGCGGCCGGACGGCGACCACATGGCGCAGTCCCATGCTCGCGCGGACCAGCAGCACGGCGGTGAGTGCCGCCATGCCGCTGGCGAACGAGACGGCGCTCTCGGTCCCTTCGAGCCGGGCGAGCGCGGTCTCGAACCGGGCGGTCGTCGGGTTGTCCAGCCGTGCGTAGACCGGCGGTCCTTCGAGCCTCGCACCGGTGGCGGCGAACGTGTCGATCCGCTCCGCCTCGCCCCTGGAGTCGTAGGAGGGGTAGGTGGTGGACAGGTCGATCGGCGGGGCGTGCAGTCCGAGGGCCGCGAGGTCGTCGCGGCCTGCGTGCACGGCATCGGTGGCGAGCGCCCTGGACCGGGTTGCCGTCGGGGGCGCCATCGAGTATTCGGTGTCCATGCCGCCACTCTGAACAACGCCCGGGACTGGATGGTCATCCCCCGTGCTACGTTCGGCAGATGGCTGATTCTGTCGCTCTTGACCCGGTGGACCTGCACATTCTGCGACTGCTGCAGAACGATGCCCGGACCACCTACCGCGAGTTGGCCGCCGAGGTCGGGGTCGCGCCCTCGACCTGCCTGGACCGGGTGACCAGGCTGCGCCGCTCCGGCGTGATCCTCGGCCACCAGCTGCGTCTGGACCCGGCGAGGCTCGGCAGGGGCCTGGAGGCGCTGCTCTCCGTACAGGTGCGGCCGCACCGCAGAGAGCTCATCGGTCCGTTCGTCGAACGCATCAGGACGTTGCCGGAGTCCCGTGCGCTCTTCCACCTGACCGGCCCGGACGACTACCTGGTCCATGTCGCGGTCACGGACACGGCCGATCTGCAACGTCTGGTGCTGGACGAATTCACCTCGCGCCGCGAAGTGGCCCGGGTCGAGACCCGGCTGATATTCCAGCAGTGGGAGTGCGGGCCGCTGCTGCCGCCCGCAGAACCGGCGGAGCAGGGGCCCTGAGACCGAATGATGATGACGCGGAGGCCTCCGGCGTACGAGGATGTCCGCATGTCAGACACTTCCAGCAGCGCGCTGCCCCGTCAGGTCGCCGACGCCTACGTCGACGCATTCATCGAACTCGACCCGATCGCCGGCACCTACCTCGGTGTCGCGGAGAGCTCGCGCCGCCTTCCCGACTTCTCCCCCGCAGGCCAGGAGGGTATTGCCGAGCTGGCCCGCACCACCCTGGCCAAGCTCGATGCCGCCGAACAGCTGCCCGGCGCGGACAGCGACTCCGAGCGCCGCTGCGGCCGGCTGCTGCGCGAGCGCCTCATGGCGGAACTCGCCGTCCACGAAGCCGAAGAGGGGCTGCGCGCGGTCTCCAATCTCCACTCCCCGGCGCACAGCGTCCGCGACGTGTTCACCGTGACGCCGACCGAGACCGATGAGGACTGGGCGGCGGTCGTGGACCGGCTGCGCGCGGTGCCCGCCGCGTTCGAGGGCTACCGCGAGTCGCTGGCGCTCGGTCTGGAGCGCAAGCTCCACGGCGGCCCGCGCGCCACCGCCACCTTCGTCGGCCAGCTCGACGAGTGGGCGGGTGAGGGCGGTTCGAGCTTCTTCCAGGACTTCGTGGCCCCCGGACCCGCGTCGCTCCGTGCCGATCTGGACGACGGTGCCCGGCAGGCCACCGAGTCGGTCGTGGCGCTGCGCGACTGGATGCGCGATGTGTACGCCCCCGCGGTCGAGGGCGCGTCGGACACGGTGGGCCGCGAGCGGTACGCGCGCTGGTCGCGTTACTTCAACGGCACCGACCTGGACCTGGACGAGGCGTACGCGTACGGCTGGTCCGAGTACCACCGGCTGCTCGCCGAGATGAAGACCGAGGCCGAGAAGGTGCTGCCCGGCGCCGGCCCCTGGGAGGCGCTGGCCCATCTCGATGAGCACGGCAAGCACATCGAGGGGGTCGACGAGGTCCAGGCCTGGCTGCAGGCCCTGATGGACGAGGCGATCGAGGCGCTCGACGGAACGCATTTCGAACTCGCCGAGCGCGTACGGAAGGTGGAGTCCCGCATCGCCCCGCCCGGCGGCGCCGCCGCCCCGTACTACACGGGGCCCTCCGAGGACTTCTCGCGTCCGGGCCGCACCTGGCTGCCCACGATGGGCGAGACCCGCTTCCCGGTGTACGACCTGGTTTCCACCTGGTACCACGAGGGCGTGCCCGGCCACCACCTCCAGATCGCCCAGTGGACGCATGTCGCCGACAGCCTCTCCCGCTACCAGGCGTCGATCGGCGGAGTCAGCGCCAACTGCGAGGGCTGGGCCCTGTATGCGGAGCGCCTCATGGACGAGTTGGGCTTCCTGCCCGACGCGGAGCGCCGCCTCGGCTATCTCGACGCGCAGATGATGCGCGCCTGCCGGGTGATCGTGGACATCGGCATGCACGCGGAGATGGAGATCCCTGCGGACTCCCCGTTCCACCCCGGCGAGCGGTGGACGCCCGACCTGGCTCAGGAGTTCTTCGGCAATCACAGCGGCCGTCCGGCCGACTTCGTGGAGAGCGAGCTGACCCGCTATCTCTCGATGCCGGGACAGGCCATCGGTTACAAGCTGGGCGAGCGCGCCTGGCTGCTGGGCAGGGAGAACGCCCGCAAGGCCCACGGCGACGCGTTCGACGCCAAGGCCTGGCACATGGCTGCTCTGTCCCAGGGGCCGCTCGGTCTCGACGATCTCGTCGACGAGCTCTCCAAGCTCTGACGCGGTGGCCCGGCGGCCGGGCCCGGTCCATACCGTGGTCCCGGCCGCCGAGCACCTGCGCAGCCCGAACGGCCGGACCGGCCGGACCGGCCGGGGCACTCAGTCGCTCGCGACGGTCAGCAGCCGCAGTCCTCCGAGCCGACCGGTGCGGTGAGCGGGTCCGCGTCCCGCCGCTCCCGCCCCTCCCAGGTCTCGGACTCGAAGCCCTCACGCACCCAGTACTCGAAGCCGCCGAGCATCTCCTTGACCCGGTAGCCGAGTTCGGCGAGGGCGAGCGCGGCACGCGTCGCTCCGTTGCAGCCGGGGCCCCAGCAGTACGTGACCACGGGGACCGCCGGGTCGAGCAGTTGGTGGGCCTGCTCGGCAATGAGCGCGGTCGGCAGGTGCACCGCGCCGGGGATGTGTCCCTGGTTCCAGGATTCGGTGGAGCGCGAGTCCAGAAGCACGAAGCCGGGATCGCCGTCGGCCGCGAGCGCGGCGGCGACATCGGAGACATCCGCGTGGAAGGCGAGCGAGGCGCCGAAGTAGGCGACGGCGGCCGCCGGGGAGGCGGGCGGGACGCGCAGGACGGGGTGGGCCGCGGTGGCGGTGGGCTGCGAGGTCATGTCCAGAAATCTACGGTGGGTGATCCCCTCCCGGAAGATGAGATCCCCGGCACAATGCTTGCCCTGCCGGGGATTTCCCTGTTGTCTCCTGCCCATGACCGACTAT
The DNA here is from genome assembly GCF_042890955.1 of Streptomyces sp. NPDC001933. Classification (NCBI taxonomy): domain Bacteria; kingdom Bacillati; phylum Actinomycetota; class Actinomycetes; order Kitasatosporales; family Streptomycetaceae; genus Streptomyces; species Streptomyces sp. NPDC001933. The sequence goes on along the minus strand of NZ_JBIASS010000008.1, from coordinate 59,499 downwards.
TCCCCGGACACCACCGACTGGCGCATCCTCGATGTCCTGCAACGCGAGGGGCGCGCGTCGTTCGCCGAGCTGGCGCGCGCGGTGGCGATGTCCCCGAGCGCGGTGACCGAGCGGGTACGCAGACTGGAGGAGGCCGGGGTGATCAGCGGTTACGCCGCCGTGGTCGACCCGGAGCGGCTCGGGCTGCCGATTCTCGCCCTCGTACGGCTGCGTTTCCCCAACGGCCACTACAAGCCGTTCCACGATCTGCTCGACAGGACTCCGGAGATCGTGGAGGCCCACCATGTCACCGGTGACGACTGCTTCGTACTGAAGGTCACCGCCCGCTCGATGAGTCACCTGGAGGAGGTCGCGGGCAGGATCGGCGCGCTCGGTTCGGTGACCACGAGCGTCGTCTACTCCTCGCCGCTCCCCCGCCGCGCCATCAGCCGCTGACCTCGCCGGAGGTGCGGTGCCGGACCGCCGATCCGTGCCGTTCCTTCACCACTTCGAGCTGGGCGGGGATGCGACGGCGCAGATCGGCGACATGGCTGACGATGCCGACGCTGCGGTCCCGCTCGCGCAGCGAGTCGAGTACGTCGAGCACCTCGTCGAGGGTCTGGTCGTCCAGGCTGCCGAAGCCCTCGTCGATGAAGAGGGTGTCCAGCCGCACCCCGCCCGCCTCGTCGGTGACCACATCGGCGAGGCCGAGCGCCAGGGCGAGCGAGGCGAAGAACGTCTCGCCGCCCGAGAGCGTCGCCGTGTCGCGCTCGCGGCCGGTCCAGGCGTCGACGACATGCAGTCCCAGGCCCGATCTGCGGCCTCCGGTGCGGGCGTCGGAGTGGACGAGTGTGTAGCGGCCGGAGGACATGCGCTGGAGCCGTGCGGTGGCGGCTGCGGCGACCTGTTCGAGCCGGGCGGCGAGCACGTACGACTCCAGCCGCATCTTGCGTTCGTTGTCCGCGGAGGTGCCCGCGGTGAGTCCGGCCAGCCGTGCCACCCGGTCGTACTCCTCGCGCAGCGGGCCCAGTCCGCGCACCTCGTCCACGGTGCGGCGGGAGAGCCGGCCGAGTTCGGCGCAGCGCTCGCGCGCGGCCGCCAGTGCGGCCGAGGCATCCCGCAGCAGCCGTTCGGCCGTGCCGTACGCGGCCTGCGCGACGTCCACCGCGGCCGGCGGGTGTTCGGCGGCGGCCCGGGTCTCCGTCTCGGCCAGCCGGTCGGCCACCGCTGCCGCCTCGGACTGCCAGGCGTCGACGAGCCGTTGGAGTTCGCGCTGCTCGGCATCGGGGAGGAGGGTCTCGGCCGCGGCCTGCGGGGTGTCGAATCCGGCCCGGAACGCGGCGTCCGCGAGCCGGTCGTCGGCCTCCTTGCGGTGCTGTGCGGCGGCCTCCTCCGCACGTACCGCCTCGGCTGCCGCGGCGAGCAGCGCGACGCGGCGTTCCAGCAGCGCGGCGTGCTCGGCCACGCTGCCCAGATCGCCGCGTGCGGTAGCCAACTCGGCTTCCAGTGCGGCGTGTTCGCGGTCCAGCCCTTCGCGCAGGGAGGTGCGGGCCGCGGCCCGGCGTTCGGCGAGCTGCCGGGCGTCGAGGCGTTCGGCCTGTTCCCGCTCGGCGGCCGCGAGGGCCTCGCGCGCGGAGTGCATGCCCGCCGCGGTGCGGTACGCCTCGGCGTGCATGCCGGTCAACCGGTCGACGAGCGCGCCGAGTTCGGCCACGGTGGGCTCGGCATCAAGCGCGGTGCCGGCCGGGCCCGCGGCTGCCGGACCAGTCCCGGCGGTCGGTGACGGCCCGGCCGAACCGACGGCGGCGCTCCCGGTCACGCGTGCCGACGCGGCCGGGTCGGCGGCATCGGCCCCGTCCCTCTGCTGGGGCACCGACGGCAGTGCGGCCACGCGGGCGGCGGCGTGCTGCTCGCGTACGACGCCGAGCTCCCGGTCCGCGTGCGTACGTGCCTCGTCGGCCCGGCGGTAGGCGTCGAGCGCCCGCTCCTCGGTGGCCCGGTCGACATGCCCGTCGGCCGTGCGGGCCGGGTTGGGGTGGTCAGCCGAGCCGCAGACCTTGCAGTCCTCGCCGTCCACCAGCCCGGCCGCCAGCTCCGCCGCGATGTCCCGCAGCCGGCGTTCGCGCAGCTCCAGCCACGTTTCGTGGGCTCCGGCGGCGTGCTCACGGGCGGTGGCCAGCCGCTCGGCGGCGGCGGACACCCGGCCGGCGAGCGCGTCGCGGCGGCGGGCCGCGTCCAGCCGGGCGCGGGCGGGCTCCAGCCGGCCTGCCAGCTGTTCGGCGCGGGTGGCGGCCTCCTGGGCCGCCTCGATACGGGCACGCAGGCCGTCGCGGGTGGACTCCCAGCCGGCCAGCCAGACCTCCGTGTCGCGGATCAGCTCGTCGTCGGCCCTGGCCTGGCGCTCCAGTCCGGCGCGCTCGGTGTCGATCTGCGCACTGCGCAGCTCGGCCCGCTTCGCGGCTTCGAGCCCGCCGAGCTCCTGCCGCAGCCGTCGCTCCAGCTCCGCGAGCTGTTCGGCACCGGCGTCGGCCAGGGTGCCGGGCAGCACCGCGCGGGCGCGGTCACGGGCCTGGCAGGTCATCCGGTAGGCGCGCTCGGCGTCGTCGCGCAGATCCAGTGCCGGTGCGACGAGGTCCGCCTTGCGGGCCCGTGCGAGTCGCTCGTGGTGGCGGTCGCGGTCGGCGCGGCGGTCTTCGAGCACGGAGGCCCGGCGCCGGGTCTCCTCGTACCGCTGCTGGAGTGCGGCGAGTTCGCGTTCGCCGTCGAGGGCCTGGCGGGCGGCCGACTGCCGGTCCTCGGCCGCGGCCAGGGCGCAGGCGGCGATGTCGAGCCGTTCGCGGGCGCCGCTGCGGGCCGTCGCCGCCCACTCCAGTACCCCTTCGGCGAGCCCCGGTTCGCCGGGCTGGATGTCGGGCAGCGGCGCTTCGCGTCCGGCGGGTCCGGCGGCCTGGGCGAGCCGCTGGGCGACCGCGAGGACACGTTCGTCCCCGGCCCTGACCTTGGTCTCGGCGGTGCGGCGCAGTTCGGCGAGGCGGTCCTCAACAGCGGCGAACCGGCGGGTGTCGAAGAGCCTGCCGAGGAGTTTGCCGCGTGCCTCGGCATCGGCGCGCAGGAAGCGCGCGAAGTCGCCCTGCGGCAGGAGCACCACTTGGCAGAACTGCTCCCGGCTCATCCCGATGAGCTGGGTGATCTCCTCGCCGATCTCCTGGTGCGAGCGGCTGAGCGGCCGCCAGCCGTCGTCGGGGCCGTACTCCCGCAGCCGGCTCTGGGCCTTCTCCGTGGTGAAGCCGCTGCCCTTCTTCTTGGGGCGTGGCTGTGCGGGGCTCCGGGTGATCTCCAGGCGGCGGCCGCCGACGGTCAGCTCCAGTGCGACCTCGGTGGTGAGATCCGCCGGGGCGTGGTCGCTGCGCAGGGAGGTGCCAGGGGTCTGGCGGGCGCCGGGCACCGCGCCGTAGAGGGCGTAGCAGACCGCGTCGAGCACGGAGGTCTTCCCGGCGCCGGTCGGCCCGTGCAGGAGGAAGAGACCGGCCGACGAGAGGGCGTCGAAGTCGATGGACTGGGTGGTGCCGAACGGGCCGAAGGCGGTGAGGTCGAGCCGGTGGAGCCTCAACGGTTCACCTCACGCACGCCGTCGTCCACCCGGACGTGGTCGAAGGCGCCGCGCAGCACCGTTCGTTCCTGTTCGTCGGCAGCGGAGCCGCCCCGCACATGTGCCACGAAGTCCTCGGCGATCTGCTGGTCGTCGCGCCCCTTGAGGCGCTGGGCGTACGAGGCGAGCGGGTCGTCGGGGGCCCGGTCCGGTTCGAACACGAGGCTGAGTGTGTGCGGGAACCGCTCGACGAGCCGGGCCATCGGCTCGGCCGGGCGCGCCGGGTCGGTGAGGGTGGCCTCGACCCAGGACTCCCCGTGCTTCTCCAGCGCGGGGTCGTCGATGAGGTCGTCGAGACGGCCGCGGAGCCGGGCGAGCGGGCGGGGCACCGGGCAGTCGAGACGTTCGGCGGTGATCGTGCCCGAGGCGTCGAGGTCGATCAGCCACATGGTCTTGCGGTGGGTGGCCTCGGAGAAGGAGTACGCGAGTGGCGAGCCCGAGTAGCGGACGCGTTCGGTGACGGTCTGGCAGCCGTGCAGATGGCCGAGCGCCACGTAGTCGACGCCGTCGAAGACCCCGGCGGGCACGGCGGCCACCCCGCCGACGGTGATGTCGCGCTCGCTGTCGCTGGGCTCACCGCCCGCGACGAAGGCGTGGGCGAGCACGACGGAGCGGGTGTTGTCCGGGCGCTTGGCCAGATCTGCGCGTACCCGTTCCATGGCCGCGGTCAGCACCGCTTCGTGCCCGGCGCGCTCCGCCTTGAGGACGTCCTTCACCAGGGCCGGTTCCAGGTAGGGCAGCCCGTAGAACGCCACGTCGCCGTGCGCGTCCGGCAGGACGACGGGGGTGGCGCAGCCTGCCGGGTCGGTCCGCAGGTGGATCCCGGCCCGTCCGATCAGTCCCGCGCCCACTCCCAGCCTGCGTGCCGAGTCGTGGTTCCCGGAGATCATCACGGTGGGCACGCCGGCGGCGGCGAGCCGGTGCAGCGCGTCGTCGAAGAGCTCGACGGCGGCCAGTGGCGGTACGGCCCTGTCGTACACATCACCTGCGACGAGGACCACGTCCACGTCGTGCTCGCGCACCGTCGCCACCAGGTGGTCCAGGTAGGCGGCCTGGGCTTCGAGCAGGGAGACCCGGTGGAACGAGCGCCCCAGGTGCCAGTCGGACGTGTGCAGAATTCTCAAGAGCCGGCTCCGACCTGCATCGTTCTCTTCCTCCGCCCCCGGGGCCGCTGAGTCCCTCTCGTCCCGCCCACCCCAGTCTCGCATCACCGTCGGCCCCGTCCGGGCCGTCGCCCCGCAAGCCGGGTCCGAGCGGGGAAGGTCCTGTGGGGGCACGGAATCCGGTCAGTCGTCCCCGTACGCCTCGCCGCCGAGCTCCAGCCCGGCCTCGCCCGCCGTCACGTCGGCCAGCCAGCCGCGGAAGGACTCGACGTCGGCGTCCGGGAGCCCGATCTCGATGACGACGGCCTCGGCGTAGCGGACCTCGCGCACGGTGCGGCCGGTGGCGCGGAGGTCGTTCTCCAGCTTGCCCGCCCGTTGGTGGCCGATCGTGATCGTGGCGAGGCGGAACCGCCGGCGGGTGATGGTGCCGAGCTCGTCGAGAGCTTCGCCGACCACTCCCCCGTAGGCCCTGATCAGTCCGCCGGCGCCGAGCTTGACACCGCCGTAGTAGCGGGTGACGACGGCGACGACGTAGCGCATCTCACGGCGTGTCAGCATCTGGAGCATCGGTACGCCCGCGGTGCCTCCGGGCTCCCCGTCGTCGCTCGCCTTCTGCACGGAGGCGTCGGCGCCGATCACATAGGCGTAGCAGTTGTGGGTCGCGGTCGGGTGTTCCTTGCGGATGCGTGCGACGAAGTCCTGCGCCTCCTGCTCGGTGGCGGCGGGCGCGAGCGCGCAGATGAAGCGCGACCGGTTGATCTCGGTCTCGTGCACGCCCGCTCGGGCGACTGTCCGGTACTGCTCCTGCATCCGGCCACCCTATGCCCCGTACGGGAATGGTCCGGGGCCGCCGTCCGTTGTGCGGATCATGTACGCAGACGAAGAGACGATCCGCAGGATTCTCGTGAACGGCGGCGACACCTGGGCCGTGGTGGGCCTGTCCGGCAACCGGTCGCGTGCGGCCTACCGTGTCGCCGAGGTGCTCCAGCGCTTCGGCAAGCGGGTGGTCCCGGTGCATCCGAAGGCCGAGCGGGTGCACGGCGAGGACGGCTACGCCTCGCTGGCCGACATCCCGTTCCCGGTCGATGTGGTGGACGTCTTCGTCAACAGCGAGCTGGCGGGCCCGGTGGCCGACGAGGCGGTCGCGGCGGGTGCGGGGGCCGTCTGGTTCCAGCTCGGCGTGGTCGACCCGGAGGCGTACGCCCGCACGCGTTCGGCAGGGCTCGACATGGTCATGGACCGGTGCCCCGCCATCGAGATCCCCGCCCTGGACCGCTGAACCGCAACTGCGTTCCTCGCGCGCACGTGCCCGTCGCGTGCGTGTTTCGCGCCCGGCGTCCGGCTGGGAGAATGGCCCGCTGTGACCACTACCGCCGCACCGACCCACACCCACAGCCGGAGCCGGCTGGCCGGACAGCTCGCCGAGTTGGGGGTGGAGCGCGACGGCGTGCTGCTGGTGCACGCGTCGATGCGCGCGGTGGGCCCGGTGAGTGGTGGGGTCGGTGAGATGGTCGGTGCGTTGCGGGACGCCCTCGGGCAGGGCACGCTCGTCGTCCCCTCCTTCACGCCGGAGAACTCCGACACCTCTCCGCACTACCTCGACCGGGTGCGCGGGCTCGACGACCGGGCACGGGAGGCCGTGCGGGCGAGCATGCCGCCCTTCGATCCGGCGACGTCTGCCGCACCGTCGATGGGCCGGCTGTCGGAGGCCGTACGGCTCGGCGATGGGGCGGCGCGCAGCGGCCACCCGCAGACGTCCTTCGCCGCGCTCGGCCCACTGGCCCGGAAGCTGATGGCGGATCACAGCCCCGACTGCCACCTCGGCGAGGATTCGCCACTGGCCCGGCTCTACGATCTGCGGGCCCAGGTGCTCATGCTGGGCACCGGTTTCGACACCTGTTCCGCGTTCCACCTCGGCGAGTACCGGGTACCCGCCCCGCCCCGCCGGAACTACCGCTGCGTGGTGACGGCCGGGGGCAGTCGCCAGTGGTGGGAGTACGAGGACATCGTGCTGGACGACAGCGACTTCGCCGCCCTGGGCGCGGACTTCGCCCGCGCGGGCACGGGTGCGCAGATCCGTACGGGCCGGGTGGGGTCGTCGACGAGCCGGCTCTACCGCATCGTCGACGCCGTCGACTTCGCCTCCGACTGGTTGCCGGACCACCGTGCCGGTGCGGCGGCACGCGCCCTCTGCCACTCGTCCGGCTGAGGGCGCGGCCCTCCCGAAGGGGCTTCAGCCCCTGATGCCGAGTCCCTCGACGATCACCGCGCCCGGCAGCGCCGCCAGCGCCTTGCCCGGGACGATCAGCTTGCCCCGGCGGCTGCCGCTGCCGATCAGCACCCACTCCTCGTCGACGACCGCGGGATCGATCAGCAGCGGCCACGCGGCGGGCAGGCCGATGGGGGTGATGCCGCCGTACTCCATGCCGGTCTCGCCGACCGCCGTGTCCATCGGGGCGAAGGACACCTTGCGGGCGCCCAGCTGCTTGCGGACCACGCCGTTCACATCGACACGGGTGCTGGACAGGACGAGGCAGGCCGCGAGTGTCACCTCACCACCGCGCTTGCCCGCCACCACCACGCAATTGGCCGACCGGTCGAGCAGTTCCGTGCCGTGGTGCTCGACGAAGACCGCCGTGTCGGCGATGGCCGGATCCGAGTCGACATGGATGATCTGCTCGGCGGGGAACCCTCCCCAGCCCGCGGTCACGGCCGCGGCGACGGGGGCGGTGAGCAGATCGAGCCGGTCGGCCGCCGAAGCGGCGTTCTCGAAGGAGCCGATGGGAGCGCGCATATGCGCCACGCTAACAGCGGCCTCGGGGCCTTCGGACGGCCGTCTCACCGTACGGGCGGAATGGAGACGGCCATGGTCACTTCGGCCGGCTCGGAGCCGTCGTTGCGGTAGGAGTGCGGGTGGTGGGCCTCGAACGAGGCGGAGGCGCCGGCCGGTACGGCGTACGAGGTGCCGTCGACGACCAGGGTGAGTTCGCCCCCGGTGACGTGGAGCAGTTCGACGGTGCCCTCGGGGTGCGGGTCGGAGGCGCTGCTGTCGCCGGGCATCAGCCGCCAGGACCAGAGTTCGAGCGGCCCCCTGGCCTCCGTACCGACGAGCAGGGTGGTGGAACTGCCCGCGTCGCTGGACCACATGCGTACCGCCTGGCTCTCGGGCACCAGCCGGACCGGTGAGCCCTGCTCGTAGTCGAGAAGGGTGGTGATGCTGACCCCCAGTGCGTCGGCGAGCTTGACCGTGGTGCCGACGCTCGGGTTGGTGCGGGCCTGTTCGATCTGGATGATCATGCCTCGGCTGACCCCGGCACGGGCGGCCAGAGCGTCCAGGGTGAAGCCGCGTTCCCCCCTCCAGCGCTTGAGATTGCGCGCGAGCGACTGAGTGAGCTGATCGAGGTCAGACACATTCCGTCCAATATTTTGGATGACAGGGTCGAAAATACTGCACTACGGTGTGGTGCACTCCACCGTTCACCGCACTGTACTGCGAGGCCTGCAATGACAGCACTGTTCGCGCTGGCCACCAGCCTGCTCTGGGGGCTGGCCGACTTCGGCGGCGGGCTGCTCACCCGGCGCGTCCCCGCACTCACCGTGGTCGTCGTCTCCCAGGCCGTCGCGGCCGTGGTGCTGGGCGTCGTCGTGGTCGCGACCGGCGGCTGGAGCGAGGCGGGCCCGCAGCTGTGGTTCGCCGTCGCGGCGGGTGTCGTCGGGCCGGTCGCGATGCTGAGCTTCTACCAGGCCCTGGCGCTCGGCCCGATGGGGGTCGTCTCCCCGCTCGGATCGCTGGGCGTCGCCGTGCCGGTGAGTGTCGGGCTGCTGGCCGGGGAACGGCCGGGGCTGCCGCAGTTCGCGGGGGTCGGCATCGCCGTGGTGGGCGTCGTCCTGGCGGGCGGCCCGCAGCTGCGCGGGGCTCCGGTGCAGCGCCGGGCGGTGCTGCTGACGCTGCTCGCCGCGTTCGGTTTCGGTGCGGTGATGTCGCTGATCGCGGAAGCGTCCTCGACGGTGACCGGGCTGTTTCTGGCGCTCTTCGTCCAGCGCCTCACCAATGTCGCGGTGGGCGGTGCGGCGCTGTACGCGTCGGTGCGCCGGGGCTCACGGGCGCTGCCCGAGGAGGGCGGGGCCGCCGCAGTGCTCGCCGCACTGCCGGCCCTGGCGCTCGTCGGGCTGGCGGACGTCGCGGCCAACGGCACGTACTCGATCGCCGCGCGGCACGGGCCGGTCACGGTGGCCGCCGTGCTCGCCTCGCTCTATCCGGTGGTCACCGCCCTGGCGGCGCGGGGCGTACTGAAGGAGCGGCTGCGCGGGGTGCAGGCCGCCGGGGCCGGTCTCGCCCTGGTGGGCACGGTGCTGCTCGCGACCGGTTGAGGCCCGTCAGTCGGAGGTTTCGCCTGGTTCCGCCAGGGCCAGCAGCTGCTCGGGCGTGACGCCCGTCGGGATCGGCACCGGCGCGGGGGTGCGCAGCGGCGGCTGCCAGCCCTTCTCGGGATCCCAGCTGCGCACGACACGGGCGGGGGCGCCGGCCACCACCGCATGGTCGGGCACCTCGCCCCGTACCACCGCACCCGCGGCGACCACCACATTGCGCCCGAGCGTGGCCCCCGGGAGGATCACCGCTCCGGTGCCGATCCAGCAGCCCGGCCCGATGGCGACCGGCTCCATGCGGGGCCACTGCCGGCCGACCGGCTCGTGCGGATCGTCATAGCTGTGGTTCGTCGACGTGATGTAGACGTACGGCCCGCAGTACGTGTCCGGGCCGATGGTCACCGTGGTGTCGGCGACCACATGGCTGCCCCGGCCGAGCACCACCCCGTCGCCCAGGGTCAGGATCGGGTCGGGGCCGAGATCGAGGTCGGGCATGAGCCCGGCCGTCAGGGTGACCTGTTCGCCGATCACGCAGTGCGAGCCGAGCTCGATCCACGGCTCACCGAAGACAGTGCCCTGCGGGAAGGCCAGCCGGGTGCCCTCGCCGATCCGGCGGAAGCGCAGCGCACCCGGCCGGTCCGCGGTGACCGCGCCCGTCTCCTGTACCCATCGCCAGCCGCGGTGGACGGCCCGGGACAGGGTGCGTCGCCGCCAGGCGGCAAGGGATGAGAACGTGTTCCTGTTCTTCGGCACTCGCTCACGGTAGTCGGCGGCGCCCGAGTCGATCACCGCGGCGACCTGTGATGTTCACCCCACTCGGTCGCGGTCGACCGGCCGTCGCCTACCGTTCCTCCAGGCGCGATCGAACAGCCGTGGCCGGCTGCCGGGACCGGACAGCCTCGGCCGCGCGACACCTGAGCACGGAGGAACGGGCGATGGCACAACAGGCGTTGATCACGGGAATGGGCGGCAAGGAGCCGGACATCGACGTGGATGCCTTCACGGCACCGACGTCGGTCGTCATCGGTGAGATCACGATGGCCGCGGGCTCCAGCGTCTGGTACCACGCCGTACTGCGCGCCGACTGCGGACCGATCGTCATCGGCGCCGACAGCAACATCCAGGACAACTGCAGCGTCCACGGTGACCCCGGTTTCCCGGTCACGGTCGGCGAGCGCGTCTCGGTCGGGCACAACGCCGTGCTCCACGGCTGCACCATCGAGGACGATGTCCTGGTCGGCATGGGCGCCACCGTGCTCAACGGCGCGCACATCGGCGCGGGTTCGCTGATCGCGGCACAGGCCCTGGTCCCGCAGGGAATGCGGGTGCCGCCGGGTTCGCTGGTCGCCGGGGTCCCCGCCAAGGTGAAGCGGCCGCTGACCGAGGAGGAACTCGAAGGCATCAGGTTCAACGCGGTCGGCTACGTGGAGCTGGCCAAGGCGCACCGCCAGGCCCACGAGGGCTGAGCCCGGCGGGCGGTACGCGACGGGCGGTGCGTGAATCGCACCGCCCGGTCCGTGGCGGCGCCGTACGGTCAGTCGGTGGCCACGACCGTCGCCGACTCGGGCGCCGGGGCGGCCGACGCCGCCGCCTTCTTGGCCCGGTTCTTCACGATCAGCATCGAGGCGATGCCGATCAGCAGCGCGACCACGAGGCCGAGGTAGGAGAACCGCTTGAGCCAGGCCTCGGCGACGACTCCCACCGAGTAGATGACGGCTGTGGTGCCGCCCGCCCAGACGATGCCACCGAGCACGTTGGCGATCAGGAACTTCCAGTACGGCATGTGCAGTACGCCCGCCAGCGGACCCGCGAAGATCCTCAGCAGCGCCACGAAGCGGCCGAAGAACACCGCCCACATACCCCACTTCTCGAACGACCGCTCCGCCATCGCGATCTGGCTCTCGCCGAAGTGCTTGGGGAACTTCCCGCCCATCTTGGCCAGCAGCGGGCGTCCGCCCTTGTGGCCGATGGCGTATCCGATCGAGTCACCGATGATCGCGCCGGCCGAGGCACAGGCGCCGACCATCCACGGGTTGATTCCGTCGTGCCCGGCGGCCAGGAGCGCCGCACTGATCAGGACGATCTCGCCCGGCAGCGGGATGCCGAGGCTCTCCAGCCCGATGACCGCGGCCACCAGTGCGTAGACGCTGACCGCGGGGATGGTCTCCAGCCATTCCTGGATGTGCAACGCCGGTTCCTCCCGTAACTGATGCCTGTTGCCCGCCGGGCAACTCCTCGGCGCACGGCGGGAAGCCTACCTGTCCCGCCAGTTGACCGGACAGCTCGAAAAGCCGCCACGCGCCCTCCCCCGGGGCGCGTGGCGGCTCTTCGCGAAGCCGGCCGGAATCAGACGTTGGGGCGCAGCGTCCAGACGACCGTCATCTCACCGGTCACCGCGCCGTCCGCGCGCTGGATCTCGATGGTCACGGGGAACTCCGGCCGCTTGCCCTCGTCGAGTTCGGCGATGACCTCGGCCACCGGGCGGCCGAGGGTCGCCGTCGCGGTGACGACTCCCTTGGCCAGCTTCTTGTAGCCGATCTCCGCCTTCACCGCGAGCGGCACGGCGCGCGACATCTGGTCGCCGAAGGCGGCGATGACGATCGCCCCGCTCGCCGATTCCGCCAGCGTGAACATCGCTCCGGCGTGCGGTCCGCCGATGTGGTTGTGGTACTCGGCCTGGTCCGGCAGGCGGACCACCGCGCGCTCGGCGGTCGTCTCCAGGAATTCGAGGTTGAGGGTCCGGGCCATCGGAACCGTTGCGACGAGCATCTCGCCGACGGTCATCTGTTCAGCACTCATGGCCAGATGTTACTCACGAGTAGAACTTTTTGGCCATCCCCGGAACCTCCGGTGGACCTCCCTGATCGCTTCCTTCACCGTCCGCACACGGGGGCGGGCGTAGCAGACCGGCCACCGCCCCTCTATCGTTACTCGCCATGTGGCCAGGACAGCAGCCGCCCGGGGGCGAGCAAAACCCGCAGGACCAGAATCAGAACCCGTACCAGCAGCCGGGGTACCAGCAGCCGAATCCCTATCAGCAGCCGGGATATCAGCAGCAGGGACAGCCGGGGCAGCAGCCGGGGTATCCGCAGCAGGGCCAGCAGCCCGGCTACGCGCAGCCGAACCCGTACCAGCAGCCGACCGTGCCGCAGTATGCGGTGCCCGGCCCGCCCGGTGCTCCGCAGCCCGGCGACAACAACAAGAAGAAGACCACCGCCATCGCGATCGTCGCCGCCACCGCCGTGGTCGTGGCCGCCGTGGTGACCGGTGTCGTCGTGATGAACAAGGACGACAAGGGCAAGGACGTCGCCGACGACAAGCAGTCCTCGGCGCCCGCCAAGCCGTCCGGTTCCGCGTCCGGCGAGGTGAACCCGCGCGGCGAGGACGGGGACCCCAAGCCCCTCATCCCCGGGTGGAAGGTCGTCACCAACCCCAAGTGGGGCACCCAGTTCGACGTGCCCGGCGACTGGGAGGTCGGGAAGCCCGGCGTGTTCTCGTACTTCGAGGACGAGAAGAAGGGTGACGGCTCGCCCCTCATCGGCTTCTCCGCGCCGTCGTACTACCAGAAGCAGTGGTGCGTGGACGACACCGACAAGGACGGCGTCGAGGAGGACATGAGCCTCGCGAGCGCCGGCACCAGGGGCGCCCAGGGCGCCACCGACGCCGCCAAGAACGCCCACAGCGAGGCCGGCACCTGGGCGTGGGCCGCCTACGCGCAGCACATGCCGCAGAGCACCATCAAGTTCACCGAGGCCAAGCAGTACACCACCAAGTCGGGTCTCACCGGCCAGGTCGTCAGCGCCACCGCCCCGAACGTCACGAAGAAGGAGAAGTGCGACAGCGACGGCAAGGCCATCGCCTTCACCTTCAAGAACAAGAAGGGTGAGTTCGCGTCCTGGGTCCTGTACGGAGCCGACTCCGTCAAGGACGAACTCCCCGACACGACGATCGACAAGATCCTGAGCACCGTGCGGCTGGTGGACGTCACCCCCGCCCCCTGACCCCGTTCCCTCCCCCGGGAAAGCAGTTGGCACGGCGGGGGCGGGGCAGCGATAGTCCCCTGGTGACTGTCGCCGCCACCGCATCCCGTCCGCCGCACCCCGACCGCAACTACCGTCTGCTGACCGCCGCCGCGATCATCACGGGCCTGGGTACCCATGGCGCGCTGATCGCGGCGGCCTTCGCCGTTCTGAAGGCGGGCGGTGACGGCGGCGACGTCGGTCTGGTGGCCGCCGCCAGGACCGCGCCCCTGGTGCTCTTCCTGCTGATCGGCGGGGCGATCGCGGACCGGCTGCCGCGCCACCGGGTGATGGTCGCGGCCAACACCCTCAACTGCCTCTCGCAGGCCGCGTTCGCCTGGCTGGTCCTGGCCGGTGATCCGAAGCTGTGGCAGATGATGCTGCTCACCGCGTTGTGCGGCACCGGGCAGGCGTTCTTCAACCCGGCGGCCGAGGGCATGCTGATGTCCAGCGTCAGCCGTGAGCAGGCGAGCCGTGCCTTCGCGCTGTTCCGGATGGCCACGCAGGGCGCGACGATCGGCGGCGCGGCACTCGGCGGTGCCATGATCGCGGCGATGGATCCCGGCTGGGTGCTGGCCGTCGACGCCGCGGCCTTCGCGGTGGCGGGTGCGCTGCGCGCGTTCCTGGACGTCGGTCACATTCCCCCTCGCACGCCGGGCGGCGGCCTGCTCGCCGACATGCGGGACGGCTGGCAGGAGTTCATCGGCCGCCCCTGGCTGTGGAGCATCGTGGCCCAGTTCTCGGTGGTGGTCGCCGCCGTGGGTGCGGCCGAGTCGGTGTACGGTCCGCTGGTCGCCCGGGACGAACTCGGTGGCGCCCGCCCCTGGGGCTTCGCCCTCGCCGCGTTCGGGGCCGGCACCTTGGGCGGGGCGCTGCTGATGACGCGCTGGAAGCCCCGGCGACTGCTGCTGGCCGGAACGCTCTGCGTCTTCCCGTTGGCGCTGCCGTCGGCGGGCCTCGCGGTGCCGTTGCCGGTGGGCGCGCTCTGCGCGGTGATGTTCGTCAGCGGCGTCGCCATCGAGGTGTTCGGGGTCTCGTGGATGACGGCCATGCACCAGGAGATCCCGGAGGAGAAGCTCTCGCGCGTCTCGGCGTACGACTGGTTCGGCTCGGTGGCGATGATGCCGGTCGCCACCGCACTCGCCGGCCCGGTGGAGTCGCTGGTCGGGCGGAGCGAGGCCCTGTGGGGGTGCGCGGCGCTGATCGTGCTGGTCACCGGGGCCGTGCTGTTCGTTCCGGAGGTACGTCGGCTGACCCGGGCCCCGGAGATCACCGAGGTCGCGGCGGGGAAGGACCGGGGGCCGGTCTCAGCCGATGCTGAAGGCTCCGTCGGGCGGCTCGGGTGAGGCGACCGCCTCACCGTCGCCGACCGGCCGGGCGCCACCGGCCAGCCGGTCCAGCGCGGCACCGTACTCGACCCTGGCGGGGAAGGCGTCGCCGGCACAGCGACGGGTCAGCGCAGCGGTGTCGATGGGGCTCGGCGAGGCGACCAGGATGACGTTGCCGAAGCGCCGGCCGCGCAGCACCGCGGGTTCGGCGATGAGCGCGAGTTCCTCGAAGACCGCTGCGAAGGTGGCCAGTTGGGAGCGGAGGAAGCCGAAGGGCGCGCCGTCCGCGAGGTTCGCCGCGTAGATCCCGCGGTCCCGCAGCGTACGGCGGGCAGCGCGTGCGTACTCGACGGAGGTGAGGTGGGCGGGCACCCGCGAGCCGCCGAAGACATCCGCGATCAGGATGTCGAGGGAAGCGGGCGCGGTCCGCTCCAGCAGGCCCCGGGCGTCCGTGCCGTGCACGGTGATCCCGCTGTGGCCGGGGAGCGGAAGCTGCTCTGCGACCAGTTCGAGGAGCCCGAGATCGGCCTCGGCGACGTCCTGGCGGGAGCCGGGTCTGGTCGCGGCGGTGTAGCGGGGCAGGGTGAGCGCACCGCCGCCGAGGTGGAGTACGTCCAGCGGTGCGCCCGGCCCGGCCGCGCAGTCGACGACATGGGCGAGCCGTCGGGCGTACTCGAACTCGAGGTGCTCCGGCGCGTCGAGGTCGACGTAGGACTGGGGCGCGCCGTCGACGGTGAGCAGCCAGGCCCGGTCCCGGTCCACGTCGGGGAGGAGTCTGGCGGTGCCCTGGTCCACGTCCCGGATGACGGGTATCGAGTCGTTCACTCCCCCATTGTGGGGTGCCGGATCAGCTGCTCAGCACCGTGGCGACGGCTTCGGTGTGTGCGGCCGACTGTTCGAGCCCGGCGCGGGCCGCCGCTGCCCGGCAGCTCGGGTCGAGGGGGTTGCGGCCGAATGCCTTCTTCGCGGCCGCGTCCGGGGTGACGACCTCGACCCGGGCACCGTCCGCGGCGAGTGCGGCCGCCTGTGAGCGCGGTGAGGCGATGGCCTTGTTGCCGCCCGCCGAGGGCGCGATGACGACGACGCGTCCGTATCCGGCGGCGAGCTGGGCGTTGGCCGTGGAGTGCACCCCGCCGTCGATCCAGGTCCGCCCCTGGATACGGGTGACGGGCCAGACGCCGGGGACCGCGCAGCTCGCGGTGACGGCGTCGACGAGGGATACCCCACCGTCCCTGTCGAACGTGTGGAGTTCACCGGTCATGGCGTCGACGGCGGTGACGAGCAGAGGACGCCCCGGCCACTCCGGCGACAGGAGACGGCTCGCGATCGCCTCTCGCCGTTGCTCCTCGGTGATGCCGGGCCGGGCGTCCCGCGCGATCCTGCCCAGCTTCCGGCCGTACGCCTCGGGGGTCCGAGCGGAGAGTACGGCCCCCGCGTACCGCAGCAGCATGAGCGGGCCGAGCCTGCCGCCCGTCATGTCCTGCGGATCGGCGAGCTGGAGTTCGTAGAGTTCGGGAAGACCGAGCAGTCCGGAGGCCAGCTGCGCGCCGACCATCGCTCCCGCTGAGCTGCCGATGATCAGATCCGTAGCGGAGAGGTCCACGCCCGCCTTCGCGAGCCCGTGCAGGATCCCGGTCTCCCACGCACTGCCGGTGACTCCACCGGCACCGAGCACCAATGCTGTGTCTGTCATGCCGTCAGTCTCGCGCACGGCACGGGCCCGCCTCCCGTGGGGCACGGGAAGCGGGCCCTTGGCGCGTGGCGGTTCAGAGCAGCCCGGTGACGGTCCCGGCGCCGACCGTGCGGCCGCCCTCCCGGATCGCGAAGCCGAGTCCGCTCTCCAGCGGGACGTCACGTCCCAGCTCGACGGTCAGGTCGACCGTGTCACCGGGGCGCGCCACCGCCACCGCACCGAGGTCGACGTCGCCGACGACGTCCGCGGTGCGGATGTAGAACTGCGGCCGGTACCCGGTGGTGACCGGGGTGGTCCGGCCGCCCTCCTTCGCCGACAGGACGTACACCTGCGCGGTGAAGCGCCGGCTCGGCGTCACACTGCCCGGCGCCGCGACCACATGGCCGCGTCGCACCCGGTCGCGCTCCACCCCGCGCAGCAGCAGCGCCACGTTGTCGCCGGCCTCCGCGGACTCCATCGGCTTCCCGAAGGTCTCCAGCCCGGTGACGACCGTCTCGATGTCCGGGTCCGGTCCGAGCACCGAGACCCGGTCGCCGGTACGGACCGTGCCGCGCTCCACGGCTCCGGTGACGACGGTGCCCCGGCCGGTGATGGTCAGGACGTTCTCCACCGACAGCAGGAACGGCGCGTCGGTGTACCTGACCGGCATCGGCACGTACGTGTCGACCGCGTCCAGCAGCGCCTCGACGGCCGCGGTCCAGCGCGGGTCGCCCTCCAGGGCCTTCAGCCCCGACACCCGTACGACGGGAACGGAGTCCCCGCCGTAGCCGTGCGCGGAGAGCAGCTCACGGACCTCCAGCTCGACCAGGTCGGTCAGCACTGTGTCCTCGCCGTCGTCGACGGCGTCCGCCTTGTTGAGGGCGACCACGATGTGGTCCACACCCACCTGACGCGCGAGCAGCACGTGCTCTGCGGTCTGCGGCATGATCCCGTCGAGCGCGGAGACGACCAGGATCGCCCCGTCGAGCTGGGCGGCGCCGGTGACCATGTTCTTGATGTAGTCGGCGTGCCCCGGCATGTCGACGTGCGCGTAGTGGCGGGTGTCGGTCTCGTACTCGACGTGCGCGATGTTGATGGTGATGCCGCGCTGCGTCTCCTCCGGCGCCCGGTCGATCCGGTCGAACGGGACGAACGTGCCGGTCCCCCGGTCGCTGAGGACCTTGGTGATGGCGGCGGTCAGGGTGGTCTTGCCGTGGTCGACGTGGCCCATGGTGCCGATGTTGAGGTGCGGCTTGGTGCGCACGTATGCCGTCTTGGGCATGGCTCATTCCTTGGTGTTCGAAGCTGAGAGAGAAGACCCCAGGGCCCCGCCGACCCTCCCCTTGCGGGGTCCGCCGGACTGTCGGGGGAGGGTCAGCTTCGGGCGCCGCCGATGGGCGCGGCAGCAGCGGTGAACGCTGCCGCTGCGACAAGTGCCGCTGCGATGAAGGGGCTCACGGCAGCCTTCGGCGCGTCCGCGACTGCGGACGGCGCTGCGAGGAAGGCGTACCGGAACATGGGTCCGATCATGTCCGACGGGCCCGGCGGCGTCGAATGGTTTTCCGGCGTACACCGCAGCGTCGGCAAAGGAAGTTCGGCCCGCGCCGGCTGCAGGGCGGACGACGGGCGCGGGATCGGCGGACCGGCCCCTGCCGTGTGCGTTACGGCGATCACCACCGGTGTCGGTTACTCTCCCGGCATGCTCGACCCCGTCCCCGCAGCCCGGCCCGCCCCCGGCCTCGCCGTGCGCTGCACGAGGGCGCTGCTCTCGCCCTGGTCCCGGTTCTCGCTGCTCGTGGCCGTGCTGCTGGGCGCCGCGGCGACGATGCTCCTCCTCGAACCCCAGCGGCTGCTCGCCACCGGCTGGCCCGCCCAGCTCAGCGGCGGCGCCGTGGCGGTGGTCCTCTTCGGTGTCGGGTACGGCGTGTGCACCGTGGCCTTCGTTCCCCGGCCGCTGCTCAATCTCGCCTCGGGCGCTCTCTTCGGTACGCAGGCGGGGCTGGCCGCCGCACTGGCGGGGACGGTGCTCGGCGCGGGCATCTCGTTCGGGCTGGGCAGGGTGCTGGGGCAGGACGCGCTCCGTACGCTGCTGCGCGGGCGGTGGCTGAAGGCGGCGGACGGCCAGCTGAGCAGGCACGGGTTCCGCTCGATGCTGGCGCTGCGGCTGTTCCCGGGCGTGCCGTTCGCAGCGGCCAACTACTGCGCGGCGGTGTCGCGCATGGGGTATCCGCCGTTCCTGGTCGCCACCGGGCTCGGCTCGATCCCGAACACCGCGGCGTATGTCGTCGCGGGCAGCGAGGCCACGTCACCGACATCGCCGGCGTTCCTGGCCGCGATGGGTTTCATCGTGCTGACGGGGCTCGGCGCGGCCGTCGTCGCCTGGCGCAAGCGCCACCGGCTGGCCGCCGAGTGAACCGGGGCGCCCGGAGGCTGTCGGAGGGAGGCCGGGGGACGCGTAACGCTGTTCATCTGAGGGCGGTACCCTGCCCGCGACCGACCGAAGATCTCCGGGGCCCGTCATGGCCCCGTCCTCATTCGACCGCAATGCGCACACTGCCGACGGCCCTCACCGCCGTCTGCCGATGCACGATCACTCCGGGATGGCCAAAGCCCCATGAGCTGGTTCGAATCGTTCGTCCTGGGCCTCGTTCAGGGACTGACCGAGTTCCTGCCGATCTCCTCCAGCGCACATCTGCGGCTCACCGCAGCTTTCGCCGGCTGGCACGACCCGGGTGCGGCGTTCACCGCCATCACCCAGATCGGCACGGAGGCGGCAGTCCTCATCTACTTCCGCAAGGACATCGTCCGGATCGTCTCGGCCTGGCTCCGTTCGCTGACCGACCGGTCGATGCGCGGCGACCACGATGCCCAGATGGGCTGGCTGGTCATCGTGGGCTCCATCCCCATCGGCGTGCTCGGGGTGACGTTCAAGGACCAGATCGAGGGCCCGTTCCGTGATCTGCGGCTGATCGCCACCACGCTGATCGTGATGGGCATCGTCCTCGGCATCGCCGACCGTCTCGCCGCCCGCGACGAGGTGGGCGGGAAGCACCGGGCCGCCAAGGAGCGCAAGACGCTCAGGGAGCTCGGCGTGAAGGACGGCCTGATCTTCGGCTTCTGCCAGGCGATGGCGCTGATCCCGGGTGTCTCCCGTTCCGGAGCGACCATCAGCGGCGGTCTACTGATGGGCTACACCCGTGAGGCCGCGGCCCGGTACTCCTTCCTGCTCGCGATCCCGGCGGTACTTGCCTCGGGCGTGTTCGAACTGAAGGACGCGGGCGAGGGGCACGTGTCGTGGGGGCCGACCATCTTCGCGACCGTCATCGCGTTCGGTGTGGGGTACGCGGTCATCGCCTGGTTCATGAAGTTCATCACGACCAAGAGCTTCATGCCGTTCGTCATCTACCGGATCATTCTGGGCATTTTGCTATTCGCCCTGGTCGGCGCGGGGGTCCTGAGCCCGCACGCGGGCGAGTCCGCCGGGTGATCAACTCTCCACTTCTATTCCGATCCAGCGCTTTCCGACATTCCCGTGCATCCGCGCGTCATGATCGTCTTCCACTCGCCTCCCAGCCTTCTCCCGCTTTCCCCCACGCAGGAGCCGATTTCCTCCCACGCAGGAGCCGAAGAGGCCGGCAGCATGGCCATGTGCTATCGCAAAGTCGGAGAGCAATAAGGACGGCCCGCACAGCCGGTGCTGTGCGGGCGAGCACTCAGTCGCGAAGGGCAGGTCACCGGAACAGGGCGATCACCCCCGTCGCGCCGCCCACGACGCCGGCCATCGCACCAGCCATGCCGAGCGGCCACCACCGGACCTTGAGCGCGTCGACCTCGGTCCCCAACTCGTTCAGGATCCGGGCCGATGCTCGCGGCCCCCATGCCTGCTCCATCCGCGTGCAGTAGTCGACCGACATGCGGGCGAGCTCCGCCACCTCTTCACGGCGCAGACCCGGTGTGCGGCGATCGGCGCCCATCGCCGTCGGCACCGGCGGCGGCGCCGCCTCCCGGTCGCCCAAGGCGGCCCCCAACACACTCGCCCCCGGCCTACGGGCCACCGATCTCGCCCCCCCCGGGCCGCCGCTGCCGGTGGCAACGCGGCCGAGACCGCCGAGGGCGCCCTCCGCTTGACCCTGCTGCCGGACGGCGGCCCCAGCGGTGGGTGGTCCAGGCTCGGCGGATCGGGCTACGGTCGGTGACGATCGTGTCGGCGAGATCGAAGAAAGCGCTGATGGCGCACTTGATGACCCACCTTCGGTGTCCGAGCCGTTCCCGGTTGTCCTGGGCCTGGCGGGCTGCCGGCTCCGTGTCCGGCCGGTGCGCCACAATTGCCCTATAAGCTGACCTTGTGAACTTTTCGGGTCGATTTCGGCGTTTTGCCGGCAGCAGCCTCGGGGAGCGGGTGATGCGTCTGGTGCCCCTGGCACTGATCGCCATCATCACTGTGGTTGCCTATGTCAGTCCGAGCAACCTCCACTTCAGTCGCTTTCTCTCTCTCGCCCCCGTTTTCGCTGCCTCGGTGTGGCCAGTGGTCGGAACGGTGGCCATAGGTGTGCTCGCCGCGGCCGTCGACGTAGTGATCGCCGTGACCATCGGTGGCGTGAGTGTGGAGCGCACACATCTGTTCACCCTCGCGGTGATCGCGGGCGCCACAGTCGCGGCCGCCTTCGCCAGCCATGTGCGCCAGCAGCGGGAGCAGACCCTCGCCGACGTCCGTTCCGTCGCCGAGACGACCCAGAAAGTCCTGCTGCGCCCCATGCCGCACCACCTCGGCCGGCTGGACATCGAGGCTCTCTACCTTGCCACCGCGGCCCAGGCCCGCGTAGGCGGCGACTTCTACGAGGCATTGGAGACAGTCCACGGCGTCCGCATGATCATCGGAGACGTGCGCGGCAAGGGCCTCCCTGCGGTCGGCATGGCCTCAGCGATCCTCGGCTGCTTCCGAGAAGCCGCGTACGACGAGCCGGACCTGGCACGACTGGCACGCCGACTGGACGTCAGCACGAGCCGCTACACCGTACTGCTGCCCGGCGACCAGATGGAGTACTTCGCCACGGCCGTGCTCGTCGAGATCCCCGACGACGGATCGGCCGTCGGCATCGTCAACTTGGGACACCCCCCTCCGCTGCTGCTCAGCGCGGGAACGGTCCGCGAGGTCACCCCCACCGCTCCCTCACCACCCATCAACATGGGTGCGCTGGTCGGGGAGGACTACTGCACCGACACCTTCCCCTTCGTCGCCGAGGACCAGCTGCTGCTCTACACCGACGGCGTCACAGAGACCCGCGACCACACCGGCGCGTTCTTCCCGCTGGTGCAGCATGCGGGACAGTGGGACGCGGGCTCCCCGTCCCGGCTGCTCGGACAGTTGCACAGCGACCTGGTCCGCTTCAGCCACGACCGTCTCGACGACGACATCGCGGCAATCGCCGTCCGTGCGGCGGCCGGCACACCGTCGTACAGACGGGGTCAGTGAAGGTCTCGTCTCACTCAAAACCCGCGCGGCCAAGAGGCCACGCCGATAGGCACGGGCGGGGCCCGTTGGCAGACGGGGCAAGTACAGGTTCCGTGATCATGGAGTTGCGACGCTCTGTGACCACCGGAGATCCTGTGCCTGCGATGCCATCATGTCGGCGAGCCCGGCCACGGTCGCGCGGTCGTTGAAGGCGCTGCCGATCAGGATCAGCGGCGCGCCCTGGCCGGTTGCAGTGATGTCCGTCCGGTCGGCCTTCGGAGCGTGCGGGGTGGGAGACCGAGGCCGATTGCCGCCTGCGCGGGCGGTCGTTACGGCCGGGTGAAGGTCATGTGCGTGACGCCGCTGGGGGTTGTCACGGACTCGGCCTGGAAGCGCTTCTCGAGTCCTTCGAGTCCGTCCCACAGGCGCTCGCCACGGCCCAGAACGATCGGGACGACGGCGATGTGCAGATGATCGATGAGGTCTTCGACGAGGAACTCGCGGATCGTGGTCGGCCCGCCACCGATCCTCACGTCCAGGTCGCCTGCGGCCTCGCGCGCCTGACTCAGTGCCTCCTGCGGCGTGGCGTCGATGAAGTGGAATGTGGTGCCGCCCTCCATCTCCACCGAGGGGCGGGGGTGGTGGGTCAGGACGAAAACCGGGGTGTGGAAGGGCGGGTTGGGCCCCCACCAGCCGTTCCAGTCGTCGTTCTCCCATGGCCCGCGCTGGGGGCCGAACTTGTTGCGGCCCATGATCTCCGCTCCGATGCCGACATCCCAGGTGCCGGCGATGGCGCCATCGACCCCAGTGCTCCCGTCCGGCTTGCCCAGCATCTGCTGGAAGGTCCTGGTCGGGAAGAACCACTCATGGAGCCGCGTGCCGGCGTGGCCGAACGGGGCGTCGATACTCTGCCCTTCACCAGTGGCGAATCCGTCGATGGAGACGGAGAAGTTGTGGACCCTCACGCGGGACATTGCACGGACCCCTGCCCTCGAAGCGATGTGATTGCGAACTGCAATCACTAGCCGTGGGCGAGCCTAGACTCGGTGGTGGCAGAATGCAATCACTGGAGGTGGGCATGCGAGACAAACCGCGGTCCGGATGCGCGGTCAACGCGGCGGTCGAGGCACTCGGGGACCAGTGGAGCCTCATCGTCCTGCGCGACGTGATGTTCGGCGGGCGCCGACACTTCCGCGAGCTGCTCAGCCACTCCGAGGAGGGGATCGCGTCGAACATCCTCAGCAGCCGTCTCAAGGCCCTCGTCGCCGGCGGCCTCCTCACGCAGGAACAGGCCGAGCGAGGACGTCGAGCGACCTACAGCCTCACAGAAGCGGGCATCCAGACAGTCCCCATCATGGTCGCGCTCGGCTCCTGGGGAATGCGGCACCGCCCGACCACACCCGAACTCAGCGTCCGCGCTCGCCTCCTGGAGGACGGCGGCCCGCATCTCTGGGAGGACCTCATGGACGAACTCCGCGAGGTGCACCTGGGTATTTCCCGCCCGAACCCCGACCGCCCCCGGGCCTCCGAACTCCTTCAGGCAGCCTACGAGCAGGCACTCACGGAGGCGCACTGACACACCCCTCCGGCCGGCATCGAGATCGCTTGGAGTACTGGTCCTCCGCCGATACCCGTCTTTCCGCGCGGGCGGCCTGACGATGGTCTTCAGAGTCCGCGCGGACAGGCGGCAGGTCATGGTCGGCGTCGGGGGCGTTCCTCCCAGCGGTAGGTGGTCCATGCCTGCCGGATCAGGTTACGGACGGTGATGATCGTGTCGGCGAGGTCGAAGAATGCGTCGATGACGGTGGTGCGACGCTCGTAGCAGCGGGCGAGCCGGTGGAAAGCGTTCTGCCAGGCGTGGATGCGTTCGACATGCCAACGCTGACTGGCCTGGATGGGCGCCTTCTCCCCCTTGTGCGCGATGCGTCCGTGCAGGCCGCGTTCGTTGAGCAGAGCGCGGGTCTTGTCCGAGTCGTAGCCGGCGTCCAGGTGCACGGTGATGTCGTCGGGCAACGGCCCCAGGTCGTCCAGACGGTCCAGGGTCGGGGCGAGCAACCGGGATTCGTGGCGGTTGGCACCGGCCAGGACACGGCCCAGGGGAATCCCGTACCCGTCCGTCATGCCCGAGCGTTTGAGGCCCTGTTCTCCGCGGTCGACCGGTGAGCGACCGGCCGCCTCGCCGCCTCCGGGGGCCTTGGTGATGGAGCCGTCCACGGCGATCTGATCGAGGACGGGGCCGAAGATCCGGTCGTAGGACTCCAGCGCGATCTGCTTGAGCCGGGCGATCACGCCCAGTCGTATCCACTCGTCGCGACGGTTGCGGATCGTAGTGATTGAGCAGGTCGTGTCGGCGATCGCCTGGTGCGAGCAGCCGAAGCGCAGGAGCTGCAGCATCTTGTCGAAGACGATTCGGTCGCTGATGCGTGGGCGGTGGCATTCCAGCGGATGGATCGGCGCGTACGTCAATCGCTCAGGCAGTAGGGCGGCGAATAGGCTCCGGGGCGGTTCGGTCAGCCATGATCGCAGCACAGGCACAGATCTCCCCGGTGATCACAGAGCGTCGCAAATCCGTGATCGCCAAGACCTGTGCCTGCCTTGCTGCCGGGGTGCCGCCACCGCGCCTGTCTGCGCGGCTTCTACTAGGCATGCGCTCCCCGGGCCCGGCACGCCATGTGCCTGCACACCGTGGACGCGGCAATCGCAGCGGCCGAGCAGTGGGCGACCGAGCAGAAGCGCGGCAAGGCCCAGCGCCCTCCCACCCCTGACTGAATGATCGAGCAAAACATCGAGAACGGTGAGGACCGCTGAGGCGGACAGAGGAATGGTCATCGGGCCTCCAGACATGAGGACGCCCCCGTGATCGTGCACGGGGGCGTCGCTTTGGATGTGGTCAGGCGGAAGCTACGCCTTCGGTGGCATCTGTCGGCCAGGCGTCGCCAAGCTGGCGACACAGGTAGACGCGGTTCGCGTAGACCCGCACAGACGAGTAAGTGGAAGCAAGGCTGGCTATGTATGCCTCGGCGGCGGCCTGCGCCGCGGCGTCCTCGTGCGGCAGCTGGGACAGGGACGAGCTGAGCGGGATCTCGAAGGTGGTGCCGATCTCAACGCCTTCGGCGTCGGCGTAGGCCGTAATCGTGAACTGAACGGCGTAGGCGCCTTCCGGAATTGACATATTTGATCTCCTCACGCAGGGCCCGAATGGGACCGCGATGCCAAGTGATCCTAAAACAGGAGATGTTGGGCGCCATAGGCATGGGTCAGGGTCAGGGGGTGCTGATGCTCACGATGTTGATCAGTCCGGAGGCGCTGGCATTGTGGTTCCGGCCGACGAATACCGACCACGGCACCCGGTACACCTTGCCCGTCACCGTCGTGGAGACGCCCGCCTCAGGCACAGACACCCTGATCCGACTAGCGGTGATGACGCAGCGCAGGGTGTAGACGGTGTTTGCCGTGAGGGCGGTGCCCGCCGCGGTGTTGGCCAGCTGGGTAGAAGTGCCGGCCGTGGCGTCGTCGCGGTAGATCCGCAGGGAGCCGGAGTTGCTGACCTGGACGGTGTGTCCGTTGTGCAGGATCTCGGCCGAGGTCGGTTTGGTGGGTGCGCCGTCGGCGCCCAGGTGGAGGGAGAGCAGCGACCAGCCGGCACCTCCGGCCGTCGGCACGCCGAACCGGACCTCGAAGGTCCCGGTCGGCGCGGCGGCGCTGACCTCGCCGGCGAGGAATACCTGGGCGCGGCCGCGCTGCACGCGTCTGGTCAGGTTGTGCGCCCGGACCCCGAGTGGCGGGGCTGCGGCGACAGCCGCCGTGATGAGGAAGCCGGATGCGGCTATGTCGATGTCGAGGACGTCGGCCCCCGCGGCAACGAACGCGCCGAAGCCGTCGCCTGCCATCTGTGCGGCGTACCGCCACAGGTGAGCCGGGCACCCGGCCGTCCGGATGACGGGGACGACGCTGGGGGTCGCTTCATGCCGTTCGTCATCTACCGGGTGCTGCTCGGCGTGCTGCCGTACGTGCTGGTGGCCGCGGGTGTGCTGAGCCCGCACGCGGGTGAGTCGGCGGCCTGAGCCGTCCCGTGGCGGTTCGGAGGACACCTCTGGTGCTGCCGAACCGCTCCGCGGTCAGGGTGTGTCGCCCCGCCAGTCCCAGTGGTCGGGGTCGCCGTCCCGTGGCCCGTACTCCGCTCTGCCGCCCGGACCGAATCGCCCGATCTCCGTGTTCAGCGCCGCGCCCTCGCGCAGCGCCCGGTCCGTCCAGTCCGTCACGTCGAGCAGCAGGCCGTCGAGCGGGCCGCCCACCAACTCCCGATAGGTGTGCCCCGGCCGGGGCCCCGGGTCGGGATCGTCATGGTCGGCGCCGTACACGCGCCGCTGCCGCATCAGCTCGTCCATGGGGGCAGGATCGCACCCGTCACTGACAATCGCGGGGGCCGGCCTCTTTCGCTCCCGCCGGCCCGTGCCACGGCTTCCCTCTCGTCGCCACACGCCGCAGCGTCTCTCTCGCCAGCACGTGCCACGGCCTGACGCGGGTGGCGGTGTGTTCCCGATCTTCCAGGCAGATAGGGTCGAAAGACCCCGCCGTGCGCTGTCCGCGCGCATCGGCCCGGGACATCCATCGCCGGAACCTGGAGGCAACCATGACCAGCACCGACCGTCCCGTGATCGCCGCGGTCGACGGCTCGTCGCACAGCCAGGAGGCACTCGACTGGGCCGCCCACGAAGCCGTACGGCGGGGGCTCGGCCTGACGATCGTGCACGCCCGGACGCCCGACCGGCGCGTCGAGCAGGAAACGCTGCGGCGCGAGGCCCAGGAGCTGCTCGACCGGTCCGTGCGAAGGGTCTCCGAGATCGCTCCGGAGCTCCACCCGTCGACGCTGACCCCACTGGACTACCCTTCGGCGGTCCTCACTTCGCTCAGCCGGAACGCCTCGCTGGTGGTGGTCGGCTCACGCGGTCTGGGCGGCTTCCGGTCCCTGATGCTCGGCTCCAACAGCCTGGCCACCGCGTCGATGGCCGCGTGCCCCGTCGTGGTGGTCCACAGCGGGCCTTCGGACGAGGACACGGCGGTGGAGGGAACGCTTTCCGACATCGTCGCGGGGGTGGCCGCCGACGAGAGCAGCGAGGCGGTTCTCGAGTTCGCCTTCGAGACCGCCGCCTCCCGGCCCGGGACGCGGCTGCGGATCGTGCACGGCTGGACGATGTTCTCCTCGATGCTCTCCGGCGGCCCCGTCTTCGACCGGGACGCGGCGGCGGACTCCGCCGAACGCACGCTCGCGGAGCTCACCGCCGGCTGGCGGGAGAAGTACTCGCAGGTCGAAGTCGTCAGGGAACCCGTGGCCGGCTCCGCCTCACGCACCCTGGTCACGGCCTCGGCGACCGCGGCGCTGACCGTGATCGGGCGGCGCCGGGGCGGCGAGTCCCTCGGGCTGGGGCTCTCCCCCGTCGCGCAGACCACGCTCACGCACGCGCTGGGCCCGGTTGCCGTGGTGCCCTGCTGACACCGCGCCGTCCCGTCGTGCGTGCACGCCTCTTGGCCTCGCACGCCGGCGGGCGGACACTGACCCGATGACACAGCGCGTGGACCTCGCGACCGTGATGGACCGGCTGGCCATCGATGCAGTGATCACCGGCTACGCGGTGGCGGTGGACGACGGTGAATGGGCGGACTACCGGGCCCTGTTCACCCCGGACGGCCGCGCCGACTACCGCGGTGCCGGTGGTGTCGAAGGGCCGGCGCACGAGGTCGCCGAGTGGCTGGCGCGGACGATGCGGCTCTTCCCCGTACGTCAGCACCTGGTCGTCAACCGCCGGATCGGGTTCCAGGACCTCGACGGTTACCCGGGCGACCGTGCCGAGGTGCTGGCCGACTACGTGAACCCGATGCGGCTGGAGAGCGCCACGGCGGGTTCGGGCGACGCGGAGGTACGGGCCACCGCGCCGAACTTCGTCTCCGGCGGGCGGTACGCGTTCTCGCTCTCGCGTACGGACAGCGGCTGGCGGATCCGTACCGTGACCGTCCACGAGAAGTGGCGCGGCCCGACAGGCCCCTCGACCGCGGGCTGAGCCGCACCACCGCTGCTTCCGCCTTCCCGCGCCGGGGAAGAACTGCGGAGCGGTGGACAAGGGGGGAGACTGCTCATCAGGCAGGACGAGGAGGCGCGGCATGCGGATTCCGGCCGGTCGGAGCGGACAGTGGTCGCGGGTGCTGCGGTCCGGCCGGTGGCGCGGCTGCCTGGCGGTGCTCGCGGGCGCGCTGCCCGCGCTCGCATTTCCCGCTCCTTCCCTGTGGTGGCTCGCCTGGGTCGGCCTGGTTCCGTGGCTGCTCCTGATCCGGACCGCCGGCACGGGGCGCCGGGCGGCGCTGGAGGGCTGGCTCGGCGGCACCGGCTACATGCTGGCGGTGCACAACTGGCTGATGCCCAGCCTCCATGTCTTCATCCTGATCCTGGCGGCCCTGCTCGGTCTGCTCTGGGCCCCTTGGGGGCTGCTGGTCTTCCGGATGCTGGACGGGCGGGTGTCCGCCGCGGCCGCCGCCTTGGCGGTCGTCGTGGTGCCCTGCGGGTGGCTGATGATCGAACTGGCCCGTTCCTGGGAGGCGCTCGGCGGTCCGTGGGGGCTGCTCGGCGCCAGCCAGTGGCAGGTGGCTCCCGCGCTGCGGGTGGCGTCGGTGGGCGGGGTGTGGCTGGTGAGCCTCGTGGTGGTGGCGGTGAACACCGCTGTCGCGCTGCTCTTCGTGACCGCGGCTGCCCGTACAGTGGCCGTGGTGGGCATCGTGGTGTGCGCTCTGGCCGTGGGGGCGATGGCGAGTTGGGCGCCGCAGCCCGAGGAGTCGGGAGTGGCCAGGATCGCCGTCGTACAGCCGGGTGTGGTCACCGGGGCACACAGCGTCGAGCGCCGGCTCGCCCTCAGCGAGCGGCTGACCGGCTCCCTGGCCGGGCGCGATCTCGACCTGGTGGTGTGGGGCGAGAGCAGTGTGGGGGTGGATCTCGACCGGCACCCGGACATCACCGCCCGGATCGCCGCCCTCTCGCGCCGGGTGGGCGCGGATGTGCTGGTCAACATGGACGCCCGGCAGACCGACCGGTCGGGCCGTACGGGGATCTTCAAGGCGGCGGTGCTGGTGGGTCCGGACGGGCTGACCGGGGAGCGCTACGACAAGATGCGGCTGGTGCCGTTCGGGGAGTACATCCCGGCCCGGTCGGTGCTCGGGTGGGTCACGTCCCTGGGCCAGGCGGCGGGCCAGGACCGGTTGCGGGGCACCCGGCAGGTGATCATGTCGCTGCCCGGGGCCGAAGGCGAGCACGGGCTCCGCATCGGGCCGCTGGTCTGCTTCGAGTCCGCGTTCCCCGACATGAGCCGCCGGCTCACCCAGGACGGTGCGCAGGTGCTGATCGCCCAGTCGTCCACCTCCACGTTCCAGCACAGCTGGGCACCCGAGCAGCATGCCTCGCTCGGGGCGCTGCGGGCCGCCGAGAACGGCCGCCCGATGGTGCACGCCACGCTCACCGGCGTCAGCACGGCGTACGGACCGCAGGGAGCGCGGGTCGGGGCTCCGCTCGGTACGGAGACGAGTGGGACCGCCGTGTACGACGTACCGCTGGCGACGGGCACCACGCTCTATGTGCGGCTGGGCGACTGGCCGGTGCAGGGGGCGGCGGCGGTGCTGGCCCTGTTCTGCGCCGTCGAAGCGGCCCGGGCCCTCCTGCGGCGTGACCGGGGCGGGCCGGCCGGCGTGACGGACGAGACGGCCGCCGCGGTCGGCGGGCCGGCCGAGCGTCCGGGGCCGTGAGTGCCGGACCAGGGGCCGTGAGTGCCGGGCTATCGGGGGCCGTTCACCGAGACGATGTGGCCCTGGGCGTCGACGGTGAGCGAGACCCGCTCGACCTTGTTGGTCACGGCCAGTACCAGCCACACGGCGCCCCAGAGGAAGCAGGTGAACACCATCAGGATGGCGTGCAGCACATGGTTCAGCCGGTGCCCCCGGACCATGACGACCTGTGTACCGGAGCGGGATTCCACCCGCCAGCCGCTCGCGATCCGCTGGTTGACCGCCCAGTCGAGGATCAGACCGCGCTGCATTTCGTCGGGGGGCCGCCCGTCGGCCGAGTAATAGCCCGGCGGCGGCTGGAGTGCGCCCCAGCCCTTTGGCTCGTCGTGAGGTCTCACGAGGTCACCTCCACGGGCCGGTGGCCCATCACCCCAGCCTGCATCGGAGCGGGACCCGACGCATCCGGAGGCCCATCGGTCGTCGGCCTCTAGGCGCAGTCCAGGTCGCGCAGGATGCGTTCGCAGAGTTCATGGGTCAGCAGGGCGTCCGCGGCGCTCAGCACCTTGCCGACGCGGACGGCGTCCAGGAACGACAGCACGCTCTGCTCGATGCCGCGCTGGCGGGCCACCGACACCCAGTCGCCGCGCCGCCGGACGCTCGGCTGCCCCTTGTGATCGATCACCTCGGCGAGGTTGACGACCTCGCGCTTGGTGTCCTGGCCGGAGACCTCCAGCCGTTCCTCGGTCGAGCCGCTGAGCCGGTTCATCGTGCCGATGGCGGTGAATCCGTCACCGGACAGCTGGAGCACCACGTGGTGCATCAGGCCGTCGCGGATCCTGGCCTGCACGGCGGTGTGCTCGACCGGTCCAGGCACCAGGAAGCGGAGGGTGTCGACGACATGGATGAAGTCGTCGAGCACCATGGTGCGCGGGTCCTCCGGCATGCCCACCCGGTTCTTCTGCATGAGGATCAGCTCGCGCGGGTGCTCGGCGCACTGGGCGTAGCCGGGCGCGGCCCTGCGGTTGAAGCCGACGGCAAGGCTCGTTCCGCGCTCCTCGGCGAGGCTCACCAGCTGCTGGGAATCGGCGAATCCGTAGGCCAGCGGCTTGTCGACGTAGGTGGCGACACCGGCCTCCAGCAGCCGGGCCACGATCTCCGGATGCACGGCTGTCGGGGCATGGACGAACGCGGCGTCCAGCCCCTGGGCGATCAGCGATTCGAGCTCGGTGTGGCGCTGCCCGGCCGGGATGCGGTGGGCTTCGGCGACCGCATCCAGGGTGGCGGGCGTGCGGGTCTGCAGATGCAGTTCGACCCCGGGCAGGGCCGTCAGAACCGGCAGATACGCCTTCTGCGCGATGTCGCCGAGCCCGATGCAGCCGACCTTCACAGGGGTCTCCCTCTCACTGTTCGGCGTCCACCGTCGCGGTGTCCGCCTCGCGAGGGGCAGCATACGTGTGCTGCGGCGGCTGCCAGTCGGCTATCCCGTCGAAGGTGCGCAGGACGAGGCTGGGCCCGAGGCGTGAGACGACGGAGAGCAGCGCGTCACGCGTCACGACGGCGGGGGCGCTGGTCAGCCGCATCAGACGCGCGGTCCGTGCGGCCTTGCGGACGATGGCCGAGGTACGGGGCAGCCGGTCGGCGGTGTACGCCGCCGCTCCCGCACCGAGGTCACCGCCCGGCGTCAGATGGTGGGCGAGCACGATCGCGTCCTCGATGGCCTGGTTGCCGCCCTGGCCGAGGCTCGGCGCCATCGCGTGCGCGCAGTCGCCGACGAGGACGGTACGCCCCCGGTGGAAGGACGGCAGGGGATCGATCAGGTGGTGGACGTCGTTGCGGAGCACCTGGCCGGGGTCGGCGGCGGCGATGATCTCCGGGATCGGGTCGTGCCAGCTGCCGAACCGGCGCATCAGCTCCGCCTTCTCGCCGTCGGCGGCATGGGCACCGGCCGGGGCGACGGCGGCCCCGTAGGCGTAGACCCGGCCGTCCTTGAGCGGCTGGGTGCCCCAGAGTGCGCCGCGCCCCCAGGTCTCGTGCGGGGCGAAGGGCCGCTGGGGCGCGGGTACGACGACGCGCCAGGTGGTGAATCCGGCGTACGAGGGTCCGGGGTGGTCCGGGAAGAGTGCCCGCCGTACGGCCGAGTTGATGCCGTCGGCGCCGATGACGAGGTCGGCCTCGATCCTCCCGGCCGCAGTCCCGACCACGGCGGGCGCGCCGTCCGCCGTCCCCGGGTCCAGCAGCTCCGCCTCGGCGCCGGTGCGGACGGTGCCGTCGGGCAGCCGGGCCACGAGGCGGTCGACGAGAGTGGCGCGATGCAGCAGGACGATCGAGCCGCCGAACCGCTCGGTCGCCGCGGCGCTGTCCGTACGGGAGAGCCAGCGGCCGCCCGGGGCGCGCATGCCCCCTTCGCCCTGCCAGGCGGCGAGGGCCCTGATCTCGTCGCCCATGCCGATGACGTCCAGGGCCCGCTGGGAGTTGGGGGCGAGGGAGATACCGGCTCCGACGGGGTCCAGGGAGGCCGCGCGCTCCAGAACGGTGACCCGCCAGCCGCGGCCGTGCAGGGCCACCGCCGCGGTGAGGCCGCCGATTCCGCTGCCGATGACGACGGCATGGGGCTTGTCCATGGCTCCTCCAGCAATCCGCGCATCCCTGTCGCTCCGGAATCCCGGAGCGATGGGACTACACCTGTAGTGACAGATTCACCGTACTACGGGTGTAGTGCCAGCGGTAGGTTGGCCCCATGGCCACACGCACGACCGGTACCTCCCGGGCCGACCTCATCGCCGATACCGCCCTCGCACTCCTCGCCGAACGCGGGATGCGCGGGCTGACGCACCGCGCGGTGGACGAGCACGCCGGACTCCCCCAGGGCTCGACGTCCAACTACGCGCGGACCCGGCAGTCCCTGCTGGAGGCGGCGGTGCGACGGCTGGCGGAACGCGAGGCGCGGGTGCTCGCCCCCGCCGAACTGCCGGGTCCTGCCGCCGGGGCGCAGGAACTGGTCGCCGGTCTCGCGCGGGCGCTGCACCGCTATCTCACCCGCCATCCCGAACTGCTCCTCTGCCGCTACGAACTGGCCCTGGAGGCGACCCGCCGCCCGGAACTGCGGGAGTTCTTCGACGCGACCGGCCGCCAGTTCCGCGAACCGCTGACGGCACTGATGACGGCCGCCGGATCGGCCGAGCCCGAACGGCACACGCTCTCCCTGGTGGCCTGGTGTGAGGGGCTGATGTTCTCGTGCGCCGCGGGGTCGTACAACCGCTCCGTACCGAGCGAGGAGGAGCTGCGCACCGGCTTCACCGAACTGCTCGGCGGGATGCTGGGCCCGCGATGGGCGCCGCACTGAGCCACGGGCACCACGCCCGCCGTGTCGCCACTGCCGACGTCACCACGGCAATGGCACCACCACAGCAATGGCGTCACCATGGCCGCCGCACTCGCCGGCAGGTGTCACTCTTGCGGGCCAATCCCGGCTTCCCGGTTCCCCCGGAGCCCGTCCCACACAGCAGAGTTGATCAGGTGCAACGAACCAGAATCACCGTGAGTCTCCTGATGGGCGTCGCCGTCACGGCGCTGTCCGGCTGCGTGTCCGTGCAGCCGCAACCCGACGTTCCGCCCCGACCCCGGGCCAGTGGGCCGGCCCAGGACCTGGCACCGCAGATCGTGCTGCCTCCGGTCCACGACTCCCTGGAGGCCGTGCCGAGCCCCGAGCCGTCCGCCTCCGCGCCCCGCCCCGCTCACGCAGAACCGCCGGACACCCGCCGCTCCGTGCCCCGCGCACCCCGGCAGCAGCGACGCCCGGCCGCCACGCCGCCCCGGCCGCACGGTGTGCCGCCCGCCGCGACCGTACCCGCCCCGGCCCTGCCCGCCCCGGTCGCCGGGACGGACGTCTGCGCGCTGGGGCGGGGGTACGGGCGCTGGCCCGCGGGCAGCCCCCAGTCCCGGATCTGCGACAACACCTACGGCCGCTGAGCCCCGACGGGAGAAACGAGAGGTGGCCCGTCCGCCGTGGACGGGCCACCCTCACACCTCGCGCAGCCGCAGCTCCAGTCGCGCGATCGCCGCCCGCACCCCTCCCCCGTACCCGTCGTCCGCCCCGTCCTCCGCGAGCACCCCGGAGGCGGCACGCGCCCGGTCCAGATGGATCCGCGCCGCATCGGGGCGCCGGAGCTTCAGATAGTCCGCCGCGAGATTGAGATGGAGCGAGGGGTAGAACGCCCGCACCGCCGGCGCGTCGGGGTGCTGAGCCGCGCGCTCGTCGGTCAGCGCCCCGGCGGCGGTCAAGGCCCTCAGGTCCCAGGCCAGTTCGTCACCCGGATCGTCCTGGGTGTCGGCCATGTAGTGGGCGAGGGTGCACCGGTGCAGGGCGTCACCGTCCTCGCCGATCTCCGACCAGAGCTCGCCGAAACGATTGCGGGCCTCTTCCCGGTCGCCGCCGTGCAGCAGCATGACCGCCTGGCCGATTCTGGTCATGACGGCGTCCTTGGACGCCTCCCGCTGCTCCGTCACTGCGACCTCCGTGCGCGCTCGTCCCCCGTTCCGCGTTCGACGCTAGCCGCAGCGGCGGCCAATCCCGCTGAGGCTCGGGCGGGCGTCCCCGGCCGGTCGCCGGACGCCCGCCGCCGGCCGGGGCGAAACCACCGGTCAGCCCAGGTCGGGGATGCGCCAGTCGATCGCCTCGTGCCCCTGTGCGGCCACCGCCGCGTTGATCTGCCGGAACGGGCTGGAGCCGAAGAACTTCTTGGCCGACAGCGGCGAGGGGTGCGCCCCCTTCACCACCGCATGGCGCTCCTCGTCGATCAGCGGGAGCTTCTTCTGGGCGTAGTTGCCCCAGAGTACGAAGACCGCCGGGTCGGGCCGCGAGGCGACGGCGCGGATCACGGCGTCGGTGAACTTCTCCCAGCCCTTGCCCTTGTGCGAGTTGGCCTCGCCCGCGCGGACCGTCAGCACGGCGTTGAGCAGGAGCACACCCTGCTCGGCCCACGGCATCAGATACCCGTTGTCCGGGACCGGCAGGCCGAGCTCCTCCTTCATCTCCTTGTAGATGTTCCGCAGGGACGGCGGCGTCTTCACACCCGGCCGCACGGAGAAGCACAGCCCGTGCCCCTGCCCCTCCCCGTGGTACGGGTCCTGGCCGAGGACGAGGACCTTCACCTTGTCGTAGGGCGTGGCCTCCAGCGCGGCGAACACCTGGTCGCGCGGCGGGTAGACCGGCCCCTTGGCCCGCTCCTCCTCGACGAACTCGGTGAGCTCCTTGAAGTACGGCTTCTGCAGCTCTTCGCCGAGGACGCCGCGCCAGGACTCGGGCAGCAGGTCGGTGTCGGTCACTTCAACAACCTCCGGTAAGCAATCAGCTTTTCAACCGAGAACCTACCGGGGGCCACTGACAACGCGCCCTGCCGGTCCGGCTCCGGCCTACCAGCTGGCCTTGCGGTACAGCTCCCACATCTGCATGACCGTCTGCGGGTCCAGGGCGCGCTCCCCACCACCGATGTCCTCGCCGGAGGCGACGTACAGCTTGCCCTGCCACAGCGGCAGGATCCGCACGTCGTCGACCAGGATCTTCTGCACCTGTTCGAACTGCTTGCTGACCGCGCCCCGGTCGCTCTCCTTGCGGGTCTGCGGCAGCAGCTCCTTGGTGATCTCGTTCTTCATGTACGGCATCCCCGTGATGCTGTCCTTGCCGAGGAACGGGGCGATGAAGCTGTCCGGGTCCGGGAAGTCCGGGAACCAGCCGCGGCCGAAGACGGGGTACTCGCCCTTGGTGAAGCCCTCCTGGAACGTCTTCCAGGGCTTGCTCTTCAGCGTGATCCTGAAGAGGCCGGAGCCCTCCAGCTGCCGCTTCAGCTCGTCGAACTCGGGGGCGGTGGAGGAGCCGTACCGGTCGGTGGCGAACCAGAGCGTCAGCTCGACCGGCTTGGTGATGCCCGCCTTGGTCAGGATCTGCTTCGCCTTGCCCTGGTCCGGGTCGCCATAGGCGTCGAAGAAGCTGGTGGTGTGCCCGGCTATGCCCTTGGGAACCATGGAGTACAGCGGTTCGGCCGTGCCCTGGTAGACCTTGGCCACGAGGGCGTCGCGGTCGACGAGCTGGGCGATGGCCCGCCGTACGGCCACGTTCCCCGCCGCCGGGTCCTTCGGGTTGAAGACCAGGAAGCGGATGTCCGCGCCGACCGTCTCGACGATCTGCAGATTGCTGTCCTTGTCCTTGTTCTCCTCCAGGCTGACGACCTCCTCGGCAGTCAGACCCCGGTAGATCGCGTCGATCTCCTTCTTCCGCAGCGCCGCGACCACGGGCGCGGAATCCTTGAAGTACCGAATGGTCACGGCGTCGTTCTTGCGGTTGGCGTAGCCCTTGTAGTCCGGGTTCTTCACCAGTTCGGCACTCTTCCCCGGCTTGTACGAATCAAGCAGGTACGGACCGGAACCGGTGACCTTTCCATCGCTGCGGAGCTTGTGCTCGGAATAGGCGCTCGGCGCCACCAGCGACATCGCAGGCGTGGTGAGAACGAAGGGGAAGGTGGCATCCGGCTTGGTGAGGTGGAAGATGACAATGTCGTCCCCCTTGGTCTCGATCCGGTCGAGCGAGCCGAGCATGCCGACCGGGCCGCCCTTGACCTTGAGCGCTGTGATCCGGTCGAGGGAATACTTCACCGCCTCGGCGTCGAGCTTGTCCCCATTGGAGAATTTCAGGCCCGCGCGGAGCTTGCACCGGTAGGAGGTGCTGGTGGTATCGGTGAACTTGCACCATTCCGCGGCATCGGGCTCGGGCTTCGTGCTGCCGCTGGGGTAGCTCATCAGGGTCTGGAAGACATTTCGCATCAGCTCCCAGGAGTTGTCCCACGCCGCCGCCGGATCGAGGGTGGATGGCTCACTGGTCGTACCGACGACTATCTTCTGCTCGACTTCCGAACCGCTGTCGGAAAGAAGTCCGCAGCCGGCCAGCAGAGAAAGGGAAGCAAGGGCTGCAGCGGCCTGCAGACTGGCCCGGTAGAACACGTGAACGCTCCTCGATCAGCCATGGGTCGGCAGACCATACCGCAGTGCCCCGTCGGGTCAATCCACGGGCCCGACAGGGCACTTGAGTCAATCAGGGCCAAATCCGCTCAGGCTGTTCTCAGCCCACGCCCGCATTCAGGAAAATTCCGCCGTCGACCACCAGGGTCTGCCCCGTGATCCAGTCGGACTGGCTGGACGTGAGGAACGCGGCGGCACCGCCGATGTCCTCCGGCACTCCCAGCCGGCCGAGCGGGTAGGCGGCCGCGGCCTCCTCCTCACGACCCTCGTACAGCGCCTGGGCGAACTTGGTCTTCACGACCGCGGGTGCGATGGTGTTGACCCGGACGACCGGGGCGAACTCGTGCGCCAGCTGAAGGGTCAGATTGACCATGGCCGCCTTGCTGATGCCGTACGCGCCGATGAAGGGCGAGGCGGAGATCCCGGCGACCGAGGCGATGTTGACGATCGCCCCGCCGTTGTCCTTCTGCCAGGCCTTCCAGGTCTGCTGCGCGAAGCCGAGCGCCGAGATCACATTGGTCTCGAAGACCTTGCGGGCGACATTGAGGTCGAGCTCCGCGATCGGCCCGAAGACCGGATTCGTACCGGCGTTGTTGATCAGGAAGTCGACCCGGCCGAACGCCTCCATGGTGCGCTCGACGGCCACCGCCCGGTGCGCCTCGTCGTGCGCCTTGCCCGCCACGGCGATCGCCCGGTCGGCACCCAGCCGCTCGACGGCCTCCTTGAGGGCGTCCTCGCCTCGCCCGGTGATGCACACCCGGTCGCCGCGGGCCACCAACGCCTCGGCGATGCCGTAGCCGATGCCCCGGCTCCCGCCCGTGATGAGCGCGACCTTCCCGCTGTCCTGCACTGTCATGATGTCCGTAGCCCTTCGGGTCAGTTGAGCGGTCCGCCGGCGACGTACATGACCTGACCGGAGACGAAGCCCGCCTCGTCGCCCGTGAAGAAGGCGATGGCGTTGGCGATGTCCTCGGGGCGGCCGACGCGCTGCACCGGGATCTGGGTGGCGGCGGCGGCCTGGAACTCCTCGAAGCCCATGCCGACCCGGGCCGCCGTCTGGGCGGTCATCTCGGTGACGATGAAGCCGGGGGCGACGGCGTTGGCCGTGATGCCGAACTTGCCGAGCTCCTTGGCGAGGGTCTTGGTGAAGCCCTGGAGACCGGCCTTGACGGCGGAGTAGTTGGCCTGGCCGCGGTTGCCGAGCGCCGAGGAGGAGGAGAGCGAGACGATCCGGCCGAACTTGGCGTCCACCATGTGCTTCTGAACGGCCTTGGCCATCAGGAACGCGCCCTTGAGGTGCACGTTCATCACGGTGTCCCAGTCGGACTCGGTCATCTTGAAGAGCAGGTTGTCGCGGAGCACGCCCGCGTTGTTGACCAGGATCGTCGGGGCGCCGAGCTCGGCGGCGACCCGCGCGACCGCGGCTTCCACCTGGGCGCTGTCCGACACATCGCAGCCGACCGCGAGGGCGGTTCCCCCGGCGGCGGTGATCTTCTCGACGGTGTCCTTGCAGGCCGCCTCGTCGAGGTCGAGTACGGCGACGGCGCGGCCCTCGGCCGCCAGGCGTACCGCGGTGGCGGCGCCAATGCCCCGCGCCGCTCCGGTCACGACGGCGACGCGCTGCTCGGTGGTGGACATGCTTGGTTCTCCTCGCCCTTGGATCGCCGCTCAGCGGGACGTCGGGGCACCCCCGGCACGGGACCTCGTGTGCGCGGAACCTTCCCGATGGCTGAGCAACCGCTTAGTACCTTCAGCAGACGAGACGCTAGAAGCCCTGGCACCCGGTGTCAACGGCGCACGGCCGCCGGGGCGCATGTCACACCCGGCGGCGCCGCCCGCGCGGTGGTCGCGGGCGGCGCCCCAGGCCCTGGAGGTCAGCGCACCAGCAGGTCGAGCAGCCGCTCGACCTCGGCCTCCGGGTCGGCCGTGAGACCGCTGTGCACGGGGCTCGGCTGGACGACGGTGGAGCGCGGCGCGATCAGCCACCGGAAGCGGCGGCCGGCGTCGTCACCGCCCGCCTGGCCCGCGTCCGTACCGCCGCGGCACACTCCCTCGACGGCGTGCAGGGCGGCGCGTACACCGACTACATCGGCGGCCGGGTCCAGGGCCCTCAGCTTGGTCTCGTCCAGATGGGTGCGGGCGGCCACGAAGCTCCGCGCACGGCAGTAGACGACCACGCCCGCGTTGAAGAACTCGCCGCGCTGCACCCGCGGCACCACGCGCAGCAGTGCGTACTCGAAGACATCGCGCTCGCTCACGGCCGGCCGTCCTTGTCGTTCTTCTTGGTGGGGTGCGGCCAGGGGGTGAGGTGTTCGGTGAGCCAGCCGGGGGCCTGGGACGCCTTGGGCGCGGTGGGCCCGTCCATCGTGATCCGCTCGTGGATGGTCGCGGCGCGCGGCAGCAGCGCCTCCACATAGGCGCGGCGCAGCTCGTCGGTGGAGTCGAAGCCCGGCTCGTCCACCAGCCACTCGTCGGGGACGTCGGCGGCGACCTCGGTGAGCAGTTCCTCGGTGACCAGCGGGGCCAGCTCGGCGGCGGCCGCCTCGATGTCGGGCGCGAACGGGGCGAGCGCGTGGTCGGAGGCGTTGTACGGCTTGGCGGCGGACGCCTGGGCGCCGGGCCAGTTGTGGTGCCAGATCATGGTGGCGCCGTGGTCGATGAGCCACAGATCGCCGTGCCAGACCAGCATGTTCGGGTTGCGCCAGGACCGGTCGACGTTGTTGATCAGCGCGTCGAACCAGACGACCCGTCCGGCCTCCCGCGCGTCCACCTGGTAGGCGAGGGAGTCGAAGCCGATCGAGCCGGGCAGGAAGTCCATCCCGAGGTTGAGCCCGCCGCTGGCCTTCAGGAGCTCCTGCACCTCCTGGTCGGGCTCGGCGAGCCCGATGACCGGGTCGAGCTGGATCTGCACGAGGTCGGGAACCCGCAGCCCGAGCCGGCGGCCGAGCTGCCCGCAGATGACCTCCGCGACCAGCGTCTTGCGCCCCTGTCCGGCGCCGGTGAATTTCATGACATAGGTGCCGAGGTCGTCGGCCTCGACGATCCCGGGGAGCGATCCGCCCTCCCGCAAGGGCGTGACGTAGCGGGTCGCTGTGACTTCGGTGAGCATTTCCCCAGGCTATCCGGCGATGGCACCTTACGGTCCGGGGAGAATCTGGGGAGTTTCAGCCGGCGATCGAGCAGTTGCTTCCTGCCTTCGGCGCCTCGCGGGCATCCACCGGCTGACGTTGCCAGCTCTTCGACAGCGTGGGCGTCGTCCTCCGCAGGCAAGGCTCCTCGTCTGCGGCTGAACTCCGCCCGACTCCCGGCGACGCCCACGGTGTCGCCGTCCTCGGCCGGATCCCGCCGGCGCACCTCACCCCCACCCTCAAATCCCCACCGGAAACACAGAGCACCAGGCCACAACAACCCAACCACCAAGGATCCGAAGCGCCATCACACCTGGGTTCACAGGTCTCCGCCGGCTCCCACATGGAACCTGGTCAGCGCAAAAAGGATCACGAGGTCGAGTGCCATGACAGGGATGGCCCACGCCGGGTAGTACGGAACGAACATGAACTGCGTGATCAGGCTGATCCCCGCCGCCGCCACACCGGCCCCGCGACCCCAGCTCTTGTTCATCAGGATCGCCAGCCCGGCAACGACGAGCGCCACACCGACCACGAGGTGAATCACGCCCCAGGTCGTGAGATCGAACCGGTACGCGTACCGGGTCGAGACGGCGAACAGGTTGTCCTCCGCGATACCGGACGCGCCCACGAGAATGCTGAGCGGCCCGCTGAGCATCAGCAGGGCCCCGGCCACCTGGGACGCACCGTCGATCTTCGCGCCGGACCCCTTGGGCTCTGGCGTCGTCTTGTTCGGCATCGCTGTCATGGCCGTAGCCTTCCTGTTCGGCGCGGCCACCGACGCACACGGGCCGTGCGAAGACAGCCACGATCCCCTGCCAGGATCACCGCTATTCCCCGGCACCGCCACCGCACCCCACCGCGAAGAGGCCGACGGATGCCGACACGGCCCCGTCCCGATCCCTGGAAGCGATCCGCCCTCCCGAAAGGGCGTGACGTAGCGGGTCGCTGTGACTTCGGGCTGTCCGGCGCACGGCGCGGCGCCCGGTCCCCGCGGGCGCCTTCGCGCACCGGGGGCCGGACGTCCGGGGCGTCGGTGTTACGCGTCCTCGTCGTCGACCCAGCTCATGAGCTTGCGCAGCTCGCGGCCGGTGGTCTCCAGGAGGTGGTCGCTGTCGGCCTTCTTGTACTCGTTGTACTTGGGCAGACCGTTGTGGTACTCGGCCATCCAGTTCTTGGCGAAGGTGCCGTCCTGGATCTCCGCGAGGACCTTCTTCATCTCGGCCTTGGTGGCGTCGGTGATGATCCGCGGGCCGGTGACGTAGTCGCCCCACTCGGCGGTCTCCGAGATCGACCAGCGCATCTTCTCCAGGCCGCCCTCGTACATGAGGTCCACGATGAGCTTCAGCTCGTGCAGGCACTCGAAGTACGCGATCTCCGGCTGGTAGCCGGCCTCGGTCAGCGTCTCGAAACCGGCCTTCACCAGCGCCGCGGTACCACCGCACAGGACGGCCTGCTCACCGAACAGGTCGGTCTCGGTCTCCTCGGTGAACGTCGTCTTGATGACACCGGCGCGGGTGCCGCCGATGCCCTTCGCGTACGACAGGGCCAGCGCCAGGCCGTTGCCCGAGGCGTCCTGCTCGACGGCCACGATGCACGGAACGCCGCGGCCCTCCTCGTACTGACGGCGGACCAGGTGACCCGGGCCCTTCGGCGCGACCATGCAGACGTCGACATTGGCCGGCGGCTTGATGAAGTCGAAACGGATGTTCAGACCGTGGCCGAAGAACAGCGCGTCGCCGTCCTTCAGGTTGTCCTTGACGGACTCCTCGTAGACCTGGGCCTGGATCGGGTCCGGGACCAGGATCATGATGACGTCGGCCTCGGCCGCGGCCTCGGACGGCGTCACCACGCGCAGGCCCTGCTCCTCGGCCTTCGCCCTGGACTTCGAGCCCTCGTGCAGACCGACCCGGACGTCGACACCCGAGTCACGCAGCGACAGCGCGTGGGCGTGGCCCTGGCTGCCGTAGCCGATGACCGCGACCTTACGGCCCTGGATGATGGACAGGTCGGCATCGTCGTCGTAGAACAGCTCGGCGGGCATGGTACTTCTCCTTGATCACTGGAACGTGAGGGTGTTCGGACGGGACTTGACGGGCACGGGCTATGCGCTCTGCGCCTCGGTGGCGGCCGGGGTCAGGCGGATCGGACGGGCCTCGCGGGCGGAGCGGTCGGCCAGGGCGCGGGAGCCGCGGCCGATCGCGATCGCGCCGGACTGGACGAGCTCCTTGATGCCGAAGGTGGCGAGCATCCGGAGCATCGCGTCGAGCTTGTCGCCGGAGCCGGTCGCTTCGAGGGTGACGGCGTCGGGCGAGACGTCGACGGTTCTCGCGCGGAACAGCTCGGCGATCTGGATGATCTGGGCCCGGGTGCCGTGGCCGGCGCTCACCTTCACCAGGACCAGTTCGCGCTGGACGGCGGAGTCCGCCTCCAGCTCGACGATCTTGAGGACGTTGACCAGCTTGTTGAGCTGCTTGGTCACCTGCTCCAGGGCCAGTTCGTGGTCGACCCTGACGACGATGGTGATGCGGGACAGCTCGGGATGTTCGGTGGTGCCGACCGCGAGCGAGTCGATGTTGAAGCCGCGGCGCGAGAACAGGGCGGCGACACGGGCGAGGATGCCGGGCGTGTCCTCGACCAGGACGGAGAGCGTGTGCTGGGACATGTCAGAGGGTCCTCTCAGTCGTCCGCGTAGTCGCCGAAGTCGGGGCGTACGTCGCGTGCGGCCATGATGTCGTCGTTGGAGGTGCCGGCAGGAACCATCGGCCACACCATCGCGTCCTCGTGGACGATGAAGTCCACCACGACGGGGCGGTCGTTGATCGCGTTGGCCTTGTCGATGATCGCGTCGAGCTCGTAGGGGTTCTCGCAGCGCAGTCCCACACAGCCCATCGCCTCGGAGAGCTGTACGAAGTCCGGGACCCGGGTGCCGTGATGGGGGGCGGATCCCACTCCGCGGGTCGATCCGGTGGTGGCGTTGGTGGCGCCGTCGTGCAGCACGGTGTTGGAGAACCGTGCACCGTAGAACAGGTTCTGCCACTGGCGGACCATCCCGAGCGCGCCGTTGTTGATGATCGCGACCTTGATCGGGATGTTGTTGAGCGCGCAGGTGACGAGTTCCTGGTTGGTCATCTGGAAGCAGCCGTCGCCGTCGATCGCCCAGACGGTGCGGTCGGGCATGCCGGCCTTGGCGCCCATCGCGGCCGGGACCGCGTACCCCATCGTTCCGGCGCCGCCCGAGTTGAACCAGGTGCCCGGTTCCTCGTGCGGGAGGAACTGCGCCGCCCACATCTGGTGCTGCCCCACACCGGAGGCGAACAGCGTTCCCTCCGGGGCCAGTTGCCCGATCCGTTCGATGACCTGCTGCGGGGAGAGCAGTCCCGGGTCGGCGGGCAGTTCGTAGCCGCGCCGGTAGGTGGCGCGCCAGTGGTTCAGCTCCCGCCACCAGGCGTCGTAGTCACCGGCACGGCCCTCGGTGTGCTCGGCCCGGACGGCCTGGACCAGGGCGAGCAGGACCTCGCGGGCGTCGCCGACGATCGGCACGTCGGCGACCCGGTTCTTGGAGATCTCGGCGGGGTCGATGTCGGCGTGGACGATCTTGGCGTGCGGCGCGAAGCCGTCCAGCCTGCCGGTGACGCGGTCGTCGAAGCGGGCCCCGAGGGCGACGATCAGGTCGGCCTTCTGGAGTGCGGCGACCGCTGCGACGTCCCCGTGCATGCCCGGCATCCCCACGTGCTGCGGGTGGCTGCCGGGGAAGGCGCCCAGCGCCATCAGGGTGGTGACCACGGGGGCCCCGGTCAGTTCGGCCAGGGCGCGAAGTTCGGCCGTGGCCCGTGCCTTGAGCACTCCGCCGCCGACGTAGAGGACCGGGCGGCTCGACGTGCTGATGAGGCGGGCGGCCTCGCGGATCTGTTTGGCGTGCGGCTTGGTGACCGGGCGGTAGCCGGGCAGGTCCGTCCTGGCCGGCCAGCGGAAGGTGGTGGTCGCCTGGAGAGCGTCCTTGGTGATGTCGATGAGCACCGGTCCGGGGCGGCCGGTCGAGGCGATGCGGAAGGCCTCGGCGACCGTGCGCGGGATGTCGTCTGCGTTCGTGACCAGGAAGTTGTGCTTGGTGATCGGCATGGTGATGCCGACGATGTCCGCCTCCTGGAAGGCGTCCGTGCCGATCGCCGCGGAGGAGACCTGGCCGGTGATGGCGACCAGCGGCACCGAGTCCATGTGCGCGTCCGCGATCGGGGTGACCAGGTTGGTGGCGCCCGGACCCGAGGTCGCCATGCAGACCCCCACCTTGCCGGTGGCCTGTGCGTAGCCGGTGGCCGCGTGTCCGGCGCCCTGCTCGTGGCGGACCAGCACATGACGGACCCGGGTCGAGTCCATCATCGGGTCGTAGGCGGGCAGGATCGATCCGCCGGGAATGCCGAACACGGTTTCCGCGCCGGCCTCTTCGAGCGAGCGGATGAGGGACTGGGCGCCCGTCACGTGCTCGGCGCCGGTGTCGGGCTGCCCGGTGGTACGGGGCAGCACTTGCGGGAGGAGGGCCGCGGGGGCCTGCTGCACAGCGTTTGACATCGTCAGTTCCAAAAGTCCGTAGGAGTGTTGGCGAGGACGTATCGGTGATCGGCAGCCGCGGCGGGAGCGGCCGGGTGGTGCGTGCCCGCCGCCGGGTGATCACCGAAACGGTGCACCCGGCGGACTCGGCGGGTGGTCAGGGCGGGGTTCTCGCCGTCTGGAGGGCGTCGCAGTCGTGCCGTACGAGATCGAGGCCGGCGAGCCTGCGGACGAGCGGTCCTTCCACGGTCAGTTCGCCGCGTACCGCCACCGCCGCCGCGTAGCCCCGGTCCACCGGTACGTCGAGCAGGGTCCAGCCGGACGGCGGGTACGGTCCCTCGGGGCGCCCCGAGCCGACGTAGTCGAGCGCGGGGTCGCGTCCCAGGCCCGTGCCGAGGCCCTTGAGGTAGGCCTCCTTCCGGGTCCACAGCCGGGCCAGGGCCCGGGGCCGGGCCGGCGGGCTCAGCGCCGCC
Organism: Streptomyces sp. NPDC001933; assembly: GCF_042890955.1. Lineage (NCBI taxonomy): Bacteria > Bacillati > Actinomycetota > Actinomycetes > Kitasatosporales > Streptomycetaceae > Streptomyces > Streptomyces sp. NPDC001933. The sequence continues at coordinate 15,005 of NZ_JBIASS010000008.1, read as the reverse complement.
AGTTCGGCCTGCTCGTCCACGTGCAGCATCGCCGCGAGGTCGGCGGTGCCGTCCTCGTCCGGCACCAGTTCCACATCGACCCCGATGGGGGCCGCCGCGGTTCCGACGACGGCGAGGTCGCCGCGGTGGGACAGCGAGAAGAACAGCCGGTCGTCGGCGTCGAGCACGGTGGGCCGGCCGTGCGGTCCGCCGCAGCAGGGGCAGGTGTCCCGGCCGAGGTGGACGTCCTCGGGGCGCAGGCTCAGGTACGAGCCGAGCAGCCGGCGAAGGGCGACATGCGCGGCCGTGAACCGGGTCCGGTCGGCGGCGTGCATGAGGGTGGCGGCACGTTGACGCTCGGTCGCGTCGAGTACCTGTTCGTCCAGGATGCCGATGGGGACATCCGAGACCCTCAGGAGCCAGAGGTCGAGCAAGCCGGGGGGTGGCAGCTCACGGACGACCCACGGCAGGGTTTGTTCCACGGGGTCTCTCCTGTTCGTACGAGAGTGACAGGCGAGTCGGGTCTCACGGCGTGGCCGGCGCGACCGGGAGGTCCCGCCTCAGGCGCAGCGGCCCGATCAGGAGAAGCAGCGGGGTCAGGGCGAGTCCCGCGGTGAGCAGCCACAGGGTGGGCCGCAGACCTAGGGCGGTGCCGAGGATCCCGCCGAGCAGTGAACCGAAGGGAATGGCGCCGAAGTTCGCGACCGAGACACTGGCCGAGACGCGGCCGAGCAGCTGGGGCGGACAGTAGCGCTGGCGGAACGCCCCCTGGATCACGTTGGCGAGTACGACGCCGAGCGAGAGGACCGCGCTCCCGACCACCAGTGCCGACAGGGTCCAGTCCATCCGTGTCAGCGGGATGAGCAGGGCGAACGGGGCGCTGGCGATGGTGGCGACCAGCAGTCCGCGGGCCGATCCGAACCGTGCGATCAGGCGTTTCGCGGTGGTGGCTCCGAGGATCCCGCCGATACTGCTCGACGCGAGGAGCCAGCCGGTCGCGCCTTCCGGCACCCCGAGCTCACGGATGATGAAGACCGGCAGGATCGCCGCCTCGGCGGTCAGCAGCAGGTTGGTGGCGGTGCCGTACAGGGTGAGGACACGCAGGTACGGATCCTTGAAGGTGTAGTGCAGGCCCTCCTTGATGTCCTGTCGCAGGGCCCGGTGCCGCTCGGGTTTCTCCGGGAGCGGTTCCTTGCTCCGGATGCCGAGCAGGCACAGCGCGGAGACGAGGAACGTCGCCGAGTTGACGAGGAGACCGGAGGCGGCGCCGAAGGCCTGGGCGAGCAGGCCACCGCCGCCCAGCCCCGCGACCTGGGCCACCGACTCGCTGCCCTGGAGCTTGGCGTTGGCCTCCTGGAGGTCCTCGGGTCCGACGATGGAGGGCAGGTAGACCTTGTACGAGATCCCGAAGAACACTGCGGCGAAGCCGTTGATCAGTGCCACGGCCAGCAGTTGGGTCATCGTCAGGACCCCGAGCCAGCCCGCCACCGGAACACTGGCGAGCAGCACCAGTGGGACCACGTTGCAGATCAGCATGATCGGCCGGCGTCGCATCCGGTCGACCCAGGCACCGGCGGGCAGGCCGATGAGCAGCCAGGGCAGCCAGGGGGCGGCCGCCAGCGCGCTCACCCAGAGCGTGCTCGCGTCGAGCGTCACCACGGCCACCAGGGGCATGGCGACCCCGGTGATGTTGATGCCGACGCGGTTGGTCGTCTCGCCGAGCCACAGCAGCCGGAAATCGTGGTGGCGGCGCAGTCCGCCGCGCGGCGGCGGCCGGTGCTCCTTGCCCGGTGCGCGTTCGGTCAGGCGGGCAGACATGATGCCACCGCCTCGGCCACGGCCCGCGAGAGCAGCGCGCCTGCGTCGGACCAGCGGGTGCGCCGCTCGGCCGTCTGGGCCCTGAGCTCGTCCCGTCGGGCGTTCAGGGCGCGGATCCCGTCGGCCGTGGAGCCGGGTCCGCCGCCGTGGGCGCACGCCGCGGCCACCCGGTCGGGGGCCAGCCCGCCGTCGTCGACGGCGGCGAAGCGGGCCGCGTCCACCAGCGAACGGCCGGATTCCAGGGCGCCGAGCACGGTCTCTCCGACCAGGTGATGCGCGGCCCGGAACGGTGTCCCGTCCAGGACGAGCCGTTCCGCCAGGTACGTGGCCGAGGTGAAGCCGTCCACGGCCCGCTCCGTCATGCGTTCGCGTTCCGGTTCGGTGCCCGCCACCACCAGGCTCAGCAGCGTCACCGCGTCGGTGGTGCTGCTCAGTCCGGGCCAGAGGTGCCGTACGGCCTCGGTGCCGACCGCGATGGCGTTGGTGTAGCCGCCGGTGGTCATCGCGGACGCCGCGCCGACGAAGGCGCCGAGGCTCGCGCTGGACCTGCCCTGGATGTGTTCGAGCAGGAACGGGTTGCGCTTCTGCGGCATCATCGAGCTGGATCCGACGAGGGTGTCGCCCACCCTCAGCAGCCCGAACTCCTCCGAGGTCCAGGTGCTCAGGTCCCGCCCGGCGCGGGCCAGCGCGACACCGAGTACGGCGGAGGCGGACAGCAGGTCCAGCACGAAGTCCCGGGAGGCCACCGCGTCGACGGAGTTGGGGGCGGCGGAGCCGAAGCCCAGCAGTTGTGCGGTGCGCCCGGGATCGATGGGGACGGACGTCCCGCCGATCGCGCCGGCGCCCAGCGGGTTGACGTCGATCTGGCGTCCGGCGTCCAACAGCGACTCGTACGCGCGCAGCACCGCGCCGGCGACTCCGGCGAGGTAGTGGCCGTAGCTGATCGGCACGGCCGGCTGGCCGTGGGTGTAGGCGGGCATGATCACGTCGCGGTACTCCTCGGCCTTCGCCAGGAGCACCCCGGCGAGCCGGTCGACCGCGTCGAGCAGGGCCAGGTAGGGGCCGCGTGTCTTCAGCCGGGTGGTGGTGGCGTTGAGGTCGTTGCGGGACCGGCCGGTGTGCAGGATGCCGCCGGTCTCGTCGCCCAGCCTCCCGATGAGGTGGCCCTCGTACGCCAGGTAGACGCCGCGCGGCATCGGGGTGGCCCTGACCGGTGCGAAGTCCTGTCCGCGCAGTTCCTCGACGGCGCGCAGCAGGGCGGCGGCCCGGTCGGCGTCCACGATGCCGCGCTCGGTGAGCATGATCAGGTGCGCGCGGTCGACCTCGCTGATGCAGCGCAGCTCCTCACCGAGCCCGTCCGCGGTGTCCGGCAGGTACTGGTCGTAGACGATGCGGTGCGCCTCGGCGTCGAGCGCGGCCTTGAGCCGGCCGGTGTCGACGCCGTGTGCCGTCGCTGCGGTCATGCGAATGCCTCCTGTGTGTGCAGGTCCGCGTAGGTCACGGCCTCGCCGAGCAGCGCCACGGCCCGGTCTGCGGCCTCGGCCGCCCGTACCGAGCGGTCGGCGACGGCGATGGCGTGGCCGACGCGGCCCCGGAAGTCCTCGGCGGGACCGACGGGTTCGCCCGGGGCGCGGTAGAGCACCGCCTCGACGGTGCCCGGGACCGTGCGGGCCCTGGCCGCGGCTTCGGTCAGTGCGGCGGACCGGGCGACGATGCCGTCCTGTTCCGCGGTGAGGAAGCGGATCGAGGCGCGGGCGTATCCGGTGCGTTCCAGCTCGGGAGCGGTACCGAGGGCGGCCAGCACCTGGGCGCGGACCAGGTCGATCCCGCAGGCCCTGCGGACCAGTTCGGGGATCATTCCGCCGGCCAGCCTGGGGTTGACCTCGATGACCCGGGCGGTCCGGGGTCCGGTCAGTCGGAGTTCCACGTGGGCGGCTCCCCAGCCGAGGCCGAGCGCCCGCACGGCGCGTACCGCGGACTCGCGCAGGGCGATCTCCTGTTCGCCGGGGAGGGCGGCCGGCACGTCGTGGCCGATCTCGACGAAGACCGGCAGCGCGCCGACGTGCTTGGCGACGGTGACGACGGCTTCGGTGCCGAACACCTCGACGGAGTACTCCGGTCCGGTCAGGTACTCCTCGATCAGGATCCGGCTCGGTGCGGCGATGCCCCGTTCGTTGACGGTGGCGGCCAGCAGCGTCGCGGCGTGCTCGGCGACCTGGTCGAGGTCGGTGCAGAGCCGTACGCCCAGACTCCCCGACCCCTGCACCGGTTTGACCACCACGGGCAGTCCGATGGAGCGGGCCGCGGCGAGTGCGTCGGGAACCTCTCGGACGACGGCGAAGTCCGGCGATCCGACGCCCGCTTCGGTGAGCATCCGGCGCTGTTCGGCCTTGTCGCGGCAGGCACGGACGGCTTCGGCCGAGGGGCCGGGCAGTCCGAGCCGGTACGCGAGGGCGGCGGCGGTCGGCACGTAGTACTCGGAGCTGGTCAGGACGCCCGCGATGGTGGCGCCGTCCTCCAGGGCGCGGACGGCCGCCCACAGCGCGGTCTCGTCGGAGGTGTCCACGACGACGGTCCGCAGCCGGTCCTCGGCGGCGTACGGGTAGCGGTCCGGGTCCGCGCACAGCAGCACGGGCACCACACCCAGCTCGGCCGCGCGCCTGGCGAACAGCCGTCCCGTACCGGTGGTGTTGCTCTCCACCAGGAGCAGCAGGCGCTCGCTCATGAGCCGACCACCGGCATCACCACGTCGTCGAAGCCGCGGCGGGCCCACAGCAGCCTGGACCAGGCGGCGGTGGCGTCCAGCGGGTGCTCGACGGTGAGCGGGCCGCCGACGGCGGGGGCGGGGACGATCCCCTGCTCGCGCAGCCAGTTGTCGTTGTAGACGGTGGACTGGTAGCGGTAGCCCTCGTCGGGGAGCACCATCACGACGGTGCTCGCCGGGTTCTGCTCGGCCCACCACGACGCCACCTGGAAGGAGGCACCGCTGGTCGGGCCCATGAACAGGCCGTGTGCGCGGTAGAGCTCGTGGGTGGCGTGGAAGGCCTCGGGGGCCGTGACCCAGTGGACCTCGTCGTACGCGGCGTGCTTGACGTTGCCCGGGTGGATGCTGCTGCCGAGCCCGCGCAGCATGCGGGGCCCGTCCGGGCTGCCGAAGATGATGCTGCCCTGGGTGTCGACGCCGACCAGGTGCAGTGCGGGGCCGGTCTGGCGCAGCGCGGCGGCGAGTCCGCCGGTGGAGCCGCCCGATCCGACCGGGCCGACCAGGCAGTCCACGGTGCCGACGGTGCTGCCGATCAGGTCGGCGACGATGCCGTACGCGCCCGGGTTGTCGGGGTTGTCGTACTGGCCGGGGACGAAGGCGTCCGGGTGCTGCCGGCGCAGCTCGGCCACGCGGGCGAGCCTGGCGCCCTGGATGCCGCCGGGCTGACCGGTGTGCTCGACGATCTCCACCGTCGTGCCCAGCATTTCGAGCCGGGTGCGCAGGTCCCGGTCGATCGCCGAGTCGCCGACGATGGTCAGCGGGTAGCCGCGCAGGCGGCAGACCATGGCCAGGCCCAGGGCGAAGGTGCCGGAGGAGGTCTCGATGATCCGGGTGCCCGGGGAGATCAGGCCGGCGGCTTCTGCACGGTCGAGTATGTAGCGGGCGGGCAGCAGCTTCATCAGGCTGAAGGCCGCCGCGTAGAGGTTGTCGGTCACCTTGATGATGCGTGGCAGCTCCGTCGCCTCCACGATCGAGGAGTGTGCCTTGGGGAGGGTCGTCGTCGTCATGTCAGTCACCCGTTGTGTAGTTCCACTGCTCGTGAATTCCGAGCTCTTGCAGGAGGTCCTGGGCCAGGCCGGTCCGCGCCTCGACCTCGGGGTCGTCCCGGTCGAAGAGGAGGCCGGCGATGTCCCCGCTGTGTGCCGCCTGTACGCCGACGGCCCCGGTGGTCCGCGCGATGTCCCGGATGCGGTCGAGTTCCGGGATCGGCAGATGACGCTGGTTGATCTCCGTGCTGGCCGTGGCCACGGAGCCGAGCAGGGCCACGTCCTTCATCTGGATGGCCTCCCGGAGCATGGCCTGCAGCCGGGTGAAGAGGTCGATCTCGTCCTGCCCGTAGCGGGCCGGTGAGAGGGTCAGTGTGTCCACGCCCCGCCCGCCGTTCTCGGGGCGTGAGCCGAAGCCGAGGACCCGCAGGGCCGGCATCCGGTAGCCGAAGTCCTCGATGACCGTGCCCTCGCGCTGGGCGAACAGGACGGTGGACTCCTCGAACATGAGGGAGTCGGAGGCGGTCTCCGCGCGTACCGCGATCCGGGCGACGTCCTGCGGCGGCAGCGGGCTGACGAAGGCGTCCTTCACCGCCCAGATGGCCGCGAGCACATCGCTCGTGGAGGAGCCGAACCCCCGGCACAGCGGCACGTCACCGGTGAGGTCGAGGTGACCGCCCGGCAGTTCGGCGCCCGGCGGCGTCACGGCGCGTACCGCGAGTTCCGCCGCGCGCCGGGCCTTGCCCTTCCAGTCCGGCGTCACGGTGACCTCGGCGCCGGGAGCGGGGATGAAGGTCGCGCGGGTCGCGTGAATGGTGCAGGGAAGTGTGACGAGACCTCGGGTGAGCCCGCCGTCGCCGGTGAACACGCCTTGCAGGATCTCGCCGTGGTGGACGGGGGCTGAAGCTACCCCGACACGCCAGCCGGAATGATCAACCATTTCCTTGACTTTCTGTCGCCGGGAGCCGTGGCCTGCGGATGGCTTCACGCTATGCAGGCCGGAACCTGCCGCCCGGCGGCATGAGCGGCAGCCCGCGGGCAATTGGGGGCCCGGGGCAGCTGCGCACGCGAAGGTGCCCGGGTCCGCCGTGGTGGCGGACCCGGGCACCCGGGGGCCGCTGTGAGTCAGTGGCGCGCTCCTCGCAACTCCTCGGCCAGCACCTTTCCGATCTCGCGCAGTGGCTCGGCCGTGGTCATGTCCCAGTGCTCGCAGTCGATGTCGTGCTCCTCGACCCGGCCCGTGACATGGGGTGCCCAGGCGTCGGCGCCGCCGGCCGCGGCGGGGGTCCGGGCGGCGTTGAAGAACACCGCGTCGCCGCCGAACCGCCGCCGGGGCACGTACCGGTAGCGCATCTCCAGGTTGCCTGCCGTGGCGGTCACGACCGCCGCGGCCTGGTCCGGTTCCAGGGCGCCCAGGACCGCGTCCTCGGCGCGCAGTACGGCGGCCAGCTCCCCGGCGTCCGGGGCGGTGTCGGCGCAGCGAACGTCGATTTCGGCGCCGCGGCCGCCGAGCAGGGCGGTCAGCACCTCCCGCCCGGTGATGGCGGGTGGCCGGAATCCGTCGGGCAGCGGATAGGAGTCGAGCAGCGCCAACAGGGCCACCTCCTCGCCCTGCGCCTCCAGTTCGGCCGCGATCGCGTGGGCGACCAGTCCGCCGAACGACCAGCCGAGCAGGTGGTACGGGCCGTGGGGCTGGACCGAGCGGATCTCGGCCACGTAGCCCTCAGCCATCTCCTCGATGCCGGCCGGCCGGTCCGAGGGGCTGGTCAACTCCTTCGCCTGCAGCCCGATCAGCGGCCGCCGACCGCCGATGTGCCGGAGCAGTCCGGCGTACGACCAGCTCATCCCGGAGACCGCGTGGACGCAGAACAGCGGGGCCCCGGTGTCGGTGGCGGACGCGGCCCGGATCGGCAGCAGCATCTCCATCGGGTCGCCGCCCGTGTTGGTGGCGATGTGTTCTGCGAGCAGTACGGGGGTCGGGTACTGGAACAGGTCCCGGATGGTGACGCGGGTGTCCCAGATGGAGCGGATCCGGCCGATCAGCCGGGTCGCGAGCAGCGAGTGGCCGCCCAGTTGGAAGAAGTGGTCGTCGATGGTGACCGAGGTCAGCCCCAGCACGTCCGCGAAGAGGCCGCACAGCACCTCCTCCGCCGGGGTGCGGGGCTCCCGGCCACCGGCGGTGTCGGCCTGCGGCGGTTCGGGCAGCGCCCGGCGGTCGAGCTTGCCGTTGACCGTCAGGGGCAGCGCCTCCAGCGGCACGAACGTGGCCGGAACCATGTACTCGGGCAGGGCCGCGACCGCGTGCCGGCGCAGCTCGGGAAGGTCCGGGCGGCTGCCTTCGGTGGGCACCACGTACGCCACCAGCCGTTTGTCACCGGGCCGGTCCTCGCGGATCAGCACCGCCACCTGGGCGAGGGTGGGGTGCCGCAGCAGCGCGGATTCGATCTCACCCGGCTCGATGCGGAATCCCCGCAACTTGATCTGCTGGTCGGCCCGGCCGAAATACTCCAGCGCGCCGTCCTGGCTCCAGCGGGCCAGGTCGCCGGTCCGGTACATCCGCGAGCCGGGTGCGCCGTGGGGGTCGGCGACGAACCGTTCGGCGCTCAGTGCGGGCTGTCCGATGTAGCCGTGGGCGAGGCCGTGTCCGGCCACGTAGAGCTCGCCGGGGACGCCCGGTGGCAGCATCCGGAGGTTCTCGTCCAGGACGTAGGCGTGCTTCCCGGCGATCGGCCGTCCGATCGGGATGGCGGGCGCCGGTCCGGTGAGGGTGTGGGTGGTGGTGAAGCCCATGCTCTCGGCCGGTCCGTAGCCGTTGACGAGGTGGAGGTGGGGGTGGTCGGCCAGGGCCTTGGCGGTGTGGGCGGGCGAGGCCGCCTCACCGGCGGTCATGGCCTCCTTGATCCGGGAGAAGACCGCCGGGTGCTCGTCGAGCATGTGGTTGAAGAGGCTCGCCGACATCTGCAGGGTGGTGATGGCGTGCCGCTCCACCAGCTCCGCGATCTGGTGCGGGTCGGTGTGCTGGCCGGGCTGGAGGACGCAGACGCCGCCGTGCAGGAGCGGTCCGAAGACCTCCAGGGCGAAGGCGTCCCAGGACACCGGCGAGCTCTGCAGATAGGTCTGCCCGGGGCCGAACTCCAGGTAGTCGGGGCCGATGAACGTGGCGGCCAGCGCCCGGTGGGAGGCCGCGACGCCCTTGGGGACGCCGGTCGATCCGGAGGTGAACATCACGCAGGCGATGGACTCCGGGTGCCCGCCCGTCTCCACGGGTGTCCCCGGCAGGGTGGTGATCGCGGGTATCTCCGCGGTGAGGTCGATCAGGGTGGCCGGGGTAGTCAGGGCGGTCAGGTGGGCCTGGGTGACCAGTGCCGCCGGGTCGGTCTGCCCGAGCACGGTGTTCAGCCGGTCGGCCGGGAACTGCGGGTCGAGCAGGGTGTATCCGGCCCCGGCCTTCAGGGCGGCGAGCAGTGCGGCGATGAGCTGCGGGGACCGCTCCAGGTGGATGGCGACGATGCTGCCCGGGGTGACGCCGCGGGCGGTCAGGTGGCGGGCCAGCCGGTTGGACCAGATGTCCAGCTCCTCGTACGTCACCTGCTGTTCCTCGTGGATCAGCGCCACCTGGTGCGGGGTGCGGGCGGCCTGCGCCGTGAACAACGCGTCGAGCCCGAGTCCGGGCGCCGAGGTCCGGGCGCCGCTCCACTCCCGCAGCCGCGCCCGCTCCGGCCCGGACACCATCTCCAGCTCCGCGAGGGGCAGATCGGGCGTGGCGACCGCTCCGGTGAGGAGCCGTACCAGGCGGTCCGCGGTGGCCTCGACGGTGCGTGCGTCGTACAGGTCGGTGGTGTACTCGATCAGGATGTCGAGGCCGTCGGGCCGGCCGTCGGCGGCACGGTTCTCGGCGAACGCGAAGGTGAGGTCGAACTTCGCGACGGAGACCGGCGGGATGGCGAACTCGCTCTCCAGTCCGGCGAGCCCGGGCGCGTCGTCGCTGGTGTCGCCGACGGTGAGCATGACCTGGAAGAGGGGGTGCCGGGCGGTGGTGCGCTCGGGGTTGAGGGCTTCGACCAGCCGGTCGAACGGCAGGTCCTGGTGGGCCCAGGCGGCGAGGTCGGTCTCCCGGACCCGGGTGAGCAGTTCACGGAAGCTCGGGTCACCGCTGGTGTCGGTGCGCAGGACGAGGGTGTTGACGAAGAAGCCCACGAGGTCGTCGAGCTTCTGGTCGGTGCGGCCCGCGACGGGTGAGCCGAGCGGGATGTCGTGCCCGGCACCGGAGCGGGACAGCAGCGTCGCCACGGCCGCCTGGGCCACCATGAACAGGGTGGTCCCGGTGTCCTGGGCCAGCGACATCAGGGCGGTGTGCAGTTCGGCGGGGCAGTGCACGGCGTGTGTGCGGCCCCGGTTGGAGGCGACGGCGGGGCGGGCGTGGTCGGCGGGCAGGGTGGCTTCCTCCGGCAGGTCGGCGAGCACCCCGCGCCAGTGGTCGAGCTGGCGCTCCTCGTCCCGCTCCAGGATTCGCTGCTGCCAGAGGGAGTAGTCGGCGTACTGGACCGGCAGCGGCTCCCACGCGGGGGCGGTGCCCTCGGTGCGGGCGGCGTAGGCGGTGGCCAGGTCGCGGAAGAGGGGTCCGTTGGACCAGCCGTCGGAGGCGATGTGGTGGATCACCAGCATGAGGACGTGGTCCTCGGCCCCGAGCTTCAGCAGCTGGGCGCGGATGGGGAGTTCGGATGCCAGGTCGAAGGTCTGGCCGGCCAGGTCGGCCAACCGCCCGGTGAGTTCCTCCTCGGTGGTGGTGACCAGGGGCAGTTCGGTGGTGGTCGGGGGAAGGATGTGCTGGTGGGGGGTGCCCTCGTGGGTGGGGAAGACGGTGCGCAGGCCTTCGTGGCGGGTGGTTACGTCGGTGAGGGAGAGCTGAAGGGAACGGTGGTCGAGGGGGCCCTTGAGGCGCAGGGCGAGGGGGATGTTGTAGGTGGCGGACGGGCCTTCCATCTGGTCGAGGAACCAGAGCCGCTGCTGCGCGGACGACAGCGGGACGATCTCCGGCCGCTCCTCGGCCATCAGCGCCGGCCGCCGTTCCCCACTGCCCTCCGCAGCGACCCGCTCGGCGAGCTGCGCGACCGTGGCGTACTGGAACAGGTCCCGGATGGTGATCTCGGTTTCCCACACCGCCCGGATGCGGCTGATGAGGCGGGTGGCGAGCAGGGAGTGCCCGCCGCGCCGGAAGAAGTGGTCGTCGATGGTGATCGACGGCAGTCCGAGCACGGCCGCGAAGAGGCCGCACAGTACTTCCTCGGCGGGCGTGCGGGGCGCACGGCCGCCGGTGTCGGCGAGTTGCTGGGGTGCGGGCAGGGCGCGCCGGTCGACCTTGCCGTTGGTGGTGAGGGGGATCTCGTCGAGTACGACGAAGGCTGACGGGACCATGTACTCCGGCAGTGCACCGGAGATCTCTCGGTGCACCGCGTCGGTGTCGATCCTGGCGCCTTCGGCGGCGACGAGGTAGCCGGCGAGCCGCTTGTCACCGGGGCGGTCCTCGCGGACCACGACGGTCGCCTGCCCCACCGTCTCCTGGGCGGTCAACGCGCTCTCGATCTCCCCCAGTTCGATGCGGAAGCCGCGGAGCTTGACCTGCTGGTCGGCGCGGCCGAGGTATTCGAGGGAGCCTTCGAGGTTCCACCGGACCAGGTCACCGGTCCGGTACATCCGGGTGCCGGCCGGGCCGTACGGGTCCGCGACGAAGCGGTCGGCGGTCAGCGAGGCGCGATTGAGATAGCCCTGCGCCAGGCCGGCGCCCGCGATGTACAGCTCGCCGGGGGCGCCGGGCGGAACCAGCCGCAGTGCGGCGTCGAGTACGTAGAGCCGGTGGTTGTCGAGCGGCTCACCGATCGGGATCGCACCCGCGTAGTCCAGCGGACGGTGGATCCGGTGGGTGGTCGCGAAGGTGGTGGTCTCCGTCGGTCCGTAGCCGTTGACGACCGTGACGTCCGGGCAGTGGTCCATGACCTGGCGCACCGCCTCCGGCGGGACGACGTCACCCCCGGCCCACACCTCACGGACCCCGGCGAACGCCCCGGGCGCCTCCTCCGCCATGACGCGGAAGAGACCCGCGGTCATCCAGAGCGCGGTGACCCGGTGCTCGGTGAGCAGCCGTCGGTAGTCGGCAGGGGCGAGATGGCCGCGCGGTGCCACCACGACGGTGTTGCCGTTCAGCCACGGCACCCAGATCTCGTACGTCGACGCGTCGAAGGCGGCCGGCGAGTGGAACAGCACGCGTCGGTGGTTGCCGTTGGCGTACATGGTCTGCGCGGCCAGGTCCGAGACGTTGCGGTGGGTGACCGCGACGCCCTTCGGCACCCCCGTCGAACCCGAGGTGAACATCGCGTACACCGGCTGGTCGGGGTGGATGGTGCGGGTGGGGGCGGTGGCGGGCAGCCCGGCCAGGTCGGTGGTGTCGCCCAGCACGATGACCCGCGCGTCGGCGTCCAGGACGACCTGGTGGTCCGAGAGGGCCTGGTCGGTGAGGACGACCGGTGCCCGGGTGTCGGCCAGGATCTGGACGAGGCGGCTGTCGGGGTCGGTGGTGTTCAGCGGGGCGTACACGGCACCGGCCTTGACCACGGCGAGCAGCGCGGTGAGCAGGTCGGTCGAGCGCTCCATGAGGACGGCGACCACGTCGTGCCGCCCGACTCCGGCGTTGATGAGGTGGTGGGCCAGCCGGTTGGTGACCTCGTCGAGTTCGGCGAACGTCAGATCGCGGTCCTCGTCGACCAGGGCGATCGCGTCCGGGGTCCGGGCGGCCTGCGCGGCGAACAGCTCCGCCAGGCTCATGTCGGAGATGCCGGTGGCGGTACCGCTCCGCTCCTCCAGGAGCAGCCGCCGCTCGTGTTCGCCGAGCAGGTCGAGGACGGACAACGGGGTGTCGGGCGAGGTGACCACGGCTTCCAGCAACCGGTTCACCCTGGCCATGAGGGCGTCGATCGTCCGGGCGTCGTAGAGGTCGGTGGCGTACTCGATGGTGATGTCCAGACCGTCCGGACGGCCGTCGCGGGTGCGGTGCTCGGCGAAGCCGAACGTCAGGTCGAACTTGGCGATCTGCAGGGCGCTGTACTCGGTACGGGCGTCGAGCCCCGGAAACCCGATGACGTCGGACCCTGCCTCGCCCATGGTGAGCATCACCTGGAAGAGCGGGTGGCGGGAGGCCGAGCGCTCGGGGTTCAGCACCTCTACCAGCCGGTCGAAGGGCAGGTCCTGGTTGTCCCAGGCCGCCAGGTCCGTCCTGCGGACCCGGGAGAGCAGGTCACGGAAGCTCGGGTCGCCGCTCAGGTCGGTGCGCAGTACCAGGGTGTTGACGAAGAAGCCGACCAGGCCGTCGAGCGCCTCGTCGATGCGGCCCGACACCGGGGAGCCGATCGGGATGTCGGGGCCGGCGCCGGAGCGGGACAGGGCGGTCGCCACGGCGGCCTGGACCGCCATGAACAGGGTGGCGCCGGATTCCCGCGCGAGGTGGGTCAGGCCGATGTGGATCTCGGCGGGCAGGTGGACGTCGCAGGTGGCGCCGGTGTACGAGGCGGAGGCCGGGCGCGGACGGTCGGCCGGCAGCGTGGCCTCCTCCGGCAGCTCCGCCAACGCCTCGCGCCAGAAGCCCAGTTGCCGCGCCCCGGCGCTGTCCGGGTCGTCGCCCTCGCCGAGCAGTTCCTGCTGCCAGAGGGTGTAGTCGGCGTACTGGACCGGGAGCGGCTCCCACGCGGGGGCGGCGCCCCTGGCTCGTGCCTCATAGGCGGTGGCGAGGTCCTGGAGCAGAGGCGCGGTCGAACCGCCGTCCGACACGATGTGGTGCATCACGATGAGCAGGACATGCTCCTGCTCGCCGAGGGCGATCAGCCGGGCCCGGATCGGCAGGTCCACCGCGAGGTGGAAGACCTGGGCGGACTCCTCGGCGAGCACGGCCGACAGCGTCGCGGCGTCGGCCGGGACGACCCGGAGCGGGAGCTCCACGTCCTCCTCGGCGAGGATGTCCTGATACGGGGTGCCGTCCTGGTCGGGGAAGAGGGTGCGCAGGCTCTCGTGTCTGCCGACCAGGTCCAGAAGTGCCGACTGGAGGGCCGGGCGGTCGAGTTCGCCGTTGAGGCGCACGGCAAGCGGAATGTTGTAGGTGGTCGACGGCCCTTCCATCTGGGCGATGAACCACAGCCGCTGCTGGGCGAATGACAGGGGAATCACTTGGTCACTCCCATCCGGCGCATCGGCCGAAGTCTGGGCCGTGCGGCCTCGGCGCCGTCGAGCTTCTCGACGAGCGTGGCCACGATCGGGTTTTCGAAGAGGGTCGCGACGGTGAGTTCGACCCCGAGTACGGTGCGGATCCGGCCGACGAGCCGGGTGGCGAGGAGCGAGTGCCCGCCGAGGTTGAAGAAGTGGTCGTCGATGGTGACCGACGGCAGTCCCAGAATCTCCGCGAAGAGTCCGCAGAGGACTTCTTCCTTTGCGGTGCGCGGTGCGCGCCCGGTGGCTTCGTTGCCGAACTGCGGGGCGGGCAGGGCGCGTCGGTCGACCTTGCCGTTGACGGTGAGCGGGATCTCGTCGAGTACGACGAAGGCGGACGGGACCATGTAGTCGGGCAGCAGCCCGGACACCTGCTTCTGTACGTCCCCGGGTTCGATCCGGGCGCCTTCCTCCGCGGTGAGGTAGGCGACGAGGCGTTTGTCGCCGGGTCGGTCCTCGCGGACGACGACGGTGGCCTGGGCAACGCCCGGCCGTCCGGCGAGGACGGTCTCGATCTCGCCCGGCTCGATGCGGAAGCCGCGGAGTTTGACCTGCTGGTCGGCGCGGCCCAGGTATTCGAGGGAACCTTCGAGGTTCCAGCGGACCAGGTCGCCGGTCCGGTACATCCGGGTGCCGGCCGGGCCGTACGGGTCGGCCACGAAACGGTCGGCGGTCAGCGCGGGCCGGTCCAGATAGCCCTGCGCCAGGCCGGCGCCGGCGATGTACAGCTCGCCCGGCGTGCCCGGAGCGACCAGCCGCAGCCCCTCGTCCAGGACGTACAGCCGGTGGTTGTCCATCGGCTCACCGATCGGGATCGCACCCGCGTAATCGATGGGACGGTGGATCCGGTGCGTGGTCGCGAAGGTCGTCGTCTCCGTCGGACCATAACCATTGACAACCGTGACGTCCGGGCAGTGGTCCATGACTCGGCGCACCGCCTCCGGCGGGACGACATCACCCCCCGCCCACACCTCACGCACCCCGGCGAACGCCCCGGGCGCCTCCTCCGCCATCACCCGGAACAGACCCGCCGTCAACCACAACGCTGTGATCCCGTGCTCAGCGATCAGACCTTCGTACGCTGCTGCGTCGAGATGTCCTGCGGGGGCCACCACGAGGGTGCCGCCATTCAGCCACGGAACCCACATCTCGTACGTCGACGCATCGAACGCCATCGCCGAGTGGAACAACACCCGAGCGTGAT
The DNA here is from genome assembly GCF_042890955.1 of Streptomyces sp. NPDC001933. Taxonomy (NCBI): domain Bacteria; kingdom Bacillati; phylum Actinomycetota; class Actinomycetes; order Kitasatosporales; family Streptomycetaceae; genus Streptomyces; species Streptomyces sp. NPDC001933. Next base: position 4 of record NZ_JBIASS010000008.1, on the reverse strand, counting down.
TGCC
>NZ_JBIASS010000007.1:301498-388773 GCF_042890955.1 Streptomyces sp. NPDC001933 | reverse complement strand
TACTGCAGGGGGGACCCTGTGGGAGAGTAGGACGCCGCCGAACTCCTTTTACGGGAAAGCCCCGTGTCCTTGTGGACACGGGGCTTTTCTGCGTTTCCGAGCGTCTAGGCTCGAACCATGCGCTACGAACTGGTCATCTTCGACAACGACGGTGTGCTCGTGGACAGCGAGCCGATCTCCAACACCATCCTGGCCGAGTACCTCACGGAGCTTGGTCACCCCACCTCGTACCAGGAGAGCCTCCGGGACTACATGGGGTCCGCCGTGCACCGGGTACACGACCTCGTCGAGGAACGGACCGGGGAGAAGCTGCCCGCGGACTTCGACGCGACGCTCCACTCACGGATCTTCGCCGCGTTCGAGCGGGAGCTGGAACCGGTGGCCGGGGTCGAGGACGTGCTCGGGAAGCTCGTGGCCGACGGGATTCCGTACTGCGTCGCGTCCTCCAGTACGCACGAGCGGATCCGGGTCGGGCACCGCAGGACCGGGCTCGACCAGTGGTTCGAGGAGGAGTGGATCTTCAGTGCGGAGGACGTGGGACGGGGCAAGCCGGCGCCCGACCTGTTCCTGCTCGCCGCCGAGCGGATGGGGGCCCCGCCCGAGCGGTGTGTCGTCATCGAGGACAGCCCGCTCGGAGTGGAGGCGGCCAAGGCCGCGGGGATGGATGTGTACGGGTTTACATCGATGATGCCGGCGGACCGGCTCGCCGGGGTGACCGGGCACTTCTCCGACATGAGCCAACTCCGGGAACTGCTCGCCTGATCCATCTACCCACCGGTAGAAACTGGCCTTACGCTCGCGGCCATGACAAATGCTCGTTTGCGGCACGGCAGGGCCTCCCTCGCGGTGAGCTTCTTCGTGCAGGGGGTCACCTTCGCTCTGCTGGTGACTCGGATTCCCGCCATTCAGGACCGGTACGGGATATCCGACGGGCTGCTGCCCGTCTTCCTGGCCGCGGTGCCCATCCTGGCCGGGGTGGGCAGTGTGGTCACCGAGAAGCTGGTCGTGCGGGTGCGGCCCAGGGTTGTGCTGAGGTGGGCACAGCCTGTCGTGATGCTCGCGCTGCTCGGCGCCGGCGCCGGGAACGCGCTGTGGGAGGCGGCCCTGGCGCTGGGCGTGTTCGGGCTCTCCGTCGGGGCGCTCGATGCCTCCATGAACATGATGGGCGTCAGCCTCCAGCGGGCGTACGGGCGATCCATCATGCTCGGGTTCCACGCCGCGTACAGCCTCGGCGGAATTGCCGGGGCGTCCATGGCCTGGGCCGGGGCGCACTGGGACCTTTCGCTGCTGGTCTCCTACCTGCCGGCGGTCGTGGTGCTGCTGCCCGTCGCGTTCATCGGGAGCCGTTGGTACGCCGAAGGCGCGGAGTCGGAGGCGAAGCCGGAAGAGGCGCAGGGCAAGGGGGCGGCCTCGGTCTCCTTCAAGCTGCTGATGCCGCTCTGTCTGGTGATGAGCTTCGCGTACATCGGGGACTCGACGGTCTCCAACTGGAGCGCCAAGTACCTGCAGGACGTGCTGGGGAGCTCGGAGCAGCTGTCGACCGTTCCGTACAACGTCTACATGGTGACGACCCTGCTGGGGCGGGCCGTCGGGGACTTCGGGGTGCGGCGGTTCGGGGCCGTGGCCGTGGTGCGGGGCGGGAGCGTGCTGGCTGCCGCCGGGTTCGCCGTGGTGGCGGTGGCCGGTGGGGCGTGGACCGGGATGCTCGGGTTCACCATGCTGGGGCTCGGGCTCTGCGTGATCGTGCCGCAGACCTTCGCCGCCGCCGGGCGGATGTTCCCCGGGGCGAGCGATACGGCCATCGCGCGGCTGAACGTCTTCAACTACGTGGGATTCCTGGTGGGATCGCCGTTGGTGGGGGCGCTCGGGGACGCCTGGAGCTACCGGGGGGCGATGCTCGTACCGATGGTGCTGGTGCTCGCGACGCTGGTGTACGCCAAGTCGTTCGGCGCGGAGTCCGCCCGATACGGTGGCGGGCATGAGCGGCCGCGCACAGTTGATGTGGGATGACGCAGTAACGGGATACGACTTCGGGGAAAGTCATCCGATGGACCCGGTCAGGCTCGCTCTGACCATGGGGCTGGTCCGGGCGTTCGGGCTCGACGGCGCGGTGGACGTGGTGTCGGCCAGGCCCGCCGGGGAGTCGACGCTGCGGCTGGTGCACCGCGAGGACTACGTGGCCGCGGTGCGCGCCGCGTCGGCGGATCCGGAGCGGGCCGATCAGCGCTACGGGCTCGGGACGGTGGACGATCCGGCGTTCGCGGGGATGCACGAGGTGTCGGCGCTGATCGCCGGGCAGTCGGTGGCGGCGGCCGAGGCGGTGTGGCGCGGGGACACCTCGCACGCCGTGAACTTCACGGGCGGGCTGCACCACGCGATGCCGGGCGGTGCGGCGGGGTTCTGCGTCTACAACGATCCGGCGCTCGCCATCGCGCGGATGCTGGAGCTGGGCGCCGAGCGGGTCGCGTACGTGGATGTGGACGTGCACCACGGCGACGGGGTGCAGGCGGCCTTCTGGGAGGACCCGAGGGTCTTGACCATCTCGCTGCACGAGCACCCGCGGACGCTCTTCCCGCAGACCGGCTGGCCGGAGGAGACCGGCTCCGGGGCGGGTGAGGGCAGTGCGGTGAATCTGGCGCTGCCGGCCGGTACGGGGGACGCGGGGTGGCTGCGGGCGTTCCACGCGGTGGTGCCGGAGCTGCTGGCGGACTTCCGGCCGCAGGTGCTGGTGAGCCAGCACGGGGCAGATACGCATTTTGAGGACCCGCTCGCCCATCTCGCGGTGTCGCTGGACGCGCAGCGGGCGGTGATGTCGGCCTGTCACGACCTTGCCCATGAGTACGTGGAGGGCGGGCGCTGGCTGGCGCTCGGCGGGGGCGGTTACGCGGTGGTCGATGTGGTGCCGCGGTCCTGGACGCATCTGGTGGGGATCGCCGCGCACGCGCCGGTGGACCCGGAGTCGGTGATCCCGTCGTCGTGGCGGGACGAGGTCTACGCCCGGACCCGGCAGTTGGGGCCGGCCCGGATGACGGACGGCCGTACGCCCTCCTGGAAGTCGTGGGAGGAGGGGTACGACCCCGCGGACCGGCTGGACCAGGCGGTGCTGGCGACGCGGCGGGCGGTGTTCCCGTTGCGGGGGCTGCTGACCTGAGCCGGGCGGAGGCGGTCGCGGTGTGGCCGTTTCCGTGCGGTGGCGCGTAATGGTTACGCCAACTGTGGGGCCTGACCGGGCTTCCGGCCCCCCGTCCGGGTGATTGGGGGAGCATCGGTGGGGTGTTGAGCACCGGAGCGCTGCGTGCGCATCTGCTGGCGGCCCGGCTGGCCGGGCCCGTGGCCACCTCGCGGGAGGTGAGTCTGCGGAGTTATCGGCTCTTCGCGGCCCGGGATCCTCGGGTGACGCTCGGCCTCGATCCCGGGCGGGGCTGGGAGGAGCGGGATCTGCTCCGTCTGATGGCCGACAGGTGCGGGGTCTCGGACGATCCGGCTCATGTCTCTGGGCCCGATGTGATCGATCCGGAGCGGACCCTGGCAGGTCTGGACGCCTTCGCCGAGCGGCTGTCGCACGCCGCGGTCCGGCGGGCGCCGGTGCTGTTCGGGACCGGTCATCCGCACCGGCTGCTCGGTTTCTACGCAGCGTTGGCAGACGCCATGTCGGCGGCCGGGTGTTCCGTACTCACCCCCGCGCAGGGGCGATGTATCGACATAACGACCCGGTTCGGCGTACGCACGTGCAGCCTCGACTACGTACGGGGAGTCGCGATGGTGCGTGAACCCGGCGTGCGGTCGCACGGTGGTGACACCGGCGCACATACCCATTCCCCGCTGCCCGTCAGGGTGGTCCTGGAGGCGGCGGCGGAGGGTCGCGGGCGGTTGCCGGAACTGGTCGTGGGGGACCACGGCTGGGTCTGCGGGGCTGGTCAGCTGGGCATTGAGGCGATCGGTCTCGCCGATACGGACGATCCCGCGCTGTTCGTCGGGGAGGCCGAGGGGCGGGTGGCGGTCGTCGTGCCGCTCGACGACGCGGTGCCGTCCGCGTACTACCGGCCGCTGACGCGCTATGTGCTCAATCGGGCGTTTCTGTCACGGTAGGCGGCCGATCGTCTCACCTCTTCCCCACTCGCATCACCCGCCCCTAATCTGGGGAGTGAGCGCACAACGACGAAGAGTCACCGGAGGGGAAGCCGGTGGGCGTCTCGTGCGGAAGGTACAGGTGGGTCATGGCTGCTGGCAGCGAGAGGCCTCTCAACGAGGTCAAGTTTCTGACCGTGGCGGAAGTCGCCTCGGTCATGAGAGTGTCGAAGATGACCGTGTACCGCTTGGTGCACAGCGGTCATCTGCCGGCGATCCGGGTGGGCAGGTCCTTCCGGGTTCCGGAGCAAGCGGTTCACGAGTATCTCCGCGAGTCCTTTGTGGGGGTGGAGTCCGCCTGAGGTTCACCTCGGATTACGCCCCTCACGCGCTGGCGGGTAGGCTAGGCCGACGTAGGTCGTGTGGGCCCAGACGCCCCGCACCAGTGAAGAAGAAGTGAGCGAGGGTAGTCGTGGGCTCTGTTATCAAGAAGCGGCGCAAGCGGATGGCCAAGAAGAAGCACCGCAAGCTGCTCAAGCGCACGCGCGTTCAGCGTCGCAACAAGAAGTAAGCGAACGCGGTTCGTGAATCCGCAGCCCTCCCACCGGACCGGTGGGAGGGCTGCGGTGCGTTCCGGGGACAGCCGCTTCCGGCAGCGGCCCCGGCGGTCGCCCGCATTCGGCCCAAAGACTTGGGGGAAGGCAGCCGCGCGGTCATCACAGGGCAACATCCACCCGCTACGGTGACGGCTACGGGCCCTTAGGGGAAACCTTTCGACGGAAGGCGCTGATCTTGGGGAAGGTCGTGCTGGTCACGGGAGCGGCCCGGCAGCTGGGCGGCCGCTTCGTGCGGCGCATCCAGCGTGATCCGGGTGTGGACCGGGTGATCGCCGTCGACGCGGTCGTGCCCGGACACGAGTTGGGCGACGCCGATTTCGTGACGGCGGACATCCGCCAGCCCGCGATCGCCAGAGTCCTTGCCGAGCACTCCGTCGACACGGTGGTGCATCTGGACGTCTCGGCCAAGGCGGTCGGCACGGGCGGCCGGACGACGGTCAAGGAGACCAACGTCATCGGCACCATGCAGCTGCTCGGTGCCTGCCAGAAGGCGCCGAGCGTACGGCGGCTGGTGATCAAGTCCAGTACGAACGTGTACGGCTCGGCGCCCCGCGATCCGGCGGTGTTCACCGAGACCACCCCGCCCAAGTCGCTGCCCAGCGGGGGCTTCGCCAAGGACGCGGTGGAGGTCGAGGGGTACGTACGGGGCTTCGCGCGCCGCAGGCCGGATGTCGCCGTGTGCGTGCTCAGGTTCGCGAACATCCTCGGGCCGCAGGCCGATTCGCCGCTTGCCGACTATCTTTCGCTGCCCGTGCTGCCGACGGTGTTCGGGTACGACCCGAGGCTCCAGTTCGTGCACGAGGACGATGTCGTCGACGTCCTGGGAGTCGCGTCCGGCGAGCCGGTGCGCGGGACGCTGAACAGCGGCACGTTCAACATCGCCGGGGACGGGGTGCTGCTGCTCTCGCAGTGCTCGCGGCGGCTGGGGCGGCCGACGGTGCCGCTGCTGCTGCCCGCGGTCACCTGGGTCGGCCAGGCGCTGCGTACGGTCGGCATGACGGATTTCTCGCCGGAGCAGATCCGGCTGCTCACCCACGGCCGGGTGGTCTCCACCGTCCAGATGCGCGAGACCCTCGGCTTCCACCCCCGGTTCAGTACCGCGGAGACGTTCGCGGAGTTCGCGCGCAGTCAGGGGCCCGGACTGCTGCCGCCCGAGGCGGTGGGCAGGGCGGTCGACCGACTGGCCGCCATGCCGTTCGCCGGGGCGGGCGGCGATGGTCCGGGGATCACCGGGGCCGGCGACACCGAGCCGACCCCCAGCGCCAGGTAGAGCGAGGAGCGCACCGACGATGGCGGATGCCAAGGTCATTCCGTTCGACGACGACCGTTCGCGGACGGGCGGTTCAGCGCGCCCCGCACGGCGCCGGCCCGCGGGGGGCGGTGGCCGGGGGCCCACGGCGGCCTCCGTGGTGGGGACCGCGGCCGTGAGCGCACTGCCCGGGCAGCAGGACGCCTCGAAGCCACCGCAGGAGCCGCAGGCGGATCCTCAGTGGGCCGGGCAGCAGCCGCTGGAGCGGGACGGGCGCGGCGGCTGGGACCGGCGGATCGCCGGCGGGCTCGCGTTCCTGCGGCGGCGGGTCACGGGTGAGTACGACGTCGACGAGTTCGGGTACGACGAGGAACTGACCGATCAGGTCCTGATGTCGATGCTCCGGCCGATGTACGAGAAGTACTTCCGGGTCGAGGTGAAGGGCATCGAGAACATCCCCTCCGAGGGCGGGGCGCTGATCGTGTCCAACCATTCGGGGACGCTGCCGCTGGACGGGCTGATGCTCCAGGTCGCCGTGCACGACAACCATCCGGCGGGCCGGCATCTGCGGCTGCTCGCCGCCGATCTGGTGTTCATGCTGCCGGTGGTGAACGAGCTGGCCCGCAAGGCCGGGCACACGCTGGCCTGTGCGGAGGACGCGGAGCGGCTGCTGCGGCGGGGCGAGGTCGTCGGGGTGATGCCGGAGGGGTTCAAGGGCATCGGGAAGCCGTTCGGGGAGCGGTACAAGCTGCAGCGCTTCGGGCGGGGCGGCTTCGTGTCCACGGCGCTGCGGGCCGGGGTGCCGATCATTCCGTGCTCGATCGTGGGGGCGGAGGAGATCTACCCGATGATCGGCAACTCGAAGACGCTGGCGCGGCTGCTGGGCTTCCCGTACTTCCCGATCACGCCGACGTTCCCGTGGCTGGGGCCGCTCGGGGCGGTGCCGCTGCCGACGAAGTGGACGATCCAGTTCGGGGAGCCGATCTCCACGAGCGGGTTTCCGGTGGAGGCGGCGGAGGATCCGATGCTGATGTTCAACCTGACGGATCAGGTGCGGGAACAGATCCAGCACACGCTGTACAAGCTGCTGGTGCAGCGGAGGTCGGTGTTCTTCTGAGGGGCCTGCCGACATGCGGAGGGGGACGGCTCGGCGAGCCGTCCCCCTCCGTTTCCGTGCGAGGCGGTGCTAGTCGTTCTTCAGGTCCTCGCCGTTGATCCCCAGGCCCGGGAGGAGGCCGGGGAGGAGCGGCGGGAGGGTCACGTCCGGGGCGGGCGGGGTGCTGACGCGGCCGTCGGCGGACGGGACGGTGCCGGGGGGCGGGGTGCCGAACAGGCCGTCCGTCCCGCTGATCAGGCCCTCGGACGAGGCGCTGCCCGATCCCGACGGGCGGGGCGAGGCGCTGCCGTCCGTACGGTCCTGGGAGGCTTCCGGGAACGTGGGCGCGGACGGGGCCGTGCGCGAGGGGCGCGTGCGCTGGTCCGCGGTGTCGGACTGGCGGGCGTCGCCGCTGCTGTCCGGGGTGCGGGGCAGCAGTGACTGGAGCGGCTGGACCTCTTGGTCTATGGCGTCGAAGACCGAGCTGACCTGGTCGCCGACGTCCGTCAGCTGTACGGGGAGCCGGTCGCGGAGGCTGCTCCAGCTTTCGCGGTGCGAGCGGGAGAACGAGTCCAGGGTCTGGATGGGGCCGATGGCGCCGTTCTGCTGGTAGGCGGAGTGGAGCAGGCGGTGGCCCTCGCTGGCGTCGTGCGTCATGCCGTTGAGCGTGCGCCTGACCTCGCCGAGCTGTTCGTGGTCCAGGTCGCCGGAGCGGGCGCGCTCCATCAGCCGGCGGGCCTCGCTGAGCCGGGTGGATGCCTGGTCGAGGTAGGCCTCGCCGCGGTCGGCGTCGCCGCTGGCCATGCCGAGGTGGATGTCCTCCATGCCGCGCTTGAGCCCGTACAGCGAATCACCCGGCAGGGCGTCGGAACTGGCAGCGGCCACTCCGCCGAAGGCGCCCGCCGCCACACCGACGGTGAGCCCGCCGGCCGCGAGGCCCTTCGTCCAGCGTGAACGCGGACGCAACTTCCGGAGCGGGGAGGCCCGGTGGGCCCCCTTGGTCCGCTGTTCGGGCACCGTAGGGCCCGCGGACGCGCCGCCCTGGGTGAACATGGCCTCCATGGCGGCGACGAGCTGGGCTCGCTGCACCACTTTGACCTCGGGATCCAACTCCGGCCTCGGTACCTCACCGAGGCCGTTCGCCAGGGCCAACAGCGGTCCGTGGTCGGCCGGTTCGGCCGGTTCCTCGGGCTGTGCGGCCGCCGCACCACGGAGCGACTGCTCCTCCAGGGCCTGGGCGAAGGCGTTCGCCCGCCGGTGTGCCGAAACGTTTGCGATCACTGGCGGCACCTCCTCTCGTCATGACGGTCGACTCCCCTGGGTTCCGGAAGGTTGCACACCTTGAGCGCTTCCACACGAATGAGTGAGTGTCGGCGGACATGGGGTGACGACAGGGGGCCTGCAACCGGCACAACGAGGGGCGCGGCACATGGGTTACGCACGAAGGATGATCGGACCAGTGAGTGATGGGGGTGTCGCCGAGAGTGACCCGGCCGGGGGGTGTGGTCAGCGGGCATCGTCCGGAAGGAGCCGGGCCAGCGTGCGGACGGCGCGGTACTGAAGGGTCTTGATCGCGCCCTCGTTCTTGCCCATGACCCGGGCGGTCTCGGCGACCGAGAGGCCCTGCAGGAAGCGCAGGGTCACGCACTCCTGCTGCTGGGGGTTGAGCCGTCGCACGGCCTGGAGGAGCGCGGCGTTGGAGAGGGACTCCAGGACGGAGTCCTCGGGGCTGCGCTCGACCTCGTTGGCGTCGAGCATTTCGCCGGTGGTCACTTCCAGCCGGAAGCGGCTGGACTTGAAGTGGTCGGCCACCAGGTTGCGGGCGATGGTGACCAGCCAGGCGCCGAAGTCGCGGCCCTGCCAGGTGAACGTGGAGATGCGGCGCAGGGCGCGCAGGAAGGTCTCACTGGTGAGGTCCTCCGCCGTCGCCTTGCCGCCCACGCGGTAGTAGATGTAGCGGTAGACGGTGTCGCTGTACTGGTCGTAGAGGCGGCCGAAGGCGTCTGCCTCGCCGGCCTGTGCGCGCTCGACGAGATCCATCATGCGCGCGCTGTCGCTGTCGGCCGTCGGCCGACGAACGGTGGACGTGGTCGTTGCGCCGCGGTTGCTGCGTCTTCCGACCGCCGCACTGCGTTCGGCCAGGGCGTAGCAGGGGCCGGCAGGTGCAGGGGTGGCAAATGCGGGTACGGCGTACGCGGTGGGGACGAAGCCGCGCAAGCGGTTGGCGACCGTTGCGCGCAGCGTAGCCAGGCCCGAGGCGTCAACCCCGACGTGTGGGTACACGGGACTCCCAGAGGCAGAGCTTCCATCACGTGCAGTGCGAAACCGTCACTCGTCGTAGTGAGTGGTGGGTTCCGGAATGCGTCTGAGGAGAATAACGCTTCGTACAGGCAGTGCTACACCCAGTTGCTCAAATCATCGATTACGTCGCTTCTGTAGCGACTAAACGACGCATCAAGTAGCACATCGTGACCGTTTGTTGATCGAATTACTTCGCTATCTGCCTGTCGGTGCGACGGGTTGTGGTCGTGTGCGAGCAATACGACTGGCCGGAGCGGTCGGTGGGTAAGGGATTCGGATCGGCCGCCGGGGTTCGGGCGTGGCAGGCCCGGCCGGCCCGGCCCGCGGAGGGGCCGGGCCGGTGGCGACGGGGTCAGCGGCGGCGGCGGTGCAGGGCGACGGCGGCAGCGGTGCCGCCCGCGATCGCGCCCACGCCGGCCGCGGCCGGGATGCCGACCTTGGCCGCCTTGCGGCCCGTCCGGTAGTCCCGCAGCCGCCAGTCGCGCGCGCGGGCGTGCTTGCGGAGCTTGGCGTCCGGGTTGATCGCGTACGGGTGCCCGACCAGGGACAGCATCGGGATGTCGTTGTGCGAATCGCTGTACGCCGCGCAGCGGTCGAGGTCCAGGCCCTCGGCGGCGGCCAGGGCGCGGACCGCCTCGGCCTTCGCGGGGCCGTGCAGCGGCTCGCCGACCAGGCGGCCGGTGTAGATGCCGTCGACGGATTCGGCGACCGTGCCGAGCGCGCCGGTCAGGCCGAGCCGGCGGGCGATGATCGTGGCGGTCTCCACCGGGGCGGCGGTGACCAGCCAGACGCGCTGTCCGGCGTCGAGGTGGGCCTGGGCCAGGGCCCGGGTGCCGGGCCAGATGCGGTCGGCCATGTACTCGTCGTAGATCTCCTCGCCGATGGACATCAGCTCCGAGACCCGGTGGCCCTTGACGATGGACAGGGCGCTGTCGCGGGCGTCCTGCATGTGTTCCGGGTCCTCGACGCCCGCCAGTCTGAACCATGCCTGCTGCCAGGCGAACCGGGTCAGCTCGCGGCGCTGGAAGAACTTCCGCTTGTACAGGCCGCGGCCGAAGTGGAAGATCGCCGCGCCCTGCATGACGGTGTTGTCCAGGTCGAAGAAGGCGGCGGCGCGTTCGTCACCGACGACGGGGAAGGGGGCTTCCTCGGCCTCCGCCTTCGTGGCGGTGTCCTGCTCGGTTCCGGGGGACAGATCGTCGGGGAGGGTGGATTTCCGTGCTGCCTCAGCTGCTGCCTCGCCGGCCAGCACGCTCCGTGCTGTCGCGGGGCGCCTACGGGGTGTGAGCCATCCAAGTGCGGCCATGTCGTGAGCATAGCCAGTCGGTTCGGCCGTTCCCGACCTGCTGGGATGCCACGGCGTGAACTCTGGGCCGTCGATCCGATGAACGGGTGATACCGGGCGTACCGGATCAAGGGTGGAACGGGCCCGCTTCCGGCGCAGAATGAAGGCATGAGTGCCTTGTTGCGACGTATGAAGAAGAAGCCCTCGGAACGTGTGGTGACCCTGGTCGGGAAGCCCGGGTGTCACCTCTGTGACGACGCGAGGCAGGTGGTGCGGGAGGTGTGCGAGGAGACCGGCGCGTCCTGGGAGGAGAAGGACATCACCATGGACGAGGAGCTGTACCGGGAGTACTGGGAGCAGATTCCGGTGGTGCTGATCGATGACGAACAGCACACGTTCTGGCGGGTGGACCCGGCGAGGCTGCGCACGGCACTGCGCTCGTGAGCGAAAGCCGGTTACCATCATGGGCGTTTTGAGTGCTCTCGGGGGAGTGGCTGTGAGGAGTGTGTGCCGCTTTGCCCCCTTCGGGCCTGCAACGGGCTGATGCGATCCTTGGTTCCTGGATCGCGCGACGAATGTGCGTGACCCCGGTCACTTTGACCGGACAAAACGGACACTATCTTTGTGCACGCGTTCACAAAGACATAGCCTGCATTCGACGGGGCGGTCTTGGGAACTACGGCCGCCTGCAGCCCCGCTCATCCCGCAGGAGCACCGTGGCAACTGGCCGAACTCACCGACCGGCGACCCGTAGCCGAGGAATTCCCGAGGCCACCGTCGCCCGACTTCCGCTGTACCTGCGCGCACTGACCGCGCTCTCCGAGCGCTCGGTACCCACGGTCTCGTCCGAGGAACTCGCCGCTGCGGCGGGGGTCAACTCCGCCAAGCTGCGCAAGGACTTCAGCTACCTCGGCTCGTACGGGACGCGCGGTGTCGGCTACGACGTCGAGTATCTCGTGTACCAGATCTCCCGCGAACTCGGGCTCACCCAGGACTGGCCGGTCGTGATCGTCGGCATCGGTAACCTCGGCGCCGCGCTTGCCAACTACGGTGGCTTCGCCTCCCGCGGTTTCCGGGTCGCCGCGCTGATCGACGCCGACCCCGCGATGGCCGGAACGCCGGTCGCGGGCATTCCCGTCCAGCACGCCGACGAACTGGAGCAGATCGTCGGCGACAACGGCGTGTCGATCGGTGTCATCTCGACCCCGGCCGGTGCCGCGCAGCAGGTCTGCGACCGGCTCGTCGCCGCGGGCGTCACCTCCATCCTGAACTTCGCGCCGACCGTGCTGTCCGTGCCCGACGGCGTGGACGTCCGCAAGGTCGACCTCTCCATCGAGCTGCAGATCCTCGCCTTCCACGAGCAGCGCAAGGCCGGCGAGGAGACCGCCGAGGGCAGCTCGGACCCGGCCGCACCCCCGGTGCGCTCGGCCTCCACCGGACGGAAGGGACCCGACGGGGACATGCCCGCCGTGATGCCGGCATGAGTCTTCTTGTCGTAGGACTGAGTCACCGCAGCGCCCCGGTCTCCGTACTGGAGCGGGCCTCGCTGGCTGCCGAGGCGCAGGCCAAGCTGCTCCAGGACACCCTCGCCGCGGAGCCCGCGGCCGAGGCCGCCGTCCTGGCCACCTGCAACCGCATCGAGCTGTACGCCGACGTGGACAAGTTCCACGCGGGCGTCGCCGAGCTGTCCACGCTCCTCGCCCAGCACAGCGGCGTCGGCCTGGACGAGCTCACTCCGTATCTCTATGTGCACTACGAGGACCGGGCCGTCCACCACCTCTTCTCGGTGGCGTGCGGGCTGGACTCGATGGTCGTCGGCGAGGGCCAGATCCTCGGCCAGATCAAGGACGCACTGGCGCTGGGGCAGGAGCTCCACACCGCGGGCCGGCTGCTGAACGACCTGTTCCAGCAGGCCCTGCGGGTCGGCAAGCGGGCCCACAGCGAGACCGGGATCGACCGGGCAGGGCAGTCGCTCGTCACCTTCGGCCTGGAGCAGCTCGCGGCCGGTGCGGACGTCGCGGACTGGGCCGCGGGCAAGCGCGCCCTGGTGATCGGCGCGGGCTCGATGTCCTCGCTCGCCGCCGCCACCCTGGCCCGTACCGGTGTCGCCGAGATCGTCGTCGCCAACCGGACCCGGGCCCGTGCCGACCGGCTCGTCGAGATCCTGGTCCAGCCCGGGGGCACCGGCGTGGCCGCCCGTGCCGTGGAGATGGCCGCGGTCCGCGACGAACTGACACGTGCCGATGTCGTCGTCTCCTGCACCGGCGCGACCGGTCTCGTGCTGACCGCCGAGGCCGTCGCCACCGCGCTCGGCCTGGACGTCGACGACGCCGTCGAGGCGCCCGCCGCCATGCCCTCGGTGCCCGCTCCGGCCGACGCCGACCGGCACGCCGCCTGGGTGGAGAACGGCAGCGCCGCCACGGTGCACCGGACGGCCCGGCGGGCCACCGTGCCCGCCCAGGGCGCCGGCCCCGTACGCCTGGCCCTGCTCGACCTTGCCATGCCGCGCGACATCGACGGCGGGACGGCCCGGCTCGACGGTGTGCGCCTCGTCGACATCGAGTCGCTCGCCGAGGCGTCGGCGGACGCCCCGATGGCCGCCGACGTGGACCAGGTGCGCACCATCGTCGCCGACGAGGTCGCCGCCTTCGGCGCCGCCCAGCGCGCCGCCCACATCACCCCGACCGTCGTCGCACTGCGCACGATGGCCGCCGGAGTGGTCGCGGGCGAGATCGCGCGGCTCGACGGGCGCCTCCCCGATCTGGACGAGAAGCAGCGCGCCGAGATCACGCAGACCGTGCGCCGCGTCGTCGACAAACTCCTGCACGCGCCCACCGTGCGGGTCAAGCAGCTCGCCAGCGAGCCCGGCGGCGCCGGGTACGCCGATGCGCTGCGGGAACTCTTCGACCTCGACCCGCAGACGGTCGCAGCCGTCTCCCGGGCAGACCTGAACGACCCGAATCGAGGGCGGTCATGACCGACAACTCAACCCCGGTCACGGGGGCCGACAAGCCGCTGAGGCTGGGCACCCGGCGCAGCAAGCTCGCCATGGCGCAGTCCGGCATGGTCGCCGACGCCGTCAGCGAGGTGACCGGGCGCGCCGTCGAGCTCGTCGAGATCACCACGTACGGCGACATCTCGCGGGAGCACCTCGCGCAGATCGGCGGCACCGGTGTGTTCGTCGCGGCGCTGCGCGACGCGCTGCTGCGCGGTGAGGTGGACTTCGCCGTCCACTCGCTCAAGGACCTGCCGACCGCGCAGCCCGAGGGCCTCGTGCTGGCCGCCGTGCCGGTGCGCGAGGACCCGCGCGACGTACTGGTCGCGCGGGACGGGCTGACCTTCGAGCAGCTGCCGTCCGGTGCCCGCATCGGTACCGGTTCGCCGCGCCGCATGGCGCAGCTCAACGCGTACGCCCGGAACCACGGCCTCGACATCGAGACCGTGCCGATCCGGGGGAACGTCGATACGCGTATCGGATTCGTCCGGAGCGGTGAGCTGGACGCGGTGGTACTCGCCGCGGCCGGGCTCAGCCGCCTCGGCCGGAGCGGTGAGGTGACCGACTTCCTGTCGGTCGACACCGTCCTGCCCGCTCCCGGTCAGGGAGCACTGGCGATCGAGTGCGCTGAGACCAGCGCCGACCTCGCCGCCGCGCTCGCCGAGCTCGACGACCCGTACACCCGGGCCGCCGTGACCGCCGAGCGTGCCCTGCTCGCCGCCCTGGAGGCCGGTTGCTCCGCACCTGTGGGTGCGCTGGCCGACCTCCTGGTCGACGGACAGGTTGTCAACGAACTGCGCCTGCGCGGTGTCGTCGGTTCCACCGACGGTTCCTCGCTGGTGCAGCTGTCCACCACCGGTCCCGTTCCCACGTCGCAGGACGACGCGGCGGCCCTCGGTCGCGAGCTCGCGGCCGAGATGCTTGCCAAGGGTGCGGCCGGTCTTATGGGGGAGCGAGCACTTTGAGCCCCACCGGCCACGCCGCATCCGACTTTCCGGCCCTGTCCGCACAAGGGCACGTCACCTTCCTCGGCGCCGGTCCCGGCGACCCGGGACTGCTGACTCTGCGCGCCGTCGAGGCGCTTGCGAGCGCGGACGTCCTTGTCGCCGAGCCGGACGTCCTCGGCGTCGTTCGCTGCCATGCGCGGGCAAGCGTAAGCACACCTGAGCTGACGGTTGTTGACGCGCAGTCAGCAGCCGCCGGTGTTCCCGTTCTCAGGGATGCGGCCAATCTTGTCATGGAGGCAGTGAGGGGCGGCAGGCGGGTCGTCCGAGCCGTCTCGGGCGACCCGGGACTGGACGGGAACGCGGGTGCCGAGATGCTCGCCTGCGCCGCCGCCGGCATCCCCTTCGAGGTGGTGCCGGGCGTCGCCAACGCCGTCGGTGTGCCCGCGTACGCCGGTGTGCCGCTGCGTGACGCGCAGGGCGCGGACGTCAGGTTCGTCGACGCCCGTACCGCGTCCGACCGCTGCTGGACCGAGGTCGGTGCCAGCGATGCCACGGCCGTCATCTCGACGACGCTCGACTCGGTGGCCGCGGCCGCCGGTGAGCTGGTCTCGGCCGGCCGCAAGCCCGACACCCCGCTGACCGTGACGGTCGCCGGTACGACGACCCGCCAGCGCACCTGGACGGCGACCCTCGGGACGATCGCCCAGGTCCTGAAGCAGGCGAAGGTGCTGCCCTCCCCGGAGGGTCACCGGCCCGTCATAGCCGTGGTCGGTGAGCGCAGCTCCGCAGCCCAGCGCGACCAGCTCGCGTGGTTCGAGTCCAAGCCGCTGTTCGGCTGGAAGGTGCTCGTACCGCGTACCAAGGAGCAGTCCGCGTCGCTCTCCGACCAGCTTCGTTCCTACGGCGCCGTGCCGCACGAGGTCCCGACGATCGCCGTAGAGCCGCCCCGTACGCCCCAGCAGATGGAGCGCGCGGTCAAGGGCCTGGTCACGGGCCGTTACGAGTGGATCGCCTTCACCAGCGTCAACGCGGTGAAGGCCGTCCGGGAGAAGTTCGAGGAGTACGGGCTCGACGCCCGTGCCTTCGCCGGGATCAAGGTCGCGGCCGTGGGCGAGCAGACCGCCGCCGCGCTGGTCGATTTCGGTGTGAAGCCGGACCTGGTGCCGTCCGGTGAGCAGTCCGCCGCCGGCCTGCTGGAGGACTGGCCGCCGTACGACCCGGTCTTCGACCCGATCGACAGGGTCTTCCTGCCACGTGCCGACATCGCCACCGAGACGCTGGTGGCCGGGCTCATCGAGCTGGGCTGGGAGGTCGACGACGTCACCGCGTACCGCACGGTCCGCGCCTCGCCGCCGCCCGCCGACACCCGCGAGGCGATCAAGGGCGGCGGCTTCGACGCGGTGCTCTTCACCTCGTCCTCGACCGTCCGGAACCTGGTCGGCATCGCGGGCAAGCCGCACAACGTGACGGTGATCGCGTGTATCGGCCCGGCGACGGCGAAGACCGCCGAGGAGCACGGCCTGCGGGTCGACGTCCTCTCCCCGGAGCCTTCGGTGCACAAGCTGGCCGAGGCGCTGGCCGAGTTCGGCGCGCGGCGCCGGGAGGCGGCGAAGGAGGCCGGCGATCCGGTGACGCGGCCGAGCGAGCGGCGTCCCGGAGCGCGGCGGCGTCGTACGACGACCTGACCCGCGCGGTCGGAACGTGTGAGGGGCCCGGTTGCTTCGGCGGCCGGGCCCCTGCCCGTTCCGCGCTCGTCCCGTGCCCGCGCTCTGCGCCCGTTCCACGGTCTTTTTCCGGCACGGGTGTCGGTAAGACGGTGATGTGTACGGGTCTAATCTCGAAGGATGACTGTGTACGGAAACTTCCCCGGCTCCCGCCCCCGGCGGCTGCGGACGACCCCGGCGATGCGGCGGATGGTCGCCGAGACACGGCTCGACGCGGCGAATCTGATCCTGCCCGCGTTCGTGCGCGAGGGCGTCGACGCCCCGGTCGCCATCTCGGCCATGCCCGGCGTGCAGCAGCACACCCTGGACACCCTGCGGAAGGCCGCCGTCGAGGCGGTGTCGGCCGGGGTCTCCGGGATCATGCTCTTCGGCGTCCCCGAGGACGAGAAGAAGGACGCCCGGGGCACGGCGGGCACCGACCCGGACGGCATCCTCCAGGTGGCGCTGCGCGCGGTGCGCCAGGAGGTCGGTGACGATCTCGTCATCATGTCGGACCTGTGCCTGGACGAGTACACCGACCACGGCCACTGCGGTGTGCTGACCGAGGACGGCCGGGTCGACAACGACGCGACGCTGGAGCGGTACGCCGAGATGGCCCAGGTCCAGGCCGACGCGGGCGCCCATGTGGTGGGCCCCAGCGGCATGATGGACGGCCAGGTCGGTGTCGTCCGCGACGCGCTCGACCAGACGGGCCACGAGGACGTCTCGATCCTCGCCTACACCGTGAAGTACTCCTCGGCGTTCTACGGGCCGTTCCGCGAGGCCGTCGGTTCCTCGCTCATGGGCGACCGCAAGACGTACCAGCAGGACCCGGCGAACGCCCGTGAGTCGCTGCGCGAGCTGGCGCTCGACCTCGAAGAGGGCGCCGACATGGTCATGGTGAAGCCGGCCGGTCCGTACCTCGACATCCTCGCGAAGGTCGCCGACTCGGTGGACGTGCCGGTCGCGGCGTACCAGATCAGCGGTGAGTACTCGATGATCGAGGCTGCCGCGGAGAAGGGCTGGATCGACCGGGAGGCGGCCATTCTGGAGAGCCTGACCGGGATCCGGCGCGCGGGTGCGCAGATGATCCTCACCTACTGGGCGACGGAGGTCGCGCAGCGGCTGGGGCGCGCGTAGTCGCATGTGAGGAGTGTGTGTGAGGGCCGGGAAGTGGGAACTTCCCGGCTTCTTCGTGTGTTGCGGAGGACGATTCGAATTCGATCGTTCGACGTGTGACGGCATGACGGCGGTGCCGTCATCGGGAGAAGTGAGCAACGCATGGCCATGGTCGGCCTGTTCTGGATCGCCGAGGGCGATGTGTACGTGGGCGCGAAGCCGTCCGGGATGGGGCCCGGGGTGCGGCTGACTCCCGAGGGGGTGGTGGCGGTCGGCGACGGACAGTCCGGCCTCTACCTGTGGGAGGACGTGCGTGCCCTGACGGTGGCGGACGTCCCCGAGAACTCCCTGATGCGGCGGGCAGGCGTGGCCAAGGACCTGGCTGTGGACATGGTGATGAGCCTGGCTCTGCCCATGGGCTCGGGCCGGGTGGAGGGTCCCCCGCCGATGATGCGGGTGCGCGTGGAATCGTCCAGGGGCGAGCACCGGCTGGCGGCCTACGCGGCTGCGGCCGTCGGTTACCCCCAGACCGAGGTCGACCTCTCCCGCGCCCTGATGGCCCGCCTCACGGAGGGTGCCGCGACGATGTCCACGACGCTGGCGGCGATGTCCGAGTGGGGCCGTACATCGGGGGACGGGACGCCCCGGGGGACGGAGCGGGAGCGGCTGCTGCGGGAGTGGCTGGCTCAGTGACGGTGACGGTGCCTGTGGGCCCCGCGGGTGCGGGGTTCCCACAGGCACCGTGCTGTGTCAGGCCCGCTTGGAGCGGCGGCGTGCCGCCACGGTCAGGCCGGTGCCCGCGGCGAGGACCACGGCGGTGCCGATGACCAGCGGGATCGTGCCGCTGCTGCCGGTCGAGGCCAGGTCGCCGTCCTTGCCGCCGGGCGTCGTGCTCTGCGACGGGGCCGGGGTGGCCGGTGCGGACTCGGACGGGCCGGCGGACGGGGTGCCGCTCGCGGGCGGTGTGGTCGCCGGGGTGGAGGGCGTGCCGGTCGGGGGTGTGGTGCCGGGGGTGTTGCCCGGGGTCGGGGTGGTCGGAGGCGTGGTCCCGCCGGTCTCCGGGAGGCAGCCGGTGAAGGGGAAGTGGTGCGTCTCCGCGCCGCCCGAGCCGTGCAGCGAGGCGACCCACACCGAGCCGTTGACCGGGGCGCCGGTGCCCAGCTCCAGGTGTGCGCCGGGTGCCAGCACGCTGCCGGGCCAGGCGGCCTGGCTGCTCTTGGTGACGGTGGTGGCCTCGGGGAAGTTCCACAGCAGGCGGGCGCGGACCTTGCCGTCGGAGGCGCTCTGGAGCTTGTCGTCCAGTACGTAGTCCTGGCCGCCGGAGAGGAAGAAGCCGGTCGTGCCGGCCCTGGCCATGTCGTACGTCGTGCCGCTGACGTTGACGACCGTGGTGGAGCCGGCGGGGACCTTGAGGTAGATGTCCTTGGCCGCTTCCAGCTGATCGGCCGTCACCTTGAAGATGTTGCGGGTGGTGTTCCCGCCCTCCAGGGTGAGCTTGCTGCCGCTCAGTTCCACTTCGGTGCCGCCGGTTGCCGGTTCCTTCGCCAGTGCGGCGGAGTACGACCGGAGCTTGCCGAACTCGGCGTCGAAATCGATCAGTCCGGCGTTCTTGCTGAAGGTGCCGGAGTGCATTTCGAGGGCGCGGTCGCTGACCTTGCCGCCGACTACCGCGTTGCCCTTCATCACCGCGGTGACCGAACTGCCGTTGAGCAGGTCGCCGCGGACGACGAGCGACGCCCGGCCGGGCAGGGCGTCGACCTCGGCGGCCGTCAGTTCGTTGGCGGCGCTGAAGCCGCCGCGGAAGTCGGCGTTGCCGCCCACGGCCACCGCGCCTTCCGCGTCGGGGGTGTGGACGTCGTCACCGAGGACGAACTCGCCGTACTTTCCGGCGATCCCGAAGGCATCGGTGGTGCAGGCCGCCGGGTCGGCGGCGGGCGCGGCCTGGGCGGCGGGGACGGCCGTGAGACCGAGGACGAGGGCTCCGCCGAGAACTGCGGATGCGGTGGCGGCGGTTGCGGATATGCGCATGGGGACGTGTCTCTCCAGCGGAGGTGCTTGTAAAGATTCCGTGGCAGCTTCGGCCAAGTTCTTCACACGATAGGATATTGGTCAAGACCAATGCACAGAGCGTTGTTCTGTCCGGTCGTCAGTTCTTGGCCCCGTGTCGTTGCCGGCTCTCGGCCTCACGCCGTTGTCGGCCCCTGACCCATGGGCCTACTTCCCCGTGACGTAGGCGTTCCAGATCCGGAGCGGGAAGACGTTGCCGCGTTCCGAATCGGGCCCGCCCACGCCTTGCATTCCCAGTAGTTGAGGGGTGCCCGGCTTGTTGCGGAACATCGTGACGGCCGTGGTCAGCCCTTCGGTGCGGCCGATGAACCAGGCCGACTTCATCCGGTCGTCCTTGCCGGTCGCGCCCGCCGCGAGGTCGTCGGTGGCCGCGGTCCGGGCGAACGTGTTGAACTTCCCGTCCCGGCCCAGCCGCGTCCAGGCCACCATCCCCAGGGTGTTGTTCACGTCGTTGGCCACCGAGGCGTCCATCGCGCGCCGCGGCTCGGGCTTCCCGAAGCCCTCGACCGCCTCGCCGTCCCGGGTCATCCTGGTCACCGAGTAGGGATCGGCCCGCATGCCGTCGTTGCTGAAGGCGGTGTACGCGTCCGCCATCCTGACCGCGCTCGGTGTGGACGTGCCGAGGGGGAAGGACTTGTCCAGACGGGCCAGGCTCTCCTCGTGCAGCCCGGCCGATACCGCCAGTTCCTTCACCTTCTTCAGCCCGATGTCCTTGCCGAGCAGCACGAAGGTGGCGTTGGACGACTTGATCAGTGCGTCGCGCAGGGAAGTCGGCGCCGTGACCATCGCCTGGCCGGGGCCGGAACCCGACGGGGCGGGGGGCGCGTACGGGCCGTCCTTGATCAGACGCCCGCCACTGTCGTAGCCGCTGTCCAGGGTGATCCCGTCGCCGTGCTGAAGGGCCGCGGCCAGCACGAAGGGCTTGAAGGCCGAGCCGACGGGGACGCCCGCGGTGTCGGCGTTATTGGCGAAGTGGGTGACCGCGTCGGCTCCGCCGTACACCGCGACCACGGCCCCGTCGGAGCGCACGGATGCGGCGCCGACCTCGACGTACTTGTCCTCGGGACGCTTCTCGGGGTCGAGGTCGCGCTCGCGTACGCTCCGCACGGCCCGTTCCAGCTGCCCCACCCTGGCCTTGTCGAAGGTGGTGTGCACCCGGTAGCCGCCCCGGAAGAGGTCCTTGTCGGTGAGGCCCGAACGCTTCTTGATGTACTTGTTGGCGATGTCGACGAGATAGCCGGTCTGGCCGCCGAGGCTGGTCGGCTTGGCGGCCGGCTTCGGCTCGGGGAACTTCCGGTACGCGGCCCGCTCGGCCTTCGTCATCGTGCCGGTCTCCACCTGCCGGTCGAGGATCCACTCCCAGCGGTCGACGGCGCGTTCGTGGTTGGCCTTGCTGCCTGCGGGGTCGTACTGCTCCGCCCCCTTGAGCAGGGACGCGAGCAGCGCCGCCTGGCTGGGGTCCAGGTCCTTCGCGGGGATTCCGTAGTACGCGTTCGCCGCTGCCTGGATGCCGTAGGCGCCGCGGCCGAACCAGCTGGTGTTCAGATACCCCTGGAGGATCTCCTTCTTGCTCTGCTTGTTGTTCAGCTTCAGCGAGATGAAGAATTCCTTGAACTTGCGGGTGGCCGACTGCTCCTGGCTGAGATAGGTGTTCTTCACGTACTGCTGGGTGATGGTGGAGCCGCCCTGGGTCTCACCGCCCGTGACGATGCTTACGGCCGCGCGGGCGATTCCCGTCGCCGATACTCCGGGGTCGGAGTAGAAGGTCTCGTTCTCGGCGGCGATGACCGCGTTCTCCACCGGATCGGGTATGTCGGCGAGCGTGACGTTCTGCCGGTTGACCGCGCCCACGCTCACCAACTGGCTGCCGTCGGCCCAGTAGTAGACGGTGCCCTGCCTGCGCGCCTCGTCGTTCTCGTCCGGGATGTCGACGGACGCGTACACCGCGGCGAACAGGCCTGCCAGCGCGACGAGTCCGAGCATGACCCCGCTCAGCACCTGCCGCCACGACGGGACCCAGCGACGCCAAGTGCGTTTCCCCCGGCGGGGGTAGTCGACAGCGAGTCTGCGAAGGCGGGGCGGGCGGGTCGGGCGGTTGGGGCGTCGGGCCATGGTCCAGCTCCTCGTTCACCGTCCCGTACCGGTGGCGCGGGCTTGTGAGAGAAGATGTTCCGGATCGCGATCAGGTTGTCTCGGGGCCTGTCCGGTGGGAGCGGTGACCCTGTACCGGACGGCCTTTCCGGAGGAACAGTCCGCGATGCCCGGCTTTGCCGGCCGGTCCTGCGGCCGGGTGCGCTCAGGCGAGGCCCGCCTCTTCCAGGGCCGACCTCGCGCAGGCCCGGACGAGGGGGTCCTCCTCGGATTCTCCGGCGGCGATCAGGGCCTCGGCGAGCGCCGGGTCGTCCGATGCGTAGGGGCCGAGCGCCATCGCCGCGTACTGGCGCACCAGATCCTCCTCGGGGTCGTTCAGCGCCGCCAGCAGTGCTCTGCCCGCGCGGTGGCGCAGGTCGGGGTCGGCCGGGGGCCACAGGCGCAGGACCGTGGCGCACTCGACGCGGGCGAGGTCGTACTCGCCCGTGTCGGCGAGCACCGAGACGAGGAACGGCTGCGCGGCCGTGTTGCCGTCCAGTTCGGCGATGATCTCGCGCTTCCTGTCGCTGTCGGCCGACAGGGCGCGGTACTCCTCGACGAGGCGGGCGAGGCGGTCGGCGCGGGCGGTGCGGGTGGTGTCGTCCGGGGCCGGTTCGGGGTTCATGGGCGGCGTTCCTCCGTCCGAAGGCTCAGGGCCAGTTGATCAGGGTCATGAAGGCGACCCAGGTGAAGAACACGGTGGCGGGTGCGGCCACGGCGAGGCCGATCGCGGCCGGTGGCCTGCGCCTGGTGAACACCCAGCTCGCCACCAGGACGACCAGGGCCAGGAGCAGGCCGCAGCAGGAGACCGTCCAGGCCGGGCCGAAACTCGCGTCGAATCGGTCGGCATCCGCCTCCGAGCAGGAGTCGCAGGCCATCGGCGAAAGCATGCTGTACACCAGGGCGAAGAACGCGAGCGGGAGCGTGACGACCGTGGAGATCAGCGAGGCGATCCAGGTGTGCCGGGGGCCGTCGGTGCTGTCGGTGCGGACGGGGGCTTCGTCCGTGACGTTGTCGGGCATGCGTGTGATTCAACCGGGCGCCCCGGTACGGCACATGAGTTGCCGTACCCAAGGTCTCCGGTCACTTCGGGTCAGTCCCACCAGAAGGACCAGGTCTCCTGGTTCAGCACCATCTTCTCGGCGTAGACGTCCAGGTCGTACGGCGGGTTCTGCTCGATGTTGTCCGGGCAGAACGCGAAGTGCTCGGCGGCGACCGCGCGGGCCTCCGGGAGGGTGGTGGGCGGGCGGCCCACCGAGACCATCAGGGTGTCGAAGCCCAGCACCACGACCCGTATGCCGAAGCGGTCCTCCCAGGAGCGGAGCACGGCACTGAGCCGGGCCGTGTCCTCCTCGTAGTTGACCGGACCCGACCAGCCGATCGCCGCCGGTATGTCCGCGCTGCGCCGGGCCGGGACGAGCGCCAGCCGTGAACCGGCGTACCAGCCGTCCGGGCCGACGCACTCCTCGGCGATCGCGGCCGCCAGGTCGTCGGGGGTGTCCTGCCCCTTGGCGGCCGGGACGGGGGCCAGGCCCGGCCAGTCGCCCTCGGCGGCGTCGAGCTCCTCGGGCGCGCAGTCCTCCCAGTACTCGCTGAGCACCTCCTCGGCGTCGTGATCGCCGGGGTACGACGTGCTGTCCGGGATCAGGTCCCAGGTGTCGGGCCACTGGTCGCGCCGCCCGCCGTCCATCAGCACGGGGAGCAGCCCGACCGCCCGCCCGGCCGCGCGCAGCGTGCGCCATGTGCCGTGGGTCGCGGGCTCGTCGGCACACCAGAGCAGCGGCTCGTGCCAGGTGCCGTCGATCGTGGCGTCCACCAGTGAGCCGGGCGGGAGTTGGAGCCCTGACGTGGCCAGGGACGGGAGCGGATTCGGGAGCATCGCCATGACTACGACTCTAGGCGCGGCCACTGACAACCGGCCGGGCGCCGCAGTGGGGTGCGGCGCGGTGCGGGGCGCGGCGGTGCGGGGCGGTGCGGTGCGGCTACGGGTGTGCGTGAACCTCGACGAACGTGGTGGGCGCCGTGGTGCCGTCGGGCAGTGGTGCGGGCGCGGTGACGTGGCCGAGTGCCTGGCCGTTCGCGCTCCGGCCGGGCCGGCCGGGCCGGAGTTCGCGGTTGATGTGGAGGGTGAGTCGGCGCCCGTCGGGTGCCGTCGTGACCAGGATGGCTGTGCCGTCCGGGCTGTTGGTGGCGGTGGAGGCGGCGAGCTCCGCCGTGATGCCGGGTTCGTCGAGCCGGGCGGTGACGGACGGGTCCGGGGTGTCGCTCGTGCTCTGCATCTGCGGCTCGGCCTGGCCGACGACGAGCGCGAGGAGCTGGGCCACGACGACCGGGTCATGCGCCCCGTCGTACACCCAGCGCTGCCCCAGCACGCCGTGTTCGGTCGTGCCGATGAGTGCGTCGTCGGCGCCCGGGAGCGGTGCGCCTCGGTAGCTGAACAGCACCTGGTACTCGGCTGGTTGGTCCCCCGAGGTGTCGGTGACCACCATGAACTCGATCCCGACCTCGCCCTTCGGGTCGTCCAGGCGGAATCCGCCGGTCCGGGCCAGCTCGGGCTGCTGCCCCGTGCCGCGGTACCAGGGCTGTGCGGGCAGCCAGGTGCTGAGGAGTTCCAGCTTGGTGGGCGACAGGGTGGTGTGGTGGATGACAGCCATGGCGGTGGTATTCCTCCCGGGGACGTGGGCTCAGACGAGTCGCGGGTCAGCGGCGAAGCCGGCGAAGGCCGTCCAGGTGGTGGGGGCGACGGTGAGGACGGGGCCGTCGGGGTTCTTGGAGTCGCGGATGTGGATCGCGGCGGGGTGGGCGGCGATCTCGACGCAGTGCCCGCCTTCGCTGCCGCTGTGGCTCGACTTCTGCCATTCGTAGGCGACTTCGAGGCACTCGCCGCCGTCACTGCCGCTGTAGCTGGACTTGAACCACTCTCGTGCGGTGCTCATAACTCTCCTAGCAGCCGGTCCAACAGGCCCTTCGTTTCCTCGGCGTTGAGAGCCTGTGTTCGCAGCATTGCATATCTCTGGGCGAGGATGCTGATCTCGTCCGGGTTGGAGATGAGCTGGCTGCCGCGCTGAGTTTCGGTGTACGCGACGCGTTGATAGTCCGGCGTTTCCAGCAGGATGAACGGCCCGTCGAGCGCCGCGTGGGTCGTCCGGCCCAGCGGCATGACCTGGAGAGAGATGCCCGCCATGCCGGCGCAGTCCCGGAGGCGGTGCAAGGTTTCCCGGTACACCTCATTGCCCCCGAGGCGGTCTCGGACAATGGCCTCGGAGAGGACGAAGCTGGTGGTCGGCGGCACTTCGCGGCGCAAGATCTCCTGGCGCTCCAGTCGTGTGCCGACGTGTGTGTCGATCTCCTCCCTGCTGAACGTGGGAACTCGGCTGTCGAACACTGCACGTGCGTAGTTCTCGGTCTGGAGCAAGCCGGGCAGGACCTGGTTTGCGAAGAAGCACAGCGCCAGGGCCTCCCGCTCCAGGTCCAAGTACTCCTCCACTCACGCCGGGATCAGGTCGATCTCCGGCATGTTCGCCACTGCCTCCTTCAACGCGCCCTTGGTGTCCAGCCGTTCGTCCAGCTGGGCCGCGAGGTCGGGCAGTAGAGCGCGTCTGCCCTGTTCGATGGAGGCGATCGTCTCCACCTGATGGCCCACCAGGTCGGCGAGTTGGGCCTGGGTCAGGCCGGCCGCCCGGCGGAAGACGGCGACCAGTTTGCCCACGAGTTTCATTGCCGACGCGTTCTTGCGCTTCCGCTTTCCGGGGTGCATACGGAGCGAACTTCCACGTGCGAGCTCGCGTCACGCGCGCATGACCCGTACAAGAAATCTGTACGGGTGCGAGTCCCGTCAGGAACGGGGCTCGGGCTGGGTCCATTCGACGGCCTCCCGGACCGTCGCGTCCGCGTCCTGGGCGAGGCGGTGGAGGAGTTCCGTGGCGGCCGGGCTCGACCAGTTCTCGACGGCCCATACGAGGGCTCTGCGGACCTTCGGGTCCGGGTGGTCCGCGAGGTGGGCCAGTTGGCCGACCGGTCCGCGTCGGCGCATCCCGAACCAGTGGAGGGCCTGGACGAGCTGTTCGGAGTCGCCGGGGCTGCCCGCCGCGGCGATTTGGCGCAGGAGGACAGCGGAGGCGGGGGGAGGGCCGTCGAGCGGGTGCGGGCGGCGTTGCCGCAGGCGCTGCGAGCCGTACTCGCCGCGTACCCGGCAGCCGAAGCAGGTGCAGGGCACTTTTCCGTTCGAGCCGGGGAAGTAGCGCCAGCCGGTGACCTGGCTGACGGCGCGGATGCGGTGCACCTCGCGCTTGGTGACCGTCCGGGGGACGAACACCTCCCAGCCGCGCGGGTCGGGCAGGGCGGCGACCCGGCGTACGGCTTCGGCGGCCGTGACGGTCGCGGGGGCGCGGTTGTAGGGGCCCAGGGTGACGGGCTCGTCGTCCGGCAGACGGATGTGCACGGCGACGAGTCCGCGCGGACCGCTGCGCCTGGACAGTTCGCGCAGCCACTGGTGGGTGAGGGTGTACGAGGGGAGGACGGGGAAGCAGTAGAGGCCCCGTGGCAGTGAGGCGTCGCGACCGTGGCTGATGGCCCGTATTCCGGAGCGGCGGACGCGTGGAGCGTTCGCCGCGGGTGTCAGGTGCACGAACATTGCCATGCGGGCGATGCTAACGAGTGGGTGTGCGCCCGGCCGGGTCCGGTGTGCGTACGTGTCTTCGCCGACCGGAACCGGCGGGTCACCGCTCCTCCTGCCCGTCGGCTGGGGGCCGGGCAGTGGCTGCGCCGGCGGGACACGTCCAGCGGGCGTCGGCGGGTCGAGATGACGGTCGTGAACGTCGCGGCCATCGGCCGCCCTTCGTCGAACCTCTTTCTCGGGGTACCCGTGTACAGCGCCGAATCCGTGGAGACCTGGATCGGGTAACGGGCCGCCCGCCGGTCGTTGTTGATCACCAAGAGTGCAGAATGGGTCGTATGTCGATGACGAACACCCCTGAAACGGCAACGGTCGACGATGCTGAGGAGATCGGCCGCATGCTGGCCAGTGCCTTCGACGACGACCCGATGATGCGCTGGTTCTTCCCCGAGGACTCCTCCCGCGAGGAGGGGATGGCCCGCTACTTCAGTACGATCTTCGCCCGGCAGTACGTGCGGCACGGCGTGTGCGAGCGGACCGGCGCGGCGGCCGCCTTCTGGGTGTCGCCGGAGGGCCAGGAGAAGGCCGTTCCCGACGCGGAGACCGTCCAGGAGCTAGAGGACATCCTCGGCGACCGTGCTTCGCTGTTCCGTGAGGCCGTCGCAGGGGCGGCCGAGCACGGGCCGAAGGAACCGCACTGGTACCTGGCCGTGGTTGGCGCGGACCCGGCCGCCCGGGGGCAGGGGCACGGGGCCGCGCTGCTGCGCTCGGGCCTGGCCAAGGCCGACGCGGCGGGCCTGCCCGTCTACCTGGAGTCCTCCAAGCCGGACAACCTGCCCTTCTACGAGCACTTCGGCTTCACCGTGCTCGGCGAGGCGCAACTGCCGGGCGGCGGACCGGTGCTGTGGGCCATGCGGCGCGCTCCCCGTACGCCGGACGGTGTCTGAGGCCCGCGTACCGACTGGCTGGCTGACTGACCGACTCCGCGTTCCGCAGCAGTCGGGGAGCGGCTAGAGCTTGTCGGCGCCCAGGAGGCGGTCGCTGTGCACCGGGTCGTCGTCGATCAGCGAGTTCTCGGTGAACATGGCGTCCGCCTCTCCGTCGCACGGGTCGTCGAAGCCGCCCACGACGGCGTCCTCAATGTGGTCACGGAGTGGGGTGCGGTCGCCGCGCCAAGGGGGGATACCCCGACCACCGATCCGGATGACCGCCCCATCGTGCCGACCCGCACCCGGCGGGCACCGTGGAGGGCACGGAGCAGCGGTGCTTGAAGGGCCTTCAAATGCCTCGCCGCTGCCGTGACTTCGAGGATCGAGGACGTACACGTGACGAAGCGCAAGCGTGCGGCGTTGGCCGGCGCACTCACACTCGCCGTGGCGATCGGCGTCGGGGGAGCAGCGCTCCCGGGGAGCGCCGCCGCCACGACTGCCGCCGCGGAGTCCGCAGGCCACGGGTCCGCCACCGACCAGGTCCGGCTGCAGAAGATCCTGCAGCGGCTGACCACCGTCGACGGCGCGCCCGGAGCCCTCGTCGAAGTGCGGGACCGGCGCGGCAGCACGGTGCTGACCAGCGGTGTCGCGGACGTGAGGAGCCAGGCGCCGGTTCACCGCGACAGCCGGTTCCGGATCGGCAGCATGACCAAGATGTTCACGGCGACGACCATGCTCCAACTGGTGGGAGAGCATCGCGTCCGACTCGACGCCCCGGTCGAGCGCTACCTGCCCGGCGTCGTCCGCGGTCACGGCAACGACGGGCGGAAGATCACCGTCCGCCAGCTGCTCCAGCACACCAGCGGCCTGCCCGATTTCCTCGACCACCTCAAGCCGCAGGAAGTCGTCGCGGACCCGCTGGTCCGCTACGACCCCCGCGACCTCGTGGACATGGCGCTCAAGTACCCCCGGGTCTTCGAGCCGGGCACCGACTGGGACTACTCCAACACGAATTACCTGCTCGCCGGCCTGATCATCAAGAGGGTGACCGGCCACACGTACGCCCAGGAGGTCCGTGAGCGCATCATCGAACCGCTGCACCTGTGCGAGACGTCCGTACCGCTCGGCCCGGCGATCCCCGGACCGCACCCGCGCGGGTACGCGCAGCCCGGCAAGGACGTGCCGCTCCTGGACATCACGGAGGTCGACCCGTCCGTCGGCGGCGCGGCCGGCGGGATGATCTCCAGCGGCACCGACCTCAACCGGTTCCTGGGCGCCCTCCTCCGCGGCGACCTGCTGCGCCCGGCCGAGCTCCGGGAAATGATGAGGACCCGGGACACCGGCAACGAGGACGGCCGTGCGTACGGCCTCGGTCTGGAGAGCAGGCCGCTGCCCGGCGGGGGTCTCTACTGGGGGCACGCCGGTGACTTCCTGGGGTTCGAGACGATGGCCGGTGCCACGGTCGACGGCAGGCGGGCGACGGTCATGGTGAATCTCGGCCCCGGGGGGTCGGACGCCCAGAGCGATGACATCGAGGCGGCGGTCCGGACGGCGCTCTCCGCGGGCCGTCCCTCGGCCCGCGGGTAGCCTGCCGGGCTCGCCGCCTTCAGCGGGACCGGACACCGGAGGATCAGTACGTGAGGGCGGCGTCCATTTCGCTCTGCCAGTAGGTGACGAAGCCGTTGTCGCCCCAGGAGGTGCCGGCGGGGAGCGTCAGCTCGGCCGGGGCGCCCGTGGAGCCCTGGTTGGCCTTGCCGGTGAAGTACACCGAGAGGTGGGTGCCCTTGTGCAGTTCCTGGCCGTCGGGCTCACCGGACAGCCCGATCGAGGCGTAGGCGGACTGCCCCGGCTCAAGGGTGACCACGGCCTGCGGGATGCTGTCGCGGAGGACCGGGAAGGCGGCCTGGGCGTCGTCGAACCGGAGCGCCGGGGCGTGGTACGCGTAGCAGGGGCCGGAACCGGTGTTGGTCGCGGTGAGCAGCAGGTGGTTGATGGGGCGGCTCACCTTGGTGACGGTGACCTTGGTGTTCGAGCCGGTGCAGGTGACGGGGGACTTGCTGCTGTTCCCGGTGGTGCTGTTCTGGCCGTTGGTGTCGCTCTTCCGGCCGCTGGTGGAGCCGGTGGAGTTCTTGGAGCCGGAGGCCGTGTTCTCGGCCGGGGACCCGGAGTCGGTGCCGGAGTCGGTGTCGGCTCCGGTCCCCTCGGTGTCCTTGCCCGTTTCCTTGCCCGTGTCCGTGGCGGCGGAGTCGCTCGCCGCGGCCGACAGCCCGGACTTTGCGTCGTCCTCGGTGCCGTTGCAGGCGGTGAGCGAGAGGGCGGCCAGGAGGGCGGTCGCGGCGAGGGCGGTGGTGCGGATGCGGTTGTTGCGCATGGTGGTGGTACTCCCCGTGTGTGGGCCGGTGTTGTCGTTCGGTCAGTTGTGGCAGATCAGAGCTATGACGATCGCGGTGGACACGATCACCACGCCGATGGCCACGGCATCGATGAGCTCGATGCGGAAGTGGATTCGCACTGCGTTGTCCCGGTGGTCGCTGCGGTGTGTCAACAGATTGCGGGGTGGCGGATTCCGGCCGCAACGCCGAACAGCCCATTGGGGATGCTGGAATGGCTGCGCGTACTGTGACCTGGGCAGATTCCACGTCCCTGGAACGGTGTTCCGGGACGGACCAGGAGGGGGAACGCTGCAGTGGCGACGCCGGAGGCCGTGGAATTCGCGGCTCTGCTGAAGGAACTGAAGGACCGTTCGGGACGCAGTTACGGGGTCCTTGCCGGAAGACTGCACGTCAGTACGTCAACACTTCACCGGTACTGCAACGGGGACGCGGTGCCCAATGAGTACGCCCCGGTGGAGCGGCTGGCGCGCTTGTGTGCGGCGACCCCGGAGGAGCTGGTGGAGCTGCACCGGCGGTGGATCGTGGCGGATGCGGCGCGTAGACGCCCTGCCGTGGCTGCGCCGCCCGAGGCTGTTTCTGCGCCTGATCCTGATCCGGATCCTGTTTCCGCGCCTGCTTCTGCGCCTGCGGAGCCGGTGCGGGATGCGGTTCCCGAGCTCACGCCCGAACGCGAACCCGAACCCGCGATCCTGGTCGGCGGGGCGGGCCGGCCCCGGCGGTTTCTGGCCTCCGCACGGGCGCGGGTGCTGCTCGCGGCCGTCGCCGTCGTCGCGCTGACCGTGCCGACCTCGATCGTCGTCAGCAATCTGTCGGGTACGGACAAGGACGATCTCAGCAACGCCCCCGCCGTGGACGCGAAGGACCCGGACGAGCCCGAGCTCGCCGGGCCCGGCCACGACGCGAGCGCCACCGCCTCACCGAGCGGGGCGAAGAAGTCGGGCAAGCCCGTGCCGTCCGGCTCGGCGACCGTCTCGTCCCCGCCGTCCGGCGGCGCCTCCGCCACGACCGGGGGGCGCGGCACGGGATCCGGTTCGGGTGGGCAGCAGAGCGGGGGCGTGCCGCTGAGCGCCACCATCAGCTCGTACAACTGGGAAGAGCCCTGCGGCCAGCATTACGTGTTGGACCAGAAGCCGGAGGACGTGCCCCCGCCGCCCTCGCCACAGGGCACCCGGGGCTGGGCCAAGGCGCTCGGCGGGGTGGACGGCGGCAGCATGCAGCTCGAACTCACCGTGCAGGGGAAGTCGGGGCAGGCCGTCGTGCTGAACGAACTGCATGTGCGGACGCTGTCCCGGAAGGCACCGCTGGCGTGGTCGGCGTACTCGATGGGCGAGGGCTGCGGGAGCGGCATCACCCCGCAGTCCTTCGACATCGACCTCGACGACGGCCGGCCGAACCTCACGCCGGTGGCGGGGCAGCAGGGGGATGTGCGGGTGCCGCCGAAGGACTTCCCGTTCCGGGTGTCCTCCACCGATGTGGAGGTGTTCGACCTCAAGGTCCACGTCGAAGGGCACGACGTCAGCTGGTACCTGGACCTGGAGTGGAGCAGCGGCGGCCGGACGGGGATGCTGCGCATCGACGACGGCGGGAAGCCGTTCCGTACCAGCAGCATCCAGGCGCGGCCGAAGTACATGTACCGGTACGACACGGCCCAGTGGGTGACCAAGGAGTGGGACTAGCGTCCCTCGTGGTCACGGCCACCGGGCCGGTGCGTGCGGACTGCGTGCGTGCGGACTGCGTGCGTACTGACCGACGTCCTGGTCAGAGGCGCTCGGGGGTCCGGATGCCGAGCAGCTCCATGCCCTGGTGCAGGGTGCGGGCGGTGAGGTCCGAGAGGAAGAGCCGGTTCTCGGCCACATCGCCCGGCACCTCGGGCTTGAGCACCGGGCACTGGTCGTAGAACGTCGTGAAGAGCGACGACAGCTGGTAGAGGTACGAGGCCAGCTTGTGCGGCTCGTACGCGGCGGCGACCTCGGCCACGACCTCGGCGAACTGGTCCAGGTGCAGGGCCATCGCGCGCTCGGCCGGGGCCAGCTCCAGCTCCGGGTGGGGCTGGGACTTCAGCTCGCCCGCCTTGCGCTTGATGGAGCGGGACCGGGCGTGCGCGTACTGGATGTACACGCTGGTGTCGCCGGTCAGCGAGACCATCTGGTCCAGGTCGAACTTGTAGTCGCGGGCGGCCGACGTCGACAGGTCCGCGTACTTCACCGCACCGATGCCGACCTGCGTGGCCCGCTCGGTGATCTCGTCCTCGGTGAGGTCCTTGGCCTTCTCGCGCACGACGGCGGACGCCCGGTCGATCGCCTCGTCCAGGAGGTCGGCCAGCCGGACCGTCTCGCCCTCGCGGGTCTTGAACGGCTTGCCGTCCTTGCCGAGCACCGTGCCGAAGGGGAGGTGCATGGCCTTGACGTCCTCGTTCAGCCAGCCGGCCCGGCGGGCGGTCTCGAAGACCATCTTGAAGTGCAGGGCCTGCCGGGCGTCCACGACGTACAGCAGGGTGTCCGCCTTGAGGTTCTGCACCCGGTCGCGGATCGCGGAGAGGTCCGTCGCCGCGTAGCCGTAGCCGCCGTTCGACTTCTTGACGATCAGCGGCGCCGGGTTGCCGTCCGGGCCCTTCACGTCGTCGAAGAACACGCAGAGCGCGCCCTCGGAGCGGACGGCGACGCCCGACTCCTCAAGGATGCGGCAGGTCTCCTCGAGCATGTCGTTGTACCCGGACTCGCCGACGATGTCGGCGTCCCGGATCTCCATGTCGAGCTTGTTGAAGACCGAGTAGAAGTAGATCTTCGACTCGTCGACGAAGCGCTGCCACATGGCGAGCGTCTCCGCGTCGCCGGCCTGGAGCGCCACGACGCGGTCCCGGGAGCGGGCCTTGAACTCCTCGTCGGAGTCGAAGAGCGCGCGGGAAGCCTTGTAGAGCCGGTTCAGCGAGGACATGGCGGCCTCGCCCTCCGCCTCACCGCCGGCGCCCTCGTGGGTCAGCTCGCCCGGGTGCTCGGTCAGGTACTGGATGAGCATGCCGAACTGGGTGCCCCAGTCGCCGATGTGGTGCCTGCGGATCACGGACTCGCCCGTGAACTCCAGGATCTGCACCATCGCGTCACCGATCACGGCGGAACGCAGGTGGCCGACGTGCATCTCCTTGGCCACGTTCGGCTGCGCGTAGTCGATGACGGTCGTGCCCGCGGCGCTGTTGTACGGCACACCGAGCCGGCCCTCGTCGTCCGCGGCGCGCGCGGCGAGGGTCTCGATGATCGCCCTGTCAGCGAGCGTGACGTTGAGGAAGCCGGGGCCGGAGACCTCGATCTCCTTGATCAGGCCGCCCGCCGGGATCGCGGCGGTGACCTGCGAGGCGAGCTCGCGCGGGTTGCCCTTGAGCTTCTTGGCGAGGGCCAGGATGCCGTTGGCCTGGAAGTCGGCCCGGTCGCTACGTCGCAGCAGCGGGTCCGCGGTGCCGGCATCCGGCAGAGCTGCCGTCAGGGCGTCCGCCAGCTGCTGCTGGAGCGTGGAAGCGAGGGAATTGACCGAGGCCATGAGCTGGCTGCCGTTTCCGTAGGAGTACAAGGGATCACGCCCAGTATTCCACGGGCGGTAAAGCCGTTTTCTTCGCGCGGGCGATGAGGCGTTCGCGTTGCCGTTCCCGAAGCCGTTCCCGCGCGCGGGCCGTAAGCCGTTTTCGTGGCGGCGGCGGACCTGGGAGAATGGGCGGAGCCCCTACAAGAGAGAAGGACGTGCAGACCGTGGCTCAGAGTCAGAGCAGCACCGAGGCCGACTGGGTCTCCCGCTTCGCGGACGATGTCATCGCCGAATCGGAGCGTCGTGCGCCTGGCAAACCGGTCGTCGTCGCGTCCGGTCTCTCCCCGTCGGGCCCGATCCACCTGGGCAACCTCCGCGAGGTCATGACCCCGCACCTGGTCGCCGACGAGATCCGCCGCCGCGGGTACACCGTCCGGCACCTGATCTCGTGGGACGACTACGACCGGTACCGCAAGGTCCCGAACGGTGTCCCGGGGATCGACGAGTCCTGGGCCGAGCACATCGGCAAGCCGCTGACCTCGGTGCCCGCCCCGGCCGGGTCCGCGTACCCGAACTGGGCCGAGCACTTCAAGGCCGCCATGACGGACGCGCTGGACGAGCTGGGCGTCGAGTACGACGGCATCAGCCAGACCGAGCAGTACACGGCGGGCACCTACCGCGAGCAGATCCTGCACGCGATGAGGCACCGCGCCGACATCGACGCCGTTCTCGACCGGTACCGGACGAAGAAGGACCCGGCGGCCGCGGGCGCCAAGGGCGGCAAGAAGCCGCAGCAGCAGAAGAAGGTCGACGAGGCCGAGCTGGAGGCCGAGGCGGGCTCCGGTGCGGCGAGCGAGGACGACGGCAGCGGCGGTTCGGCCGGCTACTTCCCGTACAAGCCCTACTGCGGCAACTGCGAGAAGGACCTCACGACCGTCACGTCGTACGACGACGACAGCACCGAGCTGAACTACACCTGCACGGCCTGCGGCTTCGCCGAGACGGTGCGGCTGAGCGAGTTCAACCGCGGAAAGCTGGTCTGGAAGGTCGACTGGCCGATGCGCTGGGCGTACGAGGGCGTGATCTTCGAGCCGAGCGGGGTGGACCACTCCTCGCCGGGCTCCTCGTTCGTCGTCGGCGGCCAGATCGTCCGCGAGGTCTTCGACGGCGTGCAGCCGATCGGCCCGATGTACGCCTTCGTCGGCATCTCCGGCATGGCGAAGATGTCCTCCAGCAAGGGCGGCGTGCCGACCCCGGCCGACGCGCTGAAGATCATGGAGGCGCCGCTGCTGCGCTGGCTGTACGCGCGCCGCAAGCCCAACCAGTCCTTCAAGATCGCCTTCGACCAGGAGATCCAGCGGCTCTACGACGAGTGGGACTCGCTGGCGCGCAAGGTCGCCGACGGTTCGGTGCTGCCGGCCGACGCCGCCGCGTACGCGCGGGCCATCGGCACGGCCGCCGGTGAGCTGCCGAGCACGCAGCGCCCGCTGCCGTACCGGACGCTCGCGTCGGTCGTGGACATCACGGCCGGGCACGACGAGCAGACGCTGCGCATCCTGAGCGAGCTGGACCCGGAGAACCCGCTGACCTCGCTGGACGAGGCGCGGCCGCGTCTCGACCGGGCCGAGAACTGGATCACCAGCCAGGTCCCGGCCGAGGCCCGCACGATCGTGCGCGAGGAGCCGGACAAGGAGCTGCTCGGCTCGCTGGACGACCAGGGGCGCCAGTCGCTGCGGCTGCTCCTGGAGGGGCTGGACTCGCACTGGTCGCTGGACGGGCTCACCACGCTCGTCTACGGCGTGCCGAAGGTCCTGGCGGGCCTGGAGCCGGACGCCAAGCCGACGCCCGAGCTGAAGGTCGCGCAGCGGTCGTTCTTCGCGCTGCTGTACCGGCTGCTGGTCGGCCGGGACACCGGGCCGCGGCTGCCCACGCTGCTGCTGGCCGTGGGCGCCGAGCGGGTGCGCAGACTGCTCGGTGAGTAGCCTGCCGGGCGCGTAGACGCCTTTTGCGCCTCTTGTACGGAGGGCCGTCACCCGGTGATTCGGGTGACGGCCCTCCGTCGTCGTTGCTGGTTGCTGGTTGCGGGGTGGCTCAGGCGATGTGGTCCGCTTCGAGTTCGGAGTGGTAGCGGTTCTTGAACTCCGGCATCATGCGGCGGATCAGTGCCGCGCTGCGCGGGTGCCTGACGTTGTGGCCGTCCGTGACGTGTATGTCCAGGGCGTCGACGCTCGGGTAGTTGTTGTGCTGGTTCACGAACGCGGCGAACACCTCGTACGCGATCGCGGCGAACTCCGCGTCCTCCTGCGCCCACTCGACGGGGTCCGGCTCGGGTTCCTGGGCCTGTTCCGGGGCCTGCTGCTGGGCCTGTTCCCCGGCCTGCGGGTGCTCCTGGAGCTGGAGCTGTTCCTGAAGGGGCTCCTGCTCCTGCCGGGGGCCGGGGACGGCGCCGATCGTGCCCACGCTGCCCAGGGGGCGGGTGCGGCCGCCGGGGCCCGAGGGGACCATCACCGGGCCCGGCTCCAGGCCCTCCTCGTACGCGGGGTCGTAGGCGCTCTCGTACGTGTCGTCCGGGACCTGGGCCGCCGCGAACCAGGGGCTCTCGTGCGAGCCGGGCCCTTCCTGGGGCCACTCCTCGGCGGCGGCGCCGGGGTCGGAGGGGTGGCTGTGCTGCTGGTACTGCTGGTGCTGCGGCCCGTGTTGCTGCTGCTGTTCGTACTGCTCCTGGTCCTGCTGGGCGTACTGCTGCTCGGGGACGTACGGCAACTCGGGCTGGAGTTCGGCCGGTTCGGCCTGGGCCAGGGCGGGCGCCTGGGCCGGGGGGAGCAGGGCGGGTTCGATGCCCGCGGCGGCGAGGCCGGCCGGGGCGGTCTCGGCCAGCGGGACGCCGTACTTCGCCAGGCGCAGCGGCATCAGGGACTCGACGGGGGCCTTGCGGCGCCAGTTGCGGCCGAAGCGGGCCTGCAGGCGGGCCTGGTAGATCAGCCGGTCCTGTTCGAGCTTGATGACCTGCTCGTAACTGCGCAGCTCCCAGAGCTTCATGCGGCGCCACAGCTTGAACGTCGGTACGGGGGAGAGCAGCCAGCGGGTGAGGCGGACGCCCTCCATGTGCTTGTCGGCCGTGATGTCGGCGATCCGGCCCACCGCGTGGCGGGCGGCCTCGACGGAGACCACGAACAGCACCGGGATGACGGCGTGCATGCCGACGCCGAGCGGGTCGGGCCAGGCCGCGGCGCCGTTGAAGGCGATCGTCGCGGCGGTCAGCAGCCAGGCGGTCTGGCGCAGCAGCGGGAACGGGATGCGCAGCCAGGTCAGCAGCAGGTCCAGGGCGAGCAGGACACAGATACCCGCGTCGATACCGATCGGGAAGACCAGCGAGAAGTCCCCGAAGCCCTTCTGGAGGGCGAGTTCGCGCACCGCCGCGTACGAACCCGCGAACCCGATCGCGGCGATGAGCACCGCTCC
Source organism: Streptomyces sp. NPDC001933 (assembly GCF_042890955.1). Classification (NCBI taxonomy): domain Bacteria; kingdom Bacillati; phylum Actinomycetota; class Actinomycetes; order Kitasatosporales; family Streptomycetaceae; genus Streptomyces; species Streptomyces sp. NPDC001933. The sequence goes on along the minus strand of NZ_JBIASS010000007.1, from coordinate 352,284 downwards.
GGCGACCACGAGACCGATGAGTATCCGGTGGGTGCGTGTCAGCTGCATCGCGGCCACCCGCGTTCCCTCCCCGTTCTCCCGTATCCGACGTCATGTTCTGGCGTCGTGCTCCGACTTCTGGCGGGCACAGCCTGGCACACGAGGGCGCGGGGCGTTGCGCGGGGAGGGGCGAAGCCCGGTACTCGGGGAAGTACCGGGCTTCGTGATGCCGCTTCCGGGCCGGGGCGCTGCCGACTGGTCAGCCGGGCCGGTCCGGGTGTGTGGCCGGTTCGTCCGCCGGGCCGGTCCGGGGGTTGCTAGCTCGTCTTCTTGACGGACGACTTGCGGGCGGAGGTCTTCCTGTCCGTCGGCTTGTTGCGGTCGTCGGAGCCGCTGTCCGAGGACTTGGGGTCGTCCGCCTTGTCGGTGGCCTTCTGGCTCGGCGCGGTCGAGCCGGAGTCCTTGTCGGCGGCGACCGCGGCCACCGCTTCCTTGGCCGCCTTCTCGGCGCCCTTCCGGATGTCGTCGGCGGAGGGGGTCTTCGCGCCCGCGTAGCCCGCACCGTTGTAGGTGAGCGTGATGACGACGTTCTCCGTACGGGCCACGACCGTCGCGTACTTGAAGTCCTCGCTGGTCTTGGTGAGGTCGTAGGTGACCGTGGTGGCCTGGTCCCCGATGCCGTTGGCGGGCGCTTCGGCGACCTTCTTGGCGCCGTCGGCCGTCTTCGCCTTGTCGACCTGCTTCGCGAAGTCCTGCTGCGCGCGCTTGGCGCCGCTGCCCAGGGCCTGGTCCGAGTCGAAGCGGGTGAAGCCGACGTCGAGCCAGCGGTACTGGGAGCCCTTCACGCCGTTGTCGTCGAGGCCGTTCCAGGAGCAGCCCGCGCGGGAAGTGAGGTCGCTGGACTTGGTGGCCGTGCCGTTCTTCGACTTCGCCGAGGGAACGAGGGAAGTGACCGTCTTCTTGGTGATCGACTTGCACGGGTCGGGCAGCTGGGTGAACTTCGCCGGTTCGACGGTCGGTTCCGCCTTCTTGCTCGCGCTCGGCGCCGCGGACGACGCGGACGAGTCCGAATCCTTCTTGCCGCCGTCGGAGTCCGACGAGCAGCCGGCGACGACGAGCATCACCGGTACGGCGGCGCAGGCGAGTATGCGGGAGAGTCGCGGGGCTGAACGGTGCATGGTTCCTTCACTCGGGTGGCGCGGCGGGCGGGCTGCCAGGCGGTCGGGTGGCCGGGCGGGTGGTCGGCCGGGGTTCCGGAAGCTGTTCCGGAGGGTTTTCCGGAGGGCCACGGTACGACGGACTGCGACCGGATGCCGCCTCGGCCGGGGGCCCGGTGGCCGCGGGCGGCTCCGGTCAGGGGCGCCCGGGGCGGGGTCATTCGCTGAACTCGTCGACCAGCTTCCGGGCCAGTGCCTGGGCCTTCTCCTGCAGTTCCTTGCTGTCGGGGACGGCGGTGGAGACGGCCGGCTGTTCGGTGTACTCGACGGTCACGATGACGTTCGATGTGCGGAATACCACCTTCACCGTGCGGTGTTGTGCGGTGGAACCTGCCCGGGTGAGTAGATCGTCCAGAAATGCACTGTCGCCGAGGTCGTCGAGGATGCGTGGCTGAAGGCTCTCGTCCGGGGTGCCTGCGCCGTCGTCGGTGTTCTCGTCGTCGGTGCTCTTGCCCTCGGGGGTGGGGCCGGTCAGGGCGTGCGAGGTGGATGCGGAAGCGTCGCCGGACGTGTCACCGGAGGCTTCGTCGGAGTCGGCCGGGGGCGTCTGCTTCTTCTCGCCCTTGCCCTCGCCGCCCTCCGTGTTCTCCGCGCTCTCCGTGGCGTCGGGGGTCGCGGAGGGGGAGGAGAGGCCGGCGGCGGTCTCCTTCTTCGTGTACACCTCGCGGGCGCGGTCGTCGTCGCTCACCGCGGGGTCGTAGGACACGACGCGCTCGAAGTCGATGAACAGGCTGTGCGAGGAGGAGGAACCCTCGGACTTCCAGCGGCAGCCGACCCGGCGGTCGGTGTCGTAGGTGACGGCGGCGGTGCCCTCGTACACCTTTCTCTGCTGGTCCTCGGCGAGTTCGGCGGCGCCCGGGAGCAGGTCCTTCAGCGTCGGTGACTCGACGGCGCGGCACGGCTCGGGAAGAGTGCGGTACTTGCCGGGGGCCGCGGCGGCGACGGTTTCCGTGCCGGACTTGCTGTCGGCTGCGGAACCACCGGTTCCGGTGTCGGCGCTGCAGCCGACGACGAACGCTGCCAGTAGCGCGGTGCCGGTTACGTAGGCCATTCGTCGCACGGTCCTGAGCTCCCTTCGTGCGAAAAACGGTTGCCGCTCGATGGCGACCGGTGGACACAATGTGTATCGCACGCGCCGCTGTGAATGCCGGTCGACCGACTTATTTGCCGACCTTGGCACCGGATTTGCGCTTTCAGACTTTTCGGGGGAATCGAGGAACTATGTCGTATGTAGAGGTGCCGGGGGCGAAGGTTCCCATCCGCATGTGGGCCGACCCGGCCTCGGTCGAGGACGTCGCGATGCAGCAGCTGCGCAATGTTGCCACGCTGCCTTGGATCAAGGGTCTCGCCGTCATGCCGGACGTCCATTTCGGCAAGGGCGCGACGGTCGGTTCGGTGATCGCGATGCACGGCGCGGTCTGTCCGGCGGCGGTCGGCGTGGACATCGGCTGCGGAATGTCCGCGGTGAAGACCTCGTTGACGGCCAATGACCTGCCGGGCGACCTGTCCGGGCTGCGGTCGAGGATCGAGCAGGCCATCCCGGTGGGCCGGGGCATGCATGACGAGGCCGTGGAGCCCGACCGGCTGTACGGCTTCCGGGCGCCGGGCTGGGACGACTTCTGGGGACGGTTCGACGGAGTGGCCGATGCGGTCAAGTTCCGTCAGGAACGTGCCACGAAGCAGATGGGGACGCTCGGATCGGGAAACCACTTCATCGAGTTCTGCCTCGACGAGGCGGGTTCGGTCTGGCTGATGCTGCACTCCGGATCGCGGAACATCGGCAAGGAACTGGCCGACTTCCACATCGGGCAGGCGCAGAAGCTGCCGCACAACCAGGACCTGATCGACCGGGATCTGGCGGTGTTCATCGCCGACACCCCGGAGATGGCGGCGTACCGGAACGACCTGTTCTGGGCGCAGGAGTACGCGAAGCACAACCGGGCCATCATGATGGCGCTCTTCCAGAACGTGGTCCGCAAGGAGTTCAAGAAGGCCAAGGTGACCTTCGAGCCGGTCATCTCCTGCCACCACAACTACGTGGCGGAGGAGCGGTACGAGGGGATGGACCTGCTGGTCACGCGGAAGGGCGCGATCCGTGCGGGTTCCGGGGACTTCGGGATCATCCCGGGTTCGATGGGCACCGGTTCGTACATCGTGAAGGGGCTCGGGAACGAGAAGTCGTTCAACTCGGCCTCGCACGGGGCCGGCCGGAAGATGAGCCGGAACGCCGCGAAGCGGCGCTTCTCGACGCGCGACCTGGAGGATCAGACGCGGGGCGTGGAGTGCCGTAAGGACTCCGGTGTCGTGGACGAGATCCCGGCCGCGTACAAGCCGATCGAGAAGGTCATCGAGCAGCAGCGGGACCTGGTGGAGGTCGTCGCCAAGCTCAAGCAGATCGTGTGCGTGAAGGGCTGAATCCAGGCCTTCAGGCACGGGCGGACGAAGGGGCCGGGGACGCGGGTGGTGTGTCCCCGGCCCCTTCCTGTCTGCCCTTTTCCGGTTCAGTCGGGTCGGGTCGGGTCCGGTCGGGTCCGGTCTGGGCGAGTCCGGTCCGGTCAGGCGGTGCGGTGGACCTTGGAGTTGGAGGCTTGGGCGCGGGGGCGGACGACCAGGAGGTCGATGTTGACGTGGCTGGGCCGGGTGACGGCCCAGGAGATGGTGTCGGCCACGTCGTCCGCGGTGAGGGGGGCGTCGACGCCCGCGTACACCTTGGCGGCCTTCTCGGTGTCGCCGCGGAAGCGGGTGGTGGCGAACTCCTCGGTCTTGACCATGCCGGGGGCGACCTCGATGACGCGGACCGGGGTGCCGACGATCTCCAGGCGCAGCGTCTCGGCCAGGACGTGCTCGCCGTGCTTGGCGGCCACGTAACCGCCGCCGCCCTCGTACGTGGAGAGGCCCGCGGTGGAGGACAGGATCACCACCGTGCCGTCGCCGCTCGCGGTGAGGGCGGGGAGCAGTGCCTGGGTGACGTTGAGCGTGCCGATGACGTTGGTCTCGTACATCTGGCGCCAGTCCGCGGGGTCGCCGCTGGCGACGGGGTCGGCCCCGAGCGCGCCCCCCGCGTTGTTGACGAGGACGGCGAGGGTGCGGAACGCCGTGGCGAACTCGTTCACCGCATCGCGGTCGGTGACGTCCAGCTCGTAGGCCGTGGCTTGGTGGCCCGCCTCGTTGATCTCGGCGGCGAGCGCCTCGATGCGGTCCTTGCGACGGGCGGTCACCACGACGCGGTAGCCGGCGGCGGCGAGCTGTCGGGCGGTCGCGGCGCCGATGCCGCTGCTCGCTCCGGTGATGACGGCGATCGGGGTGGCGGCCATGGCGGACTCCTCGGACAGCTGATCGGTACGGGGGTCAGGATAGGCGGGTACGGGGTGGAGCCGGGCGGCGCGGGGTGTGCCGGGGCGAGGTGGTGCGGGGCGCGGCGGGGTGGAGTGGTGCGGGGTCAGGAGTTGCGGGGGGCGTACATGATGACCGCCATGCCGGCCAGGCAGATCAGGGCCCCGATCACGTCCCAGCGGTCGGGGCGGTAGCCGTCGGCGACCATGCCCCAGGCGATCGAACCGGCGACGAAGACCCCGCCGTACGCCGCGAGGATGCGGCCGAACTCGCCGTCCGGCTGGAGCGTGGCGACGAAGCCGTAGGCGCCCAGCGCGATGACGCCCGCCCCGATCCAGATCCAGCCCCGGTGCTCACGCACGCCCTGCCAGACCAGCCAGGCGCCCCCGATCTCGAAAAGCGCGGCGACGACGAACAGAGCAACGGATCGGGCGATCGACATGGGGCAAGGCTGCCATGTGGGGAGAGGGGCAAGGCGCGCCGAACCGGTCGGTAAATAAGGATGATTCGGGGTGATCTGTATCTTCGGGACATGCTAGTGACGCATAGAGCTGCACGGGCCGTCTCCGCGACGGCGATGTTGGCCGGGAGCGTGGTGCTGGTGGCGGGGGTGGGGGCGGGGGCCGCGGTCGCTGCGCCCTCCGGTCTTCCCGAGCTCTCCGGTCTTCCCGGCCCCTTCGCGGTCATTGCGCCTGAGGCCGATGTGGCACACCACGGGCATGTCCTGCTGTGGGGCGCGGGGCTCAAGGTCCGGGTGCGGACCGAGAACCACGGCCCGTCGAACCTGGCGGGTGTGACCGTGCGGGTGCGGACATCGGTGGCGCTCGCCGGAGGGCAGGAACTTCCGCAGGGCTGTCTGCAGGCCGACCGGCGGACCGTGCTGTGCCGGACCGGCGGCCTGCGCGCCGACGGGGCGCAGGAGCGGCGGCTCGCTCTCGAACTGCGGCTTGTGGCACGGCCGGACGAGGTCGTCGTACGGGTCGACACGCTGTGGAACGGCGGAGCGGCCGACCGGAACCCCGGGAACAACGACCACGAGGTGCTGGCCCTGGCCACCGGAGACGAGTACGTGTTCTGAGCCCGGGCCGGCGGGGCCGGTGAGGCGGGACCCACGCTCATCGGGGCGGGCGGGGTCGGTGAGGCGCTCATCGGGGCCGGCGGGGTGGGTGCCGGGCTCATCGGGTGAGTGCGGCCTGCAGGGCCGTCGGATCGGGGCGGTCGCTCGCCCAGGCGATGTAGCCGTCGGGGCGGACGAGCAGGGTGGTGGTGCGGTCGCCCTGCCAGTGGGCGTGCACCAGCGGGGCCGGTGATGCCGGCGTGGCGGCGCCGGTGGGGGTGACCAGGACGAACGTGCCGTCGCGCAACAGCTGGTGCAGGCGGCCCTCGCGCAGGCTCAGGTCGGGGGCGCGCTTCGCGGTCAGGGGGTGCGCGCCGCGCGGGGCCCGGTAGGCGATGGCGATGCCGGAGACCATGCCGATGGCCTTGTCGGAGGCGGGCCGGATGGTGGCCAGTGTCCTGGCCACCATGGTCCTGACCGTCCGCTGGAGCGGGGTGCGGGCCATGGCGAGGCGGACGAGCGCGCCGCTGGTGCGGAGCACGGTCGCGCCGACCGGGTGCCGTTCGGCGTGGTAGCTGTCGAGGAGCGCCTCCGGGTCGGTCGTGTGCCCCCGCAGTACGGCGGCGAGCTTCCAGGAAAGGTTCGCGGCGTCCTGGAGGCCGGTGTTCATGCCCTGGCCGCCCGCCGGGGAGTGGACGTGGGCGGCGTCCCCGGCGAGGAAGACCCGGCCGGTCCGGTAGGACGGCACCTGGCGTTCGTCGCTGTGGAAGCGGGAGATCCAGCGGGCGTCGTACATGCCGAAGTCGGAGCCGAGGGCGACGCGGCAGATCTCGCGCAGCTCGTCGAGGTCGACGGGGTCGCTGTCGGCGGCCTGGCGCGCGCGGTGCCACCCCATCACTCGGTACCAGCCGTCGCCGAAGGGGGCGATGAAGGCGAAGGCGTCTCCGCCGCCGCTGACCGTCAGGATGTCGGAGGGCTTCTCGGCGAGCCGGACGTCGGCGAGAACGATCGACCGGATCACGGATTTGCCGGGGAAGGGGAGCCCGAGCGCATGGCGCACGGGGCTGCGCATCCCGTCGGTACCGACGAGGTAGCGGGCGGTGAGGGTCGTCCGGCTGCCGTCCGGCTCGCGCAGTTCGGCGGTGACGGATTGCGATGCGGGGCTCTGGTGGAGCGTGGTCAGCTCCGTGTCGTGCCGGAAGCGGACGCCGGCGGTGCGGGCCCGGCGCTCCAGCAGGCGCTCCACCTCGTACTGCGGGGTGATCAGCACGAACGGGAAGCGCGTGTGCAGCCGGGAGAGGTCGAGCGAGAGCTTCCCGAAGAAGCGCAGGGAGGTGAGGGGCGTGCCCGTCCTGATCAGCTCGTCGGCCAGGCCGCGGCTGTCGAGCAGTTCGAGCGTGCGGGCGTGCACGGCGAAGGCGCGCGTCATGTTGCTGATCCGGCTCGGGCGGCGCTCCACGAGCGTGACGGAGACGCCCTGGGCGGCGAGATCCCCTGCCAGCAGCAGGCCGGTGGGGCCCGCGCCCACGATGAGTGCGTCGACGGTCTCGGGTGCGGTGCTCGGGGTGGTGGTCATGGCTGCCTCCTGGGCCCGTCCATCAGCTGTCACCTTTGCGCCGACGTGTGTCGGTCAACGCATGTTGGTCAACGAACGTTGGTCAACGCTTGTTGGCAACGGTAGCTCCGATGCGACTGGCGTGTCAACGGTTGTTGGCCTACAGTTGTTGGCATGACAGAGCCCGTCGCCGCGCCCCGCCGTTCGGATGCCACCAAGGCCGCGATCCTCGATGCCGCGCGCGAGCGGTTCGCCGCCGACGGGTACGAGCGCGCCACCATCCGTGCCATCGCCCGTGACGCGAACATCGACCCGTCGATGGTCATGCGCTACTACGGCAACAAGGAGGGGCTTTTCGTCGCCGCCTCCGCGATCGACCTGCGGATACCCGACCTGGGGGCGATGCCGGGCAAGCACGTGGGTGCGGTACTCGTCGGGCATTTCCTGGACCGCTGGGAGGGCGACGACGTGCTCACGGGCATGCTCAGGGTCAGCGTCACCAACGAAGCGGGCGCGGAGCGGATGAGGGCGATCTTCGCCGAGCAGATCGGCGCGGTCACGACAGGGGTCTGCCCCGTCCCGGCCGAAGCGGCCCACCGTGCGGTGCTCGTCGCCTCGCAGATACTGGGGATGGCGCTCGCGCGCTACGTGCTTCGGTTCGGGCCCGCCGTCGAGATGTCGCGCGAGGAAGTGATCGCCTGGCTCGCGCCCACCGTCCAGCGCTACCTGACCGCCGAGAAGCCGTAGCCCGAGCGGGCAGGCCGGGCCGAGGCAGGTCGGGCCGAGGCAGGCCGGGCCGGGTCAAGTCAGGCCGGGGTAGGTCAGGTCGAGGCCGGTTCGGCCGGGGGCGGTTCGGCCGGGCGGTCGGCGTTGTCTGCTTCGTACACTCTCTGCATGTCGCAGAAGTCCCAGCCCGGCCGCAGTGCGCTGATGGCCGAGCTGACCGTCGAGTCACGCCGCTACATGGCCGCCTACGCGCTCTTCAACCAGGCCGTCGCCGACCATCTGCGGCTCCACCCGACCGATCTCCAGTGCCTCAACCTGCTCGGCCTGGAGGCGGGGCCGGTCACCACGGGCCGTATCGCGGAGCTGACCGGGCTGACCACTGGGTCGGCGACCCGGCTGGTCGACCGGCTGGAGCGGGGCGGGTACGTGAGGCGCGAGCGGGACACCGCCGACCGCCGACGGGTGCTCGTCGCGACCGTGCCGGAGCGGATGGCGGAGATCGGTGCGGTGTGGGAGCGGCTGAACGGGGCCTGGGCGGCGATGTTCGAGGCGTACGACGACGAAGAAGTGGCCCTGCTCATCGCCCACATGCGGCGGACAGTCGAGCTGAGCGCACTGCAGGTCGAGGCATTGCGGCAGGCCCACGGCGGCACGTGACGGCCGGCCCCGGGTCTACGCGCCGTCCGCCGACGTGGGCGCGAACTCCTGGAGGGCCTTCGTGACGATCGCTTCCAGATGCGAGTGGTGGGCGCCCCGCCAGTAGACGCGGTCGCACTCCGTGCACTGCGCGAAGACGTCGTACGAGCGCCGGGTGCCGTGTTCCAACTGGTTACTGACCGTGTCCTTGTCGGCCTCCTTCAGCGGCCCGTTGCATGCGGTGCACCTGGTCCAGGGCGCGAGGCGCGGGGCGAACCGCTCCAGCACATCGCGGAGTTGCTCCTCCGGGCGGTCGCTGTAGACGTAGGCCCCGGCCCAGATCTCCCGCCGGTGCAGCAGTCCGCGGTCCCGTGACAGCAGTACGCGCCGCTCCTGTGCCGACCGGGCGGCCAGCGTGGGATCGCCGATGTCCTCGCTCTCGTACGCCGCATCGACCCCCAGCAGCCGCAGCCGCCGGGCGAGCGTGCCGAGGTGCACGTCGAGCAGGAACCGCAAGGGTGCGCCCGGGACCTGCTGGGGGCGTTCCACGGCACGTACCTCGACCAGTTCACCGGCCGCCGGGATGTGCGAGACCGGTACGGACCGGCCGTCGACCAGGATCTGTCCGGCCTCGGTGAGCGGGATGCCGAGCGATTCCACGACATGGCCGAGAGTGGAGGCGCCGTCCGTGGTCACGGCCGTGCGCCCCCGGCGGCGTTCATGCGCGACGAAGAGCCGCAGCTCGGGGGCGACTTCGAGGTGGATCTCCGGTCCGTTCACTCCGCCAGGATGTCATCGGCCGGGTGCGTCAGCCAGGGGGTTTCGGTTGTCGGGGTGAGCCGGACGCGTACCCGGCGGGCGAGAGCTCAGGGGCGGAAGGCGGCGGCGTTCTCCTCGGCCCAGGCGGCGAAGGTGCGGGCCGGGTGGCCGGTCAGCTTCTCGACGTCGCCGGTCACCTCGTCCGGGATGCCGTCCGAAGCGGCCGTGTACGCGAGCAGCGCGTCGGCGAACGCCTCGGGCACGAAGCCGGCGACGGACTTCTTCCAGGCCGCTCCGGTCACGGTGTTGATGGCGATGGGGCGCCCGGACGCCGCCGCCAGCAGGCCGACCTGCTCGGCGGCGGTGAGCGATTCGGGGCCGGTCAGGTGGTACGCCTCGCCCTGGAGGCGAGGGTCGGTGAGCACGGCGAGGGCGGCCTCGGCGATGTCCGTCGCGTCGATGGGGCTGGTGTGGCTGTTGGGGTAGGGGAGGTCGACCGTGCCGTGGGCCCGTACCGACTGTGCCCACTGGTACGCGTTGCCGGCGAAGGCCCCCGGGCGCAGCAGCGTCGTGGTGAGGGGTGAGGCGAGCAGGGCCTGCTCCACCGCGTGGTGGGAGGCGGCGATCGGGTTGTCCTGGGCGTCCGGGTCCAGGACCGAGCTGGAGGAGAGCAGCACGATGTGGCCGACCCCGGCCGTCCCGGCCGCCGACAGAAAGGCGTCGATGCCGGACGGTTCGGCGTAGAGGAAGACGGAATCGACGCCGTCGAGAGCGGCCCCGAAGGTGGCCGGATCGCCGAGGTCGCAGGCCACGACGGGTACACCGGCGGGCAGTGCGGTGGCTGTGGCGGCGAGGCCCTCGGGGGTGCGCGAGGCGGCGCGGACGGAGTGGCCGTCGCGGTGCAGCAGCGAGACGAGCGTGGAGCCGATACGGCCCCGGCATCCGGTGACGAGAGTGAGCATGGTGGAGGGGTCCCCTCTGCAGGTGCAGATATGGCAGATCCGTGGATCCGCAGGCAGCGCAGATCGGCGGGCAGGGCAGATCCGCAGGCAAGGCAGATCCGCAGGCACGGCAAATCTGCGGCATGGCAGATCTGCAGGAATGGCGGATATAAGGCTGTGTCGCGAATAAGCTGCGTGACGCAGATAAATATCCAGGGGTGGGACCGGCCCGTCAAACGTTTTCGAGGTCGAGCCGCCAGTCGTTCGTCAGCAGCGCATGGCCGGGCGGGTACTCGAAGTCGCACTCGCCGATCAGAGTGAAGCCCGCCTTGCGGCACACCGCGTTCGACGCGCCGTTCCCCACGGACGGATAGGCGTGCAGGAAACGGTGCTTGCGCTCGGCGCGGGCCTGCTCGGCAACGGCCGTCGTCGCGGCCGTGGCGATCCCCAGCCCCTGGAATTCGGGGAGGACGGCCCACCCCGTCTCGTACACCTCCTGGCCCTGCCAGGTGCGCTCCCAGAAGCCGATCGTGCCCACGGCACCGGCCCCGTCCGTCAGGGCGATGCGGAACATCCTGCCCCGGCCCGTGCGGTCCGCGCTCAGCTCCACGTAGCGCTCGTGACGCGCTATGAGCTGCTCCTCCGTCTCGGGGCCGCCCAAGTGGTCCATCAACTCGGGTGCGTTGGCGCGGCGGAGCAGCTCCAGGTCGGCATCCGACCAGGCCTCGATCCGTACGGACGACGAAGCGGTGCGTTCCATGCCAGAAACTGTAGGACGCGGCACTGACAAACGAGGTCAGTGCGGTGCGAACGCCGTCGGGGGCACGCCTACCGTGGCGGTGAAGTCCCTGATCAGATGGGCCTGGTCGCTGTAACCGAGCTCCGCCGCGAGTGCCGCCCAGTCCACCCGCGGGTCCGACTCGGCCCGCTCCAGCGCCTCGTGGATGCGGTAGCGGAGGATGACCCACTTGGGGCCGACGCCGACGTACGCGGCGAAGAGCCGCTGGAGCGAGCGCGGCGACAGCCCCGCCGCGTGGGCGAGTTCGTCGACGCGGCGCACCGTGCGGTCCGTGCGCACCAGGTCGGCCAGGGCCATCGCGCGTTCGGCCTGCGGGTCGGGTTCCGGGCCGAGCGCCAGCAGGTACCGGTCGAGCGCCGCCACCCGCGCGTCCTCGTCCGCCGGGCCGAGGATGTCGGACGGCGGGGCGGGCGGGGTGAACGCCTCGTCGGCGAGGAGCCGCTGCCCCGTCCACTCCGCGACCGGCCGGTCCGGAGCGAAGGGCCGGAAGCCGCCGGGCCGGAACTGCACCCCGCAGACCCGGCCGCGGCCCTCCAGTTTCTGTGTGAAGAGCTCAAGCCCGATGCCCGAGACCTCCGCGAAATCGGCCTCGCCCTCGAACCGCTGGAAGACCAGGTTCACGGACGGGTGCGGCACCACATGGGAGGCGTACGGCTGGGACAGGTCCCAGTCGATGAGCCAGTAGTGCTCGATGTACGTCCGTAGCCCGGCGGCGGGTTCACGGCGGCGGAAACGTACCTGGGCGAAGAGTTCGGGGGCGTCGACGATGCCCCGGGTGTCGCGTCGAGGACCGGCCATGGCGGCGATCCTATGATCTGCGGGCCGCCGGGGTGCGGGCGATGTCGCGTTTCTTCAAGCCCCCGTCCGTCCGGTCGTGCATCGTCGAACGATGACGAAGATCAGTGAGTTGCTGGATACGGCCGTCGGACCGGCCGTTGCCGTGCTGGACGGGGTCGACGACAACAGCCTCGGCGCGCCCACGCCGTGCGCGGAGTACGACGTACGGGCCCTGATCAACCATCTCTTCCAAGTGATCGTCAACTTCCAGGCCCTGGCGGCCAGGCAGGAGGCCGACTTCGGTACGACGCCGGACGTCGTCACCGGGGACTGGCGGACCCGCTTCGGCGAGGAGGCGGCCAAGCTGGTGGCGGCCTGGGCCGTGCCCGGCGCGGACGAGGGGACCACCGGGGCCATGGGGCTTCCGGCCAGGACCGTCGGGAACATGGTGCTGGGCGATCTGACCGTCCACGCCTGGGACCTGGCGCGGGCCACCGGCCAGGAGTTCACCCCGGACGAGTCCGTACTGGGCGAGATCGGTACCGCGCTGGCCTCGATGGCCCCGATGGCCAGGGAGGCGAAGGTGTTCGGCGAGCCGCACCCCGTGCCGGACGGGGCCAGCCCGTTCGACGAGGTGCTCGCTCTGACCGGCCGGGATCCCGGCTGGCGGCCGCCCGTCGCCTGACCTCGGCGGCCGGAGGAGGGTGGGGGGCCTGGGACCCGCCCTCCGGGGCATCCGGGGTGTCGTAGAGGCCGTCCAGTCTGGTGAACGCGCCGTCCACGACGCCCTCGGCGTCCACCGGCATCGCGCGCTCGTCCAGCCATCGGCTGTTCGGCCGGTCTACTGGCTCCACACATGTACTGCGTCGCCCGGCCCCGACACCGTGTACCAGGTGCCGTCGCCGAGCGCCGTGGGCGCGCCGGATACCGGGAACGGGTACGTGACCTGCGCGGTCACCCGCATTTCCGCCCCGGCCGTGCTCACCAGCCAGTGGCGCGGCTCGCCGTACTCCTCGTCCCGCTCCGCCGTACCGGCGATGACGGTCTCCTCGTCGAGGAAGCCGCACTCGTAGTCCCAGCACGTCTCGTCGGCGTCCCGGTCGTCGGGATCGGCCTCGGGGTGGCGGGGGACGGTGTGCTCGGTGTCGAGTTCGGCGAGTACGGAACCGTCGTCGATCCGGTGCACGCCGAGCGCCTCCCCGTAATGGGTCACCGTCACGAAGCGGTCCCCCGAGGGGCTCACCCCCGTCAGGATCCGTTCGTCGTCGCAGAACTGCCCGACGGAGAGCTTCTCGCCGTCCCACCGGCCCCACCGCAGCGGCACCCCGTCCTGGCCCTCGCCGACGCTCAGCCCCATCCGGGCGGGGTCGGGATGCGGGACGTGATCGGAACCGGCCGCCACCGTCTCGGTCTCCGCCCGGCCGAGCACCCGTCCGTCGGCGGCGTCGATGACCAGCCACTCGTCCAGTGCCTCCGGATCGGGGCCGGACGCGGCGACCGGACCGCGGATATGGGCCCAGACGAGCGCCCCGTCCGCCGAGAACACGGCCGAGCCGCTGTCCGCGTATATATGCCTGTGATCGGCCGCGTACTCCTCGTAGGCGTTGTGCAGCGTGCGGCAGCTGCCGTCCCAGCAGCCGTGCCGCACCTCCCAGCGCACCGCCCCCGTGGGATCCACCGCGCGCACCGCGTGTACCCCGGCGAAGACCGCGAGGTCGCCGCGTGGCGCCACCGTGAAGGTGCCGAAGTTGCGGGGCCAGGGCGCGGGGAAGCGGACCGGCGCCGCGTCCGGGGTGCCGGGGTCGACGGCGATCAGTTCGGCGTCGCCACGCTGGACGAGCAGGCGTCGGCCGACTGCCCGCTGCCCGTCACCGGGCGCGGGTTCTGCGTCCGGCCAGCGCAGGAGCTGCGGGGCTTCCGCCGTGTTCTGCGCGCGGTCCAGCGGTGCGGCGAGCGTGGTGACGAGGCGTGCGGCGGCTGTGCCGGCCATGGGCGGGCCCTCCCCTTCGCGAGCGAGTGAGCGAGTGAGCGCGTGCGCGCGTGTGCGTGTGCGTCGACTCGTACGTCGGCGCATCGGTACGGGGAGAACCGTAAGGCCGGCCGACGGGCGCCCGGTCGGCGCCCTCAGCCCTGGTATGTGTCCGGGACGACGGCGACGGGGCAGGGCGAGTAGTGCAGCACCGCGTGGTTGACCGGGCCCAGTTGGAGTCCGTGCCATACGCTGGCCCGCCGGGCGCCGACAACCAGGAGCTCCGCGGTCTCGGCGGCTTCGATCAGCACTTGGTGCGCCGGTCCCTGCGCCACCGACCGGTGGATGACGACGGATCCGGAGCCGTCGTCATGGGCCCCCTGGCTGTCCTGCGTGTCCTGGCTGTCCTGCTGTTTCCGCGCCTCCAGGGTTTCCAGGGCCTTCAGGACCTCTTCGAGGTGTTCCTCGGCCTGGCGGCGGTAGGCGGATGAGGAGGAGCCGGGGAGCGGCGGGTGGCTGAGGAGCGCGTGCGCGGGGCGGCGCCAGGCGCGTACGGCGGTGAGCTCGCCGTGCCGCGACGCGGCCTGGGCCAGGGCGAAGACGGCGGCGGCCGACGGACCGGTGGCGTCGCTGATGCCGACGACGACGCTCCCGGGTGTCGCCGGTGTGCCGGGCTGCCGCGCCGGAATCACCACGACCGGGCAGTGCGACCGGCCGGCCAGCGCCAGCCCCACGGACCCCAGGAGCATTCCGGCGATCCGGCCCCGGCCCCGGGAGCCCAGGACGACGAGCGAGGCCTTGTGGCTCTCCCGTACGAGGGTGGCCACCGGGTCCTCGGGCTGCACGTCGGCCACCACGCTCACCTCGGGACTGAGATCCCGCACCCGGTCCCGGGCCGAGGCGACCAGATGCTCGGCGAGGAGCTGTTCGCCGGGGACCTCGGGGTCGGCGGGGGGCCGCAGGCCCTCGTAGTGCTCCCACAGCGACGCATGGACGACGCGCAGGGGGAGCCGGATGCGGGCCGCTTCCGCCGCGGCCCAGTCCAGGGCTCGCAGGCTGCCCTCCGAGCCGTCCACCCCGACGACCACCGGGAGCCTCATCGCTCCCACCGCCTTTCCCGCTTCCGCGTCGCTCCGATCGCCTCCACGGTGCGTCGACCGTCCCTACGGCTCGATCGTCAGCACCCGGTCCAGGCGGCGGCGCGGTGTCCGCGGCCCGGTGGGCCCGTAACCCAGGCGGATGATCATCTGGGGGTGTCCCGTGCCGTGCAGCGGGTCGCGCAGGACCCAGCGCAGGTCCGGCCATTCGATGGGCTGGGTCGCGAACGAGGTGGACACCGCGTCCAGCGTGGCGGCGAGCAGGACGCGCTCCAGCGCCTGACCGGCGCGGAGCCAGTCCGCCGGGCGGTCGTTCTCGGTGCTCAGCAGGGCCAGCTGCGGCCGCCGCTCGAACAGGACGCGGGCCCGGCCGTCGGGGGCGCGGGTGCCGGCGAAGTCGCGGTTGATCGCTTGCTCGGAGGCGTCGCGCGGGCCGAAGGCGTAGTCGGGGATGCCGTCGTCCGGTGCGTCGGTCTTGGTGAACCTGGCCCAGTGCTCCTGCTCGGCCTCTCGCGCCGGGTCGCCCCGGTCGTATCCCTCGGCGTCCCGGATCAGGTCGAGCACGGTCTCCAGATGGGGCGGGACGAGGAATGTGAGGTCCGCGCCCTCGGTACGGGCCGCGCCCACGAGGCGTGCGCGGACGTCGTCGGGGATCGGCTGCTCGTCGAACGGGTAGCGGCTGGTGTGCCGCTCCGCGATCGCGGGGTGGAGGGCGCGGAGCGCTTCGTCGGCCCGATCGCTCGGGGTGCCGGGGCGGCTGCCGAGGGCGGCGTCGAGCCGTACGGCTGCCAGGAACGCCGGATCCGACGGGGCGGGCAGCAACGTGGTGGCCGCGGCCAGGCCGTGGTGGGCGGCGGACACCCGCAGGTTCAGCAGGGCCGCGCCGCAGCCCACGTGCAGGGCGCGGGCGGAGGGGTCGGCCGCCGGCAGCGCGCGCTCGAAATCGGCCCGGAGGGCGAGAGTCCGGTCGCCGCGTGAGTACCGGAAGAGCCAGGGCTGGGCGTTGTGCATGGACGGTGCGGTGGTGGCGTCGGCGACGAGGTCGGTCACCACCGTGTCGGTGAGCGTCTGGGCGGACATCTGACCCCCGCGGATCGGGAACTGTCGATGTCTTTCCAGCATGTATCAAGTGCCGCCGGGACGGTACGGGAGACGGTCCGGGTTTCCGGGGTCTCGCCGGGCGGGGACCGTGGTCGAGGAGCCCGGGATCGGGCATCTGCCCCGGAGCGGCCGCAGGCGGCTGCCCTCCTCAGACGGTTGCCCCCAGGCGGGTGACCAGGTGGTGCCAGGCCTCCTCCAGGCGCTCCACCGGCATGCCGCGCTCGATGGTGAGGTGGTGGACGAGGGCGGCGTCGATGGAGGCCAGCAGCGTGTGCGCGAGCAGCTCCGGATCGCCGGGCACCTTCGCCTGCCGCAGCAGCATCGCGAGGTGGTTGAGGCGCAGACGGAGCGCCGGGACGGTGTAGTTGCGCAGCGGGTCCGTCCGGCTGGCCAGGATCAGCGGGTGGTTGTCGCGTTCGTGGCGCAGGACGGCGGGCCCGAAGGCGTGCAGCCGCTCCGCTGCGGGGGCGTCCGGGCCCAGTGGCGGCGGGCCGGAGAGGAAGGCGGCCTGGAGCTGCTTCTCCCGGTGGTCCAGGAGCGCGAGCAGGAGCCCGGCCCGGTCGCCGAAGCGCCGGAAGACGGTTCCCTTGCCCACCCCCGCCGCGGCGGCCACCGACTCCATGGTCAGATCCGCCGCCCCGCATCCGGTCAGGAGCCGGGAAGCGGCGTCCAGCAGGAGAGTGCGGTTGCGTGCCGCGTCCGCCCGCAGCTGCGGGGGTTCGTCGATCGGGGCGAGCGGGAGATGTGTCCGTGCTTCTCCTGGTTCGGGCAGCCTCGGCGTCGGAGGGGTGGCGGAGTCGGTCATGTCGTCAGCGTAACGCCCGGAAGTGACAAGTGGACCGCGGTCCGTTTAGGTGGTACAACTTTAAACGGACCGCGGTCCGCTTGATACGGCTCATTCGATGTACTCGACGTATTCGACGTATCCGATGTACCTGCCTCTCCGCCTCCCGGGAGTTACCCATGTCTGTACGCATCCTCGCGCTCGTCGGCAGCCTCCGCGCCGGTTCGCACAACCGCCAGCTCGCCGAAGCCGCCGCCAAGCACGCCCCTGAGGGCGCCGAGATCGAGCTGTACGAGGGCCTGGCCGAGGTGCCCTTCTACAACGAGGACATCGACGTCGAGGGAAGCGTCCCGGCCGCTGCCGCCCGGCTGCGTGAGACGGCGGCGAACGCCGACGCGTTCCTGCTCTTCTCGCCCGAGTACAACGGCACCATGCCGGCCGTCCTGAAGAACGCCATCGACTGGCTGTCCCGCCCGTTCGGCGTCGGCGCCATCTCCGGCAAGCCGGTCGCCGTGGTCGGCACCGCCTTCGGTCAGTACGGCGGCGTCTGGGCGCAGGACGACGCCCGCAAGTCCGCCGGCATCGCGGGTGCCACGGTCCTGGAGGACGTCAAGCTGTCCATCCCCGGCTCCGTGACGCGCTTCGCGGAGACCCACCCGGCCGACGACGCCGAGGTCGTCACCGCCCTCGCCGACGTGATCGGCAAGGTGCGTTCGGCCGCTTCCGTGGCTGCCTGACCTTTCTGTTTCAGCTCTGATTCATCCGCGCGCGGCCGCGGGGTGGGCGAGGACGCCACCCCGCAGCCGCGCGCAGTGCTGTTCCGGCCAGGGGGCGCGCTTCCTCACCCCCGGGCCACCGCCTCGTTGCCGGGCGCCGGCCCCGTACGGCACGGCCCCCGGTTCAGGGCCAGACCAGGCAATACGCCTGATGCCCCGCGTCGTGCAGCCGGTGCGAGAAGTCCTGCCACTCGTGCAGGAGTTGATAGACGTTGAACGCGTCGCGCGGGCCGCCGCGGTCCGGGACCGTGGACCAGATGAACGCCGCGGCACCCACCGACTCCTCGCCGACGCCGCGCAGCGGGTCGACGACCGTCATCGGAAGCTTGACCACCGCGTAGTCGGGGTGCAGCACCACCAGTTCGAGCGGCGGGACCCTGTGCAGGGGTACGCCCTGAATTCCGGTGAGGACCATCGCCGCCACCGTCTCCGGCTTGATCTTGGTGAACATGCCGCCCATGCCCAGCTCGTCACCGCCGAGCTCCTCGGGGCGCATCGAAATAGGCACGCGTGCCGCGGTGGCCCCGTCGGGGGCACCGAAGTACTTGTAGGTCACCCCCACCCGGCCACCACTCCTGCTTCCGGCTTCGCCATGCTGCGCCCCACCGGCCCGTATGCCTTGCTCGCGCTCCGCATCACGCCGGTGCCGACCCCGCCGGGCAGGCTCGGGCCCCAGGTCGTCGGTCCCTTCGCCCACTCCGCCACCGCGATGCATATCTCATCCACCCGACTACTACTTAGGAGACACAGCCCCCGCCGCGCAACCCGATCATCGTGTCAGTGACCTCCCCCACGGGCGTGCGGTGAAACACCTGTCCGCAAGACCGTCCGTGGCTCTGACACCATGGCTTGTGTGAGCTTTCCCTATGACGCCCCAGTTTCGCAGACGCTTTTCGACCGCGCGTCCCTCGTGACGCCCGGCGGCGTGAACTCTCCCGTACGTGCCTTCCGGGCCGTGGGCGGTACGCCCCGCTTCATGGTGTCCGGCAGCGGCCCGTACCTCACCGACGCCGACGGCCGTGAGTACGTCGACCTCGTGTGCTCGTGGGGGCCGATGATCCTCGGCCACTCCCACCCGGAGGTCATCGCCGCAGTCCAGGAGGCCGTCGCCCGCGGCACCTCGTTCGGTACGCCCGGTGAGGGCGAGGTCGCGCTCGCCGAGGAGATCGTGGCCCGGGTCGAGCCCGTGGAGCAGGTGCGGCTGGTGTCGTCCGGCACCGAGGCGACCATGTCCGCGATCCGCCTCGCCCGCGGATTCACCGGCCGGGCCAAGGTGGTGAAGTTCGCCGGCTGCTACCACGGCCACGTCGACGCGCTGCTCGCCGCCGCCGGTTCCGGGGTCGCGACCTTCGGCCTCCCGGACACCCCGGGGGTCACCGGTGCGCAGGCCGGCGACACGATCGTGCTGCCGTACAACGACCTGGAGGCCGTCCGCGAGGCGTTCGCCGCGCACCCCGGCGAGATCGCCTGTGTGATCACCGAGGCATCGCCGGGCAACATGGGCGTCGTGCCGCCGCTGGACGGTTTCAACGCCGGGCTCAAGGAGCTGTGCGCCGCGAACGGTGCGCTTTACATCTCCGACGAGGTCATGACCGGGTTCCGTACGTCGAAGGCCGGCTGGTTCGGCGTCGACGGGGTGCGGCCCGACCTGATGACCTTCGGCAAGGTCATGGGCGGCGGTTTCCCGGCCGCGGCCTTCGGCGGGCGTGCGGACGTGATGGCCCACCTTGCCCCGGCCGGTCCCGTCTACCAGGCGGGCACCCTCTCCGGGAACCCGATCGCCACCGCCGCCGGTCTCGCCCAGCTGCGGCTGCTCGACGACGCGGCGTACGCCAAGGTGGACGCGGTCTCCGCGGAGATCCGCGGCCTGGTCAGCGAGGCGCTGGCCAAGGAGGGCGTGGCGCACACCGTGCAGGCGGCGAGCAACATGTTCTCCGTCTTCTTCACCGACCGCCCGGTGCGGAACTACGAGGACGCCAAGCAGCAGGAAGCTTTCCGCTTCACCGCCTTCTTCCACTCCCTGCTGTCGCAGGGCGTCTACCTGCCGCCGTCGGCCTTCGAGTCCTGGTTCGTCTCCACCGCCCATGACACGCAGGCCGTCGAGCGCATCGCCGCCGCCCTGCCCGCCGCCGCCCGCGCCGCCTCGGAGGCCACCGCATGAGCGAGAACGGAAGCCACGAGGAAGAGCGGAGCCGCAAGGGCAAGGACATCACCGTCGTCCATCTGATGCGGCACGGCGAGGTGCACAACCCGGAGGGCGTGCTCTACGGGCGCCGCCCCGGCTACCACCTCTCCGAGCTCGGCCGGCAGATGGCCGACCGGGTCGCCGAGCACCTGGCCGGACGCGACATCACCCATGTCGTCGCCTCGCCGCTGGAGCGCGCCCAGGAGACGGCCACCCCGATCGCCAAGACGCACGGCCTGGACCTGGCCACCGACGGGCGGCTCATCGAGGCGGCCAACGTCTTCGAGGGCAAGACCTTCGGCGTCGGCGACGGCGCGCTGCGCAAGCCGGACAACTGGAAGCACCTGACGAACCCGTTCCGCCCGTCGTGGGGCGAGCCGTACATCGAGCAGGTCGTACGGATGATGGGCGCGCTGGACGCGGCGCGCGACGCGGCCCGCGGCCACGAGGCGGTGTGCGTCAGCCACCAGCTGCCGATCTGGATCGTGCGCAGCTTCGTCGAGCGGCGGCGGCTGTGGCACGACCCGCGCAAGCGGCAGTGCACCCTCGCCTCGCTGACCAGCTTCACGTACCAGGGCGACAAGATCGTGTCGGTCGGGTACTCGGAGCCGGCGCGGGACCTGGTGCCGGCGCATCTGCTGGCCGGGGCGAAGCCGGTGAAGGGGAAGTCGAAGGCGTTCGGCGCGTAGCCGGCCCACATGGGCCGGCGGGGGCGGGGCGGGATGCGGGGGTCCCGGGCCCGGTCGCCGGATGCCGGTTTGTTCTTGGTCGATGTTTTGTCCTCAATCGCCGGACGGGCTGATTTTCACCCGTCCGGCGATTCGTTTGCGGTTCGCCGTCGCGGACCGCGAAGGCGGTCGAGCACTGCTCCCGCCCTGTCTCGTCCCGCCTGCTAGGTCATGCGTTCGATCATGACTGGGGTCTGGTCACGCAAAGAATTGTGTGTTAATCGGCGGAACCCCTGCGTTGATTACGCCATCTAACCCATCGCCAGTTTGTATGGACTTAAGGCAAAACGACCGCAGATGGGGTAATCATGCGCGACATCAGCCGAAGGGGTCTGCTCGGAGCCGGGCTTGGAGCTGCCGCCGCCGTCGGGGTGGCAGGCTGCGGCACCTTCGGCTCTTCCGGCTCTTCCGGCACGAGCCGGTCGGGAACCACGGGGGAGAAGGGGTCCGACGGGAACACTCGCGGAACCGGGCCCGCGAAGAAGGACGTGCGGGAGATCGGGGACGGTTCCACCGCCGACACCGGAAAGCAGCCGCACCAGCCCGCCAAGCCGGTGCCGCTCGAACCCGGCGAGACCCCGCCGCAGTTCGTGATCTTCTCCTGGGACGGGGCGGGCGAGGTCGGCAACGGGCTCTTCCCGCGCTTTCTGGAACTCGCCAAGGATCACGACGCGGCGATGACCTTCTTCCTGTCGGGGCTCTATCTGCTGCCCGAGTCGAAGAAGTCCATGTACCGGCCGCCCAACAACCCCGTCGGTGCTTCCGACATCGGTTATCTCACCGATGCCCACATCAAGGAGACGCTGAAGAACGTCCGGCAGGCCTGGCTCGACGGGCACGAGATCGGCACCCACTTCAACGGGCATTTCTGCAGCGGCTCCGGATCGGTCGCGAACTGGTCGTCCGAGCAGTGGCGGAACGAAATCGATCAGGCGGTCTCGTTCGTCACCGAATGGCGCACGAACACCGGCTGGAGCGACCTCGACCCGCTGCCTTTCGACTACCGCAAGGAACTGGTCGGCGGCCGCGCCCCCTGCCTGCTCGGCCAGGAGAATCTGCTGCCGACGGCGAGCAAACTCGGCTGGCGCTACGACGCCAGCTCGCCCGGCGGCACCCAGGTCTGGCCCAAGCGGCGGGACGGCGTCTGGGACCTGCCGCTCCAGGCCATGCCGTTCCCGGGGCACACCTTCGAGGTCCTCTCGATGGACTACAACATCCTCGCCAACCAGTCGCTGAATTCGACCAAGGGCATGCCCTCGCGGTATCCCGAATGGCGCGAGCAGGCCACCCAGTCGTACCTCGCCGGTTTCAACCGCGCGTACTCCTCGAATCGCGCACCCTTCTACATCGGAAACCACTTCGAGGAGTGGAACGGCGGCATCTACATGGACGCCGTCGAGGAAGTGCTGAAGAGAATCGCGGGGAAGCCGGATGTGCGCCTCGTCTCCTTCCGGCAGTTCGTCGACTGGCTCGACGTCCAGACCCCGGCCGTACTCGACAAGCTCCGCACACTGGAGGTCGGACAGTCGCCCGAAGGCGGCTGGAACACCTTCTTTAAACAAGCCTGACAACGGGCTTTACGGGCACCGAGGGGGGTGCCCGAGATCGCCGGAACCGCCATGCGAAACTTTTCACATGAGCTATGGCCGCGCACCTCGACGCCGCTTCACCCTGCTCGCCGCCCCTGCTGCGGTCGCCGCCCTCGCCCTCACGCTGACCGCGTGCGGCGGGGACGGCAACAAGGCCGGCGGCGGTGGCAACACGAACTTCGTCACGGGCAGTGGCGGCATTTCCACCGTGGACAAGGGCGACCGCAAGGCCGCCCCGAAGCTGGACGGCGAGACCCTCGACGGCAAGCAGCTCGACGTCGCCGACTACAAGGGCAAGGTCGTCGTGCTGAACATGTGGGGCTCGTGGTGCGGGCCCTGCCGTCTTGAGGCCCAGTACTTCTCGCGGGTCGCGAGGGAGATGAAGGACAAGGACGTCCAGTTCGTCGGGATCAACACCCGGGACCCCCAGAAGGGCCCCGCGGTGAGTTTCGAGAAGGACTACGGAGTCCCGTACCCGAGCCTCTTCGACCCGACCGGCAAGCTCATGCTCCGCTTCCCCAAGGGCACGCTGAACCCGCAGGCCATTCCGTCGACCGTGGTCCTGGACCGGGACGGGAAGATCGCCGCCCGTTCGCTGGCCGCGCTCGACTCCGAGCAGCTGCACAAGATGATCGACCCGCTGATCGCGGAGAAGTGATCAGGTGATCGCCCTCGCCGTCGCCCAGAACGAGATCGTGAGGAGCGGGGCCCTGCTGGTCGCCCTGCCCCTGGCCGTGCTCGCCGGGCTCGTCTCGTTCTTCTCGCCGTGTGTTCTGCCGCTCGTGCCCGGTTACCTCAGTTACGTCACTGGGGTCAGCGGCACGGACCTGGCGCAGGCCAGGCGAGGGCGCATGGTCGCGGGCGCCTCGCTCTTCGTGCTCGGCTTCACCGCCGTGTTCGTCTCCGGCGGCGCGCTCTTCGGCTTCTTCGGCCAGACCCTCCAGGCGCACAGCGAGGTGCTCACCAAGGTCCTCGGCGTGCTGATGATCCTGATGGGGATCTTCTTCATGGGTCTGATGCCCTGGATGACCCAGCGTGAGTTCCGTATCCACAAGAGGCCGGTGACCGGGCTGGCGGGCGCGCCCGTGCTGGGTGCCCTCTTCGGGATCGGCTGGACCCCGTGCCTGGGCCCCACTCTCAGTTCGGTGAGCATCCTCGCGGTGGACCAGGGCACCGCCGGGCGCGGGGCGATACTGACCGTCGCGTACTGCCTCGGCCTCGGCGTCCCCTTCGTGCTCGCCGCCGTCGCCTTCCGCAAGGCGCTCGGCGCGTTCGGCTGGGTCAAGCGCCACTACGCATGGGTCATGCGCATCGGCGGCGGCATGATGATCGTGACCGGTCTCCTCCTGCTGACCGGCGCATGGGGCACGATGATGCAGCAATTGCAGGTCTGGTCCAACGGCTTCACGGTGGGGATCTGAGTTCCATGAGCAACACCAAGTCCAACCCCTCCGCCCCGGAGCGGGAGGCCCGGGACGAGCGGGAGCAGGAGAACGTCTCCGAACTGGGCGCGGCGGGCTCCCAGCTCTCCACCGCCCCGAGCGAGGAGAGCTCGGCCGGGCTGCCGGCCATGGGCGTCATCGGCTGGGCCCGCTGGTTCTGGCGGCAGCTCACCTCGATGCGGGTCGCGCTGATCCTGCTCTTCCTGCTGTCGCTCGGCGCCATCCCCGGTTCGCTGATCCCGCAGAACAGCGTGGACGAGCTGAAGGTGGAGACCTTCAAGAAGGCCCACACCACCGTCTCGCCGATCTACGAGAAGCTCCAGTTCTTCGACGTCTACAGCTCGGTCTGGTTCTCCGCGATCTACATCCTGCTGTTCATCTCGCTCATCGGCTGCATCGTGCCGCGCACCGGCCAGTTCATCGGCCAGCTGCGCAGCCGCCCGCCGGGCGCCCCCAAGCGCCTGACCAGGCTGCCCGCGTACACCACCTGGCGCACCGGGGCCGAGCCCGAGCAGGTCCGCGAGGCCGCGCTCGCGATGATGCGCAAGCGGCGCTACCGCGCGCACACCGTGGGCGACGCGGTCGCCGCGGAGAAGGGATATCTGCGCGAGGCCGGGAACCTGGTCTTCCACATCGCCCTGATCGTGATGCTGGTGGCGTTCGCCGTCGGACAGCTCTACAAGTCCGAGGGCGGCAAGCTGGTCGTCGAGGGCGACGGCTTCTCCAACACGCTCACCCAGTACGACGACTTCAAGTCCGGTTCGCTCTTCGACACCGACTCGTTCGCCCCGTTCAGCTTCAAGCTCGACAACTTCGTCGGCACGTACGAGCGCAGCGGCCCCCAGCGAGGTACGCCCAGGACCTACGAGGCCCATGTGACGTACGAGAAGGGCGCGTACGGCAAGTCGCAGAAGACCGTCATCAGGGTCAACGAGCCCCTCGTCATCGACGGCACCAAGGTCTACCTCAACGCGCACGGCTACGCGCCGATCGTCTCCGTCAAGGACGGCAAGGGCAAGGAGGTCTACCGGAGCGCGGTGCCGCTGCTGCCCATCGACAACAACGTCACCTCGTCCGGTGCGATCAAGGTCTTCGACGGCTACCGCGACAAGAACGGCGAGAAGACCCAGCTGGGCTTCCAGGCGTTCTTCGTGCCGACCTTCGCGGGCAACGGCAAGGGCACGATGTTCTCGCAGTTCCCGGCCGCCGACATGCCCGTACTGGCACTCAACGGCTTCCACGGCTACCTCGGCCCCGACTCCGGGCTGGCGCAGAACGTGTACCAGCTGGACAAGTCCAAGATGACGGAGTTCAAGGACGCCGACGGCAAGCAGCTCAAGCAGCGGATGCTGGTCGGCGAGACGATGAAGCTCCCCGACGGCGCGGGCTCCATCACCTTCGAAGGCGTCCAGGAGTGGGCCAGCTTCCAGATCACGGAGCAGCCGGCCAGCGGGTGGGCGCTCACCGGGGCCGTCGCCGCCATCGCCGGACTCGCGGGCTCGCTGTTCATCCAGCGGCGCCGGGTCTGGGTGCGGGCGGTACGCGGTGCGGACGGTGTCACGGTCGTCGAAATGGCGGGTCTCGGCCGCAGCGAGTCCGCGAAGCTTCCCGAGGAGCTGGCCGACCTCGCGGGCACGCTCATCGAATCGGCACCCCCCGAGCCGGACGCCGAGCCCGGAATCGAGTCCGGCACCGGGTCCGATTCATCCCCCGAACCCGACTCCGACTCCGACTCCGATTCCGACTCCGTCGAAGAATCCTCCGAAGAACCTGCCGAAGGGGCTGAGAAGTGAATCTCGCCGCCGCAACCAACGAGAACCTGGCGCACACCAGCAATGTGCTGATCTATTCGTCGATGGCCGTCTACACCCTGGCCTTCTTCGCCCACATCGCTGAATGGGTGTTCGGCAGCCGCAGCAAGGTCGGCCGCACCGCCGCCGCGCTGACCGAGGCCGGGGCCGAGGGCGCGGGCGCCGCGGGCTCGGTGAAGGTGCAGGTCGCGCAGCAGGGCGGCGGCACCGCCGTGATGGACCGCCCGAAGATCATCACGCGCGCGGCGGCCGGTTCCCGCGACGTACCGGACGGGCCCGGCGCGGCCGGCGGCACGTTCAAGGGCGACCTCTACGGGCGGATGGCGGTCTCCATGACCGTGCTCGCCTTCCTCGTGGAGGCCAGCGGGGTCATCGCCCGCGCGATGTCCGTGCAGCGTGCCCCCTGGGGCAACATGTACGAGTTCTCCATCACCTTCTCCACGGTGGCGGTCGGCGCGTACCTGGTCCTCCTCGCGCTGAAGAAGAACGTCCGCTGGATGGGGCTGCTCCTGGTCACCACCGTCCTGCTGGACCTCGGCATCGCGACCACGTGGCTCTACACCGACAGCGACCAGCTGGTGCCCGCGCTGCACTCGTACTGGCTGTGGATCCACGTCTCCACCGCCATCATCTGCGGCGCCGTGTTCTTCCTCGGCGGCGTCGGCACGCTGATGTACCTCTTCCGCGACAGCTACGAGAACAAGATCGCCAACGGGGGCGAGCCGGGTGCGTTCGCGCATTCCGTGCTCTCCCGGCTGCCCTCGGCCGCCTCGCTCGACAAGTTCTCGTACCGCATCAACGCCGCCGTCTTCCCGCTGTGGACGTTCACGATCATCGCGGGCGCCATCTGGGCGGGCGACGCCTGGGGCCGCTACTGGGGCTGGGACCCCAAGGAGGTCTGGTCCTTCATCACCTGGGTCGCGTACGCCTGCTACCTGCACGCCCGCGCCACCGCCGGCTGGAAGGGCCGCAAGGCCGCCTACCTGGCGCTGATCGCCTTCGGCTGCTGGATCTTCAACTACTACGGAGTGAACATCTTCGTCACCGGCAAGCACTCCTACGCCGGCGTCTGACCCGTTCCCCCGTACGGGTGCGGATCCCGCACCCGAGGGCCACGCTGGAACCATGACCGACGCTACCGAGGTCATCGAGCCCGGAACCAGCGAGACCCACGGTGACCTGCACACTCTGAGGTTCACGCTACGGCTGCCCCACCCCGTTCCGCGGGTGTGGGCAGCCGTTGCCAGTTCCGGGGGGCTGGTCGGCTGGCTCGCCGCAGCCGACCCCTTCGAGCCGCGCATCGGCGGGGCGATCACGCTCCGCTGGCTCAACACCGGCCAGGACGGGCAGGCCACGGTCGCCTCCGGCACCGTCACCGCCTGGGACGTCGAACGGGTCGCCGAGTACACCCTCGAAGGGCTCCACGGCCGCATCCGCTTCCACCTGGAGCCACCGCGCGGCGACCATGTGCTGCTGCGGTTCACCAACGAGTTCCGGGGCGACGACGAACTGCGCCTGGACTGTCTGGCCGGCTGGCACGACCACTTCGGCTACCTCGTGGACGCGCTCGACGGATACCCCGCCGACTGGTCGAAGTGGACCCCGCTCCGGTGGGCCGGGCTGCGTGAGGAGTACGTGGCGGCCGAGCCGTGACCGGTCACGGCGCCGAGGACGGCGGCAGGCACTTCGGGTCCGGTGGCCCGCCCTCCGGCCAGGCGATCGCCACGAACCGCTGACGGGCGTCCTCGGGCGCCAGCTCCACCACCGGAACCGCCTTGTTGTACGGGTTGCCGTGGTTGTCCAGGCAGATCCAGCCACCGGCCCCCGACACCTTCAGCGAGCTCTTCACCCGCGGCCACTGCTCGCCCACGTCCGCGAGGAGCGGCAGCCGCGCGTCCTTCGGGGTCGCCTGCCGGACGGCGTGCACCGCCAGGGTCATCGCGTCGTGCGCGACGATGACCTGGCCGTCGGTCAGGGCCTGGTGGTCCGTCGGGCCGATCGGGCCGGCCGGCTCCTTCGACACCGTGGCCAGCAGGTCCAGGAAGGCCCGGTAGTCCGCCGGGGAACCGCCCGTCGCGCTCCCGCCCTTCCGCCCGGCCGCCCAGGTGTCCGGATGCGCCAGCGAGGCGTAGCGGACGGTCACCTTCCGGCGCAGCGCGCTCCGGTCGAGCTTCTGGTCGCTGCCGAGGTACGAGCCCTCGTCGCCGGTCAGGACCGTGATCGCGCGGCTCTGGCAGCCGCGGGCCCCGAGCGCGTTGATGAACTGCCGCAGCTGGACGTGGCGTCCCGCGAAGAACACCGTCTCCGCGTCCGTGTCGCAGATCAGGTGGGTGATCTGCTGGAAGGTGTTGGCCGTGGTGCCCTCGTCGTTGGGGTCGCCGCGCGAGGTGAACAGCTCCGGCTGGTACCGGGTGCCCTTCACCAGCTCGGTGAAGGCCGCCCGCAGGGTGTCCGTGTAGTGGTCCCCGGTACGGGTGTCCTGCACCAGCAGCGCCTTGGCCGCCTTGACCTGCCCGAAGTGGGCCAGGGCGCGCGCCTCGTCCCGGTTGGTCGGCGAGACCCGTGCCAGGCCGGGGAACGGGTCGCCCTTCGGGCCGTTGGCGATGTCGTCGGCCGTGATCGTGGTGCCGACGACCGCGATGTGCGCGGCGGTCAGCTCCTTGACCGCCGACTTGATCTGGGTACTGCTGGTGGCGACGCCCGAGACGGCCCGCAGGTTGTCCGGGGCCCCGGTCATCGTCTTCAGCCGGTCCACCGCCGGCCGCCACAGCAGGTTGTTCTTCCCGGTGTTGGCGAGCACCAGCCGGATCTTCGGCACCTGCTCGTTGGAGAGGCGGTTGGCCCGGTACTGCGCGGCGAACGCGCCCTGCAGCTCCCGCTGCATCTTCGTCTGCATCGCCGCGTCCGTCGACGTCAGCGGCAGCAGCAGCGCGATCGTCGCGTACCGGCCGGACTTCAGGGTGGCGTTCTCGCGGGCGATGGCCGAGGCGACCTCGGTCAGCTTCGACCGCCCGAAGTCGTAGCCGTTGCCGGAGACGCCGACGCACTCGTCGCTGCCCTGCGGCCGTTCGACCCCCTTCGCGCAGGAACGGTCCTCGGGGGCGGTCAGCCGGCCGATGCCGTACCAGCCGGACGTGATCACCAGGGCACCGGCCAGCACCGAGGTGACGACCTTCTGCCGTGTCGTGTACCAGAGGCGGTAACGCAGTGGATTACGCATCCGGGCCGCCGTTCCCCCGCTGTCGCCGCTGCCCGCCGCCGTCCGCCTCCGGCTTTCCCGGAGGCATGGACAGCGGACGCCAGGCCCTGATGTCCCGCGGCCAGTGCGTCGCAGCGTCCCACAGCACGCTGTTGCCCGTCGGATGACGGCCGGACAGTTGTCGCAGTTCGTGCGCCATCTTGTCGATCACCTCTTCGTCCGGCAGGGCCAGTGGATCGGACAGCAGCCAGATGCCGTGCAGCAGCCGGCGCAGCAGTACATGGAGCTCCGCGACCGCCGGTTCGAGCCCCCTCGGCGCCGCGTTGTCGGCCCGGCCGAGCGCGACCGCGCGCCGCGGATCGGGGCCGGTGTGTCCCCGGACGCGGGGGTACGGTGCCGAGGCGATGAAGCGCAGCGATTCGAGCCACTCCGTCACGTCCGGCCCGTCGAACCGCAGCCGCAGATGCCCCACGCACGCCTCCGCGTCGCCCAGCACCAGCTTCTGGTGCAGCAGATGCGGGACGCTGGGGCGGCGGCCGCCGGGCCCGTACGCCCCGCGCAGCGAGACGTGCACCGCGTGCCACACCGCGTACGAGGGATGGTCACCGTCCTGGAACCGCAGGCGGTGCAGCAGCAGGGCGCGCAGCAGCGGATCGGCGACGAAGTGGCCGGGCCCGACCGGCCAGTCGTCCGCCCGCAGCGCGTCGCGCATCCGCAGGGCCACGTCCCCGTCCGGCGACCCCCGGCCCAGCCGGCTCTCCGCGAGCAGCCGCGCCGACTCCTCGCCGTGCGCGGCGGCCAGCACGGCGAGGAAGTCCAGCCGCTGCCCGGGGCCGGGCAGCAGCCGCGCCAGCAGTTCCTCGGCGACCTGGGCGGGTGCCCGGTCCTCGCGCACCTCCACCGTGCGGTCCAGCAGCGAGCCCGGTACCAGCGAGGCGGGCTCCGGCGCTTCGCCCGCCGCCAGCGCCAGCAGCTCGACCGCCAGCGGACGCCCGTCCGTCAGCCGGTGCACACCACGGGCCAGCCCGGCCGGGACACGGCTCGCCCGGTCGTGCCGGTCGAACGCCGAGCGCACCTGCTCCGGGGTGAGCGGGGTCAGCTCCACGGCCAGGATCCCGGCCGTCACCCCCGTGCCCCTGGACCAGTGCGAGCCGTGCGCCACCTCCGGCAGCCGCCGCCGCACCGCATGGCTCAGCCCCTCGTGGTCCCGGACCCGGGAGGAGGCGAACACCGCGATCCGGTCGAGCACCCCGGCGGCCCGCTGCCGCAGCAGCGGTTCCACCAGCTGCCGGCCCAGCGGGGTGTGCGCGTTGTCGACGAGCAGCACCGGGCGGCCCCGGCGGGCGCCCCAGGCCAGGCCCCCGTATGCCGCGACCAGGTCGGCGGCGAGCGCGAGCACCAGATGGTCCTCGGCCCGGCGGCGCAGATCGCCGCCGCGCTCGAAGTCGACCGCCAGTTGCCGCAGCCCGGTCCGGCCGTTGCCGCCCGCGTGCGGATAGCTTCCGTACCAGTCGGCCGAACGCCGCTGGAATCGGTTGAACGATTCCTCCAGGACCGTCTCGACCGTGGCCTCCGCGACCATCCCGGCCATCGGGGCCACCGAGTCGAAGGCGCTGGCGGCCAGCTTCGTCAGCACCTTGGTGACCCAGCCGGTCGCCGCGTCCCCGCGGCCGTCCACGGTCGCCAGCATCGGGCCGAGCGACTGGAGATCCCGCCGCGCCCGGGTCTCGTCCTCACGGGTCCAGGAGATGGAGGCGACCGCCACCAGCCCGAGGCTCAGCCGGGGGAACTGCACCGGACGGGCGGCGCGCACCTTCGCCGTCAGCTGGGTGGCGAGCTCCGGCAGCGCCCCGGTGACCGGGGTCCAGCCGGGGCCCGCGTCCTCGGGGGCCACGACGGCCTCGCAGTCGACCAGGGCGACCGGGGTGATCTCCCGGTACAGATGGCGCAGCTGCTTGAGGACGGCCGTCTTGCCCATGCCGCGCCCGCCGGTCAGCACGGCGACCGGGAGATCGTCACGGTGCTCGTAGCCGACCCGGGCGGAGCCGTACGGAGTGAGTCCGGTCAGGCGCGCCGCGAGTCCGTCGTTGCCGAAAATCGCCTCGCGCCCGTACAGCTCTCTCTCCACAACACCCCCAGCGTCGACGATCGAGCCGATCTGTCACACCGTCAACACCAGGGTATCGCCCGGCTGTTGGAGGGGAGAGAGGATTTTCGAACGATCACCGGCCGCGCGGCGGCGGATCAGCCGGCGCCGATGTCCTCGTTCCAGAGCTCGGGGTGCTCGCGTACGAACTCCCGCATGAGCGCGACGCATTCGGCGTCGTCGAGCAGCACGATCTCCACCCCGTGCCGGGCCAGCCAGTCGTGCCCGCCGCTGAACGTCCGCGCCTCGCCGATCACCACCCGCGAGATCCCGAACTGCCGCACGAGGCCGCTGCAGTACCAGCACGGGGAGAGCGTCGTCACCATCGTCGTGCCGCGGTAGGAGCGCTGCCGCCCGGCCGCGCGGAAGGCCGCGGTCTCCGCGTGCAGGGACGGATCGCCGTCCTGGACACGGCGGTTGTGGCCACGGCCGAGCAGGGCGCCGTCCGCTCCGTACAGGGCGGCGCCAACAGGGACGCCGCCCTCGGCGAGACCCGTGCGGGCCTCGGCGAGGGCGGTGGCGAGCATGTCCGCGTCGTTCACGGCCGTGGGAGCTACTCGCCGGAGGCGCTGGGGCTCTCGCCGTTCTCACGGCGCTTCAGCTCCTCCTCGCGGCGGCGCAGGTCCGCCTCCCAGTCCTTGAGGAGCGACTCGTCCTTCTTGTTCTCGTCCTTCAGTGCCTTCAGGAACTCCGGATTGTCGTCCGGCGCCACCCACTGCGAGCGGTGGTTGCGGTGCCATTCGGAGGGCGTACGGCCCGCGGCGGGCGCGTGGCGCATCTTGCCCGCGGCGAGCCAGACGATCGGGCCGACGATCCAGAACAGCAGGATGATGAAGACCCAGGCGATCTTCGGAAGGTGCTTGGCCTCGTCCTCGGGGGTGTTCAGGCAGTCGATGAACGCGTAGATCGTCAGCGCCAGAGGCAGGAGATAGATCAGGGCCCGGAACATGATGGAAAGGTCCCCCTGCGGAGAGTTGGCGGGGCTTGTCCCGCCCCGGTTCGGGCCCAGGGTAACCGGTGGCTGTGACATATCACGGCGAGCTGGGTGAACCGGCCGCGGGACGCGGGGGCGACCGGGTCGCGGACCGGCCCGGGTGGGGTCCCCCTGGTGATCGCCGACGGTGATGACAAACTGGGCGGCATGGCTTACGACGATCTTCGCTCCCTCCTCCGGGCCCTGGAGCGCGAGGGCGAGCTCAAGCGCATCAAGGCTGAGGTCGACCCCTACCTGGAGGTCGGCGAGATCGTCGACCGGGTGAACAAGGCGGGCGGCCCCGCGCTGCTCTTCGAGAACGTCAAGGGGTCCTCGATGCCCCTGGCCATGAACGTTTTCGGGACCGACAAGCGGCTGCTCAAGGCGCTCGGCCTGAAGTCGTACGCCGACATCAGCGACAAGATCGGCGGGCTCCTCAAGCCGGAGCTGCCGCACGGCTTCGTCGGGGTGCGGGAGGCCTTCGGCAAGCTCGGCTCGATGGTGCACGTGCCGCCGAAGAAGGTGAAGCAGGAGAGCGCCCCGGTGCAGGAGGTCGTCCTCACCGGCGACGACGTGGACCTGGACCGACTGCCCGCGCTCTTCACCTGGCCCGAGGACGGCGGCTCCTTCTTCAACCTGGGGCTCACCCACACCAAGCACCCGGAGACCGGCGTACGGAACCTGGGGCTGTACCGGCTCCAGCGGCACGACAAGCGCACCATCGGGATGCACTGGCAGATCCACAAGGACAGCCGCAACCACTACCAGGTCGCCGCCAAGCGGGGCGAGCGGCTGCCGGTCGCCATCGCGTTCGGCGCGCCGCCCGCGGTGACGTACGCCTCCACCGCGCCGCTGCCGGGGGACATCGACGAGTACCTCTTCGCCGGGTTCATCCAGGGCAAGCGGATCGAGATGGTCGACTGCAAGACCGTGCCGCTCCAGGTCCCGGCGCAGGCCGAGGTCGTCATCGAGGGGTGGCTGGAGCCCGGGGAGATGCTTCCCGAGGGACCGTTCGGCGACCACACCGGCTTCTACACGCCGCAGGAACCGTTCCCCGCGCTGACCATCGACTGCGTGACGATGCGGAAGCGTCCGCTGCTCCAGTCGATCGTGGTCGGCCGCCCGCCGACCGAGGACGGGCCGCTGGGGCGGGCCACCGAGCGGTTCTTCCTGCCGCTCCTCAAGATCATCGTGCCGGACATCGTGGACTACCACCTGCCCGAGGCGGGCGGCTTCCACAACTGTGCGATCGTCTCGATCGACAAGAAGTACCCGAAGCACGCCCAGAAGGTGATGAGCGCGATCTGGGGCGCGCACATGATGTCGCTGACCAAGCTGATCGTGGTGGTGGACTCCGACTGCGACGTCCACGATCTGCACGAGGTGGCCTGGCGGGCGCTCGGCAACACGGACTACGCGCGGGACCTGACCGTCACCGAGGGGCCGGTCGACCACCTCGACCACGCCTCCTACCAGCAGTTCTGGGGCGGCAAGGCGGGCATCGACGCGACGAAGAAGTGGCCCGAGGAGGGCTACACCCGGGACGGGGGCTGGCCGGACATGGTCGAGTCCGACCCTGAGACGGCGGCGAAGGTCGACCGCCGGTGGAAGGAATACGGACTGTGAGCGCCGCCGAAGCAGCACTGGGCTCAGAGCCCGTACAGCCGAACAGCAAGGTCAAGGCGTTCCTGCGGCTCGTGATGATCGAGCACTCGGTCTTCGCGCTGCCCTTCGCGTACATCGCCGCCCTGACCGCGATGTTCCAGGCGGACGGGTCCATCGACTGGGTCACGCTGCTGCTCGTCACCGTCGCGATGGTGGGGCTGCGGACCTTCGCGATGGCCTGCAACCGGATCATCGACCGGGAGATCGACGCCCGTAACCCGCGCACCGCGAGCCGGGAGCTGGTCACCGGGGCGGTCTCGGTGAAGTCGGCGTGGACGGGGGCGCTCGTCGCCGTCGTCCTCTTCCTCGGCGCGGCCGCGCTGCTGAACCCGCTCTGTCTGGCGCTCGCACCGATCGCCGTCGTGCCGATGGTCGTCTATCCGTACGGGAAGCGGTTCACCCACTACCCGCACGCCATCCTCGGCATCGCCCAGGCCATAGGGCCCATCGGCGCCTGGCTGGCGGTGACCGGCAGCTGGTCGTGGGACGCGGTGATCCTCGGTCTCGCGGTGGGGATCTGGATCGGCGGCTTCGACCTGATCTTCGGCTGCCAGGACGTCCAGGCGGACCGGGC
This sequence comes from Streptomyces sp. NPDC001933, assembly GCF_042890955.1. NCBI lineage: Bacteria > Bacillati > Actinomycetota > Actinomycetes > Kitasatosporales > Streptomycetaceae > Streptomyces > Streptomyces sp. NPDC001933. The sequence goes on along the minus strand of NZ_JBIASS010000007.1, from coordinate 318,466 downwards.
GCACGGGGTGCGCTCGGTGCCGGCCCGCTTCGGCATCCCGGCCGCGCTGTGGGGCGCGCGGGTCTGCCACGTGGTGACGACCGGGCTGCTGGTCTGGTTCGGGCTGGCCACCGAGGCCGGGCTCTTCTACTGGATCGGCATGGCGATCGTCGCCGTCGCGTTCGTGTACGAGCACCGGGTGGTGCGGCCGCACGATCTGTCCCGGCTGAACCGGGCGTTCTTCTCGGTCAACGGGTTCATCGGGATCGCGCTCTTCGCCTGCGCGCTGCTGGATCTGCTGGTGCGGGGTCTGACGGTCTGAGCCGGTTCTGTGTCTGTCGGGCGGCGTGTCCGGGCGTGTCCGTCCGCGTGTGTAACAGGGATGTCTTAGGGATGTATTAGGGGGTGGCCGGGCGGAACGCGTTGCCCGGCCAGGTGGCTCTTGGTGATCAGGAACGCTCGCTCGTACGGACTCGTACCGGGCAACCGGCACCTCCCACCGAACCACCGAACCTGAGGACGAAATGATGCGCGTACGCAAGCTCACCTTCGCAGCCCTGGCCATTGCCGCAGGCCTCTCGCTCACGGCCTGCCAGAACGGCGAGGACGACATGGGGCAGAGCGCCCCGTCGTCCGCGGCCGGGGCGTCCTCCACGAGCGGCGGTTCGGGCTCGGGCGGTTCGGAGCAGGGCGGCGCGAAGGACTCCGCCGGGAAGGACTCCGGCGGGCAGGGCACGGCCGCCGGGACCGGCTCCAACGTGAACGGCAAGGTCGGCAAGTGCCGCACCGACGAGCTGGAGATCACGGCGTCGGACAGCACCATCGGCGGCGACACCGACGGGACCGTCGCGGTGCAGCTGAAGAACGGCGGCGGCCGGGACTGCGTGCTCTCCGGGTACGCGGGCGTCGACCTGAAGACCAGCGCGGGATCGCTGTCCGCGGAGCGCACCGGTGAGAAGGCCACCCCGATGACCCTCAAGGACGGGAAGTCGGTGTACTTCGGCATCACCTACCCGGTCAACGAGTCGGGCGGCTCCGGCGTCCGCATCACGGGGCTGGTGGTGACCCCGCCGGACGAGACGAAGTCGGTCACCCTCGACTGGCCGGGCGCCGCCACGCTGCCCGTCACGGACGGCTCCGGCTCCCAGGTGAAGGTCGGCCCGATGGGGAGCGCCGGTCAGGGCGAGGGCTGAGCCGGACGCAAGGGGATCCGGCCGCGCGCGGGGCGGCGGAAGACGAACGCCGCCGCCACGCCCGCCGCCAGTCCGAAGAGGTGGCCCTGCCAGCTGACCGAGGTGTTGGCGGGGGAGATCCCCACCAGGATCGACGAGCCCCATACGGCGCCGATCGCCAGGCCGGCGCCGATGTCGAGCGCTCTGCGGTCGACGAAGCCCCGGACCAGCAGATAGCCGAAGAGGCCGAAGACCAGTCCGGACGCCCCCGCCGTGTTGGATCCGGCCGGTGAGACCAGCCAGACGCCGAGCCCGTCGACCACGATGATCACCGCGGCCACGGCGGCGAACCTGCGGAGGCCGCCGAGCGCGGCGAGGAAGCCGAAGACCAGCAGCGGCACGCTGTTGGAGGCGACATGGCCGAAGCCGAAGTGGATGAAGGACGCGGGCACGACGTCCACCAGCTCGGCGGCCCGGCGGGGCTCGATCCCGAAGGCGTCCAGCGAATGGCCGGTGGCGGCGTCGACGATTTCGAGCAGCCAGAGGAGGGCCACCCAGCCCAGCATCACCTTGGCCGCGGCCCTGGCGCGGCCGCCCGCACTCCACGCCGGTGCGGATCGATCCGGCATCGCGGCCATCGTGCCCCCTGTAGTCCGCTGCTGTCCCCTGCCGCCCCTGCCGTCCTCGAAGTCCCCGGCAGCCCCCGGCAGTCCAGTCCCCGGCAGTCCCTGTTCCCGCCCCTGGAACGACCGGGGCACCTTACTCGGTTCCGGTTTCGCACCGCCGGATAGGCTCGGGTGTGTGGATTCCGGTACTTCAGTGAGTCAGCACCAGCGGCAGCCTTGGATTGTCGGGGTTTCAGGCGCTTCGGGCACCCCATTCGCCGCCGCCGTGCTGCGCGGTCTGCTGGCCGCCGGGGAGAGCGTCGATCTGGTGGTGAGCCGGGCCTCCCGGCTGACCCTGCTGGACGAGACCGGGATCGCGTTCCGCGACGGGCACTGGCAGGAGGATCTGCGCAGCTGGCTGGCGCGCGGGGCGGACGGGAAGCCGCACACCTTCGACGTGGACGTCGAGAACGTACGGCACTGGGCGGCCGGTGATCTCGCGGCGGGACCGTCCTCGGGTTCGTACCCGGCGAAGGGGATGCTGATCGTCCCGGCCTCGACGGCCTGTGTGGCCGGAGTGGCGCTCGGGCTCTCGAAGGATCTGCTCCAGCGGGCCGCGAGCGTGACGCTCAAGGAGCGGCGGAAGCTGGTCGTCGCGGTGCGGGAGACTCCGCTGAACGGGCAGACGCTGAAACATCTGGTGAGCCTGGACGAGGCGGGCGCCGTGGTGCTGCCCGCCTCTCCGGCGTTCTACGCGGGGGCGACGCACATCCAGGATCTGGTGGACTTCGTCGCCGGGCGGGTACTGGACGCGGCGGGGGTGCCGCACGACCTGTACCGCCGGTGGGAGGGAGAGCTCGGTGGCGGCTCCCGTGACTCCCGTGGCTGAGGCTGTGGTCAGCGCTTCTTCATGGCGCGCGGCTTACGGGTCCGGTCGACCCGGTGCGCGGCGGCGGGCTGGTGGGCACGCGAGCGGTTGGCCAGGTCCTGCAGCTCGCGCATTCGGGCGTAGGCCATCTCGATCGTGTACACGGTGTTCTCACTCCTGAAGATTCGAAAGCATTTTTTGGATGTTCGGAAAGATTTGCAGGCGATGAAGCCCGCATGCCTTAGATTCTACACATAGACTCGCGATACTGCTGAACAATGGAAGGTTTCAGTCATATGGACGCGGTGGACAGGCAGCTCATCCAGGCCCTCAGGGAGAACGGCAGGGCCTCGTACGCCGAGCTGGGGCGGCTCGTCGGGCTCTCCGGGCCCAGCGTCACCGACCGCATCAACCGGCTGGAAAGCGCCGGTGTCATCACCGGTTACCGCGCCACCGTCGACGCCGCGTCCCTGGGTCTCGGGGTCACGGCCCTGATCGGCATCTCGCTCTCCGACGCGGCCGATCACGAGGACGTGGCGCGCCGGCTGAAGGACCTCGCGGAGATCGAGGACGCCTGGTTCATCGCGGGCGACGACTCGTACATGCTCAAGGTGCGCGTCGGTGACGTGGACGGGCTGGAGAAGACCATCCGCCGGCTCAGCGGTACGCGGGGCGTCTCGCGCACCCGGACCACGATCGTGCTCTCCACCAAGTGGGAGAACCGGGTCGGGGAACTTCCCGAGGAGTCGTAGGCGTAACGTGGTGGAGCCCCCGGGAGACCGGGGGTTACGCCCGGTATCAACGGTCACCGGGAAACGCACGGCACTACGCACAGCACGTAGACGACTGGGAGGCAGCCGCATGGACGTCGGGCTCAAGCGCGAGCTGGAGGAGAAGGTCCGCGCAGGAGAGCGGCTGACCCGTGAGGACGGCATCGCCCTCTACGAGTCGGACGACCTGGCCTGGCTCGGCGGCCTGGCGCACGAGGTGCGGACGCGTAAGAACGGCGACGTCGTCCACTTCAACGTCAACCGCCACCTCAACATGACCAATGTGTGCACCGCGTCGTGCGCCTACTGCTCGTTCCAGCGCAAGCCGGGCGAGAAGGACGCGTACACGATGCGCATCGAGGAGGCCGTCCGCCTCGCGAAGGCGATGGAGGGCGAGAACCTCACCGAGCTGCACATCGTCAACGGCCTGCACCCCACCCTGCCGTGGCGCTACTACCCGCGCTCGCTCTCCGCCCTGAAGGAAGCCCTTCCGCAGGTCTCCCTCAAGGCGTTCACCGCCACCGAGATCCACCACTTCGAGACCATCTCCGGGCTCTCCGCCTCCGAGATCCTGGACGAGCTGATCGAGGCCGGTCTGGAGTCGCTGACCGGCGGCGGCGCGGAGATCTTCGACTGGGAGGTCCGCCAGCACATCGTGGACCACGCCACCCACTGGGAGGACTGGTCGCGGATCCACCGCCTGGCGCACGAGAAGGGGCTCAAGACCCCGGCGACCATGCTGTACGGGCACATCGAGGAGCCCCGGCACCGCGTCGACCACGTGCTGCGGCTGCGTGAGCTCCAGGACGAGACCAACGGCTTCCAGGTCTTCATCCCGCTGCGCTACCAGCACGACTTCGTGGACATGAAGGACGGCAAGGTCCGCAACAAGCTCCAGGCGCGCACGACGATGGCGACCGGCGCCGAGGCGCTGAAGACCTTCGCGGTCTCGCGGCTGCTCTTCGACAACGTCCCGCACGTCAAGGTCTTCTGGGTGATGCACGGTGTGCAGACCGCCCAGCTCGCGCTCCAGCACGGCGCGGACGACATGGACGGCTCGGTCGTCGAGTACAAGATCACGCACGACGCGGACAACTACGGCACGCCGAACAAGCTCGGCCGCGAGGACCTGCTGGACCTGATCCGTGACGCGGGCTTCCGTCCCGTCGAGCGCAACACCCGGTACGAGATCATCCGCGAGTACCCGGGCCCGGACGCCGGACGGCGTGAGTCGCCGCAGCCGATGCGCGTCTGACCCACCGGTCCCCAGCAGTCCAGAAGTACGGGAGCCCCGGCCGCCGGCCGGGGCTTTCTCGCGTGCTGGACAGGGTTTGAGGCGGTGGATCGGTAATGGCTAATCTGCGCCTATGGCGCTTACATTTGAGCTGGATCCCGAGATCGACGGCACGCTGCGGGACGGGATCGCCGGGCTGTGGACCGATGTCTCCAATGCGGGCGGCGCGGTCGGCTTCGTGCCGCCCGTCACGGACGACGACATCCGGCCCGAGCTGGCCAAGCATCTGGCCGCCATGGCCGAGGGGCGCACCCGCCTGCTGATCGGCCGCGACGAGGACGGCGCCGTCGCCGCCACGGCCTTCCTCGCCCTCAACACCCACCGGCTGATGACCCACTGGCTCTGGCTCTACACGGTGATGGTCCACCCGCGCCACCAGGGCAGGGGCTACGGGCGCGACCTGATGGACGCGGCCGCGCGGGCGGCCCGCGGGATCGACGGGATCGAGGCCGTCCGGCTCACCTGCCGCGGCGGCACCGGCGTCGACCGGTTCTACGCCTCGTGCGGGTACAAGGAGGTCGGGCGGGTGCCGGACGCGATCCGGGTGGCCGACGGGGACGACCGCGACGACATCGTCATGCTGCTGCCGCTCGGCCTCTGAAGCGCACCCCGCACCCTTTGGCGGAGCCCTGCGAACTGATCGATTCCGGGGCATGCTTCACTGGTCGGGCAGGATCGAAGGACCGTCACACGTCGAGAGAGGGGCCAACTGTGTCCGCTGCCAAGCCGAGCGCGACCATTCGGTACACCGCGATGCGCCTCAGCATCTTCGTCGGCTGCTTCGCCGTCGCCGCCGTGGCCGTCCACTTCGGCCTGCTGCCCTCCGGGACGAACGGTTCGAATTTCGTCTGGGTGATCCTGCTCGCCCTGGTCCTGTCCGCGCCGCTCAGCTACGTACTGCTGCGCAAGCAGCGCGACGAGATGTCCGAGCAGATCGTGTCCAAGGTCGACCGCGCCAAGGAGCGCCTCGAGGCGAACCGCACCCGCGAGGACCACGTCACCCCCTGACGGCCGCGGCGACGCGAAGGTTCCGCAGGGGCTGCGTAACCTTCCTCACATTCGCATGGTTTCCGTTCGAAACCCCAGCGCCGGAGCATCCGCTCCTGTACTGGGGTTTTGTCGTTCCCGCAGGGGTTCGGGGTGCGGTGACGGCACCGGTGCGGGATCGTCGGGGTCAAAGAAGAGCTTTGAGCTTCTCAAAGTTCAAGTGTTAACGTGTTCGCCATGAAGACAGCAGTGCGCCATCGATTCGCCGCGAGCGTCCCGCTCGTGGAGCGCCTGCATGTCGATCTCTGCCGCTGTATGTCCGCGGTCTGTTGCCGCAACGTCTGAACCGGCACCATGCAGCGGCGCCGCCCCTGACGCGGGCGCCGCACCCCCGTCCCCCCGCACGGTCGTCCCCGTGTGCCCCGATGCGTCACATCTGGAGTGTGTCCGTGTCCGCGAACCCCGCGTCCACCGCCGCCGGCAGTCAGTCCGGCTCCGGTTTCCGCATACCCAAGGTCCCGTTCTGGGCCCAGATAGTCGCCGGTCTCGTCCTCGGTGTCGTACTCGGCTGGATCACGCGTACGTACGACATCGGCTGGCTCTACACCACGCTCGACAAGGTCGGCCACATCTTCGTCCAGCTGCTGAAGCTGGCCGTCGCGCCCCTCGTCTTCTTCGCGATCCTGGTGTCGATCACCAACCTGCGCAAGGTCAACAACGCCGCCCGGCTGGCCACCCGCACCCTGCTCTGGTTCATGATCACCTCGCTGATCGCGGTCGCCATCGGCCTCGCGATCGGCCTGATCACCAACCCGGGCTCCGGAACGGGCCTCACGCCGAAGGACGGCAAGCTGCCGGAGCACGCGGGCTCCTGGCTCGACTTCCTCACCGGCATCATCCCGGACAACGTGATCACCCCGTTCACCGAGCTGAACGTACTCCAGATCGTCTTCATGGCCGCCGTCGCCGGTATCGCCGCGCTCCAGCTCGGCGAGAAGGCCCAGCCGATCCTCACCCTCAGCGAGTCCGTCCTGGAGCTCCTCCAGAAGGCCCTGTGGTGGGTCATCCGCCTCGCCCCCATCGGCACCGTCGGCCTCATCGGCTACGCGATCGCCGACTACGGCTGGGACCTGATCGGCAAGTACGCCACGTTCACCGCCGACGTCTACATCGGCTGCGCCCTGGTGATGTTCGGCGTGTACCCGCTGCTGCTCGCCACGGTCGCCAAGCTCAGCCCGGTGCAGTTCTTCAAGGGCGCCTGGCCGGCCATCCAGCTGGCCTTCGTCTCCCGCTCCTCGGTCGGCACCATGCCGGTCACCCAGAAGGTCACCGAGCGCCTCGGCGTCCCGAAGGAGTACGCCTCCTTCTCCGTCCCGTTCGGCGCCACCACCAAGATGGACGGCTGCGCCGCGATCTACCCGGCGCTGGCGGCGATCTTCATCGCGCAGATCTTCGACGTCCAGCTGGGTGTCGGTGACTACATCCTGATCGCGTTCGTCTCGGTGATCGGTTCGGCGGCCACCGCCGGTCTCACCGGTGCGACGGTCATGCTGACCCTGACGCTGTCGACCCTGGGCCTCCCGCTGGAGGGTGTCGGTCTGCTCATGGCCATCGACCCGATCCTGGACATGATGCGCACGGCCACCAACGTGGCGGGCCAGGCGCTGGTCCCGGTGATCGTCTCGGCCCGCGAGAAGATCCTCGACCACGACGCGTACAACTCGGCCACGTCCTCCCCGGTCGACGACGAGGTGCGCGAGAGCGACCCGCAGAAGGTGGCGGTCGCCGCGTAACCACGCGCACGCACGGCACGCAGGAGCGCCCCCGGTCCGCCTCGCGGCAGGACCGGGGGCGCTCCTGTGCCGTACCGGCCGCGTGCGGCCCCGCGGGCTCCGCCGCGTACGACGGGGCAGGGGCCCGCGCCGTACCCTTACCGGGGAGTGGCACACGGGGGTGGGAGGAAGTCGACGTGGGTGCTGTGAAGAGCAAACGGATGCCGCGGGCCGTGCGTGAGCAGCAGATGATGGACGCCGCCGTGCAGACCTTCGGGCAGCGTGGCTACCGGGCCGCCTCGATGGACGAGATCGCCGAGCTGGTGGGGGTGTCCAAGCCGCTCGTCTATCTGTATCTCAACTCCAAGGAAGAGCTCTTCACCGCCTGCATCAGACGCGAGGCGAAAGCCCTGGTCGGAGCGGTGCGGGCGGGGGCGGAGCCGGGGCTGCCGGCCGATCGGCAGCTGTGGTCCGGGCTGCGGGCGTTCTTCACGCACACGGCGGAGCACCCGGACGGCTGGGCGGTGCTGCACCGTCAGGCGCGTACGCACGGGGAGCCGTTCGCCAACGAGGTGACGGCGATGCGGGACGAGCTCGTTGCTTTCGTGACGGAGCTGATCGGGGCCGCGGCGTGCGAGGCGCACCACGACCCGGCGCTGCCCGACCGCGATGTGTCGGGGCTCGCGCAGGCGCTCGTGGGGGCCGCGGAGTCGCTCGCCGGGTGGGCGAACGAGACCCCGGGCGTCTCGGCGAAGGAGGCCGCGGCCACCCTGATGAACTTCTCCTGGGCGGGGCTGGAGAACCTTATGAACGGCCGTCCCTGGCAGCCGCCGGGCCAGGCCGCGGACCGTCCCCGCCGAGGATCCGGCCGGTGAGGTGGACGCGGCCGGTGCCGCGCAGCTGGAAGCCGGTGGCGTCCGCCGCGTAGGTGACGGTGGCGGGCAGCAGGACGGGGGCCCTGAAGTCGGCCCGTACGCCCTGGACGTCATCGGGTCGCGGCGCCTCGGCCAGGCAGCGGGCGACGGTCCACATGCCGTGGGCGATGGCCCGGGGGAAGCCGAAGAGCCGGGCGGTGAGCGGATACAGGTGGATGGGGTTCCGGTCGCCCGACGCGGCGCCGTATCGCCGGCCCAGATCGCCGGGGAGCCGCCACTCGGCGACGGCGGGCAGCTCGGCGACCGGGCTCGGGGCAGAGGGCGGGGCAGGGGCCCCCGTGGTGGCGGTCGCGCGCGTCGCGTGCCGGGAGAGGTAACCGCTGCGGGACTCCCAGACCAGCTCGCCCGCCAGCCGCGCCTCGGTGACCATCGTGACCTCGGTGCCACGGCGGTGCGGCGTCAACTTCTCTGCGTACACCGTGAGGTCGATCAGGTCGGTGGGGCGCAGGGGGCGGTGCCGGGTGATCTCGATCCAGGTGTGGACGAGACCGACGACCGGCAGCGGGAACCTCCGGGCGGTCATCAGCCGCATGGCGAGCGGGAAGCCCAGCACGTGCGGGTAGGTGAGCGGCAGGGTGTCCGGCTCGGTGAAGCCGCAGATCCGGCGGTACGAGGCGAGCGGGGCGGTGGCGATCGGTGCGGCCGGGAGCACGGCCCGGTCGGCGGGCAGGGTGGCCCCCGGGCGGCCGGCCCTCTTGAACGGGGACGTGACAGCTGCCCGTACAAGTGACACGTTCGGATTCGGCATGGGTTCACATCCCTGCCGGGGCGACAGGCCCTCTTGAACGGGAACGTGACACTTGCCCGGGCAAGTGACACGTTCGGATCCGGCATGGGGTCACATACCCGCCGGGGTCGCCGTCCCTCTTGAGCGCGGACGTGACAGTTGCCCGTACAAGTGACACGTTCGGATTCGGCATGGGTGTCACGCCCCCAGCAGGCTCTGGCCGCAGACCCGTACGACCTGGCCGTTGACGGCGGTCGAGGCGGGCTGGGCGAACCAGGCGGTGGTCTCGGCGACATCGACCGGGAGGCCGCCCTGCGCGAGGGAGTTCATCCGGCGTCCCGCCTCGCGGATGAAGAGGGGGACGGCCGCGGTCATCTTCGTCTCGATGAAGCCGGGGGCCACCGCGTTGACCGTGACGTCGTGGTCGGCGGCGGCGCGCGGGGCCAGTGAGCGGACCAGCCCGATGATGCCCGCCTTGCTCGCCGCGTAGTTCGTCTGGCCGTTGTTGCCCGCGATGCCGGCGATGGACGCGGTGGCGACGATCCGGCCGCCGCGGTTGAGGGTGCCCGCCTTCAGCAGGGCGTCGGTGGTGCGCAGCACGCTGTCCAGGTTCACGTCGACGACCGAGGCCCAGCGTTCGGCCGGCATGTTGGCGAGGCGGCGGTCGCGGGTGATGCCCGCGTTGTGGACGAGGACGTCCAGGCCGTCGGGGGCCGCGGCGGCGATCCGTTCCGCGGCGTCGTCGGCGGTGATGTCCAGTGGCAGCGCGGTGGCGCCGAGCTCCTCGGCGGTACGGGCCAGCTCCTCGCGCACCTGCGGGATGTCCAGGCAGACGACCCGGGCGCCGTCCCGGGCCAGCACCGAGGCGACCGAGGCGCCGATGCCGCGCGCCGCGCCGGTGACCAGCGCGGTGCGCCCGGCGAGCGGGGCCGCCCAGTCGGCGACGGGGCCGGGGGCGGCCGAGGTCAGCTCGATCACCTGGCCGCTGACGTACGCGGAGCGGGGCGAGAGCAGGAAACGCAGGGTGGATTCGGCCGCGCCGACGGCTTCCGGCGCGATACGGAGCAGCTGTACGGTGGCGCCCCTGCCGATCTCCTTGCCCAGCGAGCGTACGAACCCTTCCAGCGCCTGCTGGGCGGCGGCCTGGTGGTGGTCGTCGGCCGACGGCCGTACCCCCAGCACCACGACGCGCCCGCCCGGGGCGAGGGAGCGGATCACCGGGTGCAGCGCCGCGTGGACACCGGCCAGTTCGCCGGGGGTGTCGACGGCCGTCGCGTCCAGCACGATCCCGGCGGGGCGTTCGGCGCTCCCGGTGACTTCGAGGCCGGTGGCCGCGAGGAGCGCGCCGAGCTCCTCGGTGGACGCGGAGTCCCCGGCGGTGAGGTGCAGCAGCGGGCCGTCCAGCGTCGGGGTCCCGGGCGACCAGCGGCGCAGCGGGGCGGGCTGCGGGAGCCCGAGCCTCCGGGTCAGGAAACGGCCGGGTGCTGTGCCGGTGAAGTGCAGATAGCGGTCGGCCATTGTCCAGACTCCCTGCTCGGTCGTAGATTTACTACAGAGTAAGGTTACTCAAGAGTCAGGAGCTGGTCGAGATGATCCCCCTCGAACTCCCGCAGCCCCGCAGGGTCGCGGTCATCGGAGGCAGCCGCGTTCCGTTCGCGCGCTCCGACGGCCCGTACGCGCACTCCTCCAACCAGCAGCTGCTCACGGCTGCGCTGGGCGGTCTGGTCGAGCGGTTCGGGCTTCAGGGGGAGCGGGTCGGCGAGTTCGTCGCGGGCGCCGTGCTCAAGCACAGCCGCGACTTCAACCTGGCCCGGGAGACCGTGCTCGGCTCGGCACTCGACCCGCGCACCCCCGCGTACGACATCCAGCAGGCGTGCGGCACCGGCCTCCAGGCGGTCGTCGCCGCCGCGAACAAGATCATGCTCGGGGCGGTCGACTCGGCGATCGCGGGCGGCACCGACACCACGAGCGACGCACCCCTCGGCGTCAACGACGAGCTGCGCAGGCTGCTCCTCGCCGCCCGGCGGGCGAAGACGGCGGGCGGCAGGATCAAGGCGCTCGCAGGCGTACGTCCCCGCCACCTCGTCCCGGACATCCCGCGCAACGCGGAACCCCGCACCGGCCTCTCGATGGGCGAGCACGCGGCGGTCACCGCCCGCCGGTGGGGCATCAGCCGCGAGGACCAGGACCTTCTCGCGGCCACCAGCCACCAGCGGCTCGCGGCGGCGTACGAGCGCGGCTTCCTGGACGACCTCGTCGTCCCGTTCCAGGGCCTGGCCCGTGACCAGAACCTGCGCCCCGGCTCCACGGCCGGGAAACTCGCCACGCTGAAGCCGGTGTTCGGCACCGACCACCCCGACGCGACGATGACCGCGGGCAACTCCACCCCGCTCACCGACGGCGCCGCGACCGTACTGCTGGCGAGCGAGGAGTGGGCCCGCGCGCACGACCTGGAGCCGCTCGCCTATCTCTCCCTGTACGAGACAGCCGCCGTCGACTACGTGAACGGCGACGACGGGCTTCTGATGGCGCCCGCGTACGCCGTACCGCGCCTGCTGGAGCGCGCCGGGCTCACCATCGAGGACTTCGACCTGTTCGAGATCCACGAGGCGTTCGCCTCCCAGGTGCTGGCCACCCTCGCGGCCTGGGAGAAGCAGGGACTGGCCCCCGTCGACCGGGACCGGCTCAACGTCGCGGGATCGTCGCTCGCCACCGGCCACCCGTTCGCCGCGACCGGCGCCCGGATCGTCGCCACCCTCGCCAAGCTCCTGGCGGAGCGCGACGGACCGTCCCGGGGCCTGATCTCGATCTGCGCGGCGGGCGGCCAGGGCGTCACGGCCATCCTCGAACGCCCCTGACCCCCCGCCCCGAGGCGTCCGAGGCATCCGCGATGCTCCCGACGCCTCGGGCGCCTCGGACGAACCGGCCGCCGGACGGACCCGGCGGGATCACCCGACCCCACGTTGAGGAGCCGCACGTGTCCACGTCACCCACCGCCCCCGTCGCCGTCCCCACCCTCGTCGAGCCGACCAAGGTCAGGGCCGTGGACGGCTCGGTGCGGCAGGTCTCCGTACCGCCGGCCGCGCCGCCCGTCCGCCGCGGCTCGCTCGCCGAGATCCCGTTCGACAACGCCCGCGAGGCACCCGCCGACACCGTGCTCAGCCGCAAGCAGCCGGACGGCGGCTGGCGGGACGTGACGGCGGCGGCCTTCGCCGAAGAGGTCCTCGCCGTTGCCAAGGGCCTGATCGCGGAGGGCCTCGGGCCCGGCGACCGGATCGCGATCATGGCCCGGACCACCTACGAGTGGACCCTGCTCGACTTCGCGGCCTGGGCCGCCGGGCTCGTCACCGTCCCCATCTACCCGACCTCCTCCGCCTTCCAGACCCGCTGGATACTCCAGGACTCCGGCGCCGTCGCATGCGCCGTCGAGACCGCGGACCAGGGCCGGCTGATCAGCCAGGAGCGCAAGCAGCTCGGCGATCTGGACCACCTGTGGCAGTTCGACACGGGCGTGCTCGGCCGGCTGAAGACCCTCGGCCGGGACGTCCCCGACGACGCCGTCGCCGCCCGCCGCGCCACCCTGGAACCGGAGACCCCCGCCACCCTCATTTACACCTCCGGCACCACCGGCCGTCCCAAGGGCTGCGTGCTCAGCCACGGCAACTTCTTCGCCGAGGTCGACAACGCGATCGAGCTGCTCCACCCGGTCTTCAAATCGGTCAGCAAGGACCCCGCCTCCACCCTGCTGTTCCTCCCGCTCTCCCATGTCTTCGGGCGGATGGTCGCGATCGGCTGCCTGCGCGCCCGGGTCCGCCTCGGACATGCCCCGTCCATCCGGACCGAGGACCTGCTCGCCGACCTGGCGGGGTTCAAGCCGTCGTTCCTGCTGGCCATCCCGTACGTGCTGGAGAAGGTCTACAACACCGGCCGGGCCACCGCCGAGAAGATGGGCCGCGCCTCGTCGTTCGACCGCGCCGCCCGGATCGCCCAGCGGTACGGGGAGGCCGTCGAGGCCGCCGAACACGGCACAGGCCCCGGCCCCGGGCTGGGACTGCGGGCCGCCCGCGCCCTGTACGACCCGCTGGTCTACCGCCGGATCCGGGCCGCGCTCGGCGGCCATGTCCGGTACGCGATCTGCGGCGGCTCCCCGCTGGGCCACCGGCTCGCGGCGTTCTACGCGGGCGCGGGCATCGAGATCTTCGAGGGCTACGGCCTGACCGAGACCACCGCCGCCGCCACCGTCACCCCGCCGCTCAAGCCGCGCCTGGGCACCGTCGGCTGGCCGCTGCCCGGCACCGCCGTACGGATCGCGGACGACGGAGAGGTGCTGCTCAGCGGCGGTCAGGTGTGCCAGGGCTACTGGGACGCCGAACGGGGCCGGCCGGTCCCCGTGCAGGAGGGCGGCTGGTTCGCCACCGGGGACCTGGGCGCGCTCGACGAGGACGGCTACCTCACGATCACCGGCCGCAAGAAGGACATCATCATCACTTCCGGCGGCAAGAACGTCACCCCCGCCCCCCTGGAGGACTGGCTGCGCGCCCACCCCCTGGTCAGCCAGTGCATGGTGGTCGGCGACAACCGCTCCTTCATCACCGCCCTGATCACCCTGGAGCCGGACGGGCTCGCCCACTGGCGGCAGATGAAGAAGAAGCAGCACCTGCCGATGCGGGAACTCGTCGACGACGAGGAGCTGCGCAAGGCGCTGCAACGCGCCGTCGACGAGGCCAACCGGCTGGTCTCCCGCGCGGAGTCGATCCGTAAATTCGCCGTCCTGCCCGTGGACTTCACCGAGGAGGGCGGCCATCTGACGCCCTCGCTGAAACTGAAGCGGGACGCCATCGCGCGGGACTTCGAGGCCGAGATCGAGGCGCTGTACCGGAAGTGAGCGCACGGGCCGCGACGCGGTGTATCCGGGGGCGGCCTGCTCGGTGCCGCCCCCGGATCCCTCAGTTGTCCCGCGCGCTCGTCATGCGGTCCGCGTGCGGGCAAAGGTGGCGTGTGCCGACCGGCCGGTTCCTGCGGCGACACGATCGGCCGCGAATCTGCGGTTGCTGATGGTCTGCTGACGGAAGTTGTCCGGGAGGTCGGGCAGGGCGAGGAGACGGTCGCAGGCAGCCAGCGACCCGCGCGCGTCACCGGTCCAGTAGGAGGTGATGGAGTGCTCGAAGAGCAGTCCCCAGCTGTAGACCCAGGGTTCCACGAACAGCCAGTCCTGGGGCGCGGGGCGGTTGAGGCCGGCGACGGCGAATGCGTTGGCGGCCTGGAAACGTCCCTTCTTCCGCAGCCGGGAGACCAGCTCGTAGCAGGCCTCCAACCGCTGCGGCCGGCTCTCCCACGCATGGGTGAGAGCCTCCATGGCGCCGGGCCAGTCGCCGCTTTCGGCCTTGAGCACTCCTACCTGGAGCAGGGCGTAGTACACCTCCTCGCTCCATCCGCCCATGCCGGCCCGGCGTTCGTACGCCGCGATCGAGTCCCGGGTCTCACCCATGTCGCGGAGGGTCTGCGCGAGGTAGAAGACGGTGCGGGGATTGTCCGGATCGCGCTTGAGGTCCTCGCGCAGCAGACGGGCGTCCCGGGTGAACTTGTCCCCGCGTGATCCGCCGTCGGCGAAGTGCTCGATGCTGAGAACCTGGAGATCGGCGACGGTGTGCTGCTGGTCGGTGGTCAGGTATTCGTGGGTTGCGCCCTCGTACCGCCATGGGATGTTCCCATTGACCAGCCGGGGGATGCGGTATTCGAGGGCGCCCAGATGGCGCAACATGTAGGAATCGGAGCGCAGTTCGGAGAGTGCGGACAGTGCTCCCTCTCGTCGGACGGCCATATCGGCATCGATGAGGAGGAGATAATCGGCCTTTCCGCGTGCGCGCTGGATGTTCAGGGTGCGGTTGTGGCCGAAGTTGGTCCAGGGATCCTCATGGAGTTCCCCCGGAATCCCCTTGAGCGCGGCACGGATCAGTTCCTGGGTGCCGTCACGGGAACCGGTGTCGGAGATGACCCAGGTGTCCACCAGGTCACGTACGGAGTTCAGGCATCGCTCGATGACCTTCGCCTCGTCCTTGACGATCATGCACAAACAGATCGACGGCCTGCCCTGCGGGGCGGCCGGCCGCTTTGCGATCGGGCGGTCGATCAGATTCTTCACTTGGATCTCCCCATCCTGATGTTCATGGAACAACGCCCCACGTGAATCGACACGGCCTGCGCGTTCGACCGGTGCGGCCACCGGTGAAGAGCGGCACCGATGCGCCGAGGAAACAGGGGACCGCGTCGCGACGCGGAATGCTCGGAGGCACACAGGCGGTCCGCCGAAATGACCAATAGGTCCAATTACAGTGAGAATGAGGGCAGATGGCTGTGCCGGTCTCACTCGCAAGAGGTGCGGTTCGCGCTCAAACGGCAGATCGGCGCGTGGCGCATATGCCGATCACTCGCCGCGGCTGTCACATTCACGGCTCCAATCCCTGTCGAAGCGGTTAGGAACCGAGATGTACAAATCGAGAAGTTGGGACATTCTGTCTCGCTCGACTCTGGGCGCCATGTCGCTGGGCATGACTCTGGCGCTGTGTCCCGTGAGCGTCGCTCACGGGACGCCGAACCCCACGAGTACGCAGGTCTCCAACCGAGTGATGGCCAGCCGGGTGCTGGCCAGCGTGTCCGGGACGGTCACCTCCAACACCTCTCAGAACATCCGCAGCGGTCCCACCACCCGGTCGCAGATCGTGGGCAGCGTGCCGCCCGGCGGCCAAGTGTCCATCGCCTGCCAGGTGTCCGGCCAGAACGTCGACGGCAACCCCATGTGGTACCTGCTGTCCAACGGCAGTGGCTGGATGAGCGCCCGCTACGTCTCGACACAGACCGCCGTGCCGTTCTGCGACGACTTCCCGGGGACCGGCGACACCGGTCCGATGGGCCCCACCGGTCCGACGGGTGCGACGGGTGCGACGGGTCTGCAGGGTCCGACGGGGCCGACGGGTGCGACGGGTCTGCAGGGCCTGACGGGTCCGACGGGTGCGACGGGTCTGCAGGGCCTGACGGGTCCGACGGGTGCGACGGGTCTGCAGGGTCCGACGGGTGCGGATGGTGCGGACGGCCTTGATGGCGCGACCGGTCCGACGGGTGCGGATGGTGCGGACGGCCTTGATGGCGCGACTGGCCCGACGGGTCCGACGGGTGCGACGGGTCTGCAGGGTCCGACGGGTGCGGATGGTGCGGACGGCCTTGATGGCGCGACTGGCCCGACGGGTCCGACGGGTGCGACGGGTCTGCAGGGTCCGACGGGTGCGGATGGTGCCGACGGCCTTGATGGCGCGACTGGCCCGACGGGTCCGACGGGTGCGACGGGTCTGCAGGGTCCGACGGGTGCGACCGGTCTGACGGGTCCGACGGGTGCGGATGGTGCCGACGGCCTTGATGGCGCGACCGGTCCGACGGGTCCGACGGGTGCGACGGGCCTGCAGGGTCCGACGGGTGCGACGGGTCTGCAGGGTCCGACGGGTGCGGATGGTGCCGACGGCCTTGACGGCGCGACCGGTCCGACGGGTCCGACGGGTGCGACGGGTCTGCAGGGTCCGACGGGTGCGGATGGTGCGGACGGCCTTGACGGCGCGACGGGTCCGACGGGTCCGACCGGTGCGGCTGGTGCCGACGGTGCGACGGGTGCGGCTGGTGCCGACGGCCTTGATGGCGCGACGGGTCCGACGGGTCCGACCGGTGCGGCTGGTGCCGACGGTGCGACGGGTGCGGATGGTGCGGACGGCCTTGATGGCGCGACGGGTCCGACGGGTCCGACCGGTGCGGCTGGTGCCGACGGTGCGACGGGTGCGGCTGGTGCCGACGGCCTTGATGGCGCGACGGGTCCG
>NZ_JBIASS010000007.1:300724-301400 GCF_042890955.1 Streptomyces sp. NPDC001933 | reverse complement strand
CGACGGGTCCGACGGGTGCGACCGGCCTGCAGGGTCCGACGGGTGCGGCTGGTGCCGACGGCCTTGACGGCGCGACGGGTCCGACCGGTGCGGCTGGTGCCGACGGCGCGACCGGCCCGACGGGTCCGACGGGTGCGGCTGGTACCGACGGTGCGACGGGTCCGACGGGTCCGGCCGGTGAGGCTGGTGCCAGCGGCGCGACCGGCGCGACGGGTGCGACGGGTGCCACCGGTCCGGCCGGGCCTGTTGGCCCGTCCCAGACTGCTACCAGCGCAGCCACGTCCATTCCCGCCGGCGGCAGTGTCGAGAACATCATTGCCACTTGCCCTGCCGGGACCGTGCTGACCGGGGGAGGCGCCGTGAACCAGCTGCAGAACGATGAGATCCACTGGACCGCGAGCTACCCGGACACCCCGACCAACACCTGGCACGTCTCCGCGTACAACAGCGGTGCCGGCCCGCAGACCGTCCAGTCGTACGCGGTCTGCATTCCTGCTTCTGCATGACCTGAACAGTCCTGAGGGGGCTGTCCCGAACCCGCCCAGGGATCGGGACAGCCCCCGGCCGCGGGGGGGGGGGGGGGGCGGGGGGGGGGGGGGCGGGGGGTGGTGGGGGGGGGGGGGGGGGGGCGCCGCCCCCACCCCCCCCCCCGCCCCGCCGGGGGGGGGAAATAGTG
>NZ_JBIASS010000007.1:0-300714 GCF_042890955.1 Streptomyces sp. NPDC001933 | reverse complement strand
CCACGACCCGGCTAACACCGGGGGGGCCGCCCCGCACCCCCCCCTGTCGTCGGGGGTCTCAATCCGTGTGAATAAAAACCATAAAGGGGGGGGGGGGGGGGGCCCCCCCCCCCCCCGGGGCGGGCCCCCCCCCCCGGCCGCTGCTGCAGCAGAGATCCTCTGCTGCAGCAGCTTCATGTTGTCCTCGTCGAGTTCCGCGGCTCCGAGCAACCACCCGAGGCGATCACGGGGCGGCTGGAAAACTATGTGGGGTATCTGCTCGAACAGTTCGACCGGTGGATCCGCCGTCGGCGTTCCCCCGAGGGGTGGAACGTTACTGCTCAAGCGGTCCGGTGAAATGCCGGGCGGAGTCCTCGGCCGCCGCCGCTCCGGCGGTCCCGTGGAACGTCAACTCAGCGCATACGCAAGGCATTCGACGCTTTCCCGAGTTGTTGTTTCGGATGATCCGAAAGGAAGCGTCCACCGGATTCCGCGCGCCCGCAACAAGCCCCCGGCGTGCACCCGAGAAGCCTCGCACGCAGGGTAAAAAGCGGCGCGTCCCGGAGTAAAGACACGGTCACGGATGTATAGATATACGAGCCTTCGCAAGAGGGCAGCTTTCTTGCGTCCCGTGCGGTCGGAGCGCCGCCGCCTCTTCTGGCGGGCGAGTCCGCGCGTGGTGCTTCCGCACTCGCGGCATCAGTGGCTCCGGGGTCCGGCGTCGACGGAGCCCGCAGCGCCCGGGACGGCATCGCTCAACACCCGTTCATCCATTGGTCAAGGAGAGACGCTGTGAGTTACGGAACTGCGCTGAGGGACGAAGTCCGGTCCCCGGGAACGACTCCGCTCATCGGTATTTACGACATGTACTCGGCCTCCGTCGTGGCCCGCCACTACGACGGATTCTTCGTGTCCGGCTTCGGCTTCGCCGCCTCCCACTACGGGCTGCCCGACATCGGCTTCATCGCCTGGCCGGACATGGTCGCCTTCGTGGAGCGGCTGCGGCTGGCCTTCCCCTCCCACCACCTGCTGGTGGACATCGACGACGGCTACGTCGACCCCGAGGTGGCCTGCCACGTGGTGCAGCGACTGGAGCGGATCGGCGCCTCCGGCGTCATCCTGGAGGACCAGAAGCGCCCGCGCAGGTGCGGTCACGCGGACGGCAAGCAGGTGCTGCCGCTGGAGGAGTACCTGGAGAAGCTCAACCTCGTACTGGAGAGCAGGCGGGACCTGGTGGTCGTGGCCCGCACGGACGCCACGGAGGAGTCCGACATCCTGCGCCGCGCGGAGGCGCTGGCCGAGACGGACGCCGATGTCGTCCTGGTCGACGGGGTGCGCAGCGTCGAGTGGATCAAGCGCATCCGGAAGGTGGTCGGCGACAAGCCGCTGCTCTTCAACCAGATCGCGGGCGGCAAGTCGCCCAGGCTCTCGCTCTCCGAACTGACCGACCTGGAGTGCCAGGTGGCCATTTACAGCACGCCCTGCCTCTTCGCCGCGCACGCGGCCATCGACAGCGCGCTGACGGACCTCAAGCAGTCCGACGGGCGGCTTCCCGAGTTCGTGCCCTCCGAGGGGATCGGGGTGCAGCGCTCGACGGAGCTGCTGGAGAAGAACATCAGCAGGCACCACCCCGTCCCTGAGCCCGCGACCGTCTGATCCGGACGTGGCGAAGCCGGGTGCGGTCGGCCCGGCTGGTCGGCGAACCGTCCGAATGCCGGGCCCCGATGGTGTGTCACCGCGTACTGCGGGGCCCCGGCGCCATGTGCACCACAGGCAAGAAGGAAGAGCAGGAACAATGGGATTCACCTCGTCGAAGACGCGTGCGGCCCTGGTGATCGCCCTCGGGGCGCTCTGCCAGGGCCAGTTGGCCGCCGGAGCGGCCTGGGCCGACGCCCCCGACGGCGGCATGGAGACGCACCACGGTCCGTCCGTGATCACCATCGACAACTCCAACGCCGACTCCTGGCTGGAGGTGGACCGGACGCTCAACGTGCTGGGGCCCCTGAGCAAGGGCACGGCGGGCAGCGACCACGACGGCGGCGGGGGCGCCATCGACCAGAACGTGTCCTCCTCGCAGGGCGTGGGCGTCCAGGCCGCGCCGGACGAGAACGAGGACGAGGGCGGCGAGGACGAGGACGAGGGTGCGGCGCCGGGGGGCGACGCGGCTCCCGAGAGCGCGGCGACCGGCGGGGACGACTACGAGGGCGACGCCGACACCGAGGCATAGGCCGGCTGCCCGTAGGACGCGGCACCGGACGCCGCCCCCTCTCCGCCCCTGCCCCGACCTCCGCGGAGACGCCCGCTCCGCCGTGCGAGGCTGGGCCCGGAGGTGGTGGCCATGGGAGGGTCGCGGGGCGAGGGGGCGGTCCCCGGCGGGCGCCTGGTGCTGCACCGGTTCAACGGTGACGAGGAGTACGGCCTCGACACGGCGGTGGTGCGGGTGATCCGCTCGTACGACGGTGACGTGGACGCCGAGGTGACCGTCTGGTTCGAGGCGCTGGCGGACCCGGACGCCGCGCGGCGCTGCGAGGACACGGCCGACGCGGGCACGGCCCCGTCCGCCGAGGTGGGCGTCGCCATGACGGCCGCCGAGGCGGACATCGACCGGCTGGTCGGGCGTACGTTCCTGATGCCCGGGGTGGCCGAGGGCGAGGACTCGGCCATGTCGCTGCTCTACTACTTCGAGCACGAGCCGCTGCGGGACAACCGGATCACGGTGGTCGCGCGCGACGGCGAGCTGCTCCGGCTGCGCTGGACCGGGGAGTGCGACGACGTGAACTTCTACGACGGGAGCAAGGCCCCGACCCGGCTGGAGATCGAGGGCGAGTTCCTGTTCCGGGACGCCGACGGCAGGCCCCCGGCCTGATCCGAAGGGAAGACCCCAACCACTCCTTCCCCGCCCCTTGCCTGATGAAGCGTCAGGTATCACGATGGCCCCCGCGCCCGTCAAGTGACGGTGTGTCAGATTCCCTCGGGGAGGAGGCCGTTCGGTGCCGATATCGACCACCGGGCCGCTGTCGTACGGGATGCAGCTGCCGATCCAGTCGCAGAGCACCATCTACGCCGAGGGGTGGGAGGCGGCGGCCGGTCCGGACGACCTCGCCGAGATCGCCCGGACCGCCGACCGCACCGGCTTCGCCTATCTGGCGAGCTGCGACCATGTCGCGATCCCGCGGCGGCTCGCCGGGGTCATGAGCACCGTCTGGTACGACCCGGTCGCCACCCTCGCCTATCTCGCCGGGATCACCGAGCGGGTCCTGCTGATGAGCCATGTCGCCGTCGTCGGGCTGCGCCACCCGCTGGTCACCGCCAAGCAGTACGCCACCCTCGACCACCTCTGTGGCGGCCGGCTGATCCTCGGCGTCGGCGCCGGGCACGTGGCGGAGGAGTTCGAGGCGCTCGGGGCGGACTTCGACGGGCGGGGCAGGGTGCTCGACGAGACCATCGACGCGCTGAAGGCGGCGCTCGGCCCGGAGGAGTACCCGGAGTTCGCGGGGGAGCGGATCTCCTTCGGCGGCCTCGGGCAGCTGCCGCGTCCGGCCCAGGAGCGGGTGCCGGTCTGGGTGGGCGGCTCCTCGCCCGCGGCGGTGCGCCGGGCGGCCGTGCGGGGCGACGGCTGGCTGCCGCAGGGCGATCCCCGGGAGAAGCTGCCCGCGCAGATCGCCCGGCTGAAGGAGCTGCGGGAGGCGGCCGGGGTCGAGGCGCCGATCGTCATCGGTGCGATCACCGAGCCGCTGTACGTCGGTGAGCCGGACTGGTCCGTCGGGCGGCGCACCCTCACCGGGAAGCCGGAGGCCCTCGCGGAGTCGCTGCGCGCGTACGCGGCCATGGGCGTCCACCAGATCCAGGTGCGGTTCCGCAGCCGGAGCCGCAGCGAACTGACCGACCAGATGGCGGCGTTCGCCGCCGAGGTCGCACCCCATCTCGACAGGTAGGAGTCAGGCCATGGGCAAGCTGGACGGGCGGGTCGTACTGATCAGCGGGGCGGCGCGGGGGCAGGGCGAGCAGGAGGCGCGGCTCTTCGCCGCGGAGGGCGCGCGGGTGGTGATCGCCGATGTGCTCGACGAGCAGGGCGAGGCGCTGGCCGAGGAGCTGCGGGGCGAGCTGGGGAAGGAGGCCGCCAGGTTCGTCCACCTGGACGTGAGCCGGGAGGAGGACTGGCAGGGCGCGGTCGCCGCCGCGAAGGACGCCTACGGGAAGATCGACGGCCTGGTCAACAACGCCGGGATCCTCCGGTTCAACGAGCTGCTGAGCACGCCGCTGGAGGAGTTCCAGCAGGTGGTGCAGGTCAACCAGGTGGGCGCGTTCCTCGGGATCAAGAACGTCGCGCCCGAGATCGAGGCGGCGGGCGGCGGGACCATCGTCAACACCGCCTCGTACACCGGGCTCACGGGCATGGCGTTCGTGGGCGCGTACGCCGCCACCAAGCACGCGGTGCTCGGGCTGACCCGGGTGGCCGCGATGGAGCTGGCCGCGAAGGGGATACGGGTCAACGCCGTCTGCCCCGGGGCCGTGGACACCGCGATGACCAACCCGGCGGCGCTGGACCCGTCCGCCGACCCGGAGGAGTCCAAGGCTGCGGTGGCCGAGCTGTACCGGAAGCTGGTGCCGCTGGGGCGGATCGGGCGGCCGGAGGAGGTGGCGACGCTGGCGCTCTTCCTGACCTCGGACGACTCCTCGTACATCACCGGGCAGCCGTTCGTCATCGACGGGGGATGGCTGGCGGGCGTCAGCCTGTTCTGAGTCGACCCGACCTGACGATGCGTCAGGTATTGACGGGTAACGGTGCCGGTGGAACAGTCGGACGCATCAAGATCTGACGGAGTGTCAGAAACGATTGAGGACGGTGAACCCCCTTGGAATTCGGGCTCTTTGTACAGGGGTATGTGCCCGCCGCGCGGGCCAAGGTCGACCCCGGGGCAGAGCACAAGGCGCTGATCGAGGAGACCGAGTACGTCATCCAGGCGGACAAGTCCGGCTTCAAGTACGCCTGGGCCTCCGAGCACCACTTCCTGGAGGAGTACTCGCACATCTCGGCCAACGACGTGTACCTGGGCTACCTCGCGCACGCCACCGACCGCATCCACCTCGGGTCCGGCATCTTCAACCCGCTGGCCCCGGTCAACCACCCGGTGAAGGTGGCCGAGAAGGTCGCCATGCTCGACCACCTGTCGGAGGGGCGCTTCGAGTTCGGCTCGGGGCGCGGGGCCGGCAGCCACGAGATCCTCGGGTTCATGCCGGGCATCACCGACATGAACCACACCAAGGAACTCTGGGAAGAGACCATCGCCGAGTTCCCCAAGATGTGGCTCCAGGACGAGTACGTCGGTTTCCAGGGCAAGCACTGGTCGCTGCCGCCGCGCAAGATCCTGCCCAAGCCGTACGGGAAGTCGCACCCGGCGATGTGGTACGCGGCCGGCTCGCCGTCCTCGTACGCGATGGCGGGCAGGAAGGGGCTCGGCGTGCTGGGCTTCAGCGTGCAGAAGGTCTCCGACATGGAGTGGGTCGTCGAGTCCTACAAGAACGCCGTCAAGGAGGCGGAGCCCGTCGGGGACTTCGTCAACGACAACGTCATGGTCACCTCCACGGCCATCTGCGCCGAGACGCACGCCAAGGCCGTCGAGATCGCGGTGGGCGGCGGGCTGAACTACCTCCAGTCGCTGCTCTTCCGCTACCACGACACCTTCCCCCGGCCGGAGGGGATCCCGGAGTGGCCCGAGCTGCTCCCGGAGTACACCGAGGAGATCATCGAGCTGCTGATCGCCGAGGAGCTGATGATCTGCGGCGACCCGGACGAGGTGCTGGCGCAGTGCAAGAGGTGGGAGCAGGCGGGGGCGGACCAGCTGAGCTTCGGGCTGCCGATCGGGGTGAGCCGTGAGGACACGCTGAACTCGATCAAGCTGATCGGTGAGCACGTGATCCCGAAGATCGACACGGACCCGGTGCACCGGACGTCCCGCTTCCGCGACGCGGCGTAAGGGGTGCGGGCGGGGGTGGTGCGCCTGCGGCGGTCCCGCTCCCCCGCCCGCCCCCGCCCGTGACCGGGGGCTCCGCCCCCGGACCTCCGCTCCTCGATCGCCGGAGGGGCTTCCAGATCAGCGGCGTCTTCCCGGACCGCCGCTCCGTGGGGCCGGGGTGCGTACCGCGGCCGTGCGCACCCCGGCTGCACATCCACCCACCGCAGAAGGGAACCCCGCCATGCTCGACCACCTCATCCGCGGAGCGACCGTCGTGGACGGCACCGGCGGGCCCTCGTACCCCGCCGACATCGGCATCCGCGACGGCCGCATCGCCGTCGTCGCCGAACCGGGCACGCTCACCGAGGAGGCCGTCACCACCGAGGACGCCACCGGCCTCGTCCTCGCGCCCGGGTTCGTCGACCCGCACACCCACTACGACGCCCAGCTCTTCTGGGACCCGTACGCCACCCCGTCCATGAACCACGGCGTCACCACCGTCGCCGGGGGCAACTGCGGGTTCACCCTCGCACCGCTGCACCCCGAGCGCCCCGAGGACGCCGACTACACCCGCCGGATGATGTCGCGGGTGGAGGGCATGGCCCTCAAGGCGCTGGAGGAGGGCGTCGACTGGACCTGGTCCAGCTTCCGCGAGTACCTCGACGCCCTCGAAGGGCGGATCGCCGTCAATGCCGGGTTCATGGTCGGGCACTGCGCCCTGCGCAGGCACGTCATGGGCGCCGACGCGACCGGCGGACAGCCCACCCCCGAGCAGCTCGACGCCATGCTCGCGCTGTTCCACGACGCGATGGACGCCGGGGCCTGGGGGCTGTCCACCACCCAGTCCAGCACCCACTCCGACGGCGACGGGCAGCCCGTCGCCTCCCGGCACGCCCTGCCCGAGGAGCTCCTCGCCCTCTCCCGGGCCGTCGGCGAGCACGAGGGCACCCAGCTCGAAGCGATCGTGGCCGGCTGCCTCGACCAGTTCTCCGACGAGGAGATCGAGCTGCTCGTCGACATGACCGCCACCGCCGGACGCCCGCTGAACTGGAACGTCCTCACCGTCGACGCCGCCGTCCCCGAACGCGTACCGCGTCAGCTGGTGCCCAGCGAGCGGGCCCGCCGGGCCGGGGGCCGGATCGTCGCGCTGACCATGCCGATCCTCACCCCGATGAACATGTCGCTCGGCACCTTCTGCGCCCTCAACCTCATACCCGGCTGGGGCGAGATCCTCGCCCTCCCCGTCCCCGAGCGCATCGAACGGCTCCGCGACGCCGGCACCCGCGCCGAGATGCTCCGCCGCGCCGACAGCAAGGAGGCCGGAGTCTTCCGCCGCCTCGCCGACTTCGGCCGGTACGTCATCGGCGACACCTACAGCGAGGCCAACGAAGGACTGACCGGGCGCGTGGTGCGCGACATCGCCGCCGAGCGCGGTCTCGACCCCTTCCACTGCCTCGTCGAGATCTGCGCCGCCGACGAGCTGCGCACCGTGCTGTGGCCGATGCCCACCGACAACGACCCCGCGTCCTGGGCACTGCGCCGCGAGACCTGGGAGCACGAGGACGTCATGCTCGGCGGCTCCGACGCGGGCGCGCACCTGGACCGGATGTGCGGTGCCCCGTACACCACCCGGTTCCTCGGCGACTGCCTGCGCGGGCGCAGGCTCGTCCCCCTGGAGCGGGCCGTGAAGATGCTGACCGACGACCCCGCCCGGCTCTTCGGCCTGCGCGACCGGGGCCGGATCGAGGAGGGCTTCCACGCCGACCTCGTCCTCTTCGACCCGGAACGCATCGACGCCGGCCCCGCCACCCTCGTCCACGACCTGCCCGGCGACAGCCCCCGGCTCGACTCCAAGGCCATCGGCATCGTGTCGGTCCGGGTCAACGGGGTGGAGACGCTGCGCGACGACAAGGTGACCGGCGCGGTCCCCGGTACGGTGCTCCGTTCCGGCCGCGACACCCGGACGGTGAGCACGGTATGAGCGACGACCAGAAGCGCCGCCTGTTCATCGGCGGCCGGTGGACCGAACCCGAACACGGCCACTACGAGGTGATCGACCCGGCCACCGAGGAGGTGGTCGGCCTCGCCCCGGAGGCGAGCCGCGAGCAGGTGTACGCGGCGGCGGCCGCGGCCCGGGAGGCCTTCGGCACCTGGTCGCGCACCCGCCCCGAGGAGCGGGCCGAGATCCTCGACCGGGCGGCCGGCCTGATGCTGCGCGACCTCGACGGCAACGCCGCGCTGGCCCGCGCGGAGAGCGGCGCCACCACGGGGACGGCCCGCGGCATGCAGGTCGCCGTCGGTGCCTCCCGCTTCCGGCGGTACGCCAAGGGTGCGCTGGAGCCGGTCGAGGAGGCGATCACGCCGCAGATCAACGAGGCCGGGCCGATGGGGCGGGCGGGGGTCTTCGGGGCCCTGGCCGTGCGCCAGCCGGTCGGCGTCGTCACCTGCATCACCTCGTACAACAACCCCTGGGCCAACCCGGCGGGCAAGGTGGCGCCCGCGCTGGCCATGGGCAACACGGTCGTCGTGAAGCCCGCCCCGCAGGACCCGCTCTCCGTCTTCCGGATGGCCCAGGCGCTGGAGGAGGCGGGCGTTCCGCCGGGCGTCGTCAACGTCGTCACCGGGTCGGGCCCGGAGGCGGGCGAGGCGGCCGTCGACTCCCCGGACGTCGACATGGTCAGCTTCACCGGCTCCACGGGGGTCGGGCAGCGCATCGCCGAGGTGTGCGGGCGCGGGATGAAGCGGCAGCTGATGGAGCTGGGCGGGAAGGGCGCCGCGGTCGTACTCGACGACGCGGACCTCGACTCGGCGGCGGCGGGCATCGGCACCACGTTCTCCTTCTACAGCGGTCAGATCTGTACGGCCCCGACCCGGGTCCTGGTCCAGCGCGATGTCCATGACGCGCTGATCGAGAAGCTCGCCGCCTACGCCGGTCATCTGAAGGTGGGTGATCCGGCGGCCAGGGGCACGGTCGTCGGCCCGGTCATCTCGGCCGCCCACCGCGACCGCGTCGAGTCGTACGTGGAGCTGGGCCGGAAGGAGGGGGCGAGGGTGGTCACGGGCGGCGAACGCCCGGCCGGACTCGACCGCGGTTTCTATGTCGCCCCCACCCTGCTCGCCGACTGCACCAACGAGATGCGCGTCGTCCGCGAGGAGATCTTCGGCCCGGTCGTCGTGGTCGTCCCCTTCGACGACGAGGAGGAGGGCATCGCGCTGGCCAACGACAGCGACTACGGGCTGATCGACTACGTCTGGTCCTCGGACGTGGCCCGCGCCTTCCGGGTGGCCCGGCGGCTGCGGGCCGGCGGGGTCGGTGTGAACACCATCGGGCGGAACACGGAGGCCCCGTTCGGCGGGTTCAAGAAGAGCGGTGTCGGGCGCGATGTCGGCTCGTACGCCCTGCACGCGTACAGCGAACTCCAGTCGATCGTCTGGCCCGGCTGAACCGGTACATGACCGTGGGTGTCCGCTGAGCGGACACCCACGGGAAATTTTGAATGACCACAAAACGGACAGTG
This sequence comes from Streptomyces sp. NPDC001933, assembly GCF_042890955.1. Taxonomy (NCBI): domain Bacteria; kingdom Bacillati; phylum Actinomycetota; class Actinomycetes; order Kitasatosporales; family Streptomycetaceae; genus Streptomyces; species Streptomyces sp. NPDC001933. Next base: position 291,260 of record NZ_JBIASS010000007.1, on the reverse strand, counting down.
CTGCGGTTCCCGTACGGTGCTGTGGTCGGGTCTCGACCTCGCATCGGAAGGCGGAAATCGCGAACGACCTTCAATTAATCAAAGTCTTTCCGTATTGTTGCCTGGAATTCAAGGATGAGACAGCGGAGTCTCGCGTTCCGGATGTGGAAATCGTAGCGTTTATCGTCCTTTTCATGACTCAGCTGGACGCGCGGCCACAGGCCGGAGACACAGTGAGGGGCGCCGACCCGGCCGACGGCGGCGTACGCGGCAAGGGCCTCGGCGGGAACTCCGTCGGCCTGATGGGCAGCGCCGTCATCGGCATCTCCACCGTCGCCCCCGTCTACTGCCTCACCTCCACCCTCGGCTCCACCGCGGGCGAGGTCGGCGTGCAGATGCCCGCCGTCTTCCTGGCCGGCTTCCTGCCGATGCTGCTCGTGGCCTTCGCGTACCGCGAGCTCAACAAGGCCATGCCGGACTGCGGCACCTCGTTCACCTGGACGGTCAAGGCGTTCGGCCCGCGCGTCGGCTGGATGTGCGGCTGGGGCCTGGTCATCGCGACGATCATCGTCCTGTCGAACCTGGCGGGCGTCGCCACCTCGTACTTCTGGCTGCTGGCGGGCGAGATCACCGGCAACAGCTCCATCGCCGCCCTGGACGACAACAAGCCCGTCCACATCGTCACCTGCCTCGCCCTGATCGCGGTCGCCACGGCGATCAGCTACCGGGGGATGACGGCCACCAAGGGCATCCAGTACGCGCTGGTGGGGCTCCAGCTCGTCGTCCTCGCGGTGTTCGTGGCGATGGCCGTGCAGAAGGCGCACAGCGGCGAGTTCGCCTCGTCGCTGGACTTCTCCTGGTCCTGGCTGAATCCGTTCGCCGTGCAGTCGTTCGCCGCGTTCACCGCCGGCCTGTCGCTGTCGATCTTCATGTTCTGGGGCTGGGACACCTGTCTGACCGCCAACGAGGAGACCATCGGCAGCGAGAAGACCCCCGGGCGGGCCGCGCTCATCGCGATGGTCGTGCTCGTCGGCTCCTACCTGGCGACCGGCGTCGCCGCCCAGATGGCCGTCGGCTCCGGCACCTCCGGGCTGGGCCTGGCCAACCCCGGCACCTCCGACAACGTCTTCGCCGCGCTGGCCGGTCCGGTCATGGGCCCCGGCCTCGGCATCCTGCTCTTCGTCGCCGTGCTCGCCTCGGCCGCCGCGAGCCTGCAGACCACCTTCATCCCGGTGGCCCGCACGGTGCTCGCGATGTCCACGTACGAGGCCCTTCCCGCCTCGTACGCCCGGGTCCACCCGCGCTTCCGGACCCCGGGGAAGGCCACGATCACGGCGGGCGTCGCGACCGGTGTCTTCTACACGGTCATGACCCTGGTCAGCGAGCACGTCCTGGTCGACACGATCTACGCGCTCGGCCTCATGATCTGCTTCTACTACGCGCTGACGGCGTTCGCCTGCGCTTGGTTCTTCCGCGCCGACCTGACCCGCTCCTTCCGCGACCTGGTCTTCAAGGGCCTGTTCCCGGGCATCGGCGGCATCCTGCTCACCGCGGTCTTCGGCAAGACCCTCTACGACATGTGGGACCCGGCCTACGGCTCCGGCTCGGCGGTCCTCGGGGTCGGCTCGGTGTTCGTCATCGGTGTCGGGCTGCTGCTGCTCGGCGTGGTGCTGATGCTGGTGATGCAGCGCCGCAGCCCGTCGTTCTTCCGCGGCGAGGTGCTGACCAAGGAGACCCCGGCGCTGGTCGTGGAGGACTGAGCGGACCGGTGGGGCGTCCCGAAAACCCCGTGCGCGTGCGTACGGGGACGGGTTAGGGTCCCCGGCATGTACTTCATGTATCAGATCTACGGCTGACACAGGGGCGGGGCACGTATCCCGTCCCGCCGCATCCGAGTGCGCCCACGGTGTTTCGCTCCCGTGGCCGGCGCACCGGATCGCTGTGTCCATTCACCGCAGATCTGAAAAGAAGTGATCCTTCATGTCACGTCGCACCTCACGTCGCCGCGCCCATGTCGCGATGATCGGTATCCCCGCCGTCAGCCACGTCCTGCCCAGCCTTGAGGTCGTCCGGGAGCTGGTGGCCCGGGGCCACCGGGTGACCTACGCCAACGACCCGGCGGTGGCCGGGCTGATCGAGGCCACCGGCGCCGAGTTCGTCCCCTACAGCTCCGTGCTGCCGGTCGCCGACAACGACTGGCCCGAGGACCCCATCGGCGCGATGGGCGTCTTCCTCGACGACGCGGTCCAGGCGCTCCCGCAACTGCGCGCCGTCTACGACCGCGACCCCGCGGACCTGTATCTCTACGACATCGGCGCCTACCCCGCGCGCGTCCTCGGCGAGACGCAGGACCGCCCCCTCCTGCAGCTGTCCCCGACCTATGTGGGCTGGGAGGGGTACGACCAGGAGGTCGCCGCGGCCCTGTGGCAGCTGCCGGGCGCCGACGCCTACCTGGCCAGGTTCGCCCGCTGGCTCGCCGACTGCGGGGCGACCACCGGCGATGTGGAGACCTTCTGCGGGCCGCCCGCGCGGTCCCTGGCGCTGATCCCGAAGGCGATGCAGCCGCACGCCGACCGGGTCGACACCGGCACGGTCACCTTCGTCGGCCCCTGCTTCGGCACCCGGGCGGACACGGGGGAGTGGACGCGTCCCGCCGATGCCGAGAACGTGCTGCTGGTCTCGCTGGGCTCGGCGTTCACGAAGCGGCCGGAGTTCTACCGCCAGTGCCTGGCCGCCTACGGCGACCTGCCCGGCTGGCACGTCGTGCTCCAGATCGGCAAGTACACGGACCCCGCGGAGCTCGGCACCATCCCGGCCAATGTGGAAGTGCACTCCTGGGTGCCCCAGCTGGCGATCCTGGAACAGGCCGACGCCTTCGTCACCCACGCGGGCATGGGCGGCAGCAGCGAAGGGCTGTTCACCGGCACGCCGATGATCGCCGTTCCCCAGGCCACCGATCAGTTCATGAACGCCGACCGGCTCGTCGAGCTGGGCGTGGCCCGCCGCATCGACACCGACGAGGCCACCGCGGAGGCCCTGCGGACCGCCCTGACCGAACTGGTCGCCGATCCGGAGGTCGCCAGGCGCTCGGCGGCGCTCCGCGCCGAGGCGCGGGCGGAGGGCGGCACCTCGCGGGCCGCCGACCTCATCGAGGACATGCTGGGCTGACCGGAGCGCAGGAACGGTGCCCGGGGCGCGGGACGGCGCCGGGCGGAGGGCGGTTCTCAGGGGTGAGAGCCGCCCTCAGGCCTGCGCCCGGACGTCGTCCACGACGTGCTTGTCGAGTGCGGCGCGCACCAGGGCCGCCGCGAGCACGGCGACCCCGTGCCCGTCCGCCGGCCCGGCCGACCCCGCAGGCTCCGTCCGATCCGTCCGATCCGTCCGTTCCGCCAGCTCCGCCAGCTCCACCAGCTTCGCCGGGGAGGCGGGCAGTCCCAGCCGCTCGGCGCCCTGGAGCGCCTTCCCGTCCACGAACGGGGCCACCTCCGGCCACACCGCCTGCACCTCGCGGACGAAGATGTCCGCGCCGGCCGGGCCGATTCCCGGGGTGCGCCGCAGCCCGGCCCGCAGGGCGTCCAGGTCGCCGTCGGCCTCCTCGCGCAGGCGCCGCAGATCGCCGCCGTAGTCGGCCAGCAGGAGCTGCGCCCCCTCGCCGAGCTGGGTCGCGGTCCGCTCGTCGTAACGCCGGTAGCCGCCCTCGCCCAGTGCGTCCACCCGCTGCTGCCAGGTCGCCCCGGCCATCCGCTGAGGTGAGCGCATGCCGTGGGCGAACAGCGCACGCGCCGCCGAAACCGCCACGGAGGCGCGGATGCGGGCACTCAGCAGATCGCTGAGGACGAGGAGTTGGTACAGCGGCTGCGGGGTGTTCCGCAGCCGGATCCCGGCTTCGGCCGCGTACGTGGTTCCGCAGCGGGCGAGCAGGGCGTCCACGGTGTCGCGGGCGGTCACGGGGGCCCGCTGCCCTCCTCGGCCGCGACCTGGGCCAGGGTGCGGCCGGTGCGGGCCGAGCGCGCCAGGTACGGGTCCGGCAGGTCGGCGCTCTCCTGGGTGGCCCGTCCGTCCTTGGCCTTGATCAGCAGCCACACCTCTTCGCCCGGGGCATCGCCGCCCTTGAAGCGGGTGAGCGCGAACTCGCCCTGCAGCTTGGTCCCGTCGAGCCAGAACGTCGCGTGCCCGTCCTCCAGGGACTGCTCGAACGGCACGGGAGCCCCCCACCGGTCGTGGCTGAGCGGCCGGTAGGTGCCCTGGTCCCAGACGATCACCGTGTCACCGCCGTACTCGCCCTTCGCGATGACGCCCTCGAAGGTGCGGTACTCCAGCGGATGGTCCTCGGTGGGGACGGCCAGCCGTCGCACCCGAGGGTTCTCCGACGGGCCGCGCGGCACCGCCCACGACTTCAGTACGCCGCCGACTTCCAGCCGGAAGTCGAAGTGCATGCGCCGCGCCTGATGGATCTGCACGACGAAGCAGGGTGCCGGCCCCGTTCGTTCGCCGTTGTCGCCGGTCCTGTCCATCCGGACACCTCCTCCGGCAGCCCGCCCGGTGCTCCCTTCCACTGTGACGCGCCTGGTCGCGAAGCGCACCGGGACGGGTTCCGGAGCCGGTCCGGCGCCGGTCCGCAGCCCGTCCGTACGCAAGTATCTCGCCATCAAGTATCTTGACATCGAGACTATTTCCCCGGCAGTCTTCGTCCTGCTGTTCAAGATCTCTTGTCCGAGGGGGCGCGTGATGCGGCGAGGCGAAGGGCGAGGTGCAGGGCGGGGAAAGGGAAGCGGGCGGGAGCGCGGGCCGGGGCTGCTGGCGCAGTTGCGCAACCCGCCGGGCGGCCGCAACGCGCGGATCATGCTGCTCGCGCTGGCCGTGGACCGGACGGGCTCGGGGCTGTGGGCCGCGTCCTCGGTCCTGTATCTCACCTTCGTGACGCATCTGAGCGCCCAGCAGATCGGGGTGCTGCTGGGCGTGGCCGGAGTCGCGGGCATCGCCGGCTCCCCGCTGGCCGGGCGGCTGGCCGGCCGCTTCCCGGTACGCGGGCTGCTGATCGGCTGCCACCTGCTCCGGCTGGTGACGCTCGGCCTGGTCCTGGTGTGCACGGGATTCGACGCGCTGCTCCCCGTGGTCGCCGTGACCTACCTGGGCGACCGGGCCGCGAAGACGTTGGAGATGCTCTTCGCCACCCGGGCCGCGGGCGAGCGCCGCGCCGCGTACCAGGCGCTGTCGCGCAGCGCGGCCAACGCGGGCTACGGCGTCGGCGCGGGGCTCGCGGCCATCGGCCTGGCGGTGGGGACCACGGGCGCCTACCGCGTCCTGATCCTGGGCAACGCGCTCTCGTTCGTCGTCGCCGCGGTGCTTGTGTGGCGTACGGGCGAGCCGGCGGGGAGCGCCGTCGAGGTGGCGCGGTCCGGGGGTGCGGCGCCCGACGCTCCGGACCGGGCACCGGTTCCGGACGGGCGGGCCCCCGTCCGGAGGTCCAGCCCGTGGCGTGATCGCGGCTACCTCAAGTTCGCCCTCCTGGACATCCCGATGAACCTCGACGACTCGGTCCTCGCCGTCGGCCTGCCGCTGTGGCTGGTGAACCGCACCTCCGCGCCGCACGCCCTGGTCCCGGCCTTCCTGGTCATCAACACCGTGCTGGTCGTGGTGCTCCAGCTGGGCGTGTCGAAGCGGGCGGAGGGGCCGCGCCGGGCGACCCGGGCGGTGCTGCTGTACGGAGTCCTGATGTTCGTGTGCTGCGGCTTCCTGGCCGCGGCCACCCGGGGCGGGGCCTGGGTGGCCGGGGCGGTGCTGCTCGCGGCGGCGTTGCTGGTCACGCTGGCGGAGCTGATGCGGTCGGTGAGCTCGTGGGAGCTCGCGGTGCTGCTCGCGCCGCAGGACGCCCGCGCCGCGTATCTGGGGGTGGCCGGGATGTCGCAGTCCATCCAGAAGTCCGCCGGGCCGCCACTGCTGACCGGTGTGGTGATGGCCGCCGGGCCGGTGGGCTGGCTGGTGCTCGGCACGGCGGTCGCGGGCCTGGCGGTCGTGCAGCGACGGGCCTGCGTGCGGCGGCTCGGCATCGGCTCGCCCCCGTCGGAGGATGCCGCCGCCCTCGCTGTTAGGTAGACTGACCTACCTAATTAGGAGGTGGGTGGCATGGGCGAGGCGAAGCCCGAGGAGAAGCAGCCGGTGAAGCGGCGGCGCGGGGCGGCGCGCGGGCGGATTCTCGACGCCGCCGCGCGCCGGTTCTACGCGGACGGCGTGGCGGCGACGGGCGTCGACACGATCACGGCCGAGGCCGGCGTCGCGAAGATGAGCCTCTACAACAACTTCGACTCCAAGGCCGACCTGGTCTGTGCCTACCTCCGGGCCAGGCACGAGGAGTGGCTCGACCTCTACCGGCGGCGCCTGGCCGACGCGCAGGGACCGGCGGAGGCCGTGCTGGCCGTCTTCGACGCCTACGCCGACCACGCCGATTTCGCCTACGAGCACGGCTTCCGGGGCTGCGGCCTGCTCAACGCGGCCGCCGAACTGCCCACCGGGCACGAGGGCCGGACCGTGGTCCGCCACCACAAGGAAGAGGTGGAGGGCCTGCTCACCGCCCACCTCCAGGAGCTGCTGCCCGGCCGCGACGAGCAGGCCCGGTCCGTGGCGGAGCACCTGGCGTTCCTGCTCGAAGGGGCCATCGTGCGCGCCGGCCTCGAAGGCGACGGCACGCGCATGCGGCGCGCCCGGGACCTGGCGGCATCCCTGGTGGGCACCCTGTGACCGGGGCGGCCCGGCCCACCGCCGGAGCGGGCCTCGGCGCACTCGCGGTCCTGCTGGCCTCGGTGCTCTGGGGCACCACGGGCACCGCCGCGACCTTCGCGCCCCAGGTGGGCCCGTTGGCGATCGGCGCGGCGGCGATGGGGCTGGGCGGCCTGCTCCAGGCACTGGTGGCCGGGCGCCGCATCGCCGGGGCCCGCACGGAGCTGAGGGCGCAGTGGCGGACCGTGCTCGTCGGGGGAGCGGGCGTGGCGCTGTATCCGCTCGCGTTCTACACCTCCATGCATCTGGCCGGGGTCGCGGTCGGGACGGTCGTCTCCATCGGCTCGGCCCCGCTGGCATCGGCCCTGATCGAGCGGTTCGCGGACGGCCGGAGCCTGTCCCGGAGATGGCTGGCGGGGGCCGCCCTGGGGCTGGCCGGCACGGTGCTGCTCTGCACGGCCGAGGCCGCGCAGGCCGGTGCCGGAACGGGTACCGGCTCCGCCCGGCAGACCGTCGTCGGCGTGCTGCTCGGGCTGGTCGCGGGCCTGACGTACGCCGTGTACGCGTGGGCGGCGCACCGCCTCATCGTCCGGGGCGTCACCTCGCGGGCGGCCATGGGTGCGGTGTTCGGCCTCGGCGGGCTGATGCTCGTACCGGTGCTGCTGGCCACCGGGGCGCCGCTGGTCGCCTCCTGGACGAACGCGGGCGTCGGGATCTACATGGCGCTGGTGCCGATGTTCACCGGGTACGTCCTGTTCGGCTACGGCCTGTCCCGGATCCCCGTCAGTACCGCGACGACCCTGTCCCTGCTGGAACCCGCCGTGGCGGCGGTCTTCGCGGTGCTGGTCGTGGGCGAACACCTGCCGGCCCTCGGCTGGACCGGCATCGCACTGGTCATCGCCTGCCTCGGCGTACTGACCGCCCCGTCCAGCCCGTCCCGCCGTCTCCGTGCCGCGAAAGTGCCGGAGCCGGAACGCGAGGGGGTCATCACGAACGCCTGAGGGCCTCGCGAGGTCAGGCGTTCCGGCTGTGGTGGTCCAGCAGACGGGTCAGCAACTCCACGAACCGGTCGCGTTCGGCCGGGCTCAGCGGCGCGAGCAGTTCGTCGTGGAGCTCGTCCAGGACCTGGTCGAGGCGGCGCAGGTGACGGCGGCCCTGCGGGGAGATCGTGATGATGTTGCGGCGCTGGTCGGCGGGGTCCGGTGCCCGTTCGACGAGCTTGCGCTCGGCCAGTTCGTTGAGCACGCCGACCATGTCGCTGCGGTAGATGCCGGTGCGCCGGCTCAGCGTCGCCTGGCTGGCCGGTCCGTGATCCTGCAGCGAGGCGAGCACCGCGTAGTGCCACTTGCGGGCGTCGGCCCCGGCCAGCCCCTCGGTGATCAGCCGGTCCGACCGCGTGGACAGCTGCGACAGCAGCCGGCTCGCCCGCAGACGCAGCCTGTCGGGCGCCCTGGACGCGCCGTCGTCGGACATGTCTGCGGCTTCTGCTGCGGCAGAGGCTGCGGCTTCGGATCCGGTCATGGCTCCCATCCTGCCCGTTGCGTTAGTCAGGCTAACGATATACGTTCGCCCGTGCCGACAGCGTTAGCGCGGCTAACGGAAGTTGGCGAACTCCAGGAAGGAAGGCCCGCCATTCCCGCCATTCCCATCATTTCCGCCAGGACACTGCAGATTCCCACCCCTGACGGCCGGGCCGACGCTTTCGCGGCGTTCCCCGACGACGGCGAGCGGCACCCGGGGGTGCTGATGTACACGGACGCCTTCGGCCTGCGGCCCGAGATGGAGGACAAGGCACGTGAACTGGCCGGGCACGGCTACTACGTGCTCGTCCCCAACCTCCTCCACCGGCACGGTCCGGCACCGGTGGTCGAACTTCCCGAGTACATCGGGGAAGAGGTCCGGCCCGAGGTCATCGACCGGCTGATGCCCCTGCTCCGGGAGCACACCGCCGAACGGTCCCTGCGCGACGCCGACGCCTACCTCGGCTTCCTCTCCGCCCGGCCCGGGACCGACGCCGGACCGGTCGCCGTGGTCGGCTACTGCATGGGCGCCGCCCTGGCGCTGCGCACGGCGGCGGCCCGCCCCGACCGGGTGGCCGCCGTCGCCGGGTTCCATCCCGGCTTCGTCGTCACCGACGGGCCCGACAGCCCGCACCGCCTCGTCCCCGAGCTCACCGCCCGGGTCCACCTCGGCCTCGCCGACGACCTGCCGCCCGAGGCCGTCGGCGAGCTGGGCGAGGCCCTGGATGCCGCGGGCCTCGGCCACACCTGCGAGGTCTACCCCGGCACCGTCCACGGCTTCACCATGTCCGACACCGACGCCTTCAGCGCCTCCGGTCTGAAGCTCCACTGGGACCGCCTGCTCCCCTTCCTGGACGGCGCCCTGCGCCAGGGCTGAGGCTCGCCGGACAGGCCCTAACGCGCTTCCAGGAACACCGGATTGGTGAGCGCCGCAATGGCCCCCGGCAGCCCCGGCACCGTCGCCGGATGCCGGACCTCGGCCCGTACGTAGGCCGCGTAGGACGGAGTCGTACGCCATTCCACCGCCCCCGTGCCCGACCCGGGCAGCCCGGCCGTGAACAGCGTGCCCTGGTCGGTGACGAAGTGCGCGGTGCAGCCGGGCGCCCCGATCACCTCCAGCCGCACGGTGACCGGGGTGTCGTCCCCGTCCACCCGCAGCCGCTCACCGATCCCCGCGTGCTGTCCGCGCCCGCCCGAGACCCCGAAGGAGAGCGTGACGGCGGACGACTCCGCGATGTACGAGTGCCCGGCCCGGATGCCCGCCACGATCGCCTCGCGCGACAGCTCGTCGGCGAGGACGACGGTCTGCGGCAGCCCCACCACGTCCGGCTCCCGGTGCGCGTCGCTGTTGCCCATCGCCGCGACCCACGGCTTCGACCAACGGACTGCGGCGACCAGGGAGTTGTCCCACTCGGCGAGGGCGATCTCGTCGTCCGGGGTGTACGCCCCGTTCCACACCTCCACCGCGTCCGCCTCGCCGAAGCCGAACTTCCAGTGGCAGCCGATGCAGGTGGCGTGTGGATGGGCGGGCACCACCAGACCGCCGGCCCGGCGCACGGCCTTCGCGTAGTGCCCGAACCGGTTGTCGCGGGCCCGGTAGCGCCAGTCCACGAACGTGCCCGGATCGGTGGCCACCGCGAGCACGTGGCCGTTGCGGGTGGTGATCTCCTCGCCGGTGAGGACGAGCAGGTCCTCGCCCCACAGCCCGCCCCACGCCCCGTGCGCGGAGTACGTGTTGTGCTCGCTGCTGTTGATGAAGTCGAGCCCGGCCGCGCGTGCGGCGGCGGCGATCTCGGCGGGGGTGCGCCTGCCGTCCGAGTGCACGGAGTGCAGATGGCAGTCGCCCCGGTACCAGGCCCGCCCGCGCCCCTTCGCCCGCTCCGGCGGGTACACCGGCTCCGGCGTGGACCCGGCGGGTCCGAACCGCAGGGTGACCGTCACCTCGTACGGCAGCCCCCCGGGCGCCACGGTGTAGGGGCCGAGCGCGATGTTCCACGTACCGGCCCGCACCGGCCCCGCGATGTAGCCGGGCGTCGCCTCGTCCGCGCGGATGAAGAAGCTGCCGCGCGCCCCGCCGGACCATCCCCGGAACCCGCGCCCGCCGAGTCCGGTGCCGCGTTCGTCGAAGATGCCGATGTCGAGGGCGTTGCCCTGCGTCCCGGCCGGTACGGGGGGCTTCTCGTACGCGTAGGAGACGGCGATCTCCCGTACCCCGCGAGGTACTTCGACCGGCAGGTACACGAAGTCCGGCGACCCGGTCGACAGGGTGCCGTGCACGGTCCTGGTGTCCTCGTTGCCTGCGTTCGAGGCGGTGGTGGCGTCGGCGAAGCTCACAGTGCCCAACGTTAGAGCGGTGGCGGCCGTACCGACGAGAAGGCCGCGCCTGGCCATCGGGTGGCCGTGAGCGGAGTGCGATCCGGACATGAGAGGGGCTCCCCGGGTGTCGTGGGTGTCGCGGGTGGCGAGGAATGACACGCACCCGAAAGCCTGGCGGCCGGCGGTGAACCACGGAAGAACGCCGGTGGACCACGGAAGAACGCCGGTGGGCCTGACCGGGCCGGGCCACCGACCCCTCGCCCTCCGCCCCTCCCTGAAGCTCGGCTTTCCGCACCGCACGGCATACGTTGGGTTCTCGTCCCTCACCGGATCACGACGGAGGTGTTCTCAGATGCGGATCGGCACAACGATCTTCCTCACCGACGAGACGATCACGCCGCTGCGGCTCGCCCGCGAACTCGAACAGCGCGGCTTCGGCGGGCTCTACCTGCCCGAGCACACCCACATCCCGGTGAGCAGGGACACCCCCTACCCGGCGGGCGGCGAACTCCCGCCCGAGTACGGCCGCACCCTCGACCCCTTCGTCGCCCTCGCCCAGGCCGCCGCCGTCACCGAACGCCTGACCCTGGGCACCGGCATCACGCTCGTCGCCCAGCACGACCCGATCGACCTGGCCAAGCAGATCGCCACCCTCGACCACCTCTCCGGCGGCCGGTTCACCCTGGGCGTCGGCTACGGCTGGAACGTCGAGGAGGCCGCCGACCACGGCGTCGACTGGCCGTCCCGCCGCGACCTGGTCCGCGACCGGATGGCCCAGATGCGCGCCCTGTGGGCGGACGAACCCACCGCGTACAAGGGCGAGTTCGGCTCGGTCCGGGCCAGCCACGCGTACCCGAAGCCGGTCCAGGAGCCGCGCGGTCCGGTGAACGGCCCCCGCACCCTGATCGGCGGCGCGGCGGGCCCGAAGCTGTTCGCCCACATCGCCGAGTACGCCGATGGCTGGCTGCCCATCGGCGGCCGGGGCCTGACCGGGTCCGTCCCGAAGCTCCGCGCGGCCTGGGACGCGGCGGGCCGCGACCCCAAGCACCTCCAGATCGTCCCGTACGCCGTCCTCCCGAACGCGGGCAAGTTGGCGCACTACGCGGACCTGGGCATCGAGGAGATCGTCCTGCAACTGCCCCCGGCGGGCGAGCCGGAAGTGCTGCGGGCGCTCGACGCATACGCCCAGTACCTCTGAAACTCTGCACCCCCGGATGGTTGCGGGCGCAACCATCCACCCGGAATCAGCATCTTTACGAGTTAAGGACCGAATCGCTGGTGAGCACATGAGTACGTGAGCATGTGAGTACGGGAGTGGATCAGGATGAACAGGCCGCTGCGGCGCATAGCCATATTCTGCGGGCTGCTGGTGATGGCGCTGCTGTTGCGGGCGAACTGGCTCCAGTACTTCCAGAGCGAGCCCCTGGCCACTCATGAGAAGAACCGCCGGGTCAAGATCACCCAGTTCGCCACCCCGCGCGGCGACATCATCGTGGGCAGCGACGCGATCACCGGGTCCAAGGCGGTCGACGGAACGGACTTCAAGTACAAGCGGACCTTCAAGCAGGGCCCGATGTACGCCCCCGTCACCGGATACGCCTCCCAGGCGCAGGGCATGTCCCTCCTGGAGAAGACGTACGACAGCATCCTCAGCGGCCAGGACGACCGCTTCGCCTTCCGGCACGCCAAGGACGTCATCACCGGCGAGCCGCGGCGCGGCGGCGATGTGATCACCACGATCGACGCGAAGGCGCAGAAGGCCGGCTACAAGGGGCTGACCGACCTCGGCGCGCGCGGCGCGGTCGTCGCGCTGGAACCGGAGACGGGGAAGGTCCTGGCTCTGGTCTCCACACCCTCGTACGACCCGTCCGTCTTCGCCGGGAACTCGTTCAAGGAGGGGGACAGGTTCCAGGCGCTCGTGAAGGACAAGAGCAAGCCGCTGGCCAACCGCCCGCTGCGGGAGACCTTCCCGCCCGGCTCGACGTTCAAGATCCTCACGGCGGCCGCGGCCCTGGAGAACGGCGTGGTCACCGATGTCGACGCCCGGTCCGACGCGGTCTCCCCGTACCCCCTGCCGCTCTCCAGGAACAAGATCGGCAGCGAGGCGGGCGACGCGGTGTGCAACAAGGCGTCCATGAAGACCGCGATGCAGTACTCCTGCAACAACGTCTTCCTCGACGCGGCGTCCAAGGTCGGCGCCGAGAAGATGCGGGAGACCGCGGAGAAGTTCGGCTTCAACGCCGATGTGTACTCCGACGAGTTCGGCGACATGCTCGCCACCAAGAGCCTGTACCCGAGCGAACTCGACAAGCCCGGGACCGCGCTGACGGGCATGGGGCAGGGCAGCCTCACCAGCACGCCCATGCAGATGGCGATGGTGACGGCAGCCCTCGCCAACGACGGCAAGCTGATGCAGCCGTACATCGTGGACGAGCTGCGCGGCCCCGACCTGTCGGTCCTGGAGAAGAACGAGCCGAAGCTCAAGAGCCAGGCCGTTTCCGAGGAGACGGCGAAGAAGGTCCAGGAAATGATGGAGTTCACCGCCAAGGAGGGCAGCGCCCAGCGCGCCCTGATCGACGGTGTCACGGTCGGCGGCAAGACCGGCACGGCGCAGCGCGGTGTCGATGTGAACGACGAGGTGCCGTACGGCTGGTTCGTCTCGTACGGCAAGTCCGGCGGCAAGTCGGTGGCGGTCGCGGTGTTCATCGACCCGACGGCCATGGACATCTCCCGGTCCGACATCTCCGGTGGCCGGCTGGGTGCGCCGATCGCGAAGAGCGTGATGAAGGCGGTGCTGGGCAAGTAGCCCGCGCCCGGACGTCAGCAGGCGCCACCGGGCATCACCGGGCGTCAGTGGACGTCAGCGGGCGTCACCGGACGTCAGTGGAGCATCAGCGGGATTGGTCATCATGGGGCCGCTGCGATCACCGGCCCACGTGCGCCGACGATCGCAGCGGCGTGGTCGCGAGGAAACTTCATGGCATCCCCCGCCACGAATGCCTCGCTTGCGCGCCGTCCGGAATGTGGCATTCAGAGAGGGCACGTTGAGAGCCAAGATCGCCAAAATCGCCGCGGCCGCATTACTGGCCGTCGGCTCCGCCGCCGTGGTCGTCGCCGCCGCCTCCGCCTCGGAGGACACCGGCACCCTCGTCCCGGCATCGAGCACTTCAGGACAACCGGAACCCGGCTCCACCCTGACCGGGTCGCCCAGTCCCACTCTCGCCCCGGAGCCGAGTGGGACAATGGGGCCCCCGGAGCCGGGCAGCACGACGACGCCGCCCCCCGAGCCGGGCCAGACAACGACGCCGCCCCCGGATCAGGCCAAGGCCACACCCCCGGAGTCGGGTCGGACATCGGGGCCGCCCGCGGAGCCGCCGTCGAACGGCAACCACGGAAGAGCGACGTTCTATCAACCCGGACTGACGGCGTGCGGCATCACCGTCACGGACAGCGACTTCGCTGTTGCGCTCGACGCCAGCATGCTCGAATCCGGATATCCGTCTCCCTCCTGCGGCAAGAAGATTGAGATCACGCACGACGGAAAGTCCATCACCGCGACGGTCGTTGACCAGAGCCGGGGTGCGGGCAGGCATGACCTCGATCTGACGCCCGGCGCATACAAGGCGCTCGCCTCCCCCGACCAGGGTTCGATCGACGTCACCTGGCGTTTCGTGGAGTAGTCGGTTCACTCCCGAGCAGAGACTCTCGGTGAGTCTCGTGCGGCGGGCCCCGGCCGACCGGGTCCCGCCGCACGAATCGCAGGGCGGCCGGAATCCCCCGGCCTTCGCCGCGTCCGGTCGCGCCGCCATGGCCCGGAGCCCTGTGCGTGCCACGCTTTTCGTCGAGCGTCGGTGGCCAACGGGGGGGAAGCCATGCTGCGTATCCACTTCACGGGCAGAGACCTGGAGAACGTCCGCATCGCGCGCCGGCCCGACCCGCTCTGGGAGATCGTGTGCAGCCTGTGCCGCCTCCAGAACCGTGAGGGCACGCTCGCCTTCGACCCGTGGCGGCAGGCGGCCGGCGGACTGCTCCGCAGGGGCGGAGCGGCCCGGGACGCGGCGTCGGCGCTGCGCAGTCTGGTGCCGCGCGCCGCCTACTTCCCGGACTTCCTCACCCCGTCCGCCGAGGACGGCCCCGATGACCTCCGCTCGGGCATCGACCGGGTCCTCGCGACCCCGAAGCACCGCCTCCGCCACGAACTGGCCCTGCTGACGGCGGGCGGTGGACGGCCCTGGGCGGGCACGGAGCTGGCCCGGGGCGACACCACGGCGCTCACCGCCCTGGGCGGCAACCTGCGTACGTACCACCAGGAGTTCATCGCCCCGCTGTGGAACCGCATCGGCGCGGCCACGGCCGCCGACACCGCCCTGCGCACCCGCGCCCTGGTGGACGGCGGGACACGGGCGCTGCTCGGCAGCCTGCGGCCGATGGCGGTCTGGGAGCCGCCCGTGCTGACCGTCAGCTACCCGGTCGAGCGCGATCTGCACCTGGAGGGCAGGGGGCTGCTCCTGGTCCCGTCGTACTTCTGCTGGCGGCAGCCGATCACCCTGGCGGACGACCGGCTGCGGCCGGTGCTCATCCACCCGGTCGACCGCACGACCGCCCAGCCCGACGCCTCCCCGGGCTCGCTGACCCGATTACTGGGCCCGGCCCGCGCCGCGCTGCTGTACGAGACAGCGGTGCGCGCCTGCGCCTCAACCTCCGAGCTGGCCGAGGCGACCGGCTTGTCGCTGCCGAGCGTCAGCCAGCAACTGGCCGTACTGCGCGAGGGCGGACTCGTCGCCAGCCGCCGGGACGGCAAGCGGGTCCGGCACGCGGCGACACCACTGGGCCGCCGCCTGCTCGCCGGCTGCTGACCGTCGATTTGGCTGGGCCCAAAACGACGCGCGCGCCGTTCTCCCGCCGCCACAGACTGCTGGTGAACCGCACGGGAACCGGCCGTCGACTCGGCCGCCAACAGGAGGAGTTCATCCAGATGCGCGTCAAATACTCTGCACTCGGCGCGGCCACCGCACTGGCCTCGGCGATCGCCATGGGCGTCGTTGCCGCCCCCGCCCAGGCCGACACGTCGACGAACAGCATCGCCGCGGTGTCGCCGTCCATCTCGCCGGCCGCGCCGTACAAGTACTACGCCGACGGCACGCCCTCGAACTGCGCGCACGAGAACCTGTGCCTGAGCGTGTGGGACTACACCAAGGGCAAGTGGAAGGTGTACTCCCTCAGGACCTGCAACAAGTACGCCCTGTCCAACTTCGAGGGCGACGGCTTCTTCGACAACAACCAGACCAAGGGCACGGTCGCCACGTTCTACGGAGGCAGCGGGAACGTGCTGCGGAAGAGCATTGCCCGCGAGCAGAGCTCCATCCGCTGGAGCCCCGTCTGGTCGGTCCGCAACTGCTGACGCCCGGCCCGGGTCCGGAACGCTGAGATCCCGGGCAGCGGCATCGGTATGGATATGCGTGGAATGCCTTCTTTGTACCCGACCGGTCCTGCGGTGTCACGCCCTGGGCTTGCCCGAAATGACAGGTATGGGGCCCGTCGGTACGTTCGCCGCAGGTTGGCCGTCCGGCCGACGTCTCTGAGACGGAGAGAAGTGACATGCCTTCGCGTACCTTCGCCGTGGCGGCCGCTGTAGTCGGCGCAGCGGCCCTTGCCACCGGTATCACCTATGCGACTGACGGATCCACACAGGCCGAACCGGCCGCCGCGCGGGCCGAGCAGCCCGTTCACCAGGCCGCCCCGCCCGCCCGGCAGGCCGCCCCCGCACCGGCCCCCCTCGGCAGCGAAAGCGACAGCGGAAGCGGAACGGAGGGCAAGACGGACGAGGGGGGCGGGGCGGACCAGGGAGACCAGGGCTCCGACCGCGGCGGCTCCGACGGCGGTGGGCGCGACGATGAGGGCTCCGGCCGCGGCGGCTACGGCGACGAGGGCGGCGGCCGGGGCGGCTACGGCGACGAGGGCGGCGGCCGGGGCGGGTACGGCGACGAGGGCGGCGGCCGGGGCGGGCGCGACCGCGGCTACGACCGGAAGAGGGAGGAGAAGATCTACTTCAACGAACGGGAGTACTCCGCCTATCCGGGGGGCTGCGTCCCGGCGGCCAGCGGTCTGGGATCGAGCAGCTTCAGCATCTACAACAACAGCCGGCACGCGGTCGAGGTCTTCCGGGGGTTCGCCTGTGACGGCGGTGCCCCGGTTGCCACGGTCGGCCCCTACGGCAGCACCTACGGTGTCGTGACCCCCGACGTCCATGGCGGCGGGTTCATCCGCAACGGCGTCGCGGGCAGCTTCCGGGTGATCGGCCGCGACGAGTGGTGACGGCCTGAAGCCCCGCGAGTCATCAGCTCCCGGACAGCAGCGATGGCAGCTTGCGCATGTCGTCGAAGACCACGGTGTCCGGACCTTCCAGCCAGTGCGCCGGAGTCAGTCCGCCCGCGAAGCCGAATGCCCGCATCCCGGCTGAACGGGCGGCCTGCACCCCGTACTTGCTGTCCTCGACGACCACACAGGCGGTGGGTTCGACACCCATCCGCCGGGCCGCATGCAGAAAGAGATCGGGGGCGGGCTTTCCGCGTTCGACCTCGGTGGCGCTGAAGATGCGTCCCTCGAAGTGCGCGTAGAGCCCGGTGTGGCCCAGGGTGTGGCGCATCTTCTCGTGGCTGCCGCTGGACGCCACGCAAGTGGGGAGCGCGAGGGCGGCCAGCGCTTCGTGGATGCCCTCCACCGCGACGAGTTCGGTCTCGACGGCATCGCGGTGGAGGTCCTCGAAGCGCTCCTGCCAGGCGGCGGAAGCGCCGGGCAGCGTTGCGTCGACCAGCTCGCCGATGGACTTGTTCGACCGCCCCACGAACTTCTCGACGACCTCCTCCGCCGTCAGCGGCCACCCCAGCTCGGCGCCCACCTGGACCTGGATGCGTACGGCGATCCGTTCGCTGTCGACGAGAACACCGTCGCAGTCGAATATGACGAGTTCAGGAGCAGTGATCATCCGCTCAGGATAGGGAACTGGGCGTGCGGATCGTCGGCCCCTTCTTCGCGGCAGTCGCGGCAGTCGCCCGGGGTGGGAGAGCGGAAGGCCCGGTCGCAGCGGTCGCAGTTCTGGAACAGGACCGTGGGGTGATCCGGGGTCGGCGGGGGCGGGACGAGAGCGGTGAGCCGGTACCGGAGCAGCTTGGCGGGGCGCTTGAGGGGCTGGGGCAGGTCGTCCGTGAGGGCGTGCCGGAGAGCGGCGGGCGTGGCACCCCGCTCGAACCAGGTCGCGGCGGCAGGGGCGAGGAGGACGACTTCCTTCTCGGTGAGCGTGATCGCGGCCGCGTGCCGGTGGAGATCGGTGAGCAGCGAGGTGGCGGCGCGGAGGTACTGGGGGAGCGGGTTGCGGGGCTGGGGGAGCGGCGGGGGTGGAGGCGTGGGAGCGGGCGCCGGCGTGGGCTTTGCGGCCACGGGTGCGGGTGCGGGTGCGGGTGGCTGGCGGCGCGGCTTGGGCTTCGGAGCCGGGGCCGGGGCCGGGTGCCGTTGCGGGGCGCCGTTCGGCTGGTTGTAGGAGCAAGTACGCGTGACGACACGGCCGTTGGGCAGCCGCTCGCGGGTACGGCTCAGGTAGCCGTGCGCTTCCAGCTCGCGTAACGCGGCGGCGATACGGGCCTCGCTGTCGGGAAACCGCTCGGAAAGCGTCTTGATGCCGATCCGCGCCCCGGCGGGAAGCGACTGGATGTACGTCGAGAGCCCGATCGCGAGCAGGGAGAGCTCACGATGCTGGGCGAGGTGGTTGCCGATGACGGTGAAGCGGCTGGTGTGCCGGGTGTTGATGTGCATGACACCGGACGTCGGCGTGGCGCTCCTGCGAACAGGAGACGGGGCGCGCGGGGCCGCGCTAACCTGCTGTGTATCCATCGGGAAGCTCCGAACTTCCTTGGTGGTCAGGCCCTCGGCGTGGGATTCGCAGTCCCGTCCGGGGGCCGACGCATGTCTGGGGGTTGTCGCGGCGAGCATATGCCAGCGAACCCCTGCGAAACTCAGCTCAGTTGGCGAACCTCACCCGTGTGAGTGACGGGCCCCTGTGCGTGGCTGGGGGAGGGGTTGGGTTGGGAAAGTTTCTTCTTCCCAAAGCCTTTAAAAGCCTTTTTACGTCGGGGCCCGCCGCGTCGCGGTCCTCCGGGTCGCGGCGCACCGGGTCGCGGCTGTCGCGATCCGGTGCGGGGCGCGGACCTGGGGCGATCAGCCCTGCTGCGCGTACGTGACGAACGCGGACCAGGCGCCGGGGGCGACGTCGAGGTGGGGGCCCTGGGTGTTCTTGGAGTCGCGGATGTGGATGGTGGTGGGGCAGGTAGCGACCTCGACGCAGGTTCCGCCCTCGCCGCCGCTGTAGCTCGACTTGCGCCAGTCGAAGGCGACCTCGACGCAGGCGCCGCCCTCGCCGCTGCTGTAGCTGCTCTTGAACCAGCGGAGCTGCTCGGTGTTCATTGCTCTCCCAGCATCTTCTCAATCAGCGTCAGGGACTCCCTCGGGGTGAGAGCCTGCGCTCGCATGATTCCATAGCGCTCGCTGAACAGACGGACCTCGTTCGGGTCGGTGATGAGTCGGGCATGCCCCTGGATCTCCGTGTACGCAACCTCGCTTCGGCCCCTGGGTGTCAAGAGGGTGAACGGACCGTCCATGGAAGGGTGTTCGTCCCGGTCGGTGGGCATCACCTGAAGCTCTACGGTTCGCATCCTGCTGATCTTGCTCATCCGGAGGAGTTGGCCAGCGTGGACGGCCCTTCCGCCGAGCGGGCGTTGGATGACTGCTTCCTCGACCACGAAGCTAAACGTCGGCTGGGGCCAGCGCTCGAAGATCTGTTGTCGGGCGAGTCGGTCCGAGACGCGTTTCTCCACGGTTTGCTCGTCCAGCAAAGGTCGGCGCTTCGTGAACACTGCCCGCGCATATTCCTCTGTCTGGAGCAGACCAGGAATTGCTTGGTTGCTGTACTCGTGAAGTGCCAGAGAATCGGCCTCCACCCGCGCGAAGCCCCGGAACCAGTCGGGGTGCCGGGTCCGCGCCTTCGTCAGCGCCTCTCGCACCTCGTCGGCGGTGGCTCGCAGCACCCCGTCCGCTCCGAGGAGCGGGTCCACGCGGATCAGGAAGTCGGGCTGGGGCGTACGTACGCCCCGCTCCATCGCCGAGATCAGGTCTTCCCCGCAGTGGGCCGCGAGCCCCAGTTCCTTCTGGCTCATGCCCGCACGTTCGCGCAACACCTTGATCTGTTTGCCCAGCGCCCTGAAGAGGTGCGCCGTTCCATCCGATTCGGCCGGCTGCTCCGGCCGTTCTTCGTTCGCCATCTGCCCCGTACCGCTCTCTGTTCGCCCGGTCACGGCCGACGCCCCGTACAGCCGACCGGGCGTGCCCGTACAGCTACTCGGCGTCGAGGTGTCACTGCTGGTCAGCGTACGAGCAACCGGACACGCTGAGTCACATGAACGCCGAAATCACCCTTGTGGGCGCCGAGTTCGTCCAACGTTTCAGCTCCACCCGTCGGGGCGCGCGGCTCGCCCGTCGGCTTGCTGTGCACCAACTCGACGCGTGGGGCGTCCCGTACGGGAGCGAGCTCTCCGGGGACGTCGCGGTGATCGTGTCCGAACTGGCGGCCAACGCGGTGCTGCACGGGCTCGTGCCGGGGCGGGACTTCGAGCTGAGGCTCGTCGCTCTCGTGGACACGCTCCGTATCGAGGTATCGGATGCGCGGGGGGAACGCGGGCCGGAGGTCAGGCCCTCCGGCCCCGGCGCGGAATCGGGGTTCGGCCTGCACCTGGTCGGGGCGCTGGCGACGTCGTGGGGCGTGAAGGACCGGGTGGTCGGCAAGACGGTGTGGGCCGAACTGGCCGCGCCCCGGTGTCCGGAACGGTCTCGAAGTGCTGGCGGAGCGGGGGCGTACGGCCGAGAATGATCCGGCACGCAGTCAAAAGCGTGTCGTGAAAAGGGAGTTGGCATGCAAGGGGCGCTGATTGGGGGGCGGTACCGGCTGGGTGAGCGGCTCGGTTCCGGAGGCATGGGCACCGTATGGCGGGCCACGGACACCTACCGCCAGCGCCGTGTCGCGGTGAAGACGGTGACGGGTCTGGCCGAGGGCGTGACCTCGGAGCCGGCCGGCCGGTTCCGCCGCGAGATCCAGGTCGCCTCCCTGCTGCGCAACCCGCACATCGTGGAGATGCACGACGCGGGTGAGGCGGTCGTGGACGGGCGCCCGGTGCTCTATCTGGTCATGGAGGAGATCCCCGGAGAGCCGCTGAACCGGGTGCTCGCCGGGCGAAGACCCTCGCTGGCCGAGGTCGCCCGGTGGGGCGGCGAGATCTGCGAGGCGCTCGCGGCCATGCACGGGGCGGGAATCGTGCACCGGGACCTGAAGCCGGCGAATGTGATGATCGGCCCCGATGGGCATGTGACTGTGCTGGACTTCGGCATCGCCCGGCTCGACGCCACCGGCATCGACCTGACGACACTCACCCACACCGGCCACATCCTCGGCACCGTCGCCTTCATGTCCCCGGAGCAGGCGGGCGGTGGGGGCGACGTCGACGCACGCAGCGATCTCTACTCCCTGGGCTGTCTCCTGTATGCCACGCTCACAGGCCGGCCGCCCTTCCCCGACGGGCCCTGGCAGCTCGTTCTGCGGCAGCACATGGACGAGGTGCCCGTCGCGCCGGGCCTGCGCCGGGACGGACTTCCGCCCGCATGGGACACCTTGCTGCTGGAACTCCTCGCCAAGCGGCCGGAGCGCCGGCCGCCGAGCGCGGTGGCGGTGCGGGAGCGGCTCGCGGCCCTTCCGCTGCCGCGGTCCGTCCCGCCCGAGCCCGTTCGGTCCGAGCCGGTTCCGCCCGAGCGCACCATGCCCGGGGGAGCGCCCGTGACGGATCGCGCTCCCGGTGCCCCCGTCGGTCCCGGCGGCGCCACCGTCGTCGGCCCCGACGAGGCGATGACGGAACGAATGACGCCTGACGGGTCCGCGCCGGGCACGGAGGGCGGAACGGAGAAAGGTCCGCCGGGCAGCGTGACCGCTGACGCGGTGACGTCGGACCTGAGGGCCGCGGACACCGTGACTCGTGACGCGACGGTCGGGACCGGCCGCGGTGGGGCGGCGGCCGCGGATCATCCGCCCACCCGGCTCCCGCCCGAAAACCTGGCACCGACCCGTCCGCTGCCGGGAGACGTGATCTCCCGGGGCCTGACCTGGGGGCGCCTCGTCGCCGTCTTCGCTGGTGTGGTGGTGCTGCTCGTCGGGCTGGTGGCGATCGTCCTGATCGCCTCGGGACGCGGAGCCGGCCAGGCTGTGAGCACCTCAGGTCTGATAGTGGTGGGCGGCTTCGGCGCCTTCGTCGTGCTCGGTGCCCTGTCCGGCGTTTACGGCATGTACGTCGAGGTGTGGCGGCCCCGAGGGCTGGAGCGGCGGTTCAGGGTGTGGTCCTGGGCGGACGAGCGGCGGGAAGCGCTCCAGGTCGTCGACCGGGCGATGCGGCGGGGCCGGTGGATCGAGGTCTGCCTCGCGCCCGAGGACGGCGAATACGTCTTCCTGGTCGTCGTCCCGAACCGCTTCGTCGACAGCGGCCTGGTCGGAACGACGCAGTCGGGGGAGGAGTTCCTGCTTTCCTATGCCCAACTGGTGACGGTCAAGGCCGTCCGGGAGACTGCCTGACGGCGCCCCTCCCCCGCCCGGCCGGTCCCGTGGACCGGTGCCTCGGGGCGGGCACGGAGCCGGCAATCCGGTCCAACAGGTCGACCAGTCGCGCCTTGAACCGTTCCGGGTTTGATGGAGATCTCAGATGCTGTGTGTGACCTGGGGTTTCGTGCCACCTGCTTCCGGCCGTGCCTTGGATGGCGCTCAGTATGCCGGTCGGTGATCTGAAGAAGACGGCCCAGGTGCGTTCGTCGCCCGGGAAGAATGCGGGGCATGGAGCTGCGTGGGGACAAGGTCGTGCTGCGGCCGGTGGCCGATGGCGAGGGTGAGATCCTCGAAAGGGTCGTGAGGGAACCGGAAGTCGCGGCGTGGTGGTCACCCCCGGACGGCTACGAACGGATGCTGGCCGTCGTTTTCGAGGGCGAGGTCATCGGCGCCGTCCAGTTCAATGAGGAGAACGATCCCGAGTTCCGCCACGCGGGCATCGACATCTTCCTGACGGCGAGGCACCACGGGAAGGGCCTCGGTACCGACACGGTGCGCACGCTGGCCCGGTGGCTGGTGCGGGAACGCGGCCATCACCGGCTGACCATCGATCCCGCCGCGGCCAACTCCGCGGCGATCCGCTGCTACGGCAAAGTCGGGTTCAAACCCGTGGGAATCATGCGGGCGTACTGGCGGGACCACCGGACGGGGGTCTGGCAGGACGGTCTGCTGATGGACCTGCTCGCGGACGAACTGGTCTGACGCGGCCGACCCGTTCATGATCGGGTCGGCCGCAGCGGCATGCGGGGCGTGGGGTCAGCCCAGGGTGTCGAGGGGGATGTCGATGTAGGACTCGGCGCCCTGGGGGGAGGTCAGTTCGAGGGCGGAGGGGGTGGTGTTGGCGTCGGCGAAGAACGGGTCGTTGGTGTCGATGACGAGCTGGAGCCGGCGGCCCTTGGCCAGGACGTAGTGGGCGGGCTGGAGGGAGAAGGTCACCGTGGTGGCCCGGCCGGCCTGCTCGTTGGTGATCGTGTACGGGGCGTGGGTGATGATGGCGGCCTTGCCGGTGGCCGGGTCGCTGTCCATCAGGTAGGCCACGATCGTGGCGTTCGCCTCCTGCGGCTTCACGGTCACCCGCACCTCCAGGTCGCCCTGGACGCGCATGGCCTGCGCCAGCGGCGCGGTGGTCCAGATCGCCGCGAGGCCGCGGTCGATCTCGGCCGTCTTGTAGACGTGCGGCAGGCCCATGCGCTCGGCCAGCCCGGTCTGGACGAGCTTCGGGGCGACGACGGCCTCGGTGCTCTGACCGGTGGCCTTCACGGAGCGGGTCCAGCCCGGCTGCGGGCTGCCTTCGGACATCTGCCCGTCGCGCTCGCCGGCGGCGGCGTCCGCGAGGTGGAACCGCTTCCGGGGCAGGGCGTAGCTCTCCCAGTCCTCGTGGCGGAGGTCGGAGAGGAGGTTGTGCATGTACTCCGAGCGAATGCCGAACTGCGGCTGCGCTCCGTCGCCGGCGCTGCCACCGAGGTGGTGGTCCATCCACCGGTAGGCCATCTCGGTGGGCTTGGAGATGAGACCGGCCAGGCCGAGGAGTTCGCCGTTGCCGTGGTCGCCTACCTGGACGAGGAGCGACTTGGGCCCCGTCAGCTTGGTGAAGAGGTCGACGACGGCGGGCACCGAGAAGATCGTCTCGTGCCAGGCGGTGGTCAGGAGGATCGGCGTGTTGGCGTTGTTGTACGCGTCCAGGTACTGCTTGGGCGACCGTACCCGGGCGAACTCCCTGACCTCGTCGTCGATGGTGTTGCTGCGGATCTTCTCGATGATGCCGCGGAACTCCTCCGAGCACCGGTCCTCGTCGAACAGCTTCACGAGCGCCTCGAAGGCCGCCAGGTGTCGGGTGCCGTTCTCGTAGAGCGAGGCGAACAGATCTCCCCAGGCGCTGGTGCCGGCCACGGCCTTGACCCGCTGGTCCTTCGCGGCTGCCAGCAGGCTCGTTCCGGCGCCGTAGGAGGAGCCGAAGAAGCCGATCCGGTCCGGGTCGACGCCGTCGATCTGGACCAGTGCGTTGATGACCTCGGCGGCGTCGGCCACGTCCTGCGGTCCGGCGACGTGGATCTCGCCCGTGGACTTGGCCAGGCCGCGCTGGCTGTAGGCCAGGACGGCATAGCCGCCCAGGGCCCAGCGCGGGAACATTCCGAGGTATGCCCGGTGCCCGATGCTGATCAGCGGGGCGGGCAGGACGACCGCCGGGCAGGTCTGTCCGGGGGCGAGGTCGCGCGGGACGCTCAGCGACGCGTCGAGCATCGTCCCGTCCGGCATGGCGATCGAGAGCTCCGTGTACCCGGCGATCTCCGCGTGCACCTCGTAGGTGTCGGCCAGGCCCCACTGGTCCAGGCGGCCGATCCTGCGCGGCGACGGGTCTAACAGCGCCTCGCGGATCGCTTCCAGCTTGGCGAGGTCGTCGGGGCTGATCTCGAAGGGGCTTTCCTGGGTGCTGTCGAACGACATGGCTGTGCCCGCCTTCCGTGGCAGAGGTGGTGACGAAGAGTCGACACATGCTCACCCTGCCGGGATCACCCTGGGGAAACGTTTCGCATTGATCACTCGTACGGGTGGTCGGCTCCGTCCAAACCTCCAGGCAGGCGACAGGCCGGAGCTTGACCGAGAACAGCCGAGAACAGCCGAGAACAGCCGGGAGCAACCGAGGGCACCGGCCAGGAGCCTCCCGCACGCGAGCCCGTTGACCGACGCTTCCGGCCCGCGCCCTACTCCCAGGTCGCGGTGTCGGGGTCGATGCCGTGGGCGCGCGCGTCGGCGTCGACGGCTCGACGGAACCACGTGGCAAGCCCGGTGCGGATGCCGTCGTAGTGGGCGGCGAATGCCGGATCGGCCTCGTACATGCGGCCCAGGCAGACCTGCATCTGCCTGGTGAGGGGAAAGTACGAGGCGAAGACCTCGCGGTGCCGCTCGACGAGCCGATTCGCTTCCGGGCTGCCGGGTGCGACGCCGGCGTCCATCGCATCGCCGAGGGCGCGGTCGAGGGCGGTGACGGAGTCGGCGATGGCCTGCCATTCCTCCGGGCCACGAGAGGCGGAGCGTTCGGCGTACTGCCGCCATTGCGTCGTGTCTCCCCAGCGCTGACGGGCTCGGGCGGGCCCGTCCGGGTCCCACTGGGGGCCGAAGACCGCGGCCTGCTGCTCCGCGGTCAGCAGCAGGCCGCGCTCGTGGGCGTCGATCATCCGGTCCAGTCCGGCGCCGAGCTGCTGGAGGCGGTCGATCCGTTCCGCGACCTGGGTGCGCTGTGCGCGCAGCGCACCGGCTACGTCGGCGGTCGAGTCGTCCAGGACTGCCCGGATCCTGTCCAGGCCGAGACCGATCTCGCGGTAGATGACGATGCGGTGCAGGCGTTCCAGGTCGCCGGCGGTGTAGAGCCGGTATCCGGCAGCCGTGCGCAGCGACGGCCGCGCGAGACCGATCTCGTCCCAGTGGTGCAGCGCGCGGACCGTCACGCCCAGGCGGGTCGAGACCTGACCGACGGGGAGGCCGTCGGCGTCGGTGGCATCAGGCATGCTCCTGATTGTCGCCGCCACCGGCGCCCGGTGGGGTGATGCCGATGGCCTCAAGGTTCCGCGCCTCCTGACTGGCCGGATCGAAGGGCTTCGCCGCAGTGAGAACGATCCGTGCGTTCTCGGGGGTGACCACCTCCACGTCGCGGGTGTTCCAGGGAGTGTCCCGTGGACCGTCGACCGAGTCCGGGCGCAGCGCACGACAGGCCTCCACGAGGGAATCGACCTGGCTGAGCACGCACGAGAAACTGAGGCTCATCGCCGGCGCCTGTTCCGGAACGCTCGCCGCTGAGATCAGGAGTACGTCCTGGAACGCCCAACGGCGCAGGTGCACGAGTGTGCCGGGGATGCTGAACAGCTCGAAGAATCCGAGCCCACGAGTCCAGAAGTCCACCGACGCCGCCAGATCGGTCGTGGGGATCGTCGCGAACGCGGGCATTCCATAGATGCCACGGAACAGCTCCGGCGGAACCGCATCCGGGCCGGGGGTGGGCACGGGACTCATCTCGAACGCGTTGAAGTGGTCGCTCATGCACGCCACCCTCCGGCCTCACGCAACGTGAGGGTCAAGCCGTGGGTGGTGCCGTTCAAACTGGCGTCGGCTCGCTGGGCGGGGTGATCCGCACGGGCCACCCCGCCTGGCTGGGCCGCCACACGGCAGTCGCGACCGGCCAGGCTGGTCGGCGAGGCAGCGTGGGCTGAACCGGACACAGCACCGTGCGCTTCGGCCCGACGTGGCGAGGAATCGGATCGAATCCCGCCTATATAAATTTCTGTATAGTTGCTCCTGTGGAATTACCTTGGCGAATCGAGATCGAGCCCGAGGTTCGGCAGTGGCTGGCGCTGCTTGCTGATGCTCAGTACGACAAGGCTGAACGGGCAGCAGACATGCTCGCGGCGAAGCCCACAACTCTGGGCGAGCCCTACGCCAGGCACCTTGGTGGCAAGGTGCGTGAGTTGCGCTTCATCATGGACGGCAGCGCGGTGCGCATCACCTACTGGCTCGCCCCCGAGAAGCGAATCGTGCTGCTGACGGTGTTCCGGAAGACCAAACAACGAGAGACTGCCGAGGTCGAGCGCGCTCAGCTGGCCCAGAAGGTGTGCGAGGCGGATCATGGTGCGGCCGCGCACACATACGACCGGAGCGAGGAGGCATAGTCGTGGATCACTCCCAGTGGAAGACACGGCAGACCAGAAAGCTTCTGGGGGAGGCAGTCGAGGAGTCGTCCGCCTATGTCGAGGCCGGGTACGCCTTCGCGCTGGGGCAGGCTGTCTATGACCGGCGGACCGAACTCGGGCTGTCGCAGGCCGAGCTTGCCCGTCGCGCAGGGATGACGCAGCCGCAGATTTCCAATATCGAGGGCGGCGACTCCATTCCGACCCTGGCTCTCCTGACGCGCCTGGCCAAGGCTCTGGACGCTTCGCTCACCATTGATCTGGACGGCGACACCTCGGCGTTCTCCTTCACCGCGCACGAAGGCGGCGGACCGGGTGGGATCGGAGTGGGCGGGCGTTCCTCGGCCGCCTGACGCAGTTCACCTCCGGTACGCACATGGCTCGGGTCGGCCGGAGCTGCCCGACCTCCAGGGGAAGGGTTGGGCTTCTTCTTCCTGAAGCCTTTTCACGTCGGGGCCGCGGCGTGATGGTCATCCGGGTCGCGGTGCGATCGCCACGATCGTGGCGATGCGCATCGACGTCGGCCTCAGACACTGAGTCCGTGACGGCCTTCGGGCAGGGGCCCGATCCGCGTCGCGGGTCAGGCCCGCGGCAGTCAGTCCCAGACCAGGTTGAGGGACCGTTCGAAGTTGACGTATCCGGCGCGGGCGAAGGACTTCGCCATGGGGACGTTGCCGAGGTCCGTCGACGCCCTGATCCGGTCGACGCCCTCGGCGGCCAGGACGCGGGTGCCCTCGGCGAGGATCTCGTCGATGTGGCCGTTGCCGCGGAGTGCGGGCAGGACACCGATGTACGCGATGATCGGGTGGTAGCTGTTGCGGGCCGGGATCACGAAGCCCACCGGACCTCCGCCGTCGGGGAGTTCGGCGATGCGCCACCACTCGTGCGGGCTCTTGAACCCGGCGAACTCCCCGTCGTAGTGCCGTTCCGCCGCTTCGCGCGGGCTCAGTCCGGACGCCAGGTCCGCCTGGCCGTGGGCGTCGAGGGTGCCCTCCATGACCGGGGTCATCAGGGCGAGGAGGTCCTCGCGGTCGGCCACCGGGCGGAAGACGAGACGCCCCTTGGACTCCGGGAGCGGGGACGACGGGGTCCACTGCAGCCGCAGGCGCTCGACCAGCAGCCGTGCTCCGGTGCTCTCCAGCACACGGGTGCGGGATTCGACCACCTCGCGGGCCACGGGGTCCTCGTGCCAGTCGGGCGGGACGAAGCGGCCGTACTCCGGCAGCTTCGCGCCCGCCGGGAAGACGGCCGCCGTCGCCGTCTCGAACAGCCGCAGGCCGATCTTGTCGCGGTCGGCCCGGGGCAGCGTGTCGTCGATGTCGAAGAAGTCGAACTGCAGCGGGGCGTCACCGCCCGGGGTCGTCCACCAGGCGAGCCGGGCGAGGAGACGGTCGCCGTCCAGGGCCACCCATGCCCACTCGGGGCGGCGGCAGCCGTTGGCGAAGTCGGCGGTCAGTTCGTGGTCGAGGACGTAGGAGAGCCGGCAGAAGAGGTCGATCTCCTCGGGGCCGGTCAGCGGTCGGCAGGTCACCGATGTCGGTGTCAATTCAACTCCTGTGAAGGGAAGCAGCGTTCCGGGCCCGGTATGTCGCGCGGGGCGGGCAGGCCGGGTGTCCGTGCCGTGGGCGTCGAGGGCCGCATGCCGCTCAGGCCGATTCGAGGACCGGGCGGATTTCGAGCGCCTCCGGGGTGGGGAAGCTGCGGGCCAGCTCGATGGCCTCGGCGTGGTCGGCCACCTCCAGCACGAACCAGCCGCCGAGGGTTTCCTCGCCGCTGTGCACGGGCCCCTCGGTCACCGCCGCGGACCCGTCCGCCGTCTTGCGTACGGTGACGGGGCCCTGGTGCTCGGTCTCCAGGGCGTCGCCGCCCGCCAGCTTGCCCGCTGCCGCGACCTCGCCGATCCAGGTCTCGTACGCCTTTCGGTAGGCGGCGCGGTCGGCCTGGATCAAGGCGCGTGACGCATCCGTCTCGAAGATCACGAGGGCGTATTTCATGGGGTGTTCCTCTGTTCGGTGTTGTTGATGTTCTCGGTGGTGAGGGTGGTGGTTCAGGTGGTGGTCGGGTCGATGCGGGCCAGTGCGCCCGTCTCCAGGGCCGTCCACAGGGCGCCGTCCGGGCCCACCGTGATGCCGTGCGGCTCGGAACCCGGGGTAGGCAGGTCATGGACGGTGACCGTGCCGTCGGAGGTGAGCGAGCCGACCCGGTTCCCGCCCCATTCGGTGAACCAGGCCGTTCCGTCCGCGTCGGTCGTGACGGCGTGCGGCCTGGCGGAGCGGTCGGGCAGCGGGTGCTCGGTGATGCGGCCGTCGGGTGTCAGCCGGCCGATCTGACCGGCCGCGATCTCGGTGAACCAGACGCTTCCGTCCGGGCCCACGGCGATCCCCACCGGTGCGGCCGCCTCGGTGGGCAGCTCGTGGACCGTGATGCGGCCGTCCATGCCGATACGGCCGATGGCGTTGGCCTGGTTCATGGTGAACCACATCGAGTCCCCGGCCGCGGCGATCGCGGAGGGGAACGCGCCGGTACGGGGCAGCGGATACTCGGTGACCGTGCCGTCGGTGGTGAGGCGGCCGACACGGTCGGCGGCGGTCTCGGTGAACCACAGCGCGCCGTCCGGCCCCGCCGCGATACCGAAGGGGCCGCACTCCGCGGTCGGCAGCGCGAACTCCGTCACCTGGCCGGCAGGCGTGATCCGCCCGATCCGGTGCCCCCGGTACTGCGTGAACCACAGCGCACCGTCCGGCCCGTTGCAGATGACCGTCGGACCGCTGTCCGGGGCGAGCCGATGACTGGTCGGCTCCTGCCCCGGTACCAGCCGGCCGATCCTGCCGCTGTGCACCAGGGTGAACCACAGCGCGCCGTCCGGGCCCGTGGTGAGCGCGTACGGGCCGCTCTCGCGGTCGGACACCGCGTACTCCTCGACGGTTCGGGGCGTCACTGCTGCTGCTCCAGACCTTCGGCGGTGGCGATGCGCTCGATGTCCTCGGGGGATCCGGCCATGATGGTCCGGGCGTGCTCGGTCACCAGCTCGACGGGCCAGTCCCACCAGGCGGCCCGGACGAGCCGCTCGACGTCGCCGTCGTGGAAGCGCTGTCTGATCGTCCGGGCCGGACTGCCGCCCACGACGGTGTACGGCGGCACGTCGGCGGTGACCATCGCTCCGGCCGCGATCACCGCACCGTCGCCGATCCGCACCCCCGGCATCACGGTGGCTCCGTATCCGAACCACACGTCGTTGCCGACCACCGTGTCACCCCGGCTGGGCATGCCGGTGACGAGGTCGAGCGTCCGCTCGGTCCACTCCCCGCCGAACATGGTGAAAGGGAAGGTGGACACCCCCATCGACGGGTGGGCGGCGCCCGCCATCAGGAACCGGGTGCCCGTCGCGATCGCGCAGTACTTGCCGATGATCAGGCGTTCCGGACCGTACGCGTACAGCACGTTGCGCCGTACGAAGTCGGTCGCGCCGTCGGGGTCGTCGTAGTAGGTGAAGTCACCCGCCACGACCTTCGTCCCGTCGACCAGCGGCTTGAGGAAGACGACACGTTCGTGGGCGGGCAGGGGATGGACGGTGCTCGGATCAGGTGTCACGCGGCAATCTCTCCGTGAGGGTTCGTACTCGGTGGGCGCAGGACGGGGCGGCGAGGTGTCACGCCCGATGAGGTACGCGCCTTCCGGGCCGTCGGCCGACTTGAGCGGGCAATTCCAGCCGTCTCGCGCCGCCAGAGGGGCCTGGTCCCGAGCATGCGCACCGGGGCGGCCCGGGGTCAACAGCTGATCTTGTTATGGTCGTTAACCCAGGGGTTAACGACCCCGGGACCGGACGGAATCGGGGGCCGCCAGGATGGAACTGCGGGACATGGAGATCTTCCTGACGCTCGCGGAGGAGCTCCATTTCGGCCGCAGCGCCGAGCGCCTGCATGTTTCCCCGGCCCGTGTCAGCCAGGCGATCAAGAAGCAGGAACGCGCCATCGGCGCCCAGCTCTTCGAGCGCACGAGCCGCCAGGTGCGGCTGACCCCCGTCGGAGAGGTGCTGCTCCAGAGACTGAAGCCGGCCTATGCGGGCATCCAGGACGCCCTGGCGGAGGTGATCGACGTCGCCCGCCGATCGGCCGACACACTGAAGCTGGGGGTCATGGGCGCACAGATGCACGACCTGGCCCCGGTCCTGACCCGCTTCCGGTCCCGGCACCCGTCCGTCGAACTCCGTTTCCGGGAAGTGTTCTTCAGCGATCCGTTCGGGGCCCTGCGGGCCGGCGAGGTCGACGCGGTGACCATCTGGCTGCCGGTTCGCGAGCCGGACCTGACCGTCGGGGCGATGCTGCGCGAGGAACCCCTCCATCTGATGACGTCCGTGGACCACCCGCTCGCCCGGCAGGAGTCGGTGAGCATGGAGGTGCTCGGCGATCAGATCGTGCCGCGCCTGGACGGCCCCATACCCGCCTACTGGGAGGCCGCCGTCCTGCCGGCCCGCACTCCGGCCGGACGCCCGGTCCGCCGCGGCCCGGCCGTCACCACCTTCTACGAGATCCTTGCCCTCGTCGCAGCAGGCGACGCGGTCTGCGTCGTCCCCGACGAGGGACGGCGCTACCACGCGCAGACCGACGTCGTGTACCTCCCCATCCACGATGCCCCGCCCGTCCAGTGGGGGCTGATCTGGCGCACGGACCGCGCTACCCCGCTGGTACGTGCACTCGCCCAGGCAGTGACGGACTGAAGCAACGCGATCACGTGTCGGAGATGTGCCGGCGTCGGGCCACGCCCGGTCCGCGATCGGTCCCACCCTCCCCGGTACGCATACGGCTCGGGCCCGCCGGAGCTGCCCGAGCTCCGGCGGGCAGATGCCCTGGTCCGGGGTGCGGGGCTCGCTCGTATGCTCGGTTCATGACCGATCCTCAGCGCGGACGTCCGACGACCAATTCCATGCGGCGTGCCCTCAAGCGGGCCCGTGACGGTGTCGCTCTCGATGTGGCCGAGGCCGCCGTTCTGCTCCAGGCGAG
This sequence comes from Streptomyces sp. NPDC001933, assembly GCF_042890955.1. Taxonomy (NCBI): domain Bacteria; kingdom Bacillati; phylum Actinomycetota; class Actinomycetes; order Kitasatosporales; family Streptomycetaceae; genus Streptomyces; species Streptomyces sp. NPDC001933. The sequence continues at coordinate 259,363 of NZ_JBIASS010000007.1, read as the reverse complement.
GGGGGAGGATCTGACCGACCTCGCCGCCTCGGCCGCCCGGGTGCGGGACGCCGGGCTGGAAGCAGCAGGGCGGCCCGGGGTGATCACGTACTCGCGCAAGGTCTTCATCCCGCTGACCCGGCTCTGCCGCGACAAGTGCCACTACTGCACCTTCGTCACCGTGCCCGGCAAGCTGCGGCGTGCGGGCCACGGGATGTTCCTCTCGCCCGACGAGGTGCTGGACATCGCCCGCGAGGGCGCGGCCATGGGGTGCAAGGAAGCGCTGTTCACGCTCGGGGACCGGCCGGAGGACCGGTGGCCCGAGGCGCGGGAGTGGCTGGAGGCCGAGGGGTACGACGACACCCTCGCGTACGTACGCGCCATGGCGATCCGGGTGCTCGAGGAGACCGGGCTGCTCCCGCACCTCAACCCGGGCGTGCTGAGCTGGACCGACCTTCAGCGGCTGAAGCCCGTCGCACCGTCCATGGGGATGATGCTGGAGACGACGGCCACCCGCCTGTGGTCCGAGCCCGGCGGCCCGCACCACGGGTCCCCGGACAAGGAGCCGGCCGTGCGGCTGCGGGTGCTGGAGGACGCGGGGCGGTCCAACGTCCCGTTCACCACCGGCATCCTGATCGGCATCGGGGAGTCGTACGAGGAGCGCGCGGACTCCCTCTTCGAGCTGCGCAAGACCGCCCGCGCCTACCACGGCATCCAGGAAGTCATCGTCCAGAACTTCCGCGCCAAGCCGGACACCGCGATGCGCGGCATGCCGGACGCCGAGCTGGAGGAGCTGGCCGCCGCCATCGCCGTGGCCCGGCACATCCTCGGCCCGTCCGCCCGCATCCAGGCGCCGCCGAACCTCGTCGACGCGGAGTACGCGCTGCTCATCGGCGCCGGGATCGACGACTGGGGCGGCGTCTCACCGCTCACCCCCGATCATGTGAACCCCGAGCGCCCTTGGCCGCACATCGACGAACTCGCCGCGAAGACCGCCGAGTCGGGCTTCGCGCTGCGGGAGCGGCTCACCATCTACCCGGAGTTCATCCGGCGCGGCGAGCCGTGGCTCGACCCCCGCCTCCTCCCGCACGTCCGCGCCCTCGCCGACCCGGAGACGGGGCTCGCCCGCGAGGACGCCACCCCCGCCGGGCTGCCCTGGCAGGAGCCCGACGAGGAGTTCGGCGCCACCGGCCGCACCGACCTGCACCGCACCATCGACACCGAGGGCCGCACCGGCGACCGCCGCGAGGACTTCGACGAGGTGTACGGGGACTGGGAGGCGCTGCGCGAGGCCGCCGCGCCCGGCATGGTGCCGTCCCGGATCGACGGCGATGTGCGCGAGGCGCTGAGCCAGGCGGCCGACGACCCGACGAAGCTCACCGACGAGCAGGCGCTCGCCCTGCTCCACGCGGACGGCCCGGCGCTCGACGAGCTCTGCCGGATCGCGGACGCCCTGCGGCGCGACGTGGTCGGCGACGACGTCACGTACATCGTCACCAGGAACATCAACTTCACCAACGTCTGCTACACCGGCTGCCGCTTCTGCGCCTTCGCCCAGCGGCGCACCGACGCCGACGCGTACACCCTCTCCCTGGACCAGGTCGCGGACCGGGCCGCACAGGCGTGGGACGTCGGGGCGGTCGAGGTCTGCATGCAGGGCGGCATCCACCCGGACCTGCCCGGCACCGCGTACTTCGACATCGCGCGGGCGGTACGGGAACGCGTGCCCGGCATGCATGTGCACGCCTTCTCGCCGATGGAGGTCGTCAACGGCGCCACCCGCACCGGAATGTCCATCCGCGACTGGCTGATCGCCGCGAAGGAGGCCGGGCTCGGCTCGATCCCCGGCACGGCGGCCGAGATCCTGGACGACGAGGTCCGCTGGGTCCTCACCAAGGGCAAGCTGCCGACCGCGACCTGGCTCGAAGTCATCAGGACCGCCCACGAGGTGGGCCTGCGCTCGTCCTCCACGATGATGTACGGGCACGTGGACCAGCCCCGCCACTGGCTCGGCCACCTGCGGACGCTGGCCCGACTCCAGCAGGAGACCGGCGGCTTCACGGAGTTCGTCACGCTGCCGTTCATCCACACCAACGCACCGGTCTACCTCGCGGGCATCGCCCGCCCCGGCCCGACCGACCGCGACAACCGGGCCGTCACCGCCATGGCCCGGCTGCTCCTCCACCCGCACATCACCAACATCCAGACCAGCTGGGTCAAGCTCGGCACGGAGGGCGCGGCCGAGATGCTCCGCTCGGGCGCCAACGACCTGGGCGGCACCCTGATGGAGGAGACCATCTCCCGGATGGCCGGGTCGAGCTACGGCTCGTACCGCTCCATCCAGGACCTGATCGCCATCGCGGAGCTCGCGGGACGGCCGGCGAAGCCGCGTACGACGCTGTACGGGGAAGTCCCCGAGGAGCGGGTCGCGGCGGCCACGGCGTCCGACGGGCACCTTCCGGAGCTGCTGCCGGTGCTGCCGGACTGAGACGGTCCAGGAGGCGGGGGCGTCCGGCCCGGGACGGGTTCCCGGGCCGGACCACGACCACACCGCCGCGCTGTCCGCGACGGCCGGCCGGCTGTCTGCTCGCGACTGCTGCCGCCTGCCTCCGCCTACTTCCGCCAGAACAGGTGGTGCGTCACGCCGCTCGCGCTGGGCACGACATCCACGTGGAAGCGGTCGAGCAGCTCGTCGGGCGACTTCCACAGCCGTGACCCGGATCCGATCTCCACCGGCGAGACCGCCACATGCAGGGTGTCGACGAGGTCGGCGTCGAGGAACTCCCGGATGGTGGTGGCCCCGCCGCCGAGCCGGACATCCTTGCCCTGCGCCGCCTCCCGCGCCTGTTCGAGGACCGTGGCCGGGTCGGCGTCGACGAAGTGGAACGTGGTGTCGGAGAGCGTGAACGAAGGACGCACGTGGTGGGTCATCACGAACACCGGGGTGCGGAACGGGGGCTTGTCGCCCCACCAGCCGCGCCAGTCGAGGTTCTCCCAGGGCCCGCGCTGGGGGCCGAACTTGCCCCGGCCCATGATCTCGGCGCCGATGTTGCGGGCGTAGTCCCGCGTGAGGTAGTCGTCCAGGCCGCGGCTGCCGCCGGGGTCGGTGCGCATCGGCCAGCTCGCGGTGGCCCCGGCCCAGGAGAACATCGCCCCGGGATCGGCGTCGCCGAACGGACGCTCCAGGCACTGGTTCTCACCAGCGCCGAATCCATCGCTCGAAACGTTGAAATTCTGGACTCTCAGCAGTTGGGACATGTGTTTCTCCTGTGCTTGTCGGTAAGGGGGAGACTCCCCGGGCCGGGCAAACTCATCGCAGTGGACGCGGCTGTCTGACGGAACGATTTCGTCATCGTCCTCGTCCTGGTTCGGCAACATGCGTGAAAAGAAGGCAAGTTGATGATGGCTCCTGGTGCACGCTCGATCTGCGAACGGTAGTCGGGAACGGCCGCTCGCGGCCGACCACGGGGGGACACCATGAATCTGCACCGGTACCCCCTCGTACGGCTCGGTGCCGATGCCCGCACCACGGTCCCGGTGATCAAGGACAGCGACCCGGACGCGGGGAGACCGGTCACCATCGCTCCGGGAGAGGAGGTATCCGCCGCTCTGCTCGTCAGCGGCGGCGCCAGGGACGAGTACGAGGCGAAGGGCATCGCCCTCGGCCTCCAGGGCGGCAAGTCCGGCAGCGGTGCCGGGAAGCCGGCCGACGTCCCCATGCCCGTGGACACGCTGTACGCGGACGACGGCCGGCTCGTCACCTACTGGACGACCGCTTCCGGCTACGCACTGGACTTCATCATGTCGAAGTGACGGTCAAAAACGACCTGCGGGACGTCCGCCCCCATACCCACGCGTACCCTGTTCCGCTCTCTCTGCCGCCCGTTCCCGTTCCATTACAGTGCTGCGCAGTCGCAGGTCGGCCGGTGTGCCGGCCGACGGGGGAGGGACACGGTGAGCACAGGGACCACGGCTGTGTGGGGCCGTGTCGAGCAGCAGGACTTCCGGAGCCGGGTGCGCGGCGCGCTGCTGGGCGGGGCCATCGGGGACGCGCTCGGGGCAGGGGTCGACGGGCTCACGCTCGAAGAGATCCGGGCGGCGCACGGTGCCGACGCGGTCACCGACCTCGTACCCGCGTTCGGCGGACGCGGCACCGTCACCGCCGCCACCCAGCTCACCCTCTTCACCGTCGACGGGCTGATCCGCGCCCAGGTCCGCCGCGACACCGGGGCCTGGCACCCGCCCACCGATGTGCACCGGGCCCATCTGCGGTGGGCGGCCACCCAGCACGACTGGGGGCCCGACGAGCGCCGCGAGGACAACGGCTGGCTGGCCCGGCAGGAGTGGCTGTACGCCCGTCGCGGCCCGACCCGGGAATGCCTGACGGGGCTCGGCGACACCACCATGGGCACCCTCGACCAGCCCAAGAACCCCCAGGCGCGGGACTCGGCCGCCCTCACCCGGTCCGTACCGTTCGGGCTGCTCGTCGGCTGGGAGCCCCAGCTCGTCCTGCAACTCGCCGTCGAGTGCGCCGCCCAGACCCACGGCCACCCCACCGCACTGCTCTCCGCGGGCGCCCTCGCCGTCATGGTGCACGGCCTGGCCCGGGGCGAGACCCTGGACGGCTCCGTCCAGCACGCGCTGGCCCTGCTCGCGGAGCGCCCGGGGCACGAACCGGTCACCGAGGCGCTGAAGCAGGCCCTCGGCACCGTGCGCCAGGGCATTCCGGGGCCCGCCCTGATCGAGTCGCTTGGCGCCACGGACGCGGCGGAGGAGGTTCTCTCCGTCGCCGTGTACTGCGCGCTGGTCGGCGAGGACATACGCCACGGGCTGCGGCTGGCCGTCAACCACGGCGGGCCTTCCGCCGCCACCGGGGCCCTGTGCGGGGCGCTGCTCGGCGCGCTGCACGGGGAGACCGCGCTGCCGCCCGCCTGGCTCGCCGAACTGGAGGGCAGGCCGACGGTGTTGGAGCTCGCGGACGACTTCGCCATGGAGATGACGCAGGGCCCGGCCCTGCACAGCCCGTCGGCCGCCGCACCGGGCTGGCTGGCCCGCTATCCGCGCGGCTGACACGCGCTGCGGGTGCGGCTGGCAGGCTCTGCCTGGGTGGCTGGCACGCGGTGCGGGTGCGACTGGCAGCCACTGCCCGTGCGGCTGGCACGCTCAGCCCGTATGGCTGGCGCGTGCGGCGCGTGCGGCTGGAGCGCTCTGCCCGTGCGGCTGACACGTGCTGCGCGTCCGGCCGGCCCCCGGAGCACGGGCGGGGGTAGGGGTGCGAAAAGAACGTGACACTCGGACGGCCATCTGTCACGTTCCCTGCGGCCCCGCCACCCACGGGCGAGGACAGGGGCCGGAGAACAACGTGACACTGAACCGGCCATCTGTCACGTTCTTCTCCTACCCCACCCCTCGGAGCGGTGAGCGTCAGTCCTTCACGCCCTCCGTGACCGCCGCGTCCCCCGGACCGGCCTGAGCCGGTACCGTCGCCCCGGCCGCCGCGCCGTCACCGTCCGAGTTGATCTGTTCGATGACCGCGTCGCGCTCGGGGGTGTCCTCCGGCTTGACGAAGCCGATCACGATGTAGAGGACCAGCGAGATGGCCAGCGGCAGGGCCACCTGGTACTGGAGCGCGACACCCGTCTTCACCGAGCCGTCGAAGTCGTAGTTGGTGAAGTAGAACGCCAGCAGCCCCGCCGCCCAGCTGGTCAGCGCCGCCGTCGGGCCGGACCTGCGGAAGCCGCGCAGCAGGCCGAGCATGAACGGAATCGCGATCGGACCCATCAGACCGGCGATCCACTTGATGACGACCGAGATGATGTCCTTGAACGTCGGCGAGTTGATCTGGGTGGCGAGCGCCATCGACAGGGCGAGGAAGCCGAGCGTCGACAGGCGGGCCGCCAGCAGGCCCGCCCGGGTTCCCCAGTCGCGAGCGGACTTGGCCAGGACCGGGGCGATGTCCCTGGTGAAGACCGCCGAGATGGCGTTGGCGTCCGAGGAGCACATGGCCATCGTGTGCGAGAAGAAGCCGACGACGACCAGCCCCAACAGGCCGTGCGGCAACAGCTGTTCGGTCATCAGGGCGTAGCTGTCCGAGGCGTCCGGCTTCTGCGCGTCCACCAGCAGCGGGGCGCACCACATCGGGAAGAACAGGACCGTGGGCCAGACCAGCCACAGCACGGCGGAGAGCCGGGCCGAACGCTTCGCGGCCGCCGCGGACTCCGTGGCCATGTAGCGCTGCGCCTGGTTCCACATGCCGCCGTTGTACTCGAAGGTCTTGATGAACAGATACGCCAGCAGGAAGGTCACGGTGTACGGGCCGGCCGTCGGGTCCGTATGGCCCTCGGGCAGCTTGTCCCAGACCGTCCACAGGGTGCTGACGCCGTCGAGCTCGCTCATGGCGGTGACGAGCATCGCGACGCCGGCGAGAAGCTGGATCACGAACTGGCCCAGCTCGGTGAGCGCGTCCGCCCACAGACCGCCGACCGTGCAGTAGACGGCGGTGATGCAGCCGGTGATGAAGATGCCCTGGGTGATGGAGATGCCGGTGAAGACGGAGAGCAGGGTGGCGATGGCCGCCCACTTGGCGCCGACGTCCACGATCTTCAGCAGCAGCCCGGACCAGGCGAGTGCCTGCTGCGTCTGGATGTTGTAGCGGTTCTTCAGGTATTCGAGCGGCGACGCGACATGCAGCCGCGAGCGCAGCCGGTTGAGCCGGGGAGCGAAGAGCTGGGCACCGATACCGATGCCGATGGCGATCGGCAGCGACCAGGTGACGAAGGACGTGACGCCGTACTGGTACGCGATGCCCGCGTAACCGGTGAACATCACCGCGCTGTAGCCGGACATGTGGTGCGAGATGCCGGACAGCCACCACGGCATCCTGCCGCCCGCGGTGAAGAAGTCACTGACGTTGTCCACGCGCTTGTGGGACCAGAGCCCGATCGCGACCATCACGCCGAAGTAGCCGATGAGCACGACCCAGTCGAGACTGTTCATGTGCCCCCTCCTGGGGTCCGCCTTGTGAACGGGGTGCGCACTTCGCCAGTACGGCCGTTCAGCGGGGCCCCGTGCGGGAGCGGGGACATCGGGGATTGAACCGTCTGCCCGGTGTCCCGGTCAAGGTTGCGACGGTCAGAGATGTGAACGCGGATCAGTAATTCGAACGATTTTGCCCGCTCTTGACTTACGCGGTCGTTGTCGCCGAAGTGATGGCGGCCACACGATGAGCGGGCACTTCGTCAGGCTGTGCAGAGGACAACGAGGAACGCCGCACGGGATGCGGGTCCCGTGCGGCGGAGAAGGGGAGGCTCATCGCATCAGGCCTACCGCATCAGCTCACCAGCGTTGACCAGGAGCGACTGTCCGGTGATCGCCCGCGCCCGGTCCGAGGCCAGGAACGTGACGGCCTCGGCGACATCGCCGTCGGTGGCCGGCTCCGGAAGCGCCATGCGTTCGGTGAGCCTGCCCAGCACCTCGGCCTCGGGCACCCCCTCACTGTGCGCCGTGAACTGCACGTACGCCTGCACCGGCGGCCCCCACATCCAGCCCGGCAGCACCGTGTTCACCCTGATCCGGTGCGGACCCAGCTCCTGTGCCATGGAGTACATGGCCGAGGTGAGCGCCCCCTTCGAGGCCGCGTACGCAGCCTGCTGGACCTGTGTCGGTGCGGCCACCGAGGACTGCGTACCGATGATCACCACCGAGCCGCCGCGCTCCTTGAGGGCGGGCAGGCAGGCGCGGGTCATCCGCAGCGTGCCGAGCAGATTGACGTCGATCACCGACTGCCAGGTGGCGAAGTCGGCATCCTCGATTCCGCCGAAGTAGCTGTCCCAGGCGGCGACATGGACTACCGCGTCGATCCGCCCGAACCGTTCCAGGGCCAGTGCGGCGAGCGCCTCGCACTGCGCCTCGTCGGTGATGTCGGTGGCCAGCTGGGCGGTGTGCCGGCCGTCCGGGTCGATCTCCGTGGCCGACTTGGCGAGATTCGCGGCGGTGCGCGCCCCGAGCACCGCGTTGCCGCCGTCCCGTACGACCGCCGCCGCGACCCGGTGCCCGAGCCCGGTGCCCACCCCGGACACGATGACGGTCTTCCCTGCGAGCAACATCGGCGGCCTCCCGGCTCTGGCAGTTCTCCTGACGGGGCGTCAGAGTAGGACGCCGCTGCGGAGTACGGAAGGGGAACGGTATGAGCGACGAGACGCGGAGCGACACCTACGCCGAACTGGCCGCGCTGGGGCCGTACGGCGTCCATCCCGGCCACGCGCTGATCACCATGGTGGAACCGCACCCGGGCCATGAGTACGCGTACAACCGCTGGTACGAGGACGATCACTACTACGCGGGCGCGATGGCGATGCCCTGGATGTTCGCCGGGCGGCGCTGGGTGGCCACCCGGGAGCTCCAGGAACTGCGCTACCCGGAGGCGTCCGCGGTCGCGCAGCCCGTCACGGCCGGCTGCTACCTGTCGACGTACTGGGTGACGGACGGGCGCTACGACGACCACATGAAGTGGACCGTCGGCATCAACAAGAGGCTCAACCGGGACGGCCGGGTCCACCAGGCCCGGACCCATGTGTTCACCGCGTTCCAGGACCACGAGGCGACGGTCTACCGGGACGGTGCGGCGGGACCACGGGACTTCCACGCCCTGGACCACCCCTACCGGGGCCTCGTCCTCGAAGTGATCGACGCCGAAGGGGCCGAGGCGCGGGGCGAGTTGCTGGAGTGGCTGCGTTCACGGCATCTGCCGAAGCGGCTGGCCGGCTCGCCCGCGGCGATGGTGACCGTCTTCCGGCCCACGCCGCTGCCCGGTGACCGGATGAGCTATGTGAAGCAGGTCGAGGGCGTCGACACCCGGCTGACCCTGCTGTGGTTCCTCCAGGAGGACCCGCGGGAATGCTGGGCCGAGCACTTCATCGGGCTCGACGCGGCAGTCGCGGAATCCGGCCTGGGGCGGGTGGAGCTGGTGGCGCCGTTCATCCCGACGGTGCCGGGGACCGACCTGTATGTGGACCGGTTGCGCTGAACGGTTTCACCGGGATTTCCCGTCGGAAAGCACCGAGCCCCCTCGGCCAGGACGGCGGACCAGTCGAGAGGGCTGACGACAGCACCGGATCCGGCGCCGCGATGCGAACGGGAAATCATCGGTCAGGCGTCGACCGCACCCTTGCCGACATCACGCACGAATGCGTTCCACGCGGCGGGGACGAACGTGATCGAAGGGCCCTCGGGGGCCTTCGAGTCACGTACGGCAATTGCCCGCACGAGAGGGGACTTGACTTCGACGCAGGCGCCGTTGCCCCCGGAATACGAGGACTTCGTCCACTTGTCCGTAGCACCCTGACGAATGGCCATGTTCACTCCGGTTTCAAAGAGTCGCGTGAATGACACCAACAGTGTTCCGGTTGGCGTGATCGACGCTACTCGCCAAGCTCCCGGCGCGAAGGGGGCGTTCACTCGACCGAGTGGTATATACCAGGTAGATCTTCCGCCCGGGGCGGGCGGCGGTGTACCTTGCCGCCGCCCTTCCCGTGGCATCACTTCAATTTCCTCATTCCGGACTTTGTGGGCCGTCCGGCGTCCAGCGCGCGACGTCCACCGTCGGGCGTCCGGTTCCCGGCGTTCAGTCGATGCTGTGGCCGGTGTAGTCCTTCACGATCCCGGTGATGAAGTGCCGGGTCTGTTCCACATTCAGCGCCTGCGCCCGCAGGTGTTCGTACATGACGCTGTACCGCTGCACGTCGTTGGCCTTCTCCAGATAGAGATCGCTGGTGACGCCTTCGATGTAGACGACGCTGGAATCGGCGGCGTCCGGGAATTCCAGAATGGCGTACTGCCCGTTGATTCCGGGGTGCGCGCCCATTTCGAACGGCAGTACCTGCACGGTGACATGCGGCAGATGGGACAGCTCGATCAGCTGCTCCAACTGCTCGATCATCACCTGCTTGCTGCCGACCAGCCGGCGCAGCGCGGACTCGTCGATGACCGCCCACAGCCGCAGCGGATGCTCGCGGTCGGTGATCCGGTCCTGGCGGCGGGCCCGGACGCTGACGCGCTTGTCGATGTCGGACGGCGGAGCCTCCGGCAGTGCTCCGTTGATCAGCGCCTCGGCGTAGCTCCGCGTCTGCAACAGGCCCGGGACCACCTGGGGTTCGTACACCCGCAGGGATTCGGCGTCCGTCTCCAGACCGATGTAGACGCTGTACGGGATGTCCCCGAACGCGTGCCACCAGCCCTGCTGGCGCGAATCCTTGGCCATCTGCATGAGCGAGTCGACGACCCGGAGATCCTCGACCTCGTACACCCCGCAGAGGTCGCGGACATCGCGCTGACTGATGGAACGGCGGCCGTTCTCCAGGCGGCTGATCTTCGACTGCGAGACCAGCAGCCGCTCCGCCACCTCCTCGGCCGTCATGCCTTTGAGTTCGCGCAGGCGGCGCAATTCCTGGCCCAACCGGCGTCGCCTGACGGTGGGATTGACGTTGGACGGCACGGAAACGGCACCTCCGGCTATGTAGCTGTGCGTATCTACTGCTCAGCAGATTGCCACCCCCGGCCCCGGCCGCGCTGGGAAATGGCCACACGCAAGCGCGCGGGACAGCCGGTATTCCGGCTGCCCCGCGCTTGGTGCGGCTCCCGAACCGGGTCTTGGGGACGACGGTGCGGCGGTATTCGGTTGGTGCTCGCCGTGCTGACGTGCTTGCCGCACGACGGTGTTTGCCGCACGACTGTGCTTGCCGTGCGGTTGTGCGGTCGCGCGGCGGTGCGGCTGCGCGGCGGTGCGGTGTGTGCGGCGCAGGGTGCGGCCCGGGGCGTGGTGCGCCTAGTGGGCCGCGGTGTGCGCCATGCTGCCGCGGCGTGACTGCGACTGCACTTGCGGTTGCAACGGAACTCCGGCCGCCTGATTGCGGCGCGGCTGTGCGACCGCCCCGTTCTGGACGTCCATCACGGCATGCGCCACGAGTCCGCCCATGGGGTCGTGCCTGATCAGGTCCCGGAGCCTGGAGCGTGATGAACGCCCCTCGTTCCCGGGATACAGGTGCTTGCCGAGTCCGACCGCGTGGGCCAGCGCGGCGAGCGCCGCGGTCCGCGGGTCCGGCGGTACACCGGTGCGGATCGCACTGTCCAGCCTGGCTCTGATGTCCCGGCTGATTGCCGTGTCCGTCGCCTGGTAGCGAGTCGTCGGCAGCACTCCGCACATCTGGCCCGCCACGGCATGCACCATGCCGCACCGCTCCAGGTGAGCGAGGTAGATCTGACGCAGCCCCAGCCGGGGCCCGCCAATCCAGTGGACCGCCCGAACCGGGCTGCCGCGTCGCCGCAGCAGTTCCAGTGCGGAGTCCAGAGTCGGATCTCCTGTCGGCCGTGGCATCACCACGGCGATACGATCCCCGTCAGGGGCTATCCGTCCTGCCAGAGCCAGCTCCACTAGCTGAGCCCCGGCGAGGCCGAGGTCGAGCGACTGCGGCTGCGCTGTGGTACCCGTGGTCGGGTCCAGAGCGAGCAGCAGAAGCTCCTCCGGAATTGTTCTGCGGCTCCTGCCCATCCATGCCTCCCCGCGTGGATGAATGACAGGGTGACCCCTCTCACATTGGTCTGTCGAGAGCGCCTGGGTGCTTTGTATGGGAACCAGTAGGTATGTCGTTCTCGTCTAGCAGCCGGGCCGGTGGTTCACACGGGACACTGGTAGATGGTTCGGACAGCGCGGGGGTGTCCCCCGTGCCGCATGGAGGAGGCATCGGTGGCGGGCGAGTCCCCCGACAAGTCGGAGCAGCAGAAGTCGTCGGGTACGGCTCGGAGCGAAAGCGATCCGCGGCTTGCCGTCTTCCGTGAACCGTCCGCCGATGGCGCGGCCGCCGATGACGCGGCCGCCGGAAGCGGTGAGACGGATACGGCCACGGCGGTTTTCCGTACGGACGCGGTCGCCGGGGCCGGCGAGGACGCCAAGGAAGCCAAGGACGCCAAGGAAGCCAAGTCGGACACGGCCACGGCCGTCTTCCGCGCGATGCCGTCCGGGGCCGACGAGGATGCCGGGGATGGCGAGAGTGCCGAGGCCGGCGAGGCTGCTGAGGCCGGTGACGGTTCGCGGGCGGAGAGCGCGGATGCGGATGCGGACGGGGACGCGGGCTCCGAGGGCGCTGCGGGCGCTGTGAGCGCCGAGGAGGCCGACGAGGCCGAGCAGAGCGGGAAGCGTGCCGACGGTCCGGAGGAGGAGCCTGAGGCGGCTGAGGCGCCTGAGGACGCGGACGCGGCCGAAGCCGAGGCGGAGGATGCGCCGGAGAGCGCGGGCGCGGCCGAAGCTGAGGTGGAGGATGCGCCGGAGAGCGTGGACGCGGCCGAAGTTGAGGTGGCTGAGGCGCCGGAGGGTCCGGATGCGGCCGCGGGCGCTGACGAGGCCAGTGACGGGGGCGGTGACGGGGACGACGCGGCGAAGGCCGCCGAGGGCTCCGGGGAGGGCGATGCGCGGCTGCGTGCGGCCGTTGCCGCCTGGGTGTCGAAGGACGGCGACGAGGACGCGGAGAGCGCGGAGAGCGACGACGCGAAGGCTGCGGCTTCGGAGGGCGGGGCTGCGGACGAAGCGGCTGCGGACGACGCGGCTGCGGAGGACGTAACTCCGGACGCGGCGACCGCGGCGACCGCGTCGAGCGCCGCCGAGGCCTCGGATGACGCCGAGGACGCGGAGGAGACGTCCGAAGCGGACGACAAGGCTTCCTCCGCCGAGGAGAAGAAGGCCGACGCCGAGGGCCCCGAGGCCGAGGCCGACGACGCCGAAGGTGAAAAGGGCGCCGACGACAAGGGCGGAATCGATCAGCCGACCGCCATCTTCAGGGCACCCACCGCGCCCACCGCACCCCACGTCGACCAGCCGACGACCGCGCTGAAGATCCCCCCGATCGAGCCGAAGCCCGAGTCCGCCGCCGAGCGGACCAGCAAGTTCGTGCCCCTGCGCGGGGACGACGTACGGCCGGCGCCGGCCGCGACGCCCGCGCCCCGTAAGCCGGAGACGCCCGCCGCCTCCGCCGCACCGGCTCCCGCCTCGCTGTCCACCGCCGAGCGGACCACGCAGCAGCCGATGCCGCCGAAGCCGCCGCTCGACCTGCTGGCCGAGCTGACGAACACGCCGCCGCCGCCGGAGACACCGGTCCGCACCGCAGTCCGCAGGGTCAAGATCTGGACCCCGCTGGTGCTGCTCCTGCTGATCGCCTTTGCGATCGTGCAGATGGTGCGCCCGCTCCCGGAGCCCGTGCTCCAGATGTCGGCGAAGGACACGTACACCTTCAAGGGCAGCAAGCCGACCCTGCCGTGGCCCGACGAGGGCCAGGGCTACATGGCCGCGACCGGTCTGGGCCCGGTGGATTCGTTCGGCGAGCAGAAGGCCGTGCCGATCGGCAGCGTGGCCAAGGCGATGACCGCGTACATCGTGCTCAAGGACCACCCGCTGAAGAAGGGCGAGAAGGGCCCGTCCATCGAGATCGACGCCAAGGCGGAGTCCGACGGCAAGCTGGACGCCGAGGGCGAGTCGACCCTCAACACCGTGAAGGCCGGTGACAAGCTCACCGAGCAGGAGGCCCTCTCGGCCATAATGATCCCGTCCGCGAACAACATCGCGCGGCTGCTGGCGCGCTGGGACGCGGGGTCCGAGGAAGCGTTCGTCAAGAAGATGAACGAGACCGCCAAGTCGCTCGGCATGAAGAACACCACGTACACCGACCCGTCCGGACTCAACGCGACCACGGTGAGCTCGGCCGAGGACCAGGTGAAGCTGGGGCAGAAGCTGGTGGAGATCCCGGCCCTGATGGAGATCACCAAGCTGCCGTCGTGGACCGACCCGTCGGGCAAGAACTGGCGGAACTACAACACCCTCGTGCCTTACAACGGTGCGCTCGGCATCAAGACCGGTTCCACCAGCAAGGCCGGCGGGAACCTGCTCTTCGCCGCCCACAAGATGGTCGGCGACACCGACCAGCTGATCGTCGGCGCCGTGCTGGGCCAGCACAAGCCGGCCATCATCGACACCGTGAACGCGGTGAGCAAGGAAGTGATGCTCGCGACGCAGGACCTGCTGGAGGGCGCCAAGGTCGTGAAGAAGGGCGACGTCGTCGGCACCGTCTCGGACGGCTTCGGCAACAGTGTCCCCGTGGTCGCGACCAAGGACGTGTCGGCGGTCGGCTGGCCCGGTCTCACAGTCAGGATCGAGCTGACCGACGACGGGAAGACGATCCCGAACTCGGCGGCGGCCGGCACCCACGTGGGCACGCTCACCGTGGGTGAGGGAACCAGCCAGGTGAAGGTGGCCGTCGCGCTGCAGAGCGACCTGGCCGAACCGGCCTTCGGCGACAAGCTGACCCGGATCAGCTGACCGGCCGACGACGGAAGGGGGTGCCGATCCCGGCGCCCCCTTTTGTACTGCGTACGTGTTAGCGTCCCGAGGCAACTCGATGACGCTGGGACGGCGTCCTCATGGGTGCACGGGGCACGGGGTACGAGGCAGGCGGATTCGGGGAGACGGGGAGAGCCGTAGTGACCACCGCGGAGCCGAGACCCGGCCATGGGGCGGCCGACAGCACAGGCACGAGGGGCAGCGACAACGGGGGCGGGAGCACGCGGACGACGGCCGCACCCGCCCGGGAGAACACGGAAGCCGCGGGCGCCGCCCGGCCACCGCGCACCGACCCGTCGCGCAGGGCCCGCACCCAGCGGCTGCTGCGGCATCCGGTGACGATCACGACGGCCGTCGCCGCCGTCACCCACGTGCTCTGGTTCTTCTTCTTCGCGAACAGCGGCGGCGACATCGCGGCCCAGGACGCCTGGGCCGAGTTCGTCGGCCGGCACCCCGGGACCGCGTACAACCTGGCCTGGTACGGGGGCATGCACCCCGTCTCGTACAGCGTCGTCTCGCCGTATCTGATGTCGGTGCTCGGCGTCCGTACGACGATGATGGTCGTCGGGACCGTGTCGGCGGCGCTGACCGCGCTGATCCTGGTCCGGGTCCGGGCCGTCCGCAACCCGCTGGCCTGCTCGCTCGCCGGGGCGTTCGCGTATCTGTGCAACGCGCTGTCGGGCCGGGTGACGTTCGGGCTCGGCATGATGTTCGCGGTGGGTGCGACGGCCGCGGTGTTCTGCTGGCCGTACCGCTGGCGGTACAAGAGGTGGGCGAAGGCGGCCGTCGCCGCGCCGCTCGCCGCGCTCGCGACGGCGAGCAGCCCCGTGGCCGGGCTGTTCCTCGGAGTGGTCGCCGCCGCGCTGTTCCTGAACAAGCGGCGCCCCGGCGCGTACGCGCTGGGCCTGGCCCCGGTCGCGGTGGTGGCGCTGTCCGCGTGGCTGTTCCCGTTCTCCGGTACGCAGCCGATGTCGATCGCCACGCTCTCGCTGCCGTTCATCTTCTCGGTCCTCGTCTTCGTCCTCGTACCGCGCGACTGGAAGACGGTCCGAACCGCGGCCGCGGTGTACGGCGTCGGGACGCTGCTGACCTATGTGATCGACTCGCAGATCGGCTCGAACATCACGCGGATGGCGATGCTGTTCGCCGGAGTGGTGCTCCTCGCCGCGCTGCCGTACACCACGCCGCGCTCCCGGCGCTGGTACGCACTGGTCGTCGCGTTCGCCGGGCTGAACTTCTGGATCGGCTTCAAGAGCGTCGACGACATCGTCCGCACCGCCCCCACCGCATCCTGGGCGCGCGAGCTGGCGCCGCTGGTCAACGAGCTCCAGGAGGTCGGCGCCGAGCGGGGCAGGGTCGAGGTCGTGCCCGCGAGCAGCCACCGGGAGGCGTCCGCGCTCGCGCCGTACGTCAACCTGGCCCGGGGCTGGAACCGGCAGGCGGACATGAAGCGCAACCCGCTCTTCTACGACGACACCCTGGACAGCGCCAACTACCGCCAGTGGCTCGACCGCTGGGCGGTGCACTACGTGGTGCTGCCCAAGGGGAGGCCGGACGCCAGCGGCGCGGTGCAGGAGGCGCAGCTGGTCGACAAGGGGCTGCCGTATCTGAAGCCGGTGTGGTCGGATGCCAACTGGCGGCTCTTCGAGGTGGACAGCCCGGTGCCGCTGGCCGATCCGCCGGCCACGGTGGACGAGGCCGGCGCGGACGAGCTGACCATCCATGTGAAGACGCCGGGCCGGATCCTGATCCGTATCCCGTACTCGCCCTGGCTCGCCGTGGTCGACAGCGAGGGCCGGAGCGTGGAGCGGCCGCAGGAGACCGAGGAGTCCAAGCAGCGCACGGACGAGAGCACGCCGCGGACCTTCGTCAACACCAACGGCTGTCTGTTCAAGGCCGAGGAGGACGCGGACGGCGACGAGTGGACGGAACTGCTCGCACCGCGGCCGGGTGTGTACCGGCTGGCCGCCCCCTACCAGCTGACGCCCGGCACGCCGTGCCCGGAGGAACTGCGCTGAAACAGTTCGGCGGGTGCCGAAGGGCCACCGGTCTAGCGTCGAGCCATGACGGACACGAACCACGTACTCGCTGTTTCCGACGGCCCAGGCGACCCCAGTACTCCCACCACCGCCCCCGACACCGCCCCTGACGAGACTCCGGCGACGGACGACCGCGACCCCGCGCAGGTCCTGACGGCCATGGTCGGCCGCGTCCTGGCCCTCGCCGAGACCTGGACCGACTGGGACGGCCGCCCCGTCCCCGCGGGTGACCGGCTCTACACCCCGCACAAGGCGATCCGCCGCGTCGCCGACCACATGGTCGACCACCTCGCCGAGATGGAGGCCCGGCTCGCCGGCGAGGAGACGCAGCCCGACCACTGGCACGCCTCGGCGACCACCACCGCGGCCGACCTCGCCCCCTTCACCGGAGCCGACCTCGACGAGGCCCGCAGCCGGCTCACCCGCCTGGCCAGGATCTGGGCAACCCGCCTGGACGCCCTGACGCCCGACGAGCTCGACCGGTCGCCCGGAGCGGGGTGGACCTTCCGCCAGCTCGCTTTCCACGTGGCCGAGTCGGTCTACTACGCGGACTCCGTGGGCGACCAGCGTGTGCGGTCGGGCGCCCGGGGCGGCCGCTGAGTCGGCCTGTGACGCGGCATCGCCCATGGCGAGGATGGCGCGCCGGACCGGGCCGGGAGACGGCCGAGTACTCTCTCGGTCCGGTCAGGCGTCCCAGGTGTCCCAGGCGCGAGGGCGGTTCAGCTCTTCCCATTCGGGACGGAGCAGTGAGAACACGGCGCGGTCGTGGCGGCGGCCGCGATGAAGACAGGCGGCGCGGCTGATGCCTTCGTGCACGAAGCCGGATTTGGCGAGGACGGCGAGGGCGGGGGCGTTGTCGGTGTGAGCCTCTGCCGTGAGGCGGTGCATCGGGAGTTCGCCGAACGCCAGGTCCACCAGGGCGTCGAGGGCGTTGGTCCCGTGGCCGTGCCCGCGGTGCTGAGCAGCCAGCATCAGCTCGATCTGCGCTGTGCCGTCGACGATGTTCTGGCCGCTCAGCGCGATATGGCCGACAGGGGTGCCATCAGGGAGCAGGACGAGGAAGTCGTCGCGATCGTCATCGTCACTGTCGCGCTCGATGCGCTCGCGCATCGCGGTGAGGGAGCGCGGCCAGATGCCGATCTCGTGGGCGATCAACGGGTCGGATCGCCAACCGTGCAAGAGCTCGGCGTCGTCCATGTCGACTGCCGCGAGACCGACGGACTCGGCACGCCAGGAAAGTTCCCTTTCAGCCTCTGAGCCCTGCTCGTTGCCCACGATCCCGGTGTCATCGGTCATGGCCGGATGCTATGGGTGCTTTCGAGCCGGGACCACCGAATTTCCCTGCTCAGCGACCCGGCGCGGCTGTTTCAGGAATGCGGCCCTGGCACACGGTGGCGAGCCCGCCGGCCCACCTGATCAGGCGTCTGTGCGCGGTCTGAAAGGACCCGGGCTCGCCCTGGCAGATCCCGCCAGGGCGAGCAGGGACACATCCGGTCCGCTGACCCACGCGTCAAGGAGAAACGCTCTACTCGTTGACGCAGACGTTGCCCGTCGCCGGGTTGAGTGCTCCGATGACGTTCACGGAGTTGCCGCAGGCATTGACCGGGATTTCCACGGGGGCCTGCACCAGATTGCCGGAGAGCAGACCGGGCGAGCCCGTCGCGGTGCCCACCGCTGCCGCCTTCCTGTTGACGGTCAGGGTCGCGGAGGCCGGGAGATCCAGACCGACCGCGGTGATCGCTTCGGGGCGGTTGACGTAGGTGCCCGGCCTGGCGGCGGTGACGTCCACCGTGACGGTGCAGGACTTCTCGCCGGCGGACAGGTCACCGCCGTTCAGAGCGATGCGCGTGTCCCTTGCCGTCGCGGACACCGTGCCGTTGCCGCAGGTCGTCGACGCGTTCGGGCGCGAAGCCACCCTCACCCCGGCGGGCAGACGGTCGACGAAGTTGAAGTCGTCCTTCGCTGCCAGTTCACTGGTGTTGGTCACCGTCATGGTCAGTGTCGAGGTGCCACGCCGATCGATCGTGGCAGGACTGAACGCCTTGTCCAGCTGCGGAGTCGCATCCAGGATCCGGATGTTGTCGAATGCGTGGTCATTGCCGAACCATTCGCCCTGCCCGTTGAGCATCTTGATGCCCAACTGGCTTTCGTTGAACAGAACGGCCCTGTTGCCGGCGAACGTCCCAGCCCTCAATCCGCTTCCTTCGGGATAGGACTTCGCGTTGGGATCGGTGCAGGGATTGATGGGGGTGGTGAAGGTGGGGATGTCCGCCCCGTTGCCGGTCAGATAGAACTTCAGCTGCGGATTCGCCTGGTCGCAATTCACGGCGGCTGCGTCCACCGCGAAGGTGATGTAGCGGTTCGGCTTCGCGATCGGGATCGGCTGCTCGGTCCGGAACTCCACCCGGTCGGCGCCGGGCGCCACCCAGTTGGTATAGGCCGCGACCACGTGGTTGCTCGGCGGATTCGTTCCGCCAACCTGTCCCAGCGCATTGGCCATGTCCTTCAGAACTGCAGGGCAGTTGGGCGGAATGGCGCCGGTCTGATTGAGGATGATGCCGTTGCACTGCCCGTGGTCGAGCCACGCGGGGTCGGCGGTGTACGTCTCGTCGAGCGGTGGAGCGCCGACGTAGTCCTCCAGGAAGACCGGAGTCTCGCCCGCGTTCTCGAAGCCTTCGGCGAACACCGCGACCGGGGCTTGCGGGACCCCCGGAGCACCGGGTGCCTGGCGGGCGTTGCCTCCCAGCGGCATGGCGAGGGCCTGGGCCTGAGAGGCCAGCGGAGCACTGGCGATCGCAAGTGCTACCAGGGAAATCGATGCGGTGAGCGTGCGCCGGGAAAGCTTAATTGCGGAAATTTCCACCATCTCTTTTCCGATTACCGCGGCGTACAAGCAGCAGCGGACATGGGCGGAAATGGCGCAGCCCAGGCCATTGGCTATGCACTCCGATGGGCAGGTCGCCCCAATTTCAGCACGCGCCCTCAATAAAAGACGGTGAGCGATCGAGGCGGCTGCAGCTTTCACCGCGTTGGCCGAACTGGGAACGGGCACTGCGGGCTTGCATCGAATCGAGGCCGCCGGAAAGGGCCTGGCCGGTCCTGGGCCGAGCATGATCAGGGGCCGCGCCCCGGCCGGCAAGGCGGGCGGGCTCCGTCCCTGCCCGCGAGGAGCGCCGTGCGACCGACGTCAAAGGCCCCGGACCGAGATCGGTCCGAAGCCTTTGGCCTGGTGCCCCCGGCAGGATTCGAACCTGCGACACCCGCTTTAGGAGTTCTACCGGCTGGGTTTCCTGCCTGGGCTACAAGCCCGTGGCCGTGCCTGGCGAGTGTCCCGGGATGCGCCCGAGGCTGATCCAGTGTGCTGACGTTGCCGTCGGAGTCTGCCGTCACGACCTCTTCGTCCCGAACGGGGTAAACCCCGGATCCCCGCCTGCGCGAACGGCGTTTCCCCTGGTCAGACTGGAGCTGGGGCCGGGATGCCGTAGGGGGCTTCGTAAGATCAACGGATGACAGCAGCACCCAAGCCAGCGGCCCGCGTCGAGCAGAAGTGGGGCTTCGGCATGGCTCCGATCAAGTCGAATGTGCAGGCAGAACGCATCCGGGCAGCCCGCACCGTGCTTGCAACCCTGGTGGATGGCCGTACGGCTGCCCTGGGGCGGATCGATGATCTCTCCGTGATCAAGGGCATGTTCACCCGGACCTACAAGAAGGACCAGTGGGACTGGTTCACGGTGTGGAGTCAGCTCGGCTTTCCGCCCCACCGGACGGCCAGCGGCGTCTCCGGCGACCTGCTGGCCCTGCGCAGAGCGATACAGGACTGTGACGCAACAGCCACGTCTAGCCGGATCGCCGCGCTCGGCACTCGTGATCTGGTTGCGACTCTCCAGCGGTTCATCGAAGGCACGCCCCTGCGCAAGCCGGACCACGGCTTCATCTACGTTCTGTCGACACGTGAGATGCCGGGCATCCTCAAGGTGGGCTACACGGACCGGGACGTGGCGACAAGGGCGAGGGAGATCAGCTCCTCGACAGGCGTCCCCATCCCATACGGGGCAAGAGGCGCCTGGATGGTTCCACACGCTCGCCGCGTGGAAGGCGATCTTCACGCGCTACTTGCCGAGTACCGGCTTCGAGGCGATCGCGAGTTCTTCCGTATGGACTACAGGCAGGCGGCCGCGGTCATCGATGCGTACGTCAAGACCCTGTAGCCCCGGCTGTCAGGGTCGGGTGCCGACGCCCCGCGCCGCGTCGAAGCCGGCGCAAGTGAAGTCGTACCCGAACGGCTGGAGTCCGTACGGTCCCGAACCGCACCGGGCTCCGGCGGGGGCGGCGAATTCGGGGGTGCCTGACGTGACAGGTTCAGCGCCCTGCCCGCCCCGTGTCAGGAGGGCGAGCCGACGATCACTGAGGGCATCGCGGCCCGTAAACCATTCAAGGGCTTGACCCGCGATGCGGATCAAGCCCTTGACCTGATGTTTCAGCTGTCGGGGTGGCGGGATTTGAACCCACGACCTCTTCGTCCCGAACGCGATTGAGGGCCCTAGTGGTCTCGATTTCATCCGCTAGCACCTTGGACTCAACTGGCCCTGAGTCCACTTGAGTCCGGAGCAGGGGTTTCGTCGGCAAATCCGTGCTCGGTCGACTGCGCCGGTCGCTGTGCGAGCCACCCCGATACACATGGGCCGCCATTCACGGCGCCGCCTTCCGTGACAGTCCTCACGTGCTGGAAGCCGTGACGCAGGTAGTACTGCTGAAGTCCGCGATTCGTCGTCCATGCGTCCAGCCGGAGCCACGCTGCTCCGGTTCGGTGCGCCCGATCCCCCGCCCAGTCGAGAAGTCGGCCCCCGATGTCCTGGCCGGCGTGCGTGCGAGCCACGGTGAGTTTGTTGATGAACAAGGATGGTTCGCCCAGTTCGTCATCCGTCCACAGGCCGTCTTCTGCCACGGTGGTCAGCGTGATGGTCCCGGCTGTCCCCCCGTGATCCCGGAGCATGAAGACGGTTCCGGCCTCAATGGTGGCCAGCAGCCGATCCGCCGGATATGGGCGGCTCCACTGGTCGGACCCGAGGCCCCTCAACCAAGCTGCCGCCTCCTCTCGGAAGGCGAGCAGCTTGGGGAGGTCGCCCGGCTGAGCGGGGGTGATCTTCACTGGGGCTCGTCCTCGCTTCGGACAACCGGGTGTTGCACGTCCGCCACCAGACCCAGCGCCGCCGGGGCACGCTCTACGACGACGACCCCAAGAGCAGGCGGCGCCGGGTCGTCCCGATGCCAGCCCTGTGCGTCGCGCCGCTGCGCTGGCACCGACTGCGGCAGCGGGAGACGTTCGCGGCCTCGGGCGTCGCGTGGTCCGAGGGTGGATACATCTTCGCGACGAGGAACGGCCGGCCGGTGGAGCCGAGGAACGTCTACCGGTCGTTCACCCGCGTCGCTGCCGATGCCGGTCTGCGGGTGGTGCGACTGCACGATGCCCGGCACGGCTGCGCCACGCTGTTGACGGCGGCCGGCGTCGCGCCGAGGGTCATCATGGAGATCCTCGGCCACAGCCAGATCAGCATCACGATGGACGTCTACACCCACGTCGTCCACGACACCCAGCGGGAGGCGATCAGCCACATGGACCGCCTGCTCAAGCGCCGCTTGCCGGACGCCTGAGACACGACTGCCGTCAAATGGTGCCGTCAGAAAGGCCCGGACCGTGATCGGTCCGGGCCTTTTCCCTGGTGCCCCCGGCAGGATTCGAACCTGCGACACCCGCTTTAGGAGAGCGGTGCTCTATCCCCTGAGCTACGAAGGCGGCGCTGACAGCCTAGCGGATGGGGCTTGCGGAGGTCGCCCCCCATTGGGCCCCGGCCGGGCGGCCGGCCGTTCCGTGGTGAGGGTGGTGGAGGGGGCGGTGGGGAGGTGGGGGTGGGGGAGGGGTTTGCAAGGGGGGTGTTTGCGGGGGGAGTTGGGGGTGGGCGTACCGTTCTGGGCGACCAGCAAGATCCGTTTGTTCAGCATGCGCGGGGTGTTCCCGTATGCCCGCATGCCGTGTCCGCACCGCACTGCGGATTCCGGGTCCTCCCGGGGTGCCGGGTGTCGCCGCATGGGCGGCCGGGGGAAGTGGTGTGGCGTGGCGTGGGCTCGGGGCCCCGGCCCGGACGTCGGGTGGCGCCTGACCGACGCCGCCCCGAAGGACCCCCCATGAAACGCCCGTTTGTTCCCTTTCTGGCCGCCCTTGGCTGCGCCGCCGCTCTCATCGTCGGGATCACGACCGGAGGCAGTCCGGGCACGCCCGCGGGCTACCACCGCGGCAAGGACGGCACGCTGACGATCGACCGTGCGCACCGTCCCGTCGCGCCGGACTTCACCGGGGCGGACGCCGACGGGAAGCCGGTCCAGCTCTCCGACTACGCGGGGAAGACGGTCGTGGTCAACGCGTGGGCCTCCTCGTGCGGGCCCTGCCGCAAGGAGACCCCGGTCCTGGTGCGGTACCACCGGAAGATGGAGGCGCAGGGCGTTGTCGTCCTCGGGCTGAACCGGGACCGGTCCCCCGACGCGGCGCGGGCCTTCGCCCGTGAGTTCAAGATGCCCTACCCCAGCATTCTCGATCCCGGCGGCAAGCAGCTCTTCGCGCTGCCCAAGGGGCTGCTGACCACGCAGGGGCAGCCCGTCACCCTTGTCGTCGACGCGCGTGGGCGGATCGCCTCGACGGCGTCCGAGGCGCTCGACGAGGGCCGGCTGGAGGGTCTCGTGGCCGCCGCTCAGGTGTCTTGACGCGGGGTGGGGGCGGGCATAGCGTCGCGAATGTACTGATTACTGAGCAAGCGCTTAGGCGATGACCATGCTTGGAGGGGTTGTTCGTGCCGCATGTCGATCAGGCCCCCGTCCCCGATCCCGGCTCTGCTGACGCCGGTCGTATCGAAGCCGCGCTGACCGGGCCTGGCGCCCCGTTCGCCGTCGTTCGGGCGGAGGACGGGGTGCACGCCGGGAGGCTCGTGTACGCGGACGGGCCCCGGACGCTCCGGGAGTTCGTGGAGACCACCTGGGCCTTCGGGGACCGGCCGTTCCTGATCTCGGAGGAGCGCAGCTACTCGTACGCCGAGTTCTTCGCCGCGGCGTCCGCGCTGGCCTGCCGGATGACCGAGGTGTACGGGCTCCGCCCGGGGGACCGGGCCGTCGTCGCGATGCGCAATCACCCCGAGTGGCAGATCGCCTTCTGGGCGGCCCAGCTGGCCGGTCTGGTCGCCGTACCGCTCAACGCCTGGTGGACCGAGGACGAGTTCACCTACGCGCTGGACGACTCCGGGCCCCGGGTGCTCCTGGTGGACGGTGAGCGGCTGCCCAGGGTCGCCGGGTGGGCGGCGGAGAACGGGGCGCGTGTGGTCGTCTTCCACGGGGAGAAGACGGTCCCGGAGGGTGTCGAGCGGTACGAGGAGCTGCCCGCGCCCGATCCGCTCGCCGCGCCCCCCGAGGTCGAGATCCGGCCCGAGGACGACGCGACGATCATCTACACCTCCGGCACCACCGGCCGGCCCAAGGGGGCGGTCGCCACCCATCTCGCCCAGGTGGGGGCGGTGCTCAATCCGCGGTACCACGCGGCCGCCTCCGCGCTCGGGCGCGGGATCATCCCGGGGCAGGGGCCCGCCCCGGTGTCGCTGCTGACGTTCCCGTTCTTCCACGTCGCCGCGTTCACCGGCTTCTACGCCGCGATGGCGGCGGGCGGTGCCATCGTGCTGATGCGGAAGTGGGACGCCGAGGAGGCGCTGCGGCTGATCCGCGAGCACGGCGTCACCCACTACGCCGGTGTTCCGGCGACCGCGCTCCAACTGCTCGCCGCGGCCGAGCAGGCGGGCGACGGCATGGAGAGTCTGCAGATGCTGAACACCGGCGGGGCCGCCGCACCGCCCGATCTGGTCGCCCGGCTGACCGCCCGGCACGGCGACCGCATCGAACCCCGCAACGGCTACGGCCTGACCGAGACCAGCGGCGGCGTCCTGGCGAATTTCGGTGCCGAGTACCGGCTCCACCCGGGCAGCGTCGGCCGTCCCACCCCCACCACCGAGGTGCGGATCGCCGGGCCGGCGGGCGAGGCACTGCCCGAGGGCGAGGCACTGCCCGAGGGCGAGGTCGGGGAGCTGTGGCTGCGCGGTCAGTCGCTGGTCCGCGGCTACTGGCGCGACGAGGCGGCGACCGCCCGGGCGTTCACCGACGGGTGGTTCAGGACCGGTGATCTCGCCGTGGTGCGGGAGGGGCGGGTCGATGTCGTCGACCGGATCAAGGACATGGTGATCCGCGGCGGGGAGAACGTGTACTGCGTCGAGGTCGAGGCCGTGCTGCACGACCACCCGGACGTCGAGGACGCGGCGGTGCTGGGGGTGGCGCACCCGGTCCTGGGCGAGGAGGTCGCCGCGGTCGTGCGGTTGCGGGCCGGTGCCACCGTCACCGCCGAGGAGCTGAGGGCGCACGTCGGGCGCAGCCTGGCCGCGTTCAAGGTCCCGGCCCATGTGCTCGTGCGGGAGGAGCCGCTGCCCCGGAACCCGACCGGGAAGATCCTCAAGCGCGAGCTGCGCGGGCCCGTCGAAGCGGAGGTCCGGGGCGACGGGTGAGTGGCGCGGGCGCGAGGTGCGTCGTGGGCGGGGTGCAGTGAGTCGTCAGGGGCGGGTTATTCGGACTCGGTAGTTTCCCTTCTCGTCCTTGTCGAGCACGGATATGTGTATCCCGCGGGCCCGGTCGGTGAAGGTCTCGCCGGGCTGGAAGGGGGCGTCGGACAGTTCTGCGTGCACATTGGGCAGTCGGGTGCAGCCGGTGCTGCCCTTGGTGCTGTCCGCGACGGATACCGGGCCCTGTCCGGTGTCGACGTCCGAGCTCACCTTGTAGATCAGTACGCCCGGCCGGCAGATGGCCTGGTCGTTGCCGGCCTGGGTCCGTACCTCCACCGCGTAGCCGGACTGGCCGCTCAGCGGTACGAATGCCAGCTTGGTGCCGCCCTTGGTGGCCAGCGGGCCGAGCACGTGGTCGCTGGTGCCGGAGCGGGCGGCGCAGCTGATCTGGCTGTTGTCCAGCCAGCCGAGCTTCCACTTGTGCCAGCCCAGCAGGTCGTTGTTGGCCCCCCAGTCCTCGGACATGATGTCCCAGTGCCCGACCGCGCCGCCGCCCTCCATCGTGTAGAGGTCGGGGAGGCCGAAGACATGGCCGTTCTCGTGCGGCAGGACCCGGAATCCGGTCTGTTTGAACGACCCCGAGCCGTCGTCCTGGTGGCTGTAGATGAAGGACGTGTTGCCGAGCGGGACGCCGTCCGCCCTCGGGGCGTCGTCGTTGCCGGAGAACGTCACGGACAGGACGGTGTCCAGTGCGGAGGGCCCGGCGTTCGGGGTGACCAGGATGTTGACCAGGTCGTACGTGGCGAAGTCCACCTTCGGGTCGGCGGTGGTGATGATGTCCTCGAGGAGGTGGCGGTAGCCCGGTTCGTACGGTGAGCCGCGGTCCACCCCGTACTCCGAGAACGGCAGTGGCATCCGCAGCCAGGACTTCAGCGGGGTTTCGGGGATGTACGTGAGCCGTCCGTACGATCCGGTCCGGAACCAGTTGGTGGTCTGCGGGAAGAATTCGGCGTACCGGTCCATCGCCTTGCCGGCGCCCGGTGCGTCCGGGAAGTCGATCATCAGGTTGAGGGCGTGGACCTTGCCCGTGGAGCGGGCGTAGCCCTCCGGTGTCGGCATGCCCTCCGACATCTGTACGCCCATGGTCGCCGGTATCCGGCATGCGGCTATGCCCGCGGAACGGGCGGTGGCTATCGGGCCGGCCGAGGCCCGGCCGGCTATCGGAAGAGCGCTGCTGGCTGTGGCCATCGTGGCTATGACCAGGGATGTTGCGGAGGCGAGAGCGATCGGGTGGCGATGGTTGCGTATCCGGTGGCGGGACTTTTGCATACAGGCGCCTCGGGGTCCGCGGCAGTCGGCCGGCCCTGACTGCGCTCTGCGGTTCAGCCTGTTGCGGGTGGTGCGGTGCCGCTCGCTGGGTGCGCCGTTCGGCTGGTTTCCCCGTCGGCGGATGTGGCTCAGGTCACATTGCGGTGCGGAAATAAGTGGGGAGCTGTTCCCCGTTTGAATCGGTGTCCCCCGCGAAACGGGGAGATGGTCCCCGGTTACGGGGAGGCGCTCCGTGAGGAGCGGGGCCGACCGGCCGTCACCGCGGGAGTGGTGGGAGAGTCAGAAGGAGAAGGAGGTCGTCGACGTGGAGACCGTCAGCCGCGCTGCAACCGGAGCGACGCAGTCCCGGACGCCCCGTCCGCGGGCCGACGCGTTGCGCAACCGGGAGCGGATCGTGACGGCCGCGCGCGAGATGTTCGTCGAGTTCGGGCCCGATGTGCCGCTCGACGAGGTCGCCAGGCGCGCCGGCGTCGGCAATGCCACCCTCTACCGGAACTTCCCCGACCGGGCCGCGCTGGTGCACGAGGTCGTGCTCGCGGTCACCTCCCGCACCACCGACCGCGCGGAAGAGGCGGCGGCCGAGGAGGCCGACGCCTTCGCCGCGCTCAGCCGTTTCGTGCACGCGGCGGCCGACGAGCGGATTGGGGCGCTGTGCCCGATGCTGTCCGGCGGCTTCGACCGGGACCATCCCGAACTGCTCGCCGAGCGTCGGCGCCTCGAGGAGGCCGTCGAGGGGCTCGTGTCGCGCGCCATGTCCGCGGGGCGGCTGCGTACCGACATCGCCGTCGGTGACGTGATCGTCGCCCTCTCCCAGCTCACCCGTCCGCTGCCCGGCATCGGCTGCCTGGACATCGACCGGTTCACCCATCGTCATCTACAGCTGTTCCTGGACGGACTGCGGGCCCCGGCCCGGTCCGAACTGCCCGGAACGGCAGCGACCTTGGAGGATCTGCGGCGTCGGCCATGAGATCCGCACCGGGCTGCTGAGCCGGCGGCCAGGTGGGGTGCCCGCCACGCCTTGAGCATTCCTTTTCGCCGTCCGCCCTTCGTCACCCGTTCGTCGTCCGCCCGTTCATCGTCTGTCCTTCAGCAGGCGTTTCATCACGGTTCATGAGTCTTCGCGTGCATGTGTGCGCGTGCACGTCCTTAGGTGGGTACCCCCATGTCAAAAACAGCCGATATCCGACTTCCGGACCCCAGTCGCTGGAAAGCGCTGGCGTTCATCGCCCTCGCGCAGTTGATGGTCGTGCTCGACGCCACGATCGTGAACATCGCGCTGCCGCACGCCCAGACGGCCCTGGGCATATCCGATGCCAACAAGCAGTGGGTCATCACCGCGTACGCGCTCGCCTTCGGCGGGCTGCTCCTCTTCGGAGGCCGGATCGCCGATCTCTGGGGCCGTAAGCGGACCTTCGTCGTCGGCCTGGTCGGCTTCGCGCTGGCCTCCGCGCTCGGCGGCGCGGCCCAGAACCAGGGCATGCTCTTCGGCTCCCGCGCGCTCCAGGGCGTCTTCGGCGCGCTGCTCGCGCCGGCGGCCCTGTCGCTGCTCGCCGTGATGTTCACCGATGCCAAGGAGCGCGCCAAGGCGTTCGGCATCTACGGTGCGATCGCCGGTGGCGGCGGCGCCGTCGGGCTGATCCTCGGCGGCTTCCTGACCCAGGCGCTGAACTGGCGCTGGACGTTCTTCGTCAACATCCCGTTTGCCGTCATCGCGGCCGCGGGCGCGTACTTCGTGATCCGTGAGCCGGCCGGCAGTCGCAACCGCTCCTCGCTCGACATCCCGGGCGTCGTCCTGTCCGCGCTGGGTCTGGTCTCGCTGGTGTACGGGTTCACCCGCGCCGAGTCCGCGGGCTGGTCGGACGGGCTGACCATCGGCATGTTCGTCGCGTCCGCCGTGCTGCTGCTCTCCTTCGTCCTGACCGAGTCCAGGGTCAAGTCGCCGCTGCTGCCGCTGCGCGTCCTGCTGGACCGCAACCGCGGTGGTGTCTACCTCTCGCTGGGTCTGGCCGTCATCGCGATGTTCGGGCTGTTCCTCTTCCTGACGTACTACCTCCAGGTCGTGAAGGGCTACTCGCCGATCAGGACCGGCTTCGCCTTCCTCCCGATGATCGCGGGCATGATCACCGGCTCGACGCAGATCGGTGCCCGGCTGATGATCCGGGTCCCGGCGCGCAAGCTCATGGGTCCCGGCTTCCTGACCGCCGCCGTCGGCATGCTGCTGCTGACGCAGCTGGAGATCGGCTCCTCGTACGTCGGTCTCATCCTGCCCGCGCAGCTGCTGCTGGGCCTCGGCATGGGTACGGCGTTCATGCCGGCGATGTCGCTGGCCACGCACGGGGTCGAGCCCAGGGACTCGGGCGTCGCGTCCGCGAT
The DNA here is from genome assembly GCF_042890955.1 of Streptomyces sp. NPDC001933. Lineage (NCBI taxonomy): Bacteria > Bacillati > Actinomycetota > Actinomycetes > Kitasatosporales > Streptomycetaceae > Streptomyces > Streptomyces sp. NPDC001933. Next base: position 230,681 of record NZ_JBIASS010000007.1, on the reverse strand, counting down.
GGTCAACACCTCGCAGCAGGTGGGCGGCGCGATCGGCACGGCGCTGCTGAACACCATCGCCGCCTCGGCCGCGACGGCGTACGCCACCTCGCACGCCGCACTCGGCGCCACCGACCCGGAGCTGCTGAAGCTCCAGTCGATGGTGCACGGCTTCACCGGTGCCATCTGGTGGGCCGTCGGCATCCTGGTGGTGGCCTCCGCGATCGCGCTGACCTTCATCAACGCCGGCCGGCCTTCGGCGGGCCCGGCGGCCGGAAGCTCCGGTTCGGGTGACGCCGACGGCGTCGAGGACGAGTTCAGGGTCCCGGTCGTCGCGCACTGAACGTCGGCGCGTGACGCGCGACGTGACACCGTTACGCGCGACGTGACACATGGGGTGCGATGTGACACGAAGGTGAAGTGAACGCGGCTGTGCCCCGGTCCTGTCCAAGTCTCGGACGGGACCGGGGCACAGCCGTGTCGGTACGTGCAGGGCTCAGCGCAGCCAGGGCAGGTCCGCGTCCGTGCCCTCCGGCTGCAGTCCGGCGGCGACGACCTGCATGATCTCGCCCAGCGAGCGCACCTGCTCGGGCGTGAGCCGGTCGAACATCGCCTGGCGTACGGCGTCGACATGGCCCGGTGCGGACCGGCGCAGCATCTCGAAGCCGTCGTCGGTGAGGACCGCGTTCTGGCCGCGCTTGTCGGACGGGCAGTCCTCGCGGCGCACCCACCCGCTCTTCTCCAGCCGCGCGACGGCGTGCGAGAGCCGTGAGCGAGTGATCTTGGCGTCCTTGGCCAGTTCCGTCATCCGCTTCCGGCGGCGGGGGGCCTGGGAGAGCTGGACGAGCAGGCCGTAATAGATGTGCGGCATGCCGGCATCGCGCTGCAACTGGCGGTCGAGGTGGTCCTCCATGAGCGTGGTGGCGTGGAGGTACGCGCGCCAGACGCTCTGCTCTTCTTCGGAGAGCCAGCGCGGCTCGCCGGTGGATGCCGTGGTCATGTACTCCACTGTACGACCTTTTCTTGAAAGTTGAACTAGATAGAGCTAAGGTCTCCGGAGGAAGGAAGCTTGAAGATTAAAGAATCCTTCCTGCTCAAGAAGGTGCCTGTAGAAGGCCCGGTAGAAGACTTACCCGGATCAGAAGCGGATGGGGAGTGCCATGACAGTCACCGCGGAGCGCATGCCCGCCCTCTACCTTTCCCACGGCGCCCCGCCGCTGGCCGACGACCCGGTCTGGCCCGGCGAACTGGCCGCCTGGTCCGCCGGGCTGCCCCGTCCCCGCGCGATCCTGATGGTCTCCGCGCACTGGGAAGAGGCCCCGCTGGCCCTCGGGGCCACGGAGACGGTCCCGCTCGTCTACGACTTCTGGGGCTTCCCCGAGCACTACTACCAGGTGCAGTACGCCGCCCCGGGCGCCCCGGAGCTGGCCGAGAACGTACGCAAGCTGCTGCGCGGCGCCGGTACGCCGGTCCAGGACATCCCGGACCGCGGGCTCGACCACGGGGCGTACGTCCCGCTCGTGGAGATGTTCCCGGGCGCCGACATCCCCGTACTCCAGATCTCCATGCCGACGCTGGACCCGCAGAAGCTCATGGACATCGGGCGCAAGCTCGCGCCGCTGCGCGACGAGGGCGTGCTGATCGTCGGCAGCGGCTTCTTCACCCACAACCTGGCCGCCCTGCGTCATGCGGGCGGCGGCGTCCCCGGCTGGTCGGCGGAGTTCGACGACTGGGGGAGCCGGGCGCTCCAGGCGCAGGACATCGACGCGCTGCTGGACTTCGAGCACAAGTCCCCGGCCGGGCGGCTGGCCCACCCGCGCACCGAGCACTTCGCACCGCTCTTCGTGACGCTCGGCGCCTCGGAGGGCGAGCTGGACCGGGGCCGCAGTGTCATCGACGGGTTCTGGATGGGGCTCGCGAAGCGGTCGGTGCAGTTCGGCTGAGCCCGGTCCCCGCCGACCCGCCGGTCCCGGTCCGCGTCCTGGTCACAGGGCCGGCGGGTTCAGTTCGATCGAGCGGAGCGCTGCGGCGAGGGCCGTCGCGTCGCCGACGTCCAGCGCGGTGTCGGTGAACTTGATGGTGTGGTCGTCGCCGTGGGCCGCCGCCCGTGCGAACAGCTCGTCGGCGGACGCGGTCGCCGGTGCGTACGGAGCGGGCCCGGCCGGGCTGTACGCGGCGGTGACCGCGGCGCTCGCCGCCCAGGCGGCCCCCAGGCTCGGCACCCACAGCGCGCGCGGGAGCGCGGGCAGGGTGCGCAGTACGGCGTTGGGCGCGGTTGCGGCGTGCACCAGCATGATCGGTTCGCCGTGCCCGTGCGTGGCGAACCGGTGGGTCGCGGCCCGCACCAGCTCCACCAGCCGGGCCCGCGCCTCGTCCGGGTCGTCGGTGAACCGCTGCGGCCACACCGGGAACGCGGTGAGCTGCGCCAGCCGGTCCCGGATGCCGCCTTCCTGCTCGGGCACCGGCGGTACGGCGTCCAGCGCGGCCGCCGCGGTCGGCGCGGGCGCGAGCGGGGCCAGGGCGGGCAGTGGCTGGTGGCGGGCGGCCCAGTAGCCGAGGCCGTGGGCGAGCTCGGTGATCCGGGGCGCGGTCGCCTCGCCGGCGAGCAGGGTGCGTACGGAGTGGCCGACCCGGATCACGGGGTGGGTGGCGCCCGCCGCGATGCCGGGGAGCAGTCGCGGCCACCACTCGGTGAGCACGTCCCGCCAGGGGCGCTCGGCCGTCTCCCGCTCGAAGTACGCCGTCCAGTCCGCGATCCGGCGCGGGTCGCCGAGGGCCTCGCGCCAGTTTTCTGCCGTCACCCGGGTCGCGGGGTCCGGCATGTCCTCCAGCTTGTGGCTGTAGTGGTCGAGCCAGCGGTGCACGGCCGGTGCCTGGCCGTGCCGGACCAGCGCCTCGACGGCCATGGGGCCGTGGTTGCTCAGCCAGCCGTTGCGTTCGGGGCCCGAGGAGTGGAGGCGCTCCAGCGCCTCGTCGAGCGTGCCGGTGGTGTCGTCCGCGGTGTTCCTCGTGTCGTCCATACGGGAGCACGCTAGGCGCGGGGTCCGCGCGGCGTAACGGACCGGGGACCCGGATCGGCACCGGCCCCGGGCCTAGGGCTGTGGCCCCAGTCGCCTCTCGTACCAGGCCACGTCCCAGTACGCGCCGAACTTCCGGCCCACCTCGGCGTACGTGCCGACATGGCGGAAACCGAAGCGCTCGTGCAGCCGGACGGAGGCGTCGTTCGGCTGGGCCACGCCGGCGTACGCGCGGTGCAGGTCCTCACCGGCGAGCGCCTCGAACAGGGCCGTGTAGAGGAGTGTGCCGATGCCGCGGCCGGTGGCCCACGGGGCGCAGTACACGCTCACCTCGACCGAGGTCGCGTACGCCGCCTTGGGGCGGAAAGCGCTGCTGGTGGTGTATCCCAGGACCGAAGCGGGGCCTGCGATCCGGACATCCTGAGCAACCAGAAGGCGGTGCGGGCCGTCTTCTGGGTGGGAACGCAACCACGGCAGCCGCTGTTCGGGGGTGAAGGGGGCCGCGTCGAATGTGACTGCGGTCTCACGCACGTAATGGTTGTAGATGTCCGTGAGTGCCACCAGATCACCCTCGATGCCCGGCCTGACCTGCACTTCTGTCCGGCTCGTCGGCATGCGCACCTCCTCGTGGCGGCACAGGGTACTGCATGATCACGAAAATGAATGCCAGGCGTGGGAATTCTGTCCGGATTCCAGTCGTTGTTTCCATCGGATGCAGGGCACCCGGATGGGTGTCGCGACCTACTCAGCAAGGGAGCACGCATGGCAACCCGTGCCGTCGCCCGTCGTTCGTCCACCACCGGTGGGACCAGCCGGGCAAGCAGCGTTCGCGCCGCGGGCGGGGAGATCGCCGATCGCGACCTGGTCGGCATGTACCTGGACGAGATCGCGCGTACGCCGCTGCTCGATGCCGCAAAGGAAGTCGAGCTGTCGCAGATCGTCGAGGCGGGTGTCTACGCCCGGCAGATACTCGACGGTACGGCGGACAGCGAGGCCGGTGGAGCCACGCGCGAGGAGCTGGAGGCGCTGGTCGCCGAGGGCGAGCGCGCCAAGGACGTATTCATCCGCTCCAACCTCCGGCTCGTCGTTGCCGTCGCCCGCCGCTATCCGCGGGCCGGGCTGCCCCTGCTCGACCTGATCCAGGAGGGCAACGCGGGCCTGGTGCGCGCGGTCGAGAAGTTCGACTACGCCAAGGGCTTCAAGTTCTCCACGTATGCGACGTGGTGGATCCGTCAGGCCATCACCCGCTCCATAGCCGACCAGTCCCGCACGATCCGGCTCCCCGTCCACCTGGTGGAGGAGCTCGGCCGGATCCGCCGGGTGCAGCGCGAGTTCAACCGTGAGCACGGCCGCGAGCCGGAGCACGCGGAGATCGCGGCAGAGCTGGACTCCACGCCGGAGCGCGTGGGCGACGTGCTGGACTGGGCCCGTGACCCGGTCAGTCTCAACATGTCCGTCGACGACGAGGGCGAGACCCAGTTCGGCGATCTGCTGGAGGACACCTCGGCGGTGTCGCCCGAGCAGTCGGTGATGACGCTGCTGCGCAGCGAGGAGCTGGAGGACCTGATCGGCAAGCTCGACAACCGCACCGCCTCCATCATCCGAATGAGGTACGGCATCGAGGACGGCCGCGAGCGGACCCTCACCGAGGTCGGCAAGCAGCACGGGCTCACCCGTGAGCGGATCCGCCAGATCGAGAAGCACGCACTGCTGGAACTGAAGCGAATGGCCCACGACACGGGTTTTGACGCTGCGGCGTGAGCCTTCGTCCAGTAACCTCCGAAATAGGTCGCTTCGCGTGACCCCCTGAGCTGAGTCCCGGCGCCCACCCCCCCCTGGCGCCGGGGCTCATTCTTTTGCCGGGGCCCGTCGTTTTCATGGCCGGTGCGCTCGCTTGCCCGGGCCCGGCTCGGCCCGCCCGCGCCCCCGGAGCCCGGGTCAGCGGGCTGCGGCGCGGGCCAGACGGGCGCTCAGATCGCCCAGGTACTCCACCAGCTGCGGTGGTTCGCGCACGGTGAATTCGCAGTCCACCAGCGCCAGTCGGAGCGCCACCCACTCCAGCGAGTCCGCGAGCACCGCCCGCAGCCGGCAGCTGTTCCCGCCGGTCGGCTCCAAGGGACCGATCGACGCGGGCAGCCGCGCGGACACGAAGTCCGCCGGGGCCGCGAAGCTCACGTCGACCGCCAGCCGGGGCTGCCGCCGGGCGATGGAACCGGCGAGGAACTCCGACGCGTCCCCCGCGGGCAGCTCGCGCGGTGCGAACCGGGCCCCGGTCGCGAACGGCTCGCTCACCCGGTCGACCCGGAACGTGCGCCAGGCTCCGCGCCCCAGGTCGTACGCGACGAGATACCAGCGCCACCCCGTGCTCACCAGCCGGTACGGCTCGGCCTCCCGTTTCGTCTCGGCGCCGTCGCCCGCGCGGTACGAGAACCGCAGCCGCTCCTGCCCGGTGATCGCCGACGCCATCACGGTCAGCGTCCGCGGGTCGATGGTCGAGCCGTCGCCCCGGGTCAGCGGCATCGTCGCGTTCTGCAGGGTCGAGACCCGGTGCCGCAGCCGGGACGGCAGCACCTGCTCCAGCTTCGCCAACGCCCGTACGGACGCCTCGTCCACCCCCTCGATGGCGTGCCCGGCCCCCGCCCGCAGGCCCACCGCGATGGCCACCGCCTCCTCGTCGTCGAGGAGCAGCGGTGGCATCGCGGTGCCCGCGACGAGCCGGTAGCCGCCGATGGATCCGCGCGAGGCCTCGACCGGATAGCCCAGCTCGCGGAGCCGGTCGATGTCGCGGCGGATGGTGCGCGGGCTGACGTCGAGCCGCTCGGCGAGTTCGCTGCCCGGCCACTCGCGGGGTGTCTGGAGGAGCGACAGCAGATTCAGCAGTCGTGCCGGGGTGTCGGTCATGGCCTCGCCTTCTGCCGGGGTGTCGGTCGTCTCACCAGGATGCGTACCTATTAGGTCATGGGCCGACCTAATGACTCTCTACCTTCTCCCCATGACTTCTTCCTCATCTCTGCCGTCCACGGCAGCCGGGCCCACGGTGTCCTCGGACCCGTCGGACCGGCGACGCTGGTTCGCACTCGCCATCGTCATGACCGCGGCCTTCATGGACCTGGTCGACGTCACGATCGTCAACATCGCCATCCCGAGCATCCAGGAGGACACCGGCGCCTCGTTCAGCGCGATCCAGTGGATCACCGCCGGCTACTCGCTGGCCTTCGCGGCCGGTCTGATCACCGGTGGCCGGCTGGGTGACATCTACGGCCGCAAGCGGCTGTTCCTCATAGGCATAGGCGGCTTCACCCTGGCCTCCGCGCTCTGCGGCTTCGCCGTCAACCCGGAGATGCTGGTCGCCTCCCGGATCCTGCAGGGCGGCACCGCCGCGCTGATGGTTCCGCAGGTGCTGTCGATCGTGCACGCCACCTTTCCGGCGCACGAGCGGGGCAAGGTCTTCGGTCTCTTCGGCGCGATCGTCGGTCTCGGCGCGGTGCTGGGCCCGCTGCTGGGCGCGCTGCTCACCGAGTGGAACATCGCCGGTCTCGAATGGCGGCCGATCTTCCTGATCAACCTGCCGGTCGGCATCGCGGGCCTGATCCTCGGGCGGAAGTTCATCAGCGAGTCCAAGGCCCCGAAGGCGCTCCGGCTCGACCTGTTCGGCGTCGTCCTGGTGACCCTGGGGATGCTGATGCTGATCTACCCGCTGACCCGTGGGCGCGAGCTGGGCTGGCCGGTGTGGGGCCATGTGTCGATGGTGGGCAGCCTGCTGGTGTTCCTGGTCCTGGTGCTGTTCGAGCGGGCGAAGGCGCGCAGGGACGGTTCGCCGCTGGTCGAGCTGTCGCTGTTCCGGGTCAAGAGCTTCGCGGCGGGCATCGCGGTGCAGCTGACCTTCGGCATCGGGCTCGGCATCTTCTTCCTGGTCTGGACGCTCTACATGCAGATGGGTCTCGGCTGGAGCGCGCTGCGGGCCGGCACGACCGGCATCCCGTTCTCGATCGCGGTGTCGTTCGCCGCCGGGATCTCCGTACAGAAGCTGGTGCCCCGCTTCGGCCGCAAGGTCCTCCAGACGGGCGCGCTGCTGATGATCGCCGGTCTGCTGATCTACATCTGGGAGTCCGACCGGTACGGCATGGGCATCACGCCCTGGCAGATGGCGCTGCCGCTGGTGGTCATGGGCATCGGGATGGGCCTGATCGTGGCGCCGCTGACCGACATGGTGCTCTCCGAGGTGCCGAAGGAGCACTCCGGTTCGGCCTCCGGGCTGATCAACACCGTGCAGCAGATGGGCAACGCGCTCGGGCTCGGGCTGGTCGCGGTCGTCTTCTTCGGCTCGATCAGCGACCGGCTGGCGCCGCGGGACGCGGGCCCGGCCTTCGCGGAGGCGTTCCAGCACTCGCTGTGGTGGGTGGCCGGGGTGCTCGCGGTGATCTTCCTGGTGATGTTCGCGCTGCCCGCGCGGCCGCAGCGGCAGGCGGAGAGCGGCGACGAGAACGGTGACGAGGCCGGCGCCGAGGGCGCGGCGGGTGTCGCGGACGGCTCGGACGGCTCCGATGTCGTCAAGGAGCCCGCTCTGGCGCCCTGACGGTCACTGCCGGGAAGAAGCGGCGCAGGTGCCCGCCCCCCGAGGGGTGCGGGCACCTGCGCGTTTCGTCGTCCGTGCCGGGGCAGGGGTCAGCAGATGCGTGTACGGCTCTCCATGGCGCCGCGTGCGGTGTCCTCGTCGCCGTACACCTCGCACATGTGGCGGCCGTCCGGCGTGGCCGTGTGCTCGACCTCCCACAGGCTCGTCTCGCTGCCGTCGAGGAGCAGGAAGGCGTGCTCGTACAGGGTGAATCCGGCGTCCCGCCCGTCCACCCGGCACTGCCGGCCGAAGACCTGGGTGATGTGGTGGGCGAAGGCGGCGCGCAGCAGCCGGGCGGTCTCCTCGCCGGGACCGTCGCTGTTCTCCGCGCGGCGCAGGACGCGGCGGGCGTGGTCGGCGGAGTTGTCCGGAGCGTACATCCGGGGCAGCGGGACCGGGGGAGCCGCCATCAGGACCGTGAGTATCTCCAGGTCGGCCTGCGGCCCGTCGTCCCCGAACACCGGGTCCTCACCGAAACTGCCGGTCAGCCTGGCGGCGGCGACATGGGCGTCGGCCTCGTCGTCGTACAGCTCGTGGTGCCTGAGGTCGGGCTCCGTACGGGACCGTTGGTCCGCCGCGCCGCGCGGGCCTCCGTGCACCAGCTCCCACAGGGACAGAGCGGTGCCGTCGGACAGCAGATACGTGTGCCGGTAGGTCTCTCGGTGGAGTACGGAACTGTGGTGCGAGGAGTGCAGGGAACTGCTGTGGGCGAGCGCGGTACCGAGTCTCTCGACCGTGTCGTCGGGCAGGTCGAAAGAGTTGAGTGCCCGTCGCAGGAGTCGCTCGAGGTGCTGCTCGGTTGTCTCGTACGGATCGCTCAAGGTGCTGTCTCCAGGCCGTTGCCGCGTGTTACTTGCTGCGTGCATAACGTAGTCCCTGGGTCTGACATCGTGACCGGGGTTCAGAAAAACGTATGACGCACGCAGATGGTTCCTGTCGGTTCGTCCTAACTTCCTTGCCCGGCGGGCGAGTCGGGCTCCGGGGTGCCGCCCGCCGACTGCCGTGAGGGGTGCGGCGGTATGCCGTAGAGGTCGCTGTAGGCGGGGTAACAGGCGGCGCCCGGTCGGCCGTCGACGCTCCGAGCTGCGCGGACGGCCTTCACGATGGCGCGCGCGAGCGCGTCCGCACCGGCCCCCAGCAGGTCGTTGAGCGCGATCGGATTCCGCGGATCCAGCGGCCGTTCGCCGGTGGCCAGCGCGAAAACGGTGTCCCCGTCGGTGAGCAGATGTACGGGGCGGACGGCGCGCGCCAGTCCGTCGTGCGCCGTCCCCGCGAGCTTCTGCGCCTGGGGGCGGGTGAGGTCCGCGTCCGTGGCGACGACGGCGAGCGTGGTGTTGAGCGGGGGCCGGGCGTTCGCGTCGCGCACCTCGGCGAGACGCTGCTCCGCCGCGCGGAGAACCTCGGGCGCCGGGTGCACCGGCGGTTCGGCGGCGCCGTACTCCCCGTACAGCACCCCGGTGCGCGGATCGACCACCGAGCCCGCGGCGTTCACCACGACGAGTGCGGCCACCGTGATCCCGGAGGGCAGCCGCAGGCTCGCCGTGCCCACGCCGCCCTTGAGCTGCCCGGCGACCGCGCCCGTACCGGCGCCCACGTTCCCCTCGGCCACCGGCGCCCCCGGCTCCGTGGCCGCCGCGTCCTCCACCGCCGCGCGGCCCGTCGAGGCGTCGGGGCGGGCCCGCCAGTCGCCGCCCCGCCCCAGGTCGAAGACGCACGCGGCGGGGACCACCGGCACCACCTGCGCCGGGTCGGGGCCGACCCGCACCCCGCGTCCCCGCTCCTCCAGCCAGGCCATCACCCCGGACGCCGCGTCCAGGCCGTAGGCGCTGCCGCCCGTCAGGACGACGGCGTCGATGCGCTGCACCAGGTTGCGCGGATCGAGCGCATCCGTCTCCCGGGTGCCGGGACCGCCACCGCGTACGTCGACGGCCGCGACCGCACCGCCCTCGGGGGCGAGGACGACGGTGGTACCGCTCAGCGCGCCCTCGCCCGCCACCTGGGCGTGGCCGACGCGGAGCCCCGCGACATCGGTCAGGGCGTCGAGCGGCCCGGCCGGATGCGGGGGTTCGGCCTCCGGCGGGGCGGAGGGGCCCGTCGGCCTCCGGAGCCGTTCCGTCATCGCGTGCTCCTCACTGAGTGGTCCCGACCGCGTGCTCCTCGCCGCGTGTTCTTCACCGCGTGAGCCGTCGCCGGCCGTTGCGCTGTCCATCCGTTGCGCAGTTCATCCGTCGCGCCGTTCAACCGTCGCGCTCACTCGGCCGGGGCGGGCCGCCGGGACAGCAGCTCTCCCGCGGCCACGGTCGCCGCGGCCACCAGACCGGCCGCGAAGACCGCCCACCCGCCGGCGAACGTACAGGCCAGGATCGCCAGCGCGGCCACGGGCAGGGGCAGCTGCTCCGCGAGGTCGCGCTTGAAGTGGCGGGCGTGCAGCGCCCACACCGTCAGCAGGAAGAGCGCGGAGGGAATGGTCACCGCGGCGGCGGCCACCGTGTCCGAGACGTGGGCCTTGCCCACGGCCTCCTCCACCGCGACCTCGATGCCCGCGCCGATGGCGGCCGCGGAACCGAAGATCAGGAAGTGTCCGTATCCCCAGATGAACGCTTCCCTGCTGCCGCGCAGGTAGTCATGGATCGGCACGGCGAAATAGATCCACCAGGCGGAGAAGACGATCAGCAGCCCGCCCGCGGCGATCGGCAGCAGTTCACCGAGCGCGTCGTGCTCGTACACCGCATGCTGGACCGCGACCGTGGCCGCCGCGATGGTCTCGCCCAGCACGATGATCGTGAACAGCCCGTACCGCTCACCGATGTGGCGCGGATGCCAGCTCGTCGAGCGGTCGTGCTCGGCGAGCACCGGAACTGACAGTTCCGCCAGCACGAGCACGACGAAGACGGCGGTGCGGGCTCCGCGCGACTCGGCGGGCAGCAGCAGCATGGCGATCCAGCCCAGCTGCAGCACCGAGATCCCGACGGCGTACCGCAGCGCGACGCGGCGCTCCCCGCCCCGGGTGCAGTGCGCGGCGCGCAGCCACTGGCTGGTCAGCCCGAGCCGCATCACCACGTAACCGATGACGACGACCGTCCAGTCGCCCGTGTCGAAGGCGCGCGGCACCCCGGCGGCGAGGACGAGCACACCGGTGATCTGGACCAGTGTGACGACGCGGTACAGCGGGTCGTCGGTGTCGTAGGCCGAGGCGAACCAGCTGAAGTTGACCCACGCCCACCAGATCGCGAAGAAGACGGCGGCGTAGCTGCCGATTCCGGTGGCGGCGTGGCCTTCGGCGACGGCGTGCACCAGCCGTGCGCCCGCCTGGGCGACGGCGACGACGAAGCACAGGTCGAAGAAGAGTTCCAGTGGGGTCGAGGCGCGGTGTTCCTCGGTGCGGCTGCGAGCCATCATTACGGGCATGGGAACCAGCACACCAGAGAGGGGACGGCCGCGCTGATCCGGGCATGCCCCGAATGCGCGACCGGGCTCACCCGTGCGAGCCGTAAATCAGGACCAACCGTCAGGTACCGTCCTACGGTGACGGGGTGACCGAGCCGCCAGAAGCCTCCGCCGAAGCCGCGCAGCCCACCCCCGGTGCACGCACCGACTCGGCCGGAGCGCCCGGCTCGGACGGCCCCACCAGCTCCACCAGCCCCGCCGGTTCCACAGGCCCCCCCGGCTCCCGCTCCGTCACCGGCCGGGCGACTGCGGCCGGGGTCATCGTCTCCGCCCTCTTGATCCTCGCGATCGTGCTCGGCAGCCGGCTGCTGGAGAACTTCGACTCCGCTCTTCTCCCGTACGCTGTCGCCACCGTCTTCCTCGCCTTCGGCGTCGCCTACCGCTACACGGTCTGGGTCTCCGCGCCCGGCGCCCGACGGCTGTTCGAGCAGGGGTGGCGGAGCTTCTTCTCGGTGGCCAACTTCCGCAAGGCCCCCACCGCACTGCCCCGGATGATCGCCACCTATCTGGGCTTCCAGAAATTCCTCGGCGCCCGCTCGCACGCCCGTTGGGCCGCCCATCAGCTGATCTTCTGGGGCTGCGTCCTCGCCGCACTGATCACTTTCCCGCTGACCTGGGGCTGGTTCACCTTCACCTCCGGCAGCGGCTCGGGACCCGGCTACGAGATGCGTATCTGGGGCTTCAAGATCATCGGCTTCGACTCCCTGGACTTCCTGGGCTGGCTGATGTTCCACGGCCTGGACATCGCCGCAGTGCTCGTCATCCCCGGCGCCTCGTACTTCCTGTGGCGCCGGATGAAGGACCGCGGCGCCATCACCGGCCAGCGCTTCGCCTACGACCTGGTCCCGCTGATCGCGCTCATCGTCATCTCCGTGACCGGTCTGCTGCTCACCTTCTCGTCGCTCTTCCTGCACGGCGGCGGATACGAATTCCTGGCGGTCCTCCACATGGTGTCGGTGGTGTTCACCCTCATCTACATTCCGTTCGGGAAGTTCTTCCACATCGTCCAGCGCCCGGCCGCGGTCGGCATGCAGCTGTTCAAGTACACCGCCAGGCAGGACGAGGAGGTCTTCGCCTGCCGCCGCTGCGAGGAACCCATCGATACCGGGCCCTACGTCGAGAACCTCCGCGGCACCATGCGCGACCTCAGCCTCGACTTCGACGAGTGGGCCGAATACTGCCCGCGCTGCAAGCGGGTGCTGCGTGGCAGTGCCTATCTCTCCCAGGTGAAGAAGGGCTACAAGTGACCGCGGATCCGCGTGCGGCCGACCCCGGCACGGCCGACTCCCGTGCGACCGGCTCCCGTGCCGCCGGCTCCCGTACGAGCGACTCCCATGCGTCTGTTCCTCTCGACCCCTCTCTCGCGCCGCCCGGCACTCGCGCCTTCCGGGACGCGGGCGGGATCCCCGCCGACCGGTGGCACGCCGACCAGGACGGCGAGACGCTCGTCCCCACCCACTGCTGCTTCTGCGGGGTGCAGTGCGGGATGTATCTGCGCGTCGACCGCGGCGGCAAGGTCTTCGGCGTCGAGCCCCGCAACCACGACATCAACCGGATGCGGCTGTGCCCCAAGGGGATCAACGCGTACCAGCAGGTCAACCACCCCGACCGGCTCACCGCCCCACTGCTGCGCCGCTCCCGTGACGAGGACTTCCGCGAGGTCTCCTGGGACGAGGCGCTCGACTTCACCGTCGCCGAGATCAAGCGCATCCAGCAGCGCTACGGCAACGACGCCTTCGGGCTCCTCGGCGGCGCCAGCCTCTTCTCCGAAAAGACCTATCTGGTCGGCAAGTTCGCCCGGGTCGCCCTCAAGTCCCGGCATGTCGACTACAACGGCCGGCTCTGCATGGTCAGCGCCGCGGGCGCCAACAAACTCGCCTTCGGCATCGACCGGGCCGGCAACCCCTTCTCCGACATCCTGCTCACCGACTGCCTGCTGATCGCGGGCTCCAACGTCGGCGAGTGCTTCCCCGTGATGACCCAGTACGTGTGGGGAGCGCGGGACCGCGGTGCGAGCCTGATCGTCGTCGACCCGCGGGAGACCGCGATCGCCCGCACGGCCGACATCCACGTCGCACTCAAGCCCGGCACCGATTCGGCCTTCTTCAACTCCGTGCTGAACGTGGTCATCGAGGAGGGGCTGACCGACGAGGCCTATCTCGCCGCCCACGCCACCGGCTGGGAGGAGGTGAAGGCCAAGGTGGCCGAGTACCCGCCGTACCGGGCCGCCGAGATCTGCGGAATCCCCGTCGAGCAGATCACCCAGGTCGCCCGCGCCTTCGCCCGCGCGCCGAAGGCCATGGCCTGGCACGCCCGAGGCATCGAGCACCACTCGCAGGGCGTCGAGAACTGCCTCAGCGTGATCAACCTCTGCACCGCCACCGGCCACATCGGCAGACCGGGCGCCGGTTACGGCACCATCACCGGCCAGGGCAACGGACAGGGCGGGCGCGAGCACGGGCAGAAGGCCGACCTCCTGCCCGGCGGCCGCTCGATCATGAACGAGGAGCACCGCAGGCAGATCTGCGAGATCTGGGGCATCGAGGAGTCCGAACTCCCGCCCGCCGGCACCTCGATGATGGAAATGGTCTGGCAGATGCAGCGCCGCGAGATCCGCGGACTGATCGGCATCTGCAACAACCCCTTCGTCTCCCTCCCCAACTACAGGGTGGTCAAGGAGGGGTACGACACCACGGAGTTCCACGCTCAATTCGACTTCTTCCTTTCCGAGACCGCTGCCAACGCGCATGTCGTCTTCCCCGTCACCACCTGGGCCGAGGACGAAGGGGTGATGGCCAACGCCGAGGCCCGGGTGGTCAAGCACAACAAGGCCCAGGACCCGCCGCCCGGGGTACGGACCGACACCTGGGTGATGTGCGAACTCGCCAGGCGCCTCGGCGCGGGCGACAAATTCGCCTTCGCCGACTCGCGCGCCGTCTTCGACGAACTGCGGACCGCCTCCGCCGGCACCGTCAACGACTACTACGGCATCACCTACGAACGCCTGGAGGAGACCGGCGGGATCGCCTGGCCCTGCCCCGCCACCGACCACCCCGGCACCCCCCGGCTCTTCGAGGACGGCAGGACCTACCACCCCGACGGCAAGATCCATATGCAGGTCGTCGAATGGCACCCGCCGATGGACCCGTACGACGACGAGTACCCCATGTCGCTCACCACCGGGCGCACCGTCGCCCACTTCCTCTCCGGCAACCAGACCCGCCGCCTGGGCGCCCTCGTGGAACAGACCCCGCGCCCCTGGGCCGAGCTCCATCCCTCCCACGGCTTCCGCAACGGCGAACCGGTCCGCGTCGTCACCCGGCGCGGAAGCGAGGTCTTCCCCGCGCTGGTCACCGAGGCGATCCGCCCCGACACCGTCTTCATCCCGTACCACTGGCCCGTCCCCACCGCGGCCAACGCCCTCACCATCGACGCCCTCGACCCCCGCTCCAAGATTCCCGAGTACAAGGTGTGCGCCTGCCGTATCGAGCACGCCGAGAAGATCGACGACGTCCCCGCACCGCCCGTCGCACCCGGCCAGGTCGGCTACCCGGAGACCCAGGTCTCCCGTACCGACCCGTTGCCGCCCACGGCCCCCCAGGGGCGTGGCACCTCGGAGAGGAGCTGACCGCCCCATGATGGGCAGAACGATCTTCATCGACCCGGGGCGCTGCATCGGCTGCCAGGCCTGCGTCTCCGCCTGCCGGGAGTGCGACTCGCACCGCGGCAAGTCGATGATCCATCTCGACTACACCGACGAGGGCCGGTCCGTGGCCTCCCTTCCCACCGTCTGCATGCACTGCGAGGACCCGGTCGCCCCGTGCGCCGAGGTCTGTCCCGCGGACGCGATCCTGGTGACCGCCGACGGTGTGGTGCAGCAGGCCGACACCACCCGCTGCATCGGCTGTGCCAACTGCGTCAACGCCTGCCCCTTCGGCGTCCCGAAGATCGACCTCCAGGCGAAGCTGCAGATGAAATGCAACCTCTGCTACGACCGCACCGCCTACGGCCTCGCCCCCATGTGCGCGACCGTCTGCCCGACCGGAGCGCTGTTCTACGGGACCGTCGAGGAGCTCCAGGCGGAGCGCCCCGGCGTCCAGGTCGCCGACACCTTCACCTTCGGCCGGAGCGAGGTACGCACCGGCGTGGCCATGGTCGTTCCCGCCGACCGGATGCAGTGGCCGGTGCCCGGCGGCCTTCCCGTCGTCGAGATCAACGGGAAGGACGTCCGCCGATGAGCGTCACCGACCAGCCGCCCTCCGGCGATCCGCGCGAAGCCCTGCACGACCGGATCGCCGCCGACTCCCTCACCACCCGGCGCGACTACCTCCGGATCGTGGTGACCGTCTCCGGCGGGCTCGCCGTAGGCGGTCTCGGCGTGGCGGGCGGAATCCTGCCGCGCCACGGCGACCCCGACGACGGCAAGACACCCTCGCCGAAGAAGATCGCCGCGCAGTTGCTGCCCGGTGAGTCCCTCGCCTTCCACTACCCGGACGAGGAGGACAAGGCGGTCGCCGTCCGGCTGGACGACGGCACCCTCGTCGGCTACTCCGCGATCTGCACCCATCTCGCCTGTGCCGTGCTCTGGCGCAAGGACCGCGGTTCGGAGGGGGAGCTGTACTGCCCCTGCCACGAAGGCGTCTTCGACGCCCGCACCGGTGAGGTGACCGCCGGGCCGCCGCCCCGTGCGCTGCCCAAGGTGGTGCTCATCGAACAGGCCGACGGCAGCATCTGGGCCATCGGCACGACGCGCTCGGGCGAGAGCGTCGAGCAGGGGCTGTGCCGCCGGTTCCGCGCCGACCGCCCGGACCTCGCCTCCCGTATCGGCTGCCCCGCCGTCGAGGGCGGAGGCGCGGAGGGACCCGCGGCCGCGGCACCGGGGACCGTTGGAGCCGGAGCCGGAGCCGGAGCCGGAGCCGAGGGCGAGACCCCTGGCAGGCGGACATGAGCGACGCCCGGCAGCCCCGGAACCAGGAGCACTCGGAGCGTCATGAGTATCCGGAGTACCACCCGGGAAGTGCTCGCCCCGAACTCAACCGGCCCGTTCACGAGCGTTATCCGCAGATCCGGGCCACCAGCGGCTACGGCGACCCCCGGATCCGCCACACCGGCCCCGGACCGGGAGCCGGTACCGACCAGGAGCCCGAGCGGTCCTCGAAACTGACGGCCCGGCTGGCCCTCGCCATGACGGTGGTCATCGGACAGCTCTGGGGACTGACCGTCATCATCGACGCATGGATGGAGGGCAACACCGGCACGGCCTGGTGGGGTGCAGGCTTCCTCTGCCTGTCGTTCCTCGTCGTCCTCGGGCTGTGGCTGATCGATCCGAAGGACCGCTGACCGTCGCCGTACCCTTGACGTATGAGCACCGCCCCCGCCCCCGGCCCGCGTGATTCGAAGCCCTCCCAGCCGGACCGGCCGAAACCGAAACCGGCTCTGATCTTCGACGATCCGCTGGACCAGCAGTCCGCGGACGATACGGACCGAGGATGGGGCGAGCGGGCCCCGGCCGGTGGCAGCGCCGCCGATCTGGCGCGCTTTCTCGACGAGAAGCCGCCCCACCACATCTGATTCCCCGCTCCGTGGTGGTCCGGCGGCGTCGCCGCCGGTTCTTCCGCTGCGTGTCGCGCTACTGGTCGTGGCCCCGGCCGGGGTTCTCGCCGGTCCCGCCCGCCGGGCCGCCGCGCTGCGAGACGAGGGCGTCGCGGATCTCCTTCAGTACTTCCAGCTCGCTCACCTCCAGCGTCTCCTGCACCCCTTCCTTCGCGGCCTGCATCGCCGCCCGCTTGGCCAGGTACTTGGCCATGGGCAGGACCACCAGGAAGTACACGACGGCTGCCGTGATCAGGAAGCTGAGGGTGGCGCTGAGCACCGAGCCCCACAGGATCCGGATGCCCTCGGTGACCTCGCCCGTCTTCGGGTCCGTGACGCAGGGGCCCTTGAGGCAGGAGCTGTAGCCCTCCAGGTCCTTGGTGCCGAACGCACCGACGAGCGGGTTGATGACTCCCTTGACGATCGAGTTCACGATCTGGGTGAACGCGGCACCGATGACGACGGCGACCGCCAGATCGATCACATTGCCGCGCATCAGGAAGGCTTTGAACCCTTCCAACAGGCTGACCTTTTTCTCGCTCGCAGGTGAGCCTTCCTTCGCGTGTGCCGTAGGCGGAGCAAACTCCTCCGCGACTTACGGCAGTACGCGTAGAAACCACCCAATCATCGGGTTTGGCAAGGTGACTTGACCGGTCATCAGTGCAAATCAACACAGGGTCACCGCCAGTTGGGACGAAATGCCCGCACCGGCCAGTGCGGTGGCGGTTTCCCGGGGGACGGCCAGCACGATCAGCGCACCATCCTCCGTGAAGCCCTCGGAGCCGTCGGAGCCGCCTGCCGGGCTGTGCGGCACCTCCGCCACCCGCGCACCCTTCGCCAGCACCCGGACCCCTGCCCCCGTCCCGGCTCCGCCCCCGGCCCCGGATCCGGCTTCCCCGGCGGCGATCACGTCGACGTGGTCACCCGGGCGCAATAAGCGCACCGTCCCCGCATCCGCGATCCGGACCGGCGCGGACACCAACCGAGCCGGTCGCCGCGCCCGCTCGGGCAGCGCCCCCGCCGTACGCCCGGCTCCCGCCCCGTACGCGGCATCGCCGCCCGCACCCGCGCCGCCACCGTCCAGCCCCGTGGCGGCGAGCGCGGCAGCCGTCAGGGCCAGCCCGGCCGCAAGGGCACGGCGCTGCCGCCATAACGCCCGCCGCAGCCGGTGCCCGCTGCCTCCGCGCACCCGCAGAGGTTCGAACGCGGGCACCCCACAGGGAGGGGGCGCCGACGACGAAGACGGCAACGGGGAGAACGACGCGGACGGGGAAGACACGGGCGACGATGAAAGGGACGGAGAGGATGACGACGAAGACGACAAAGAAGATGACAAAGAAGACGACGGAGAAGACGACAAAGAAGACGACGGAGAGGACGACGGAATGGGTGCGGAAGACGCGAACATGGTCGACACCACCTGCTGTGAGGAGTCATGGGGAGTTTCGGACGAACACCCCTCACGATCCACCGTTCGCGAGATTCCCGCCGAGGCCTGTGGACAGCCCCGGAGTTGTGGACAACTCCGTCACCCACTCACGCCGCAACCGCCCCGACCGTCGCGCTAAGGCAGCTCGATCCCCGTCTCGAGTCCGTCCAGCGCGTGCGAGCACGGGCAGTCCCGGTCCGCCTTCGCGGGCAGTGCGGCCACCACGTCGAAGAGCACCGAACGCAGCCGGTCCACATTGGCCGCGAACACCTTCAGCACCTCCCCGTGCGAGACGCCCTCGCCGGCCTCCGCGCCCGCGTCCAGGTCCGTGACCAGGGTCGTCGTTGTGTAGCAGAGGCCCAGCTCACGGGCGAGGACGGCCTCCGGGTGACCGGTCATCCCGACCACCGACCAGCCCATCGCCGCATGCCAGCGCGACTCGGCCCGGGTCGAGAAGCGCGGCCCCTCGACGACCACCAGCGTCCCGCCGTCCACCGGTTCCCAGTTCTTCGCCCGAGCCGCCGCCAGCGCGGCCCTGCGCCCGTCGGGGCAGTACGGATCGGCGAAGCCCAGGTGCAGGACGTTCGGCTCCGCCCCGTCGGCCCGGGGCACCCCGTCGTAGTACGTCTGGGTCCGGGCCTTGGTGCGGTCCACCAGCTGGTCGGGCACGAGCAGGGTGCCCGGACCGTACTCCGGGCGCAGGCCGCCCACCGCGCACGGGCCGAGTACCTGACGTACGCCGACGGAGCGCAGCGCCCACATGTTGGCCCGGTAGTTGATGCGGTGCGGCGGCAGGTGGTGGCCGCGTCCGTGGCGGGGGAGGAAAGCGACCCGGCGGCCGCCGACCTCGCCGAGGAAGAGGGAGTCGCTCGGCGGTCCGTACGGGGTGTCCACGCGCACCTCCGTGACGTCCTCCAGGAAGGAGTACAAGCCCGAGCCGCCGATGACACCGATCTCTGCGTTCACCATGCGGTCACAGTATCGGTGCGCGAAAACGCCGGGAGCCCCGCCGAACGGATCGGCGGGGCTCCCGGCGGAAGCGCGGTGCGGTGTGCGACTCAGGCGGCCGAAGTGCCGCTCTTCGAGGAAGAGGAGGCGGAGGCCGTGGAAGAGGACGCGGACGACTTCGAGTCGGACCCCGTGGAAGCCGGCGTCGAGGACGCGGACGACGAGGAGTCGGACGACGAAGCGGAACCGGAAGCCTTCGCCGAGGACGAAGACGGCGTGCTGCTCGACGAGGAGCCGCGGCTGTCGTTCCGGTAGAAACCGGAACCCTTGAAGACGATGCCGACCGCCGAGAACACCTTCTTCAGGCGTCCATCGCAGCTCGGGCACACGGTGAGGGCGTCATCGGTGAACTTCTGCACCGCCTCGAGGCCCTCGCCACATTCGGTGCACTGGTACTGATAGGTCGGCACTTGCTCCTCCTGGCACTCTGACTCAATGAGTGCTAACGACGCTCCATACTGACGTATTCCGCAGCATCAGTCCACCGTGACCGGCTTCCGGTGACCGACACCACGTGCCACGGTCCGTCCCGGGGCGGCGGCCGCGAGCCTGGAACGCAGCGAAACCAGGGTGATCAGCGCCAGTACGGTCCCCACGAGCGGCACCAGGAAACCGGTGCTGGCCCCGTGGGCGTCCGCGAGCCGTCCGGCGACCGTCACCGCTGCCGCCTGGCCGAGCGCGACCGAGCCGGTCAGCCAGGTGAACGCCTCGGTCCGGGCGGACCCCGGCACCAGCGCGTCGACCAGCGTGTAGCCGCTGATCAGGGCCGGGGCGATGGAGAGCCCGACCAGAAGTCCGAGCCCGGCCAGCAGTGGCACCGAGTGCACCGCCCACAGCCCGGACGCGGTCAGGGTGAGTGCCGCGTACCCGACGATCAGCCGCCGCCGCGGCCCGCTCTTCCAGGCGATGGCACCGCATGCGATCCCGGCCAGCATGTTGCCGGCCGCGAAGACCCCGTACAGCAGACCGTTCGTTCCCGGGCGGCCGATCTCCTCGGCGAAGGCGGTCAGCGAGACCTGCATGCCGCCGAAGACCGCGCCGATCCCGAGGAAGGCCACGGCGAGCACCCGCACGCCCGGTACGGACAGGGCGGATGCCTGCCGCTGGGAGGTGCCGGAGTCGGCGTTGCGCACCGTGGGCTGGGTGCGGCGCTGTGCGGCGAAGAGCAGCCCGCCGACCAGGGTCAGCGCGGCCTCCGTGATCAGACCGGCCGCCGGGTGCACCCCCGTGCACAGTGCGGTGGCGAGCACCGGGCCGATGACGAAGGTGAACTCGTCCGTCACCGATTCGAAGGCGGCAGCCGTGGACATCAGCGGCGAGGCCTCGCGGCCGGGTGCCGCACCGAGCACGGCCGCCCAGCGGGCCCGCACCATCGGCCCGACCTGCGGAACGGACGCACCCGTCGGCACGGCCGCCACGAACAGCGCCCACAGGGGCGCGTCCGCCAGCGCCAGCGCCGTCAGTACCGAGACGGACGCCGCGTGCACCAGGACGCCGGGCAGCAGCACGGCACGCTGGCCGAAGCGGTCGGCCAGCTTGCCGGTCTGCGGCGCGAACAGGGCCATGGAGACACCGGTCACGGCGGCCACGGCGCCCGCGCTGCCGTACGAGCCGGTGGTGTGCTGGACCAGCAGCACGATGCCGATGGTCAGCATCGCGAAGGGCTGCCGTGCGGCGAAGCCCGGAAGAAGAAATGTCCACGCACCCGGGGTGCGCAGCAGCTGCCCGTAACCGGGGCGGTCGGTGACCGTGGACGCCACGGTCCATGCCTTTCTGCCGCCTGGTGGCCGAGCTCCCGCGCGGTGGCCGGCACGGATGGGTGCGGGGCGTTCGTGCGGGTGCTGCCGAGAGCTGTCCTCTTCGCGCGGAACTGCGGTAGATGCCGGGCGCTCAGCAGAGGCGGAGGACGCCACGACCGCCATACGGTCGCGCCAGCTCTGCGTCAGGCAGAGTTGGTCGTTCAGGTTGGTCGATCGGTTGGTAGATCGATTTCGACGATCGGGTTGGCCGATCGGTTTCGATGATCGGGCCGGTCGGTCGATCGGTTTCGTCGATCGGGCTCGACCGGCCCCGTAATCAGGGGGCGATCGAGCCCCTTCATGATACAGGCAGAGGTCCTTGCGCACCTGTGATTGTGCGCAAGGACTCCATCGACGCCTCGGATCGAAAGTGCCCACGGGTGGGGTGCTCTCATGGAGTGTTCTCAGTGGTGCGTCTTCGGGCCGCCTGTCTTCCCCAGCCAGCCCGCGAGCTTGCCGCCCTCGCCGACCGCACGCAGCCGTTCCTCCGCCGCGTCGCGCACCGGATCGGTGGCGACCACCAGCAGCTCGTCGCCGCGCCGCAGCACGGTCGAGGGCGCCGGTACGAAGCTCTTGCCGTCCCGTACGACGAGGGTGACGGCGGCACCGGCGGGCAGCCGCAGCTCCCCGACCTCCACGCCGTGCATCTTCGACCGGCCGGGGATGGCCACCGACAGCAGATGACCGCGCAGCCGCTCCAGCGGCGCCGACTCGATGCCCAGGTCGGCGGTCTCGGCCGGATCTTCGGCGATCTTCAGGGCCTTCGCCAGCCAGGGCAGGGTCGGCCCCTGGATGAGGGTGTAGACGACGACGAGCACGAAGACGATGTTGAAGATGCGGGTGGAGCCCTCGACCCCGGCGACCATCGGGATGGTCGCCAGGATGATGGGCACGGCACCGCGCAGCCCGGCCCAGGACATGAGCGCCTTCTCCTGCCAGGGCAGCCGGAACGGCGCCAGCGAGATGAAGACCTCCAGCGGACGTGCCACCACGGTCAGCACCAGGCCCACGATGACCGCGGGCCAGAAGTCGTCGAGCAGGTCGTGCGGCGTGACCAGGAGGCCGAGCAGCACGAACATGCCGATCTGCGCCAGCCAGCCGAGCCCGTCGGCGAAGCCGCGGGTGGCGGGCCAGTGCGGCAGCTTGGCGTTGCCGAGGATCATCGCCGCCAGATAGACGGCGAGGAAGCCACTGCCGTGGACCAGGGCGCCCGCCGCGTACGCGGACACCGCGATCGCCATCACGGCGATCGGGTAGAGGCCGGACGCGGGCAGCGCCACGCGACGCAGCCCGTACGAGCCGAGCCAGCCGACGGCGATGCCCATGGCGGCGCCGATGGCGAGCTCCAGGGCTATCTCGCCGACCAGTACGTACCAGCTGTCCACCGCCCCCTTGGTGGAGAAGGCGACCACCAGGATCACCACGGGGGCGTCGTTGAAGCCGGACTCGGCCTCCAGTACGCCGGTGACCCGGGCGGGCAGTGGCACCTTGCGCAGCACGGAGAAGACCGCGGCGGCGTCCGTCGACGAGACGACCGCGCCGATGATCAGCGCCTGCCGCCAGTCCAGGCCGACCAGGTAGTGCGCCCCGGCCGCCGTGACACCGACGCTCACCGCGACGCCGACCAGCGAGAGCATCGCCGCGGCGGGCAGCGCCGGTCTGATCTCTTTCCACTTCGTGCCGAGGCCGCCCTCGGCGAGGATCACGACCAGCGCGGCATAGCCGATGACCTGGGTCAGCTCGGCGTTGTCGAACTTGACGTCGAAGAAGCCGTCCTGCCCTATGGCGATCCCGATACCGAGGTACAGGAGCAGGCTGGGGAGCCCGCTGCGGGACGAGACGCGCACCGCCACCACCGCGACGAGCAGCACGAGTGAGCAGACGAGCAGGAGTTCGTTGAGCGTGTGGACAGACAGTGGCCGTTCCTTCCCTGCGTGCGCCTGCCGAGTCGAACGAATCGATCTGATCGAACGACGCGATCCGGTCGGACGAATCGATCCGACCGGACGAAGTGATCCGACCGAACGGATCGGTCTGACCGGACGAAGCGATCCGGTCGAAGAAATCGATCCGATCGGACGGTGCGACCGGATCGACCGGATCACCCCTCGGCATCGGCCGTTGGCGGCCGATACTTCGTTACCTTACCTAATCTTTAACGTTTTCTTGATGCCTTCGAGCATTCGTACGATCGCTACGCAATTCGAATCATCCCGATGCCGCGTCAGAGCCGTCCCGGCGCTGCGCCTATGGTTGCTCCTGCACTCCCAGGACCACCTGCCCCTCGAAGGACAGCGATGCCCGCCAACACAACCGCCCCTTCCGGTTCCACCGGCACCACCGGTTCGGCCGGTGCCGCCGGTGCGAAGACCGGCAGGAAGAAGGGGCGACGTGCCCGCCTGATCGTGATCGTTCTGGTGCTGGCGCTTGTCGCGGGTATCGGTTACGGGACGTTCTGGTCCGTATCCACCGTGCGGGCCTCGTACCCGCAGACGACCGGGTCGACGAAGCTCGACGGCCTCGACGGGAACGTCGACGTCAAACGCGACAGCTACGGAATCCCGCAGCTGTACGCGGACTCGGACGCCGACCTCTTCCGCGCCCAGGGCTTCGTCCAGGCGCAGGACCGCTTCTGGGAGATGGACGTCCGCCGTCACATGACGGCCGGCCGGCTCTCCGAGATGTTCGGCTCCGGACAGGTCGAGACGGACTCCTTCCTGCGCACGCTGGGCTGGCGCAAGGTCGCGCAGGAGGAGTACGACAACGTCCTGTCCGAGGAGACCAAGAAGAACCTCCAGGCGTACGCGGACGGCGTGAACGCCTACCTCAAGGGGCGCGACGGCAAGGACATCTCCGTCGAGTACGCGGCCCTCGGCTTCACCAACGACTACAAGCCGACCGAGTGGACCCCGGTCGACTCGGTCGCCTGGCTCAAGGCCATGGCCTGGGACCTGCGCGGGAACATGCAGGACGAGATCGACCGCTCGCTGATGACCAGCAGGCTCGACGCGAAGCAGATCGAGGACCTCTACCCGGAGTACCCGTACGACAAGCACCGTCCGATCGTCGACCAGGGCGCGATCTCCCCGGTCACCGGGAAGTTCGACCCGGACGCGACCCCGTCCGACAGCATCGGCTCGGACACCGCGCAGGGCGCCACCGAGGGCCTGAACACCCAGCTCTCCGCGCTCTCCGACACCCTCGACCAGATCCCGGCACTGCTCGGCCCGAACGGCAACGGCATCGGGTCCAACTCCTGGGTGGTCTCCGGCAACTACACGACGACCGGCAAGCCGCTGCTCGCCAACGACCCGCACCTGGCGCCGCAGCTGCCCTCGCTCTGGTACCAGATGGGCCTGCACTGCCGCGAGATCAGCGCGAAGTGCCAGTACGACACCGCGGGCTACACCTTCTCCGGCATGCCCGGCGTGATAATCGGCCACAACCAGGACATCGCCTGGGGCTTCACCAACCTCGGCGCGGACGTCACCGACCTCTTCCTGGAGAAGGTCTCCGGCGACGGCTACCTGTACGACGGCAAGGTCAAGCCCTTCACCACCCGTGAGGAGACCATCAAGGTCGCGGGCGGCAAGGACCGGACGATCACCATCCGCGAGACCAACAACGGCCCGCTGGTCTCCGACCGCAGCAGCGAAATGGAGAAGGTCGGCCAGAAGGCCCCCGTCACCAACTCGGCCCCGGACCGGGCCGACGGCTACGCGGTCGCCCTGAAGTGGACCGCGCTGGACCCCGGCAAGTCCATGGACGCCGTCTTCGAGCTGAACCGGGCCAAGGACTTCAAGACCTTCCGGGCGGCGGCCGAGCACTTCGAGGTCCCCTCGCAGAACCTCATCTACGCCGACACCGACGGCAACATCGGCTACCAGGCGCCCGGGAAGATCCCGGTCCGCCTCGACGGCGACGGGACGATGCCCAGCCCCGGCTGGTCCTCGAAGTACGGCTGGGAAAAGAAGCCGATCCCGTTCGACGAGCTGCCCTACGAGTACAACCCGAAGCGCGGCTACATCGTCACCGCCAACCAGGCCGTCATCGACGAGAAGAAGTACCCGCACCTGCTGACCAAGGACTGGGGCTACGGCAGCCGCAGCCAGCGGATCGACGACCTCATCCAGTCGAAGATCAAGGGCGGCGGGAAGATCTCGACCGAAGACATGCAGAAGATGCAGATGGACAACACCAGCGAGATCGCCGCGCTGCTAGTGCCCGAGCTGATGAAGATCAATGTCTCGGACAAGAGCGTCCGCGAGGCGCAGAAGCTCCTGGAGGGCTGGGACTACACCCAGGAGTCCGACTCGGCCGCGGCCGCGTACTTCAACGCGGTCTGGCGCAACATCCTCAAGCTGGCCTTCGGCAACAAGCTGCCCAAGGAGCTGCGGGTCAAGGGCGAGTGCCTCAACGTGCCCCGGGCCGGTGGTTCGGGCCCGGTCGACGAGCAGGGCAGGCTGGTGCGCGAGTGCGGCCAGCGCGACGCGGACTCCGCGCAGCCCGACGGCGGTGACCGCTGGTACAAGGTGGTCGCCGACCTGATGGACGACCAGAACAGCGACTGGTGGAAGGCGCCGAAGAGCGGCCGGGACGAGCCGACCGAGAACCGCGACCAGCTCTTCGCCCGCGCCATGGAGGACGCCCGCTGGGAGCTGACCGCCAAGCTCGGCAAGGACATCACCACTTGGAGCTGGGGCCGGCTGCACCAGCTGACCCTGAAGAACCAGACCCTCGGCACCGAGGGCCCCGGCCTGCTCCAGCGGGCCCTCAACCGCGGCCCGTGGAACCTGGGCGGCGGCGAGGCCGCGGTGAACGCCACCGGCTGGAACGCGGCGGGCGGCTACGAGGTCGTCTGGGTCCCGTCGATGCGGATGGTGGTCAACGTGGGGGACTGGGACAAGTCCCGCTGGATCAACCTCACCGGCGCCTCCGGGCACGCGTTCAGCGCGCACTACACCGACCAGACCGACAAGTGGGTCAACGGCGAACTGCTCGACTGGTCCTTCGGCACCAACGCCGTCGGCAAGTCGACGACCGACACCCTGACCCTCAAGCCCTAGCACCAGGGCGAGAGCGCCCTAGCGGCTCGTCCGGCGGCTCGCCGCCGGTGTCACCACCACATCGACGGGGTGGTCGTGCGGTTCCTCCGGGACCCGCGCGACCACCTCGTCGTCGTACAGCAGGACGATCAGCGCCGGATGCGCGTCCGCCGCCGTGAGCCGTGCCAGCACCCGGTCGTAGCTGCCGCCGCCGCGGCCGAGCCGCATGCCCCGGGCGTCCACCGCGAGCCCCGGCAGCAGGACCGCGTCGGCCTCCAGGACGGCGTCGCGGCCCAGCGGCTCCCCGTCCGGCTCCAGCAGCCCGCGGCCGGCCCGGACGAGCCGGCCGGGCCCTTCGTACGGCGCCCAGTCCAGATCGTTGTCCGCGAGGAGCACCGGCAGCAGCACCCGCACGCCCCGGGCGCGCAGCGCGTCCAGCAGAGTGCGGGTACCGGGCTCGGTGCCCACCGAGACGTACGCGGCGACGGTACGGGCCCCGGACAACTCCGGAAGGGACAATGCGTTCCGGGACAGAACCGCGTCGGCGTTTTCCACGTCTTCCCCGGTCAGAAGGCGTCGCGCGGCCAGCAGTTCACGCCGGAGCAGCGCCTTTCGGGACATCTCAGTGCTCAACGGGCACCCCCGGATCTCTCGCATGTGCGTATGTGTGTATAGGCGTACAAAGTTAACCGGAGGCTCATCTTCCTCACATACGCACCGGTTATGGTTCTGCGCATGACTCAGTCGCACCCCAGGATCAGCAAGGCTGTCATTCCGGCCGCGGGACTCGGTACCCGCTTCCTGCCGGCCACCAAAGCCACTCCCAAGGAGATGCTGCCTGTGGTCGACAAGCCCGCGATCCAGTACGTCGTCGAGGAAGCGGTGACCGCCGGTCTCTCCGACGTACTGATGATCACCGGCCGCAACAAGCGTCCGCTGGAGGACCACTTCGACCGCAATTACGAGCTGGAGTCCGCGCTCACCCGCAAGGGAGACGCCGAACGGCTCAGGAAGGTCCAGGAGTCGAGCGACCTGGCCACCATGCACTACGTCCGGCAGGGCGACCCGCGCGGCCTCGGCCACGCCGTGCTGTGCGCCGCACCGCACGTGGGGGACCAGCCGTTCGCGGTCCTCCTGGGTGACGACCTGATCGACCCGCGCGACCCGCTGCTGGCCCGCATGGTCGAGATCCAGGAGCGCGAGGGCGGCAGCGTGATCGCGCTGATGGAGGTCGCGCCGGAGCAGATCCACCAGTACGGCTGCGCGGCCGTCGAGCCCACCGCCGAGGGCGATGTGGTGCGTATCACCGGCCTCGTCGAGAAGCCCGAACCGGCCGAGGCGCCCAGCAACCTCGCCATCATCGGCCGCTACGTACTGGACCCCGCCGTCTTCGACATACTGCGCAGGACCGAGCCGGGCCGCGGCGGCGAGATCCAGCTCACCGACGCCCTCCAGCTCCTCGCCGAGGACGAGAAGGCAGGCGGCCCGGTGCACGGCGTCGTCTTCAAGGGCCGCCGCTATGACACCGGTGACCGTAGCGACTACCTCCGTGCCATTGTCAGACTCGCGTGTGAACGTGAAGACCTGGGCCCGGACTTCAAGACCTGGCTCCGCAGTTACGTCACTGAGGAGATGTAGCACCTTGAGCAGCACGATCTGGTCGGTGGACGAGCACCTGGACGACATTCTCGGCGCGGTGCGACCGCTCGAACCCATCGAGCTGCAACTGCACGACGCCCAGGGCTGCGTGCTCGTCGAGGACGTCATGGTGCAGATCGCCCTGCCGCCCTTCGACAACAGCTCGATGGACGGGTACGCCGTCCGCGTCGCCGATGTCGAGGGCGCCGACGAGGAGTTCCCCGCGGTGCTCACCGTCATCGGTGACATCGCGGCGGGCAGCGACGGACTGCCCGGCGACCGGAGCCTCGGCCCCGGTGAGGCCGCCCGGATCATGACCGGTGCCCCGCTGCCGGCCGGTGCCGAGGCCGTGGTCCCGGTCGAGTGGACCGACGGCGGTACGGGCGGCGGCCCCGCCGACACGATGCGCTCCCTGCGGGAGGCCCCGGAGGGAGCGGGCGGCGAGGTCCGGGTACACCGCCCGGTGGAGGCCCGCGCCCATGTCAGGGCCCGCGGCAGTGACGTGAAGCCGGGTGATCTGGCGCTGGGCGCGGGATCGGTGATCGGCCCGCCGCAGATCGGGCTGCTCGCGGCGATCGGCCGCTCGACGGTGAAGGTGCGGCCCCGGCCGCGCGTCGTCGTCATCTCCACCGGCAGCGAACTGGTCCAGCCCGGCGAGGAACTGACGGGCGGCCGGATCTACGACTCGAACAGCTTCGCGCTCACGGCCGCGGCCAAGGACGCCGGAGCGATCGCGTACCGGGTCGGCGCCGTCACCGACGACGCCGATACGCTCCGCGCCACGATCGAGGACCAGCTGATCCGGGCCGACATCGTCGTCACCACCGGAGGCGTCAGCGTCGGCGCGTACGACGTCGTCAAGGAGGCCCTGTCCTCGGTGGGCGACGAGGACGAGCCGGGCAGCGGCATCGACTTCCGCAAGCTCGCCATGCAGCCGGGCAAGCCGCAGGGCTTCGGCTCGATCGGCCCCGACCACACCCCGCTGCTGGCGCTGCCGGGCAACCCCGTCTCCTCGTACATCTCCTTCGAGCTGTTCGTGCGGCCCGTGATCCGCACCCTGATGGGCCTCAAGGACGTGCACCGCCCCACCGTCCGGGCCACGCTCGACGCCGGCAAGGCGCTCTCCTCGCCGTCCGGCAAACGGCAGTTCCTGCGCGGTACGTACGACGCGGAGGCCGGCACGGTCACGCCCGTCGGCGGTTCCGGATCGCATCTGATCGCCGCACTCGCCCAGTCCGACGCGCTCATCGTGCTGCCCGAGGACGTCATCTCCGCCGAGCCCGGCACGGACACCGAGGTGATCCTGCTCCGCTGATCCCGGGGCGGTGGCGGTACGGTGTCTGGCGCTGTGCCTTCCCGGGGACACCCCCGGGCCCCGGGCCCGCACCCCGGTGCGGGCCGAGCGGGCAACCGGCGCCCTACCGCGAGGCGGAGTTAGTTGAGTACGCAGAACAGGCTGACGCACATCGACGAGGCGGGCGCGGCCCGCATGGTCGACGTCTCGGAGAAGGACGTCACCGCGCGGACGGCCCGCGCCAGCGGCCGGGTACTCGTCTCGCCGCGCGTGGTCGAACTGCTCCGCGGCGAAGGGGTCCCCAAGGGCGACGCCCTCGCCACCGCCCGGATCGCCGGGATCATGGGAGCCAAGCGCACCCCCGACCTCATCCCGCTCTGCCACCCGCTGGCCGTCTCCGGGGTCGAGGTCGACCTGAGCGTCGCCGACGACGCGGTGGAGATCCTGGCCACCGTGAAGACCACGGACCGCACAGGCGTCGAGATGGAGGCCCTGACCGCCGTCTCCGTCGCGGCGCTCACCGTGATCGACATGATCAAGGCGGTCGACAAGTCGGCGGTCATCACGGACGTACGGGTCGAGTCGAAGTCCGGCGGCAAGTCCGGCGACTACCGGCGCACCGAGGACTCCCGGCGCACCGAGGACCTCCAGCGCACCGGGCCGGACGGAGCGGACGCGTGACGGCGCCCGGGACGCCACCGGCTCCGGCCCCCTACCGCGCCCTCGTCGTCACCGCCTCCAACCGCGCCTCGGCCGGCGTCTACGCCGACAAGGGCGGCCCCCTGATCTCCGAGGCGCTCACGCAGCTCGGCTTCGCCGTCGACGGCCCGCAGGTCGTGCCCGACGGCGACCCGGTCGAACAGGCCCTGCGCGCCGGGGCGGCGGCGGGGTACGACGTCATCGTCACGACCGGCGGTACGGGCATCTCGCCCACCGACCGCACCCCCGAGGCCACCCGCCGCGTCCTGGACCACGAGATCCCCGGCATCCCCGAGGCGATCCGCGCCGAGGGCCGCGACAAGGTCCCCACCGCCGCGCTCTCCCGGGGCCTCGCGGGCGTCGCGGGCCGCACCCTCATCGTGAACCTGCCGGGCTCCACCGGCGGGGTGCGTGACGGACTCGCCGTCCTCGCCCGTCTCCTGGTGCACGCCGTCGATCAGTTGCGCGGCGGCGATCACCCCCGACCGGGGAGCCCGAGCTGAACGTCTCGACCTGGCCGGTGGTCCTCAGCGACGGCGAGATCGTGCTCCGTCCGATCAAGCTGCGCGACCAGCGCATGTGGCGCGAGGTCAACCGGCGCAACCGCGACTGGCTGCGTCCCTGGGAGGCGACGGTGCCGCCGCCCGCGCCGG
This sequence comes from Streptomyces sp. NPDC001933, assembly GCF_042890955.1. NCBI lineage: Bacteria > Bacillati > Actinomycetota > Actinomycetes > Kitasatosporales > Streptomycetaceae > Streptomyces > Streptomyces sp. NPDC001933. The sequence goes on along the minus strand of NZ_JBIASS010000007.1, from coordinate 200,466 downwards.
GCGGACCGGTGGCCCAGCGGCCCACGTACCGTCAGATGATCCGTCACCTGCGCGCCGAGGCCAACGCGGGCCGGATGCTGCCCTTCGCCATCGAGTACGAGGGCCGGCTGGTCGGTCAGCTGACGGTCGCGGGGATCACCTGGGGCTCGATGTGCTCGGGCCATGTCGGCTACTGGGTCGACCAGGACGTGGCCGGCCGGGGTGTGATGCCGACCGCGGTCGCCCTCGCCGTCGACCACTGCTTCCGCACGGTCGGACTGCACCGCATCGAGGTGTGCATTCGGCCGGAGAACGCGCCCAGCAGAAGGGTCGTGGAGAAACTGGGATTCCGCGAAGAGGGCCTGCGTCCGCGCTATCTCCACATCGACGGCGCCTGGCGGGACCACCTGATCTATGCGCTCACCGCGGAGGAAGTACCCGACGGGCTGCTTCGGCGCTGGCACCGGTCGCGACCTGGGACGCCACGGGAAATGAAATAAGTGTTCGATATTGATCGGCAGTTGACCGATGACGAACGCACAAACACCCACGGTTGATCCGAACAATCACAAAAAAAGTCCGTGATATCAGCCGGATCGTGCGACACACCGGGCCAATTGGCGGATGCCCCCGCGCAAACCCCTCTACGGTGTGAGACGTGAGCAGCAGCGGCCTCATCTACGCAGTCATCGTCGGGGCCTGGGCCGCCTACTTGGTGCCGATGTGGCTCCGCAGGCAGGACGAGCTCAACGAAGCCCGTCCGACGGAACGCTTCAGCACCGCCATCCGGCTGCTGTCCGGACGGGCGGCGATGGAGCGCCGGTACGCCAAGGAGCTGCGGGAGCGCACCGCCGAGGAGGCGGGGCCCGACGCCGACCCGGACGTCGACACGGACCGAATGGTCTCCGTGGACGTCCGGGCCTTCGCCGCGCCCGAAGCGCACACCGAGGCCCGGGTGCACGACCCGGCGCGCGCGCCCGAGCGCACGCCCGAGGAGCGCGCCGAACAGGCCCAGGCACCGGCTCAGGCTTCCGCCCGGCGTGCACGCCCGCGCCAGGGCGGAAGGGACGCCGAGCGCGTCCGGCGCGCCCAGCGCCTCCAGGTCCTCGCGCGCCGTCGGCGCACCACCGTCGTCCTCTTCCTGGCCTTCACCCTCGGCGCGGTGGTCGCGGCGGTCGGCGGCCTGCACTTCCTCTGGGCGCCCGCGGTCCCGGCCGTGCTGCTGAGCACGTACATCGTGCATCTGCGGGCCCAGGAACGGCGCCGGTTCGCCTTCACCATGGACCGGCGCCGGGCCGAGGTGGCGGCGCAGCACCTGCGTGAGAACCGCACCCGCAGGCACCAGCCGGCCGCGGCGGCCCCCGCCGAGCCCGACGAGGAGCCCGAAGCGCACCGCCCCGAGCCGGAGCCCGCGCCCGCGGTCTCCCCGCAGGAGGCCGGCCGCCGGGCCCTGGTCGAGCAGACGGACCACGCGGAGTGGGTCGACCAGCAGCGCGAACGCGGCCGGGCCCAGGGTGACAGCTGGGAGCCGGTCCCGGTCCCGCTGCCGACCTACGTCACCGCCCCGGTCGCCCCGCGCGCCACCGGCGGCGTCGAGGTCGGCAACCCGGAGACCTGGAGCGCGGCCCGCTCCAGCGCCGCCGAGCCCACGGGCACCTCGCACCCCGTCGCACCCGCGGTCGACCCCGCGCCACGCCAGCGCACCAACCAGTCCCGTCGCACCCGCGACCGCGGCCGGACCCCGCTCTTCGACCAGTACGAGGACGGGGAACGCCCCAGAGCCGCCAACGAGTGAGCCCGCTCCGGGCCCGCTGCGCCGCCGCCCCGGCTGACCAGCACGGAGCGGATTTCCGAGCACCCCGTTCGGGGTGCTAGAGTTTCACTCGTTGCAAGGGCCTGTGGCGCAGTCTGGTAGCGCACCTCGTTCGCATCGAGGGGGTCTGGGGTTCAAATCCCCACAGGTCCACCGCACACACGAGATCCCGTCCGATCGAAAGATCGGGCGGGATCTCGTCGTTTCGGGGGCGCTCGATGCCTGCCCGGGGTGGCGAACGTCGGATCAGTGCGCCGCGTCCAGGCGGGCCCGCTGGTCGTCCGTCAGGTCCAGGTCCACCGCTGCCAGGTTCTCCTTCAGCTGTGCCACCGATGACGCCCCGGCCAGCGGGATCACGGGCAGGCGGTGGCCGATCTGCCAGGCCAGGACGACCTGGTTGATGCCGGCTCCGGTCTCGGCGGCGATCTCGCGCAGGACCGCGAGCCGGGCGGGGGTGCCGGGGTGGTCGTAGTCCGCGGGGAGGGGCTTGTCCGTGCGGGTGTAGGCGCCGGCGAGCAGCGGGGAGTAGGCGACCAGGGTCAGTCCGGGCTCGGCGCGGAGGTAGCTGAGCATCTCGGGGCCGGCGTGGCCGAGGCTGCCGTCCTCGAAGAGCGGGGTGGGGATGTCGTACCGGGGGCGCAGGTGGCTGTGCTGGTACTGCAGGACCTCGTAGCCGGGCAGTCCGGCGGCGGCGGCGAGGGCGCGGGCGCGCTCCACCCGCCAGACGGCGTGGTTGCTGGCGCCCAGCAGGCCGACCGTTCCCTCGGCCACCAGCTCCCCGAATGCCTCGACGGTCTCGCCGAGGGGGACGGTCCGGTCCTCGATGTGTGCGTAGAGCAGGTCGAGCTTGTCCACGCCGAGCCGTTCCCGGCTGCGTTCGGTGGCCTCGCGGACCGCCTTCGCGGACAGGCCCTCCGGGTTGTCGACGAACCCGGTGCCGGGCGCGAGCGGTTCGGCGCCGAGCTTGGTGGCGATGACTATCTCGTCACCGATGCCGCGGCTGCGCCGCCACTTGCCGAGCAGCCGCTCGCTCTGGCCGCCGAGGCCGCCGTCGACCCAGTAGGCGTAGTTGTCGGAGGTGTCGATGAAGGTTCCGCCGGCCTCGACGAAGTGGTCCAGGACGGCGAACGAGGTCTTCTCGTCGGTGACCGACCCGAAGAGCATCGCGCCGAGCGCGAGGACGCTCACCTCGCGGCGGGTGGCGGGGTCGGTGCCGATGGTGCGGTACTTCATGACTGTTCCTCCCGTTCCGGCCGCCGTCGTTCGGTGGCCGTGGGAAGGAGTGTGGATGTTGAAGTGCACTTCAACGCAAGGGGGTTCCGGCCGCCGGCCCGGGACGTGCGTCGCCTACGCTGGGCGCGTTACCCGCTCTCGAATTCTTCGGAATTCACCGCACCGAGAGGAGCGCCCAGTGACGGTCGACAAGCCCGGGCTCCGGATCGACACCAGCAGGCCCCACCCCGCGCGCGTCTACGACTGGCTTCTGGGCGGCAAGGACAACTATCCGGTCGATCAGCGGGTGGCGGAGCAGCTGCCGGCCGAGGCGCGGGGCAACGCGGCGCGGAACCGGGCCTTCATGCACCGGGCCTCCGCCTGGCTGGCCCGCAACGGGGTCGACCAGTTCCTCGACATCGGCACCGGCATCCCCACCGAGCCCAATCTGCATCAGGTGGTCCAGCGCATCACGCCGTCCGCCCGGATCGTCTACGCGGACAACGACCCGATCGTGCTGCGGCACGCGGAGGCGCTGCTGGTCAGCAGGCCGGAGGGGGCCACCGACTACATCCACGCGGATGTGCGCAAGCCGGAGGCGATCGTCGAGCACGCCCGCAAGCTGCTGGACTTCGACCGGCCGGTCGCGTTGTCCCTGATCGCGCTGTTGCACTTCCTGCCGGACGACGAGGACCCGTACGCCATCACCCGCGCCCTGGTCGACGCCCTGCCGTCGGGCAGCTTCCTGGTGCTCTCGCACGGCACGGCCGACCAGCACCCGGAGCTGAAGGACGAGACCGAGGCCACGTACAAGAAGGGGGCGATTCCGCTGCGGATGCGTACCCGGAGCGAGGTCGAGCCCTTCTTCGAGGGGCTGGAGCTCGTCGAGCCCGGACTGGTCTTCGCCACGGAGTGGTACCGCGAGGAGCCCGCGCCGGTGCGGGAGCGCAGCGGCTTCTACGTAGGGGTCGGCCGGGTGCGCTGAACCCGGGCCGATGAGTTCTCGGCGGTGCGGCGGTCCTGCTCTTTTGTGGCGATGAGCGGGAAGGTGGACCGATGACCGATCTGAACGATGTCCTGAAGAAGCATGTCGGTGACGGGGCGGCGCCCGGGGCCGTGGGGCTGGTGGCCCGGGGGGACCGGGTCGAGGTGGTGGCCGTCGGGTCGGCCGATGCGGAGGGTACGGTCCCGATGCGCAGGGACTCGATCTTCCGTATCGCGTCGATGACCAAGCCCATCACCGCCGCCGCCGTCATGATGCTGGTCGAGGAAGGCCGGATCGCGCTGAACGAGCCGGTCCGGCAGTGGCTGCCGGAGCTGGCGGCCCCGATGGTGGTCCGTACGTCGGCCTCCCCGGCCGACGACGTGGTCCCCGCCGACCGGGTCATCACGGTGGAGGACCTGCTCACCTTCCGGGCCGGGTACGGCTTCCCGTCGGACTTCTCGCTGCCCGCGGTCCAGCTGCTGTTCAGCGAGCTGAAGCAGGGGTCGGGGTCGCTCCAGCCGCAGCAGGTCCTGGCGCCGGACGCGTGGATGGCGGCGCTGTCCCGCATTCCGCTGCTCCACCAGCCGGGAGAGGAGTGGCTGTACAACACCTGCTCCGACATCCTCGGGGTGCTGATCGCCCGGGTCTCGGACCGGCCGTTGCCCGAGTTCCTGGCGGAGCGGCTGTTCGCGCCGCTGGGCATGGCCGACACCGGGTTCGCCGTGCCGGCGGCGAAGGCCGACCGGTTCACCTGTTTCTACCGGGCCGATCCGGAGAGCGGCGGGCTCCGGCTGGCCGATGGTCCGGACGGGCAGTGGAGCAGCCTGCCCGTGTTTGCGTCCGGCGCCGGCGGGCTGGTCTCGACCGCCGACGACTGGCACGCCTTCGCCCGGATGCTGCTCGCCGGGGGTGCCGGGGGAAGGGCCGGTGGGCGTCGGGTGCTGTCGGAGGAATCGGTGCGGCTGATGACCACCGACCATCTGACGCGGGCGCAGCGCGAGCGCAGCACGCTGTTCCTGGAGGGCCAGGGCTGGGGCTACGGCGGGTCGGTGGACGTCGAGGCCGTCGATCCCTGGAACGTTCCGGGGCGCTACGGCTGGGTGGGCGGCACGGGAACGGCGGGACATCTCACGCCCGCCACCGGCACCGTCTCCGTCCTGCTGACCCAACTGGCGATGACCGGACCGACCCCGACCCCGCCGGTGCGGGAGTTCTGGCGGTACGCCGCCGGTGCCTGACGGCCGGGCGGTGCGGCCACTGCCGCAGTACGTCGGCTACCGCAGCGGCTTCGCGTAGCAGCGACTGCTCTCGTACATGCGGTAGTGGCCGAACTTCTCGCACGGGGCGTAGCCGCTGGACACGTACAGCGCGATCGCCTCGGGCTGCCGGTCCCCGGTCTCCAGCACCATGCGGACACGGCCCGCCGCCCGCGCGTCCTCCTCCAGGGCGGCCAGGATGCGGCGGGCCAGCCCCTTGCCCCGGCCCTCGGGTATCACGAACATCCGCTTGAGCTCGGCGTCGCCGTCCGAGTAGCCCTCGTCGTTACGGTCCTGGGTGCGCCATCCGCCGGTGGCCACGGGGCGGTCCAGCTCGTCGTAGGCGAGGAGATACAGACCGTGCGGCGGTGCGAACATCGACGGGTCGAGCGGTGTGACATCGCCCTCGTCCCCGTAGCGCTCGGCGTATTCGAGCTGCACCTGGTCGTTGAGTTTGACGGCGTCGGGGTGGTCGAAGGGCCGAGGGTGGATATTCATGCGCCATATCGTACATGTATGCGTGCGACGAATGTCGGTATCGTGCCTGGATGCTGACTGTCACCACAGCCAATGTCAACGGGCTCCGTGCCGCCGCCAAGAAGGGCTTCGTCGAGTGGCTGGCCCGGACCGAAGCCGATGTGATCTGCCTCCAGGAGGTGCGGGCCGAGCCTGAGCAGCTGCCCGAGGAGGTGCGTGAGCCGGCCGGCTGGCACACCGTGCACGCACCGGCCGCGGCCAAGGGGCGGGCCGGGGTCTCCCTCTACACGCGGCGTGCGCCGGAGCGCGTGCAGATCGGGTTCAGCGGGTTCGGGGACGCCGGGAGCGAGGAGTTCGACGCGAGCGGGCGTTACGTCGAGATCGACCTGCCGGGCGTCACGGTCGCGAGCCTGTACCTGCCCTCCGGCGAGGTCGGGACCGAGAAGCAGGACGAGAAGGAGCGGTTCATGGCCGCGTTCCTCCCGTATCTGAAGGGCCTGCGGAAGCGGGCCGCGGAAGGCGGCCGCGAGGTGGTGGTCTGCGGCGACTGGAACATCGCCCACCAGGAGGCCGACCTCAAGAACTGGAAGGCCAACAAGAAGAGCTCCGGTTTCCTCCCCGAGGAGCGGGAGTGGCTGACCCGGGTCTTCGACGAGGCCGAGTACGTCGATGTCGTACGGGCGCTGCACCCCGACGAGGAGGGGCCGTACTCGTGGTGGTCCTACCGGGGGCGGGCCTTCGACAACGACACCGGCTGGCGCATCGACTACCAGGTGGCGACGCCCGGTCTGGCCGGGCGCGCGGTGAAGGGCTGGGTCGAGCGGGCCGCGACGCACGCCGAGCGGTGGAGCGACCACGCACCGGTGACGGTGGTCTTCGAACAGTAGAGCGTGCGAACGGGGTGAGTGCGGGGCGGTCCGGTCCGGGAAGCATTCCGGTGTGCGAGCGGGAGTGCCCCACCGGCGGCCGTCGTCGCGTGACCGTCCGTCAGGGGGCGAAGTCCCGCGGCGGTTCGCCGGTGCTCTCGCGGCGCAGCCGCCGGTCCAGCGCCATGGACAGCTCGGCGTCCACCACCGCGCGGGCCAGCGGCCGGAGCTGCGGCGGCTCGGCCTCGCCGTCGTGGCCGCCCTGGTCCTCCAGGACGCTCACGAAGAGTTCGGCGAGCGCGTCGGCGTGCTCGCGGACGCGGCGGCCGGCCGCGAGCACGGTCGCGAGCGGCACTCCCTCCCGTACCAGCTGGGACGAGACCTCCAGCAGGCGGCGGCTGATGTGGACGATCTCGTCGCCGTCCGTGGCGAGATAGCCCAGTTCGAGGGCGGCGGCCAGGTTCTCCGGGGTGGTCTCGCCCTCGAAGTAGTCCGCGAGCTGCTCGGGGGTGAGGCGTACCGGGGTCTCCTCGGTCGGCTCGCCCAGGCCCAGCACCTCGGCGACATCGCGGCCGCTCTCGAAGGTGCGGGCGAGATCGGCGATGCCGGTGAGGGTGTGGCCGCGTTCCAGCAGGCCGGTGATGGTGCGCAGCCGGGCCAGGTGGTGGTCGTCGTACCAGGCGATGCGCCCCTCGCGGCGGGGTGGCGAGATCAGTCCGCGCTCCCGGTAGAAGCGCACGGTCCGCACCGGGATGCCGGCCTCCTTGGCCAGCTCCTCCATGCGGTATTCGCGGTGCTCGCGTCCTTCAGCCACACCCGCACCCTACCGGCCTCCCCCGTGGCGGAGGCCGGAAGTTGTACCGTCGGTAACTTTCCCGCGCCGTACCCCTACCCATCGGTACGGAGCTGCTCTACTCTCCCAACAATGCCAGTGATTGCTGGCAGAGTCGTGTGACGTACCGCGGGAGGCGGCAGCATGGCCCAGCACGAGCACGTACGAGTGGCGGTGATCGGATCCGGATTCGGGGGCCTCGGGGCCGCGGTCCGGCTGCGCCGCGAAGGCATCACGGACTTCGTCGTCCTGGAGCGGGCAGATTCCGTCGGCGGCACCTGGCGCGACAACAGTTACCCGGGCTGCGCCTGCGACGTACCGTCCCACCTCTACTCGTTCTCGTTCGCGCCCAACCCCGAGTGGCCGCGCACCTTCTCCGGGCAGGAGCACATCCGCGCCTACCTGGAGCACGTCGCGGACACCTTCGGGCTCCGCCCGCACCTGCGGCTCGGCCATGAAGTGACGGTCATGCGCTGGGACCGCGAGGAGCTGCACTGGGTCATCGAGACGGCGAACGGGGCCGGTTTCACCGCCGATGTCGTGGTCTCCGCGAGCGGTCCGCTCTCCGATCCGAAGACGCCGGACATCCCCGGTCTCGCCGACTTCCCCGGCGAGGTCTTCCACTCGGCCCGCTGGAACCACGACGCCGATCTGACCGGCAAGCGCGTCGCCGTGATCGGCACCGGCGCCTCCGCCATCCAGATCGTGCCCGCGATCCAGCCGAAGGTCGGCAGCCTGACGCTCTTCCAGCGCACCCCGCCCTGGGTCATGCCGCGCATGGACCGGAAGATCAGCGGCGCCGAACGCTGGCTGCACCGTGCCGTGCCGGTCACCGGCACGGCACGCCGCGGACTGCTCTGGGGCATACGGGAGTTGCAGGTCAGCGCCTTCACCAAGCACCCGGGCGAGCTGGGCCTGGTCGAGAGGATAGCCAAGGCCAACATGGCGCGGGCCATCAAGGACCCCGCGCTGCGGGCCAAGCTGACCCCCTCGTACCGCATCGGCTGCAAGCGCATCCTGCTCTCCAGCGCCTACTACCCGGCGCTCGCGCAGCCCAACGTGGACGTGGTCGCCTCCGGCCTGGCCGAGGTGCGCGGCTCCACGCTCGTCGCCTCCGACGGCACGGAGACCGAGGTCGACGCGATCATCTTCGGCACCGGCTTCCACGTCACCGACATGCCGATCGCCGAGCGCGTGGTGGGCGCGGACGGCATCACGCTCACCGAGTCCTGGAAGGACGGCATGCAGGCGCTGCGCGGCGCCAGCGCCGCCGGCTTCCCCAACTGGATGACGATCATCGGCCCCAACACCGGGCTCGGGAACTCCTCGATGATCCTGATGATCGAGGCCCAGCTGAACTACATGGCCGACTACCTGCGCCAGCTGAACGTGCTGGGCGGGCGCGTCGCGCTCGACGCGCGGCCCTCGGCGGTCGGGTCCTGGAACCGCCGCGTCCAGGAGCGGATGAAGCGCACCGTGTGGAACACCGGCGGCTGCAACAGCTGGTACCTGGACGCCAACGGGCGCAACACCACGGTCTGGCCTGGCACCACCTCCGAGTTCCGCAAGGCGACGCGGCAGGTCGACCTCTCCGAGTACGAGGTCGTACGGATCCCGAAGCAGGCCGTCGCCGCGGCGAGGGCCACCGCCGGGCCGAAGGCCGTCGCCGAGGAGGTCGCGGGATGAGCCGGCTGCTGCGGCGCGACGGCGCCCCGCCGGTCCCCACGCGCGAACTCACCGTGCGCTCCGCCGACGGCGCCCGCATCCACGTCGAGGTGCACGGGCGGGACGGCGCCCCGGCAGTGGTCCTCGCGCACGGCTGGACGTGCAGCACCCGCTTCTGGGACGCGCAGATCAGGGATCTCGCGGCGGACCACCGGGTCGTCGTCTACGACCAGCGCGGCCACGGCGGTTCGCCCGCGGTCGCCCCCGGCGGATACAGCACCGACGCACTCGCCGACGACCTCGAAGCGGTACTGGCCGCCACCCTGGAACCGGGGGAGAAGGCCGTGATCGGCGGGCACTCCATGGGCGGCATGACGATCATGGCCGCCGCCCGGCGGGCCGGGCTGCGCGAGCACGCGGCGGCCGTACTGCTGTGCAGCACCGGGAGTTCGCGTCTGCCCGCCGAGTCGACGGTGGTACCGATGCGGGCCGGTTCGGTGCGGACCCGGATGACCCGGGGAATCCTCCTGGCGTCGGCCCCGCTGGGACCGGTATCGCCGATTACCCGGCGGGTGCTCAAGTACGCCACGATGGGAGCGGGGGCGGCACCGGAACGGGTCGAGACCTGCGCCCGGATCGTGCACGCCTGCCCGAGGAAGGCCAGGGCCGCCTGGGGGCGGGTCCTCGCGGACCTCGATCTCGACGCGGGCGTACGGGAGTTGCGGGTGCCCACGGCGGTGATCGCGGGTACGGCGGACCGGCTCACCCCGATCGGGCACGCCCGGTCGATCGCGGCCGCGCTCCCCGACGGCCTGGGGCTCACCGAACTGGCGGGCCAGGGCCACATGACGCCGGTGGAGGCGCCGGAGGCGGTCACGGCGAAGCTCCGGGAGCTGGTCGCCGCGTACCTCCCGGCGGGCACGGACGAGGGCGCGAACGAGGGCGCGAACGCGGGCACGAAGACGGATTCGAGTGCGGGCACGGGTACGGCCGAGAAGGAGGAGGTCGCATGAGCGGCAGGCGGAGTCTCGAAGGACAGGTCGTCGTCGTCACGGGCGCGGCGCGCGGCGTGGGTGAACTGCTGGCCCGCAAGCTCTCGGCGCGCGGCGCCAAGCTCGCGCTGGTCGGGCTGGAGCCGGACGAGCTGAAGAAGGTCTCCGAGCGGCTGCACTCGGAGAGCGACCACTGGTTCGCGGACGTCACCGACCACGAGGCGATGGCGCGGGTCGCCCAGGAGGTCAAGCAGCGGTTCGGGAAGATCGACGTCGTCGTCGCCAACGCCGGGGTCGCCGCGGGCGGACCGTTCGTCGACTCGGACCCGGATGCCTGGCGCCGGGTCATCGAGGTCAACCTGATCGGCGGCGCGGTGACCGGGCGGGCGTTCCTGCCGGTGCTGATGGAGAGCCGCGGCTACTTCCTCCAGATCGCCTCGCTCGCGGCGATGACGCCGGCGCCGATGATGACCGCGTACTGCGCTTCCAAGTCGGGCGTGGAGGCGTTCGCGCACAGCCTGCGGGCCGAGGTCGCCCACCGGGGCGTGAAGGTCGGGGTCGGCTACCTGTCCTGGACCGACACGGACATGGTGCGGGGCGCCGACCAGGACGACGTGATGCGGGAGCTGCGCCAGCGGCTGCCCTTCCCGGCGAACCGCACGTACCCGCTGGGCCCCGCCGTCGACCGGATCGTCGCCGGTGTCGAGCGCCGCTCCCCGCACGTGTACGCGCAGTGGTGGCTGCGCGGGATGCAGTCGGTGCGGGGCTACCTGCCCTCGCTGATCGGCGTCGTCGGCCAGCGGGAGGTCCGTAAGTTCGGCTCGCGGCTGGACAGCGTGAGCAAGGGGCTCGTGGGCGCCGGGGGCGCCGCCGACCAGGACGCGAGGGCGGCGGCTACGCAGAGTAAGTGATCGACATGCGGTGGATGCCGGGTCCTGCGACGCTGAACGAGGTCCTCACGGACCGCCCACCAAGCATCCACTAGGAGTGAACAGCATGGGCATCGCAGACCAGTTCAAGGACAAGGCGCAGGAGCTCGCCGACCAGGCGAAGCGGAAGATGGACGAGGGCCGGGAAGAGGGCCGCGAGCGGACGCAGGACGCGTCACAGCGCACCTCGCAGACCTCGCAGACCTCGCGGCAGGGCCGTGACAAGGCCCAGGACGCCACGAAGAACCTGCGTGAGCGTCGCGACCGCTGACCCTGCGCCTTCGTGCCGTCCCGGCGCGTAGTCCGCTGTGTCGAAGGGTGTGTCCGGGAGACCGGGCACACCCTTTCGGCACGTGCGTCACTTCCCCGGCGGCTGCGGCAGCCCCTCGTCCACGACGAGGTGGTGCGCGCCCTGGAACCGAGGGGTCCGCGCGGAACCTCAGCAGGGCTTGGTGGAGCCGAATTCGTCGAGGTTCCTGTCATAGGCCCAGCCGCTGTACTCCCGGCCGTCGAAGCGGTTGTACGCCCGGACGTGGCTCCAGGTGTTGCCCGTGCTGTCGAATCGAACCCTTTCAGGAGGGAAAACTTCCCTGACCGGCTGCGCTCGGTCGCGCACACGCTCCCACCGAGTCCCGTGCGACTGAAGGGGGTTGAGCGGAATCCGAGGTGCGGGAGCACTTTTCTCCGCGGTCGTGGAGCCGGTAGGAGCCATACGTGAACGATCAAGGAAAGTTCGCGCGCTTTCTCATGGCGCAACACGTCCGGCGGACTGCGAGGAGCTGTACGAGGCGTTCGGTGGCATCGAGACCCGAGGGCTCCAAGTGGGCGACGGAAGCCGGTAGTTGACGCACACTCATACACTGGCCGCCATGTCGCCCAAGAGCTTCTACGACCTGGCCTTCGAGGTGTCCCCGGGAGCGGCCCGCAAGGACGTTCACTACGTCAGAGGCAGCCTCGACGAGATCAAGGAGGATCTGGCGGCCGAGCTGTCCGAGAGCTCCAACGTGTACCTGCTGTGCTGGTACGGCTCTGCGGAGCTGGCACTGCATGTGTACCAGCAGGGCGAACGGGCGCACTCGATCGATCTCCGTCCGCTGGTCACGGTCTCGGTCGACGGTTATCCGGCCGTCACTTTCCTCGAATCCGGCGAGCCGACCGGCTACGGCGTCGGCGCGGATGACCCGGGCAAGGTGCGGCAAGCGCTTGAGGAAGGAATGTTCTCGGGGGAACTCGACGACGCGATCGAGGCCACTGTCGACTGGGATTCCATCGAAGTGCCAGGGCTCATCGGCGAAGTCGCAACGGACGACGACTACGTGAAACTTGCCGGAGATCCCGATGGTGCCTCTTCCGAGGACGACGGCTGGGACGACTTCGACGAGGGCGACTTCGACGAGGACGAGCTGGAGGACGAGCTGATCGAGCGAGGCCATATCCCTTACGGGTTCACCGACTTCGAGGCCTGACCTCCGGCGCGCTCGATCAGCGGTCAGGGATTCGCCCCGCGATGCTCGACGCTGACGACCAGGGCCTTGGTCAGTGCCACGGGGCTCAGGAAACGCAGCGGACCGATCAGGCGGGCTGCGAACAGGTACATGTGCCGCGCAAGCGCTGCGTCGCGCGCGAACCGGGAACAGCCGTCGCCGGACCGCACCGGCCCCGGTACCGGCGGCCCGGCCATTGCCATACCAAGCGGCGGAACGTGTCGAACGGGGGGGCAGGTGTCACGTTCGTGACGGGGGTAGGGGGTGGGGCGGAGGGGGCCCGGAGTTCGGCCGCCCCTCCGGCACGGGGCGGTCGGGTCAGGGCTGGATGGGCATGGACCAGCAGTTGGAGGTGGCGGCCTTGCCGGAGAGGCGGTCGGTCAGCCAGGAGATGGCGTCGCCCTGGTCGGTGATGAGCGGTACGAGGTGGTTGGTGAGGATCTTGTCGCCGAGGTTCGGCAGCACGATGGCGTCGTAGGTGACGTCGGCACCCTTGCCGCACCAGTCGACGGCGAGCTTTCGGGCCTGGGAGTGGGGCACGATGTCGTCCTGGACACCGGTGGCCAGCCGCACGGGCCCGGCGGGCTTGAGCGTGCCGATGCGCTGCTTCTCCAAGGCCGCCTTCGCGCGGGGATCGGCGGCGATGATGTCCCCGATGGACTTGCCGCTCTTGGTCCACTTGCTGCTCTTGGTGAAGCCGTAGCCGAACAGCGCGTCGCCGACGCACATCGTCGAGGCGTCCGCCAGCGCGGCCTTGCCGGTGGCGCTGATGTTCGCGTCGACAACCGCCCGCAGGTCGGGGTCGGCCTGGGCGAATCCGCTGATCGACCAGGCCAGCGCACCGGCGAGCGCGCTGCCGTCTATCCCCTTCATGACCGAGACCAGGTCCGCCGGGGGTGCGCCGGAGTAGGTTCCGGAGAGCGGGACGTCGGGGGCGTAGGAGGGCTGGAGTTCGGCGGCCGCGGCAGTGGCGCCGCCGCCCTGGCTGTATCCGTACAGGCCGGTTCTCGAAGCCGCGGTGACCGACGCGCCGGGTACGGAGCGGGCGGCGCGGGCCGCGTCCAGCAGGGCGTGCGCCTCGTCGACGCGGTTGACGTAGGTGTGCAGGCGGTCGGTGGTGCCGAGGCCGACATAGTCGGTCACGACGACCGCGGCCCCGGTCGACAGGAGCCGGTAGATCGCCAGTGCCTCGTAGCCCACGGACACGGTGTCGCCGTTGAGGGTGAGCGGGTGCTGCAGGGCGAAGGACGGCGCGCACTGGTCGCCCTGGCCCATGGTGCCCGATGCCACCGCGACCAGGGGGCGCGGCCCGGTGCCCTTCCAGGCGGCCGAGGGCTCGATGTAGGCGCCGGTCACGGCGACGGGCTGTCCGGTCGAGTCGGTGGACTTGTACATCAGCCGGGTCGCGGTGCCCGGCATCGGACGGCCGTCCAGACCGGGGATCCGCAGCCCCAGCGGCAGGGCTTCGGTACGGATCAATGCCCCGTCCGCCGAGGGGAGTTGGGCGAGCGGGGTGTAGAAGGCGGGGATGGTCACCCCGCGGGAGACGACGGGATCCGTCGTGGCGGCGGTGGCCGGTACGGCCGAAAGGCCGGCGCAGACGGTGCCGGCGACGACGGCAGCAGCTAGCAGGCGCAGGCCGGCCCGGCTGCTACGGCCGGTGGTGGGGATGGGGGTGGGGGTGGAACGGGAACGGGTCTTCGTGCGGCTCATGTCGGGCTCCTCGTTCGTCGATTGGGTGATCGATGTCGCCTGGGCTCGTCCGGTACGGCCGCGCACGCCAAATGCCGGGAGAATCAGCGCAGTTACTCGCGAGTTACTTACCGCAGCGTAAGTCTGTGTGTCAGTGAGTGACAAGATGTCGGCATCCGCCATTTTCGAATGGCTCGCTATGCTGCGACAGCAGGTACGGAGAGCGGGGGCGAGGGTGGGCGAAGCGTCATCCGCAGGGCGCGGGCGGGCAGTTCAGGTGGATGACAGGCCGTCGCTCGCCGAGCGACGCAAGGCGGCTCTCCGCTTCGAGATCGCCGGTGAGGCTGTCCGCCTGTTCGCCTCGCAGGGCGTCGCCGGCACGACGGGCGAGCAGATCGCCCAGGCCGTGGGCATCTCTTCCCGCACCCTGTGGCGCCATTTCCCCACCAAGGAGAGCTGCGTACTGCCGCTGCTCTCCGCAGGGCTCGAATTCGCCATGGACCAACTGCGCCACTGGCCGGCGGACATCGGCCTGCTGGACTTCGTCACGCAATCCCCGCGTGTCGGCGAGCTGCCCGCCGGGGCCCCGGCCATCCTCGACCTGATCCGCATGACCACCACCGACCCGGCACTGCGCGCCGTCTGGCTCCAGGCCCACGACGACGCGCTGCCCGTCCTCGGGCAACTCCTTGCCCAGCGCTCCGGCGGCAGCGCCGAAGACCTCCGGATCAGGGTGCACGCGGCGACCTTCAACGGCGCACTGCGCGCGGCATCGGAGGACTTCGCCCGCCGGTACGCGGAAGACCCCGAGGCGGCGGGGAGCGAAATCGCCACATGCCTCATCGCCGCACTGCGCGCGGCCTCCGAGGGCCTGCCCTACTGACGCGCCGGTCCCCGTCGGATTGCCCAGCGGTCAGGACGCCTTGACGGTCTCGACGAACGGCGTCCACGCGGACGCGGGGATGACGAGCACGGGTCCTTCGGGGCGCTTGGAGTCGCGTACGGGGACGAGGTCCTGGTGGCCGTCCGCGACTTCGAGGCAGTCGCCGCCCGAGGTGTTGCTGTGGCTGCTCCTGCGCCAGCGGGCGAACCCCTCGGCGACTTCCACGCAGTTGCCGCCGGAGGAGTTGCTGTGGCTGCTCCTACGCCAGATCGCGGCGCTCAAGTCGATTTGGGTGCGCACCATTTCGGTATTCCTCCGCCGCTTTCTCGATCATGGCTAGGGACGCCTCCGGCGGCAAGGCGGCGGCCCTCAGGAGATCGTACGACCTCCGATACTGCTTCACGAGAGCCGGATCGTCGACGGTAATTCCGTGGTGCTGGCCCTCTGTGTATGCCAGCGGGGGAGCATCCGCGAAGTCCAGAATCAGGGCGTTGCCCAGCATGAGGGGGTGCGCTCCCGCGTTCCACGGAAGGATCTGCGTAAAAATCCGGCCGCGCTTTGTGAGCTCAGCGATTTGGTCGAGCTGCTCGGCCATCTTCTGCGGCGGCAGGATCGGCAGTCGCAGCAGGGACTCGCTCAGGATGGTCCAGTACTGCGGGGTCCGGTGGCTCCGCTCGAAGAGCTGTGCGCGCGCCAATCGCGCGTTGACCTTCACTTCGGTCTCTTCGCGAAGCTCCGGAAGCCGTTCGGCGCAGATCACGGCCTCTGCGTACGCCCTCGTCTGGAGCAGTCCGGGAAAGACTGTCGGAGACCACTCCTCGATGGTCTCGGCACGCTTCTCCGCGTCCAGCACGCGTTCGAAGTACTCCGCGTGCCCCTTGCGCCGGGCCTTCCGCACGTCCCCGCACCGCCGACCGAAGAACCCGTCCGTCCCCAGCACCCGATCCACGTGCTGGGCCAGATCCTCGGGCATCCGGCGGTGGCCGTGCTCGATCTCGCTCAGGTACGTGATGCCGTAGAAGCTGCCGTCCACCAGCTTCTCCAGGGTCAGACCCGCCTCCTCCCGCTTGAAGCGGAGTTCCTTGCCGTAGAACTGCGGGACGCCCGCCGAGCCGTCGATCTCCTTGCGTGTGGCCACTGTTGACCGCCTTTCGCGCTGTGCCTTGTGGACCAGAAGCCCTTTCACGGTAGAGGCCCGTGCGGCAGCGTGTGAGCAGTTCGTCACAGTCAGCAACGAAAGGTGGACCTCCCCCCATGGACGACACGTACGGCCTCACCGGCCACGACATCGGGCCGGACATCGACGCGCTCCGTGCCGCGCTCGCCGCGCACGGCATCACCCTGCCCTCGCTCGGTGTCGAACCGCTGACCTTCGCCGCGCGGTCGACCCGGCCGCCGCTGGTCTCGCTCGGGAACTGCAATCTGGCGACCGCGCGCAGGATGGCCGAGGTGCTGCGTTCGGCGGCCGGGGGATGAGCCCGTTGCCGATCGCGGTGGACCTGCTCGCCGTGCCGAAGGCCGTACCGGAGATGCGGCGCACCCTGCGGGCGCGGTGCGGAGGCGTGGACTCGCCCGATCTGCTGCTCTGCGTCAGCGAGTTGCTGACCAATGTGATCGTGCATCTCGGGGAGGGGACACCGGTCACGCTCCGGGTGAGCGGTACGCGTACCGGCAGGGTCAGGGTGGAACTGAGCGATCCCGAGCCGTGCGCCTGGCCCGCGCTGCGCACCGCGTCCGTCGGTGACGAGTCGGGGCGGGGGCTGGCGCTCGTGGACGCGCTGGCGCTGCGGTGGGGGATCGAGCGGCGGCCGTACGGGAAGACGGTCTGGTGCGAGCTGCGGGCCCCCGGCCCGTCCCCCGGCGAGGGACGGACCGGTGAAGGGGATCAGCGCAGGGTGAGCGGGGTCTCGGAGTCGACGCGGGTCAGCTTCTCCGGGTTGCGTACGTAGTAGAGGCCGGTGATGTGGGCGTCCTCGATCCGGAACGCCACGACGCCGTCGACAACGCCGTCCAGGCGCAGCAGGAACGCCGGGTTGCCGTTGGCCAGGGTGGGGCTGATGGTGATCGTGGCGGTCTGCTTGCCGGCGCCGCCGACGAGGTAACGGGCCACCTTGTCGGCGCCGATGATCGGCCGCCGCGCCGCCTGCTTGATGCCGCCGCCGTCGCCGAGGAGGACCACGTCGGGGGCGAGCACGTCGAGGAGGCCCTGGAGGTCCCCGGTCTCCAGGGCGCGCCGGAACGAGTCCACCGCCGCCCTGGACACGCTCGCCGAGACCGCCGCACGGGGGCGGCGGGCATCGACGTGGCGGCGGGCGCGGTGCGCGATCTGGCGGACGGCCGCGGGGGTCTTCTCGACGGCGGTGGCGATCTCGTCGTAGTCGACGGCGAAGACCTCGCGCAGCACGAAGACGGCGCGTTCAGTCGGCGACAGGGTTTCCAGGACGAGCATCAGGGCCATCGACACGCTCTCGGCGAGCTCGACGTCCTCGGCCACGTCCGGCGCGGTGAGCACCGGTTCGGGAAGCCAGGGGCCGACGTACGCCTCCTTGCGGCGCGACAGCGTGCGCAGCCGGTTGAGGGACTGCCGGGTGGTGATCCGGACCAGGTAGGCGCGCTGGTCGCGCACCTGTTCCGGGTCGACCTCGACCCATCGCAGCCAGGTCTCCTGGAGGACGTCCTCCGCGTCGGCCGCCGATCCGAGCATCTCGTAGGCGACGGTGAAGAGCAGGTTGCGATGGGCGACGAAAGCCTCGGTCGCCGGGTCGGTGGTGGCGTGGTCGTCGTTCACTTCTTGCCTCTCCTCGTAGCCCGGCTCGCGGCCATGAGCTCTCAGGCCGTTCGTTCGGCGGGGGCAGGTGCCTTGTCGCGTTCGGCGCGCGGGCCGCTCTTGCGGGCCTCGTTCACCAACTGCTTGACGGTGGCCCTGCAGACGATCTCCTTGAGCTTCGCACCGGGGCGGCCACCCAGGTACAGCGGGTTCGCGCGGTCGTCCATCGAGGCGAACTGGAAGAACCCGGTGCGGCGGCCCAGGCTCATGCACTGGCCGGCGAACCGCACCTTCAGGGGCGCGGGCCGCTCGCCCGCGATCCGGCTGAGCACCGTGCGGGCGGCGCGCGAGCCCAGTTGGCCCGCGGCCTGGCAGCTCATCCGGAACGGCGCGTCGGCCGGTGCCGCCGCGTCCCCGGCCGCGACGATGCGCGGGTCGTCCACGCTCGTCAGGGTCTCGTCGGTGAGCAGGCGGCCCACGGCGTCGGTGGTCAGCCCACTGCGGGCGGCCAGGTCCGGCACGCTGAATCCGGCGGCCCAGACGGTGACCCGGCCGGGGAGTTCCCGGCCGTCGTCGAGCCGTACGGCATCACGGGTTACGGCGGCCACCCGCGCGCCGGGGCCCTCGATCACGGTCACACCGAGCTCGGCGAGGGTCCGGGCGACCGCGCGGCGGCCCCGGGGGTGCAGATACGGGCCGAGCTCCTCGCCGCAGACCAGGGTCACGGCCCGGCCCTCCTCGGCCAGTTCGGCGGCGGTCTCGATACCGGTCGGGCCCGAGCCGACCACGGTCACCGGGGCCGTCGCGGGTGCGGCGTCGACGGCCGGCCGCAGCCGTCGCGCCTCCTCCAGGGTGGCGATCGGGTGGGCGAACTCCGCCGCGCCGGGCACGTCCGGTACGGCGCTGCCGCTGCCCACCGCGTAGATCAGGTAGTCGTAGCCGACCGTGGAGCCGCCCGTGAGTTCCACGCCGCGCCCGGCCGCGTCGATCGTCGCCACGCTGTCGACCATCAGCCGGATGTTCCCGGCCAGGACCTCCGCGTAGTCGACGACGGCGTCATTGCTTCCACCGACCAATTGGTGGAGGCGGATGCGCTCGACGAAGTCGGGGCGCGGGTTGATCAGTGTCACGGTCAAGTCGGCCTGCTGGGCCAGCCGGTTGGCGGCGGTGACGCCCGCGTAACCTCCGCCGATCACGACCACATCGGTGTTCTTGTTCATGGTTTCTGCCTCTCCGTCCGGTCCGTAGCTCGTTGTCGGCATCAAGACACCGGGCGGTCAGGAGCTGTGACAGGGCGTGAGCCAGATCACTCCGTCCGCCCCCGTGGTGGCCGCTTGACCGGCGTCAGGCGTACGGGTGGTGTGCGCCCCAACTGTCGACACATCACTCTTCGCTTCTGATTGACTGCGCAGAGTTGCGAAGGCTTTCGGTGAGCCCTCGGACTTTTCACAAGGAGAATCCGCATGTTCAAGAGCAGGGGTGCCCGTTCTCTCGCCCTCGGTGCCGTGGGTGTGTCCGTCGTGGCGGCCACCGCCGGGGTGGCCGTGGCCGTGGCCGACAACGTCAAGGCCCCGTACGCACAGGCCGGCGCGACGGTCGAGCCCGACGGCAAGATCCGGTCCTCCAAGGGGGTCGAGGGCGTGAAGCACCTGGCGGCCGGCGAGTACTGCGTGACGTTCAGCGACAGCGACATCTCCCCGGGGCGGGTTCTCCCCAGCGTCTCGTCGCTCAGCCGCGGCAAGATCGTGTCCTACTCGTGGGGTACCGCCAGCACCTGCGACATGGCCAAGCGGCAGGCGAGGGTCTGGACCACGGACGCCGAGGGCAAGGCTTCCGACGCCTGGTTCTCCATCGTCTTCCACTGATCCTCGATGACCTTCGACGCCCGTCGGCCTGGTTCAGGCCGGCGGGCGTCTCGTTCATCTGCGACGCGACCGGTGTGCCGCCCGTGCCCGTGACTACCTGGGCGGCAGTGGCGGGCGTCGCCGGTCGGGGACGTCGTCGTACGTCGGCGGGGACGCGGCCGGCTGGGCGGCCAGCAGGTCCAGGGCCACCCGCACCGCGTCGTCCAGCACCGCGTACCGTCCCTCCGCCCAGTCCAGGGGGGTGCGCAGCGCCTCCAGGTCCGGTTCGACGCCGTGGTTCTCGACCGACCAGCCGTAGGTGTCGAACCAGGCCGCGTTCATCGGCACCGTGATCACCGTGCCGTCGCCCAGCCGGGTCCGGCCGGTCATGCCGACCACGCCGCCCCAGGTCCGCTGGCCCACCACCGGGCCGAGCTTCAGCAGGCGGAACGCGGCGGTGATCATGTCGCCGTCGGAGGAGGTCGCCTCGTCGGCCAGGGCGACCACGGGGCCGCGCGGGGCGTTGGAGGCGTAGCTGACGGGCTGGGCGTTGCGGGTCAGGTCCCAGCCGAGGATGGTGCGGGTCAGCTTCTCGACGACCAGCTCGCTGATGTGACCGCCCGCGTTGCCGCGCACGTCGACGATCAGGGCCGGGCGGGACACCTCCATGCGCAGGTCCCGGTTGAACTGGGCCCAGCCCGATCCGCCCATGTCGGGGATGTGCAGGTAGCCGCACTTGCCGCCGCTCAACTCCCGTACGACTTCCCGGCGTTTGGCCACCCAGTCCTGGTAGCGCAGCGGCCGTTCGTCGACCAGCGGTACGACGGCGACCCGGCGGGAGCGGCCCTCGCCCCCCGCCGGACGGAAGGTGAGCTCCACGGTGGTGCCTCCCGCCGCGGTGAGGAGCGGGTACGGGCCGGCCACCGGGTCGACGGGGCGGCCGTCGACATGGGTGAGGACCGCGCCCTCCCGGATGCCCGTACCGGCCAGCGGGGAACGGGCCTTGGAGTCGGAGGAGTCGCCCGGCAGGATGCGCCGGATCATCCACTCGCCGTCCCGGCACACCAGGTTCGCGCCGAGCAGGCCGATCGCCCGCTGGTAGTGCGGCGGGCCCTCGTTGCGGCGGGCCGGGGTCACGTACGCGTGCGAGGTGCCGAGTTCGCCCAGGACCTCGCGCATCAGGTCGGCGAACTCGTCGGGGGAGGCGACCCGTTCGACCAGCGGGCGGTACTGGTCGAGCACCGCCGTCCAGTCGATGCCGCACATGTCCGGGTCCCAGAAGTAGGAGCGGATGATGCGGCCGCCCTCCTCGTACGCCTGCCGCCACTCCGCCGCCGGGTCGACCTCGTGCAGGATGCGGCGCAGGTCCAGGTAGACGGTGCTGTCGCTGTCGCCGGTCTCGGTGGCGGGGACGGCGCGCAGCTCGCCCTCGTCCATGACGACCAGCCGGGTCGCGTCGCCGCTGACCGCGAACCAGTCGAGATGGGGGACCAGTTCGGTCTTCCTGGCCTTGGTGATGTTGAAGTGTTCGAGGGTGGGGCGGCCCGACATGTCGGCCGGGTTGGCGAAGGTCTCGCCGAGCGCGCCGGAGATCGGCCAGCGCAGCCAGACCAGCCCGCCGCCGCTCACCGGGTGCAGGGCCGAGTACTTGGACGCGGAGACCGGGAAGGGCGTCACCCGGCTCTCCAGGCCCTCGAACTCGACGGTGACCGTCGACGGGCCCTCGCCCGTGCCGATGTCGGCGGTGTCGTCGGCCGGGTCGAGACCGCCCGCCGCCGGACGGCCCTCCGGGGAGAGGGCGAACGGGGAGGGCGTGGCGGAGGAGAGCGGCACCAGGTACGGGCGGCAGCCGAGCGGGAAGGAGAGGTCGCCGGTGTGGACGTCGTACACCGGGTCGAAGCCGCGCCAGGACAGGAAGGCGAGATAGCGGCCGTCGCCCGTGAAGACCGGGTTCTCGTCCTCGAAGCGGCCGTTGGTGACGTCGACGATCACGGGTGCCCCGGTGCCCAGGATGCGGGCCAGCTTGATCTGGCGCAGCGAGCGGCCGATGCCGGGGTGCGACCAGGTCAGCCAGGCGCCGTCCGGGGAGAACGCCAGGTCGCGGACCGGGCCGTTGATGGAGCGGATCAGCTCGGCGGGTTCGCCGGTGGAGGTCTCCTCGTCGGTGTCCAGGAGCAGCAGCCGCCCGTCGTTCGTCGCGATGGCGAGGCGTTCGCCGTCCGGGTCGGCGATCAGCTCCTGCACCCTGCCGAGCTTCCCGGAGGCCAGTCGGCGCGGCTCGCGGTCGCCGCTGGCGCGCGGCAGGTACGCGATCTCGATGGCGTCCTCGCCCTCGGCGTCGGTGACGTACGCGACCTGGCCGCCGCTGCCGAGCATCTCGGGCATCCTGACGCGGACGCCCGGGGTGTCGGCGATGGTGCGGGCGGGGCCGTCGCGGTGGGTGAGCCAGTACAGGCTGCCGCGTACGGTGACGGCGCTGGCCCGGCCCGTCTCGTCCACGGAGAGCGAGTCGACGTTGCTGGCGGCCGGGACCTGGTGGACGCGCCGTCCGGTGCGCGGCCCGCCGAGCCGGACCTCCAGCTTGCGCGGCACCGCGTCCGGCGAGGCCAGGTCGTCCACCAGCCACAGGTCGCCCGCGCACTGGTAGACGACCCTGTGCCCGTCGCTGGAGGCGTGCCGGGCGTAGAAGGCGTCGTGGTCGGTGTGGCGGCGCAGGTCGGTGCCGTCGGGGTGGCAGGAGTAGAGGTTGCCGACGCCCTCGTGGTCGGAGAGGAACGCGATCCGGCCGCCGACGAACATGGGTGAGGCGAGATGGCCGCCGATGTCGGGGAGCAGCCGCTTGCCGTGCAGCCAGAGCCGGCCGGTCGCGCCGCCCCGGTACCGCTTCCAGGCGGCCGGTTCGTGCGGCGGGGTGCCGGTGAGGAGCAGGGTGCGCCGTTCGCCGTCGATGTCGGCGACCGCGATGTCGGCGACCGGGCCCCAGGGCAGCTTGCCGCCGGGGCTGCCGTCGGTGGGGACGCTGTAGGCCCAGGAGATGTGCGAGAACGGCTGGTTGTGCGAGGACACGGCGAGGATGTGGGCGGCGTCCGGGGGGTCGGGGGTCCAGCCGCAGACCCGGGTGTCCGTCGAGCCCCAGTAGGTGAGCCGGCGGGCCGGGCCGCCGTCCACCGGCGCGAGATGGATCTCGGGATCCAGGGTGCGCCAGGTCGTGTACGCGATGCGGCTCCCGTCGGGGGAGAAGCGCGGGTGGCTGACCCGGGTCCGGTCGATGGTCAGCCGCCAGGCGCGGCCGGGCCGCTCTCCCTCGGGCGCGAGGGGGGCGACCCAGAGGTCGTCCTCGGCCGCGAAGCAGAGCAGGTCGTCGTGGAGGTGCGGGAAACGGAGATACGCGACGTCGTCACTCACCCTCCAATGCTTTCCGCGTGGGAGGGCCCCGGCAACTCGTGGTGCGGTACCAGTTGTGGTGCGGAACACAAGCGAAACGATTTCGTTTCGCTGGGCGGGCGGGGGTATCGTCGATGTGTACGAAACAGTTTCGTTCGATTGACTGGCGTACGAGAACCCGAACAGGAGGTCGACACGTGGCACGCACCCGGCTCACACCCGAGCGCGAGAGCGAGCTGTACGCCGCCGTGCTCGACCTGCTCCGCGAGGTCGGTTACGACGCCCTGACCATGGACGCCGTCGCCGCCCGCACCCGTTCCAGCAAGGCCACCCTCTACCGCCAGTGGGGGAGCAAGCCGGAGCTGGTCGTCAAGGCCCTGCGGCACAACACGCCGGTGTCCCTCGAAGAGATCGACACCGGGTCGTTGCGCGGCGACTTCCGCGCCGCGGTGCACCGTTCCGACGACTGCCAGATGGAGAAGGACTCCGCGCTGATGCGGGGCCTGAGCCATGCCATTCACGAGAATCCCGATCTGCACCAGGCCCTGCGCGACCTGCTGATCGAGCCGGAGATGACCGGCCTCGACCTGCTGCTGCGCCGAGCCGTGGACCGGGGCGAGGTGCGTCCGGACAATCCGGCGCTGAAATACGTCTCGCACATGCTGATCGGCGCTTTCGCCGCCCGGCAGCTGGTCGAGGACCGCTCGGTCGACCAGGCGTTCCTCACCGATTACGTCGAATCCGTGGTCTTCCCCGCCCTCGGAGTCTGACTTCCCGGACCGCCCCGCGCGGTCCGTCCCCGTCGCACCGCCCCCTCCCCAAGCTCCACCTGACACGCCGCTCTCGTCGTCGGGCTGGTTCCTCGCGCCCATTTCCACTCACGACCTGACCCGGGAGTACCCCTCCGTGGCCACATTCCTCTACAAGCTCGGACGGCTCGCCTTCCGGCGCCGCCGCTATGTCGCCCTGATCTGGGTGGCACTGCTGGCGCTCGCCGGAGTCGGCGCGGCCTCCGCGTCCACCGCCACCTCCAGCTCCTTCTCTATTCCGGGTACGGAGGCGCAGCGCGCCTTCGACCTGCTGGAACAGCGCTTCCCCGGGGCCAGTGCCGACGGTGCGAGCGCCCGGGTCGTCTTCAAGGCCCCCGGCGACGAGAAGATGACCGACCCGGCGAACAAGGCCGAGGTGAACAAGGTCATCGGCGAGCTGAAGTCGGGCTCCGACCAGATCGCCTCGGTCACCGACCCGTACACCGCCGGTGCCGTCAGCAAGAACGGCTCCACGGCGTACGTCTCGGTCTCCTACGAGGTCAGCTCGATGGAGCTGACCGACGCGACCCGGGAGGCCCTGGAGGACGCGGGCCACGCGGCGCAGAAGAGCGGGATGACCGTGGAGATCGGCGGTGACGCGCTCATGGTGATCCCGGAGACCGGGGCCACCGAGATCATCGGTGTCGCCATCGCCGCGGTGGTGCTGGTCATCACCTTCGGCTCGCTGATCGCCGCCGGGCTGCCGCTGCTCACCGCCCTGATCGGGGTCGGCATCGGAGTCTCGACGATCACCGCTCTGGCGAACGTGCTGGACCTGGGCTCCACCACATCCATCCTCG
The DNA here is from genome assembly GCF_042890955.1 of Streptomyces sp. NPDC001933. NCBI lineage: Bacteria > Bacillati > Actinomycetota > Actinomycetes > Kitasatosporales > Streptomycetaceae > Streptomyces > Streptomyces sp. NPDC001933. The sequence goes on along the minus strand of NZ_JBIASS010000007.1, from coordinate 175,797 downwards.
CGATGATGATCGGCCTCGCGGTCGGCATCGACTACGCGCTGTTCATCGTCTCCCGCTACCGCGCCGAGCTGGCCGAGGGCCGGGAGTGCGAGGAAGCGGCCGGACGGGCCGTCGGCACGGCCGGTTCCGCGGTCGTCTTCGCCGGTCTCACCGTCGTCATCGCGCTGGTCGGCCTCGCCGTCGTGAACATCCCGATGCTGTCGAAGATGGGCTTCGCCGCGGCCGGCACGGTCGCCATCGCCGTACTCATCGCGCTCACCCTGGTCCCGGCGGTGCTGGGCTTCGCGGGCAAGCGGGTCATGGGACGCAGGACGCGCAAGACCGCCGGGGCGACGGACGGGGCCGGGACCCCGGGCGGGGCCGAGGACAAGCCGAACATGGGCACCCGCTGGGCGCGGTTCGTGCTCCGCAAGCCGGTGTGGGTGCTGCTGGTCGGCGTCATCGGCCTCGGCACGGTCGCCGTACCGGCCACGTCCCTGGAGATGGGCCTGCCCGACGACGGCTCCCAGCCCACCAGCACCACCCAGCGGCGCGCCTACGACCTGCTCTCCGAGGGCTTCGGCCCCGGCTTCAACGGGCCGCTGATGGTCGTCGTCGACACCGCGGACAGCTCCGACGGCAAGGCCGCCGCCAAGCAGGTCTCCGACGAGATCTCCGGCATCAAGGGCGTCGCCGCCGTCACCCCGGCCCAGTTCAACAAGGCCGGCGACACCGCGATGATCACGGTCGTCCCGAAGGACCGGCCGAGCTCCGTCGACACGGAGAACGTGGTCCACTCGATCCGGGACGCGGGCGAGGACATCAAGTCCGACACCGGGGCCGAGGTCCTGGTCACCGGTTCCACCGCGATGAACATCGACTTCTCGCAGAAGATGAACGACGCGCTGCTGCCGTACCTGGCGCTCGTCGTCGGCCTGGCCTTCCTGCTCCTGATGGTGGTCTTCCGCTCGGTGCTGGTGCCGCTGAAGGCGGCCCTGGGCTTCCTGCTCTCGGTCGTCGCGGCCCTGGGCGCGGTCGTTGCGGTCTTCCAGTGGGGCTGGCTCGGCTCGCTCTTCGGGGTGGAGCAGACCGGTCCGATCATGTCGATGATGCCGATCTTCATGGTGGGCGTGGTCTTCGGCCTCGCGATGGACTACGAGGTCTTCCTCGTGACCCGGATGCGCGAGGCGTACGTGCACGGCGAGAAGCCCGGCCAGGCGATCGTCACCGGCTTCCGGCACGGCGCCCGGGTTGTCACGGCCGCGGCCGTGATCATGATGGCGGTCTTCTCCGGCTTCATCGGCTCCAGCGAGCAGATGGTCAAGATGATCGGCTTCTCGCTCGCCATCGCCGTCTTCTTCGACGCGTTCGTGGTCCGGATGGCGATCGTGCCCGCGGTCCTGGCCCTGCTCGGCCACCGCGCCTGGTCGCTGCCGCGCTGGCTGGACCGGATCCTGCCGAACGTGGACGTGGAGGGCGAGGGGCTGCGCGAGCAGCTCGACGAGACGCCCGGAGGTGACACCGGGGGCGAGCGCGAGCTGACCCGGGTCTGAGCCGAGCCGTAAGAGCCTCCGGGGTCCGCGTCCGAGCGGAGCGCGGCCCCGGAAGCGCCGGTTACCTGTGGGGACGGGGGGCCGGGGCGATGACGGAAGCCCCCGTGCGAGCCAGTGGCACGGGGGCTTCCGTCATGCGGGTATTCCGTCAGGCGTGCGTGGGGGGCTTGGTGTTCCCGGCGTGCGTACGGTGCAGAAAGCGGATCAGCGGCGCACTGTCGAACTGCACCACCTCGACGCCGTCCGCCGAGTGGTTCTCCACGACCAGCTGCGTCCGTCCGCAGGGCCACACGCGGATGCCGCCGCGCTCGGTGGGGGCGCGCAGCCCGCCCTCCAGCAGATCGCGGCCGAACGTCCACTCGTCGCCGCCGGGGAAGGCGACGTGGACGGTGCGCGGGTCCTTGTCGGCGTCGTACAGCAGGTCGACCGGGACGGCCGGGAGGTCGTCGGTGTCGTTGACGAGCCAGGCCTCTGCCTGCTCATGGATCACGGGGGGCATGGGACGACTCCTCCTGTGCGTACTGCTTCGTCATCCAATGTCCCATATTTTCCTCAAGGGGCACGGCGGGCGGTCCGGACGCGCAGTTGTGATGCAGTCGCTCTTGCGAGGACTTCGCAACAAGGCCCTATCATTGAGCGGTTCACGACATCTTCACCATCACTGTCATCGTCCGCGGCGACGCTGGACCGCAGGAAGCGGAGCCCCCATGCATGTACCCGACGGATTCATCAACGCGCCCGTCTCCGCCGCCGCCGGAGTCGTCGCCGCGGGTGCGGTCGCCGTCAGCCTGCGGGGTGCCCGGCGCGAGCTGGACGAGCGCACCGCGCCGCTCGCCGGTCTCGTCGCCGCGTTCATCTTCGCCGTGCAGATGCTGAACTTCCCGGTCGCGGCCGGCACCAGCGGGCATCTGCTGGGCGGGGCGCTGGCCGCGATCCTGGTCGGGCCGTACACCGGCGTGCTCTGCGTGACCGTCGTCCTGCTCATGCAGGGCATCCTCTTCGCCGACGGCGGCCTCACCGCGCTCGGCGTGAACGTGCTCGACATGGGCATCGTGACCACCGTCGTCGCGTACGCCCTCTTCCGCGGGCTGCTCGGGGTGCTGCCGAGGACCCGCCGCTCCGTGACCGTCGCGTCCTTCGTCGCCGCCCTGGTCTCCGTACCGGCCGCGGCCTGCGCCTTCACGCTGATCTACTGGATCGGCGGCACCACCGACATCCCGATCGGCAAGGTCTTCACCGCGATGGTCGGGGTCCACGTCCTGATAGGCATCGGCGAGGCCGTGATCACCGCGCTGACCGTCGGCGCCGTCATCGCCGTACGCCCCGACCTGGTGCACGGCGCCCGCGGACTGACCTCCTCGCTCAAGCTCCGGGTCGACGGCGAACTCGTCGACGCCCCCGCCCCGCAGCCGGCCGCCCCGGCCGTCGCCGCCCGGTCCCACCGCGGGATCTGGGCCGCCGGCCTGGTCACCGCCCTCGTCCTGGCGGGCTTCGTCTCCTACTACGCCTCCGCCAACCCGGACGGCCTGGAGAAGGTCGCCGCCGACCAGGGCATCGACAAGAAGACCGAGGAGCACGCGGCCAAGGACTCCCCGCTCGCCGACTACGGCGTCAAGGACGTCTCCGACGCCAGGCTCTCCGGCGGCCTCGCCGGAGTGATCGGCGTCGGCGCCACCATCGTGGTCGGCAGCGGAGTCTTCTACGTGGTCCGTCGCCGTCGCACACCGGACGCCCCCGCGCCCGAGAAGGAATCCGTCTGACATGGGCGCGGGTCACGCGCACAAGCTCTACCGGCACGGCCACTCACCGATCCACGACCTGCCGCCGCACTGCAAGATCGCCGCCGCCTTCTGCTTCGTCGTGGTCGTCGTCTCGACGCCGCGCGAGTCGATGTGGGCGTTCGCGCTGTACGCGGTGCTGCTCGGCGCGGTCGCCGCGTACGCCCGCATCCCGGCGGGCTTCCTGCTCAAGCGGCTGCTCATCGAGGTGCCGTTCGTCGCGTTCGCGCTGCTCATGCCGTTCGTGGTGCCCGGCGAGCAGACCCACGTACTCGGCCTCTCCGTCAGCGTGCCCGGCCTCTGGGGCGCCTGGAACGTCCTCGCCAAGGGCACCCTCGGCGTCGCCGCGTCCGTGCTCCTGGCCTCCACCACCGAACTGCGCTCGCTGCTGCTCGGACTCCAGCGGCTCAAGCTTCCGCCGCTGCTCGTCCAGATCGCCTCCTTCATGATCCGGTACGGCGATGTGATCACCGACGAGATGCGCCGGATGTCCATCGCCCGGCGCTCCCGCGGCTTCGAGGCGCGCGGCGTACGGCAGTGGGGGGTGCTGGCCAAATCGGCGGGCGCCCTGTTCATCCGGTCGTACGAGCGCGGCGAACGCGTCCACCTCGCCATGGTCAGCCGCGGCTACGCCGGCTCCATGCCGGTCATCGACGAGGTGACCGCCTCCCGGACCCAGTGGGCCCACGCCGCCGTACTCCCCGTGCTGGCCCTCGCGATCTGTCTGCTGGGATGGACCCTATGAGCCAGCCCTCGGCCCCCGCGCCGTCCCTGGAAGTCAGCGGCCTCGCCTACGCCTACCCCGACGGCCACCAGGCGCTCTTCGGGGTGGACCTCACGGTCGCCCGGGGCGAACGCGTCGCCCTGCTCGGCCCGAACGGCGCCGGCAAGACCACCCTCGTGCTCCACCTCAACGGCATCCTCGACGCCGGGGCGGGTGCCGTCCGGGTCGCGGGCCTCCCCGTCGAGAAGCGCAACCTCGCCGAGATCCGCCGCCGCGTCGGCATCGTCTTCCAGGACCCCGACGACCAGCTCTTCATGCCCACCGTCCGCGAGGACGTCGCCTTCGGCCCCGCCGCCTCCGGGTTGCGCGGCGCCGAACTGGAGGAACGCGTCACCGAGGCGCTGAAACAGGTCGGCATGGCGGAGTACGCGAACCGGCCGCCGCACCACCTCTCCTTCGGCCAGCGCCGCCGCGTCGCCGTCGCCACCGTCCTCGCCATGCGGCCGGAGATCCTCGTCCTGGACGAGCCGTCCTCCAACCTGGACCCGGCCTCGCGGCGCGAGCTCGCCGACATCCTGCGGTCCCTGGACGTCACCGTGCTCATGGTCACGCACGACCTGCCGTACGCACTGGAGCTCTGCCCGCGCGCGGTGATCCTCAGCGAGGGCGTCATCGCCGCCGACGACCGCACCCAGGACCTGCTCTGCGACGAGAAGCTGATGCGCGAGCACCGCCTGGAACTGCCCTTCGGCTTCGACCCGCGCTCCGTCACGCCGGATGTTCCGCGACTGTGAACATGGGGTGACCCGCCATACCCGCGACCTGCGACGGGATGCACCATGGGGGGATGAGCGGGAGCGCAGGAGCAGGCGTGGACGTACGGGGCACGGTGGCGCCCGGATTCGAACCGGTCCGGGATGCTTTCATCCGTAACTTCGAGCAGCGCGGCGAACGCGGCGCGGCCGTCGCGGTCTACCGGGACGGGCACAAGGTCGTCGACCTCTGGGCCGGTACGAGAGACGTCGACGGCGTCGAACCCTGGGCCGTCGACACCGTGCAGATCGTCCGCTCGGCGGGCAAGGGCATCGCCGCCGCCGTACCGCTGCTGCTGCACCAGCGCGGCCAGCTCGACCTGGACGCCCCCGTCGGCACGTACTGGCCGGAGTTCAAGGCGGCAGGCAAGGAACGCGTACTCGTGCGCCACCTCCTCGCCCACCGGGCCGGCATCCCCGCGCTCGACTGCCCGCTGACCCCCTCCGAAGCGGCCGACGGGACCAGCGGGCCGCAGGCCGTCGCCGCCCAGCGCCCCCAGTGGGAGCCCGGCACCGACCACGGCTACCACGCCCAGACCTACAGCTGGCTCATCGGCGAACTGGTGCGCCGGGTCACCGGCCGCACCGTCGGCCGCTGGATCGCCGAGGAGATCGCCCGCCCGCTCGGCCTGGACTTCTGGTTCGGCCTCCCGGCGGACGAGGCGCACCGGGTGGGCCGGATCGGCCCGGCGGAGCCGCCCGCCGCGGGCGACGGCGGCAACGGCGGCGTCCTGCGGCTGCGCCCCAAGCGCTCGGTCAGCGAGGCCTACCGCGACCCGCAGTCCCTCACTCGCCGCGCCTTCGGGGCCATCGACCCGCTCCCCGACGAGAACGACCCCGGCTACCGGGCGGCCGAACTCCCCGCCTCCAACGGCATCGCCACCGCCCGCGCGCTGGCCCGCTGCTACGCCGCGATGATCGGCCCGGTCGACGGCCACCGCCTGTTCGCCCCGGCCACCCTCACCCTGGCCCGCACCGAGGAGTCGGCGGGCCCCGACCGGGTCCTGGTCGTCAACACCCGCTTCGGCCTCGGCCACATGCTGCACGGCCCGGCGGCCCCGCTGCTCGCCCCCGGCTCCTTCGGCCACCCCGGCCGGGGCGGCTCTCTCGGATTCGCCGACCCCGAATCCGGCATCGCCCTGGGCTATGTGACGAACGGTCTGCAGAAGGGAGTCACCGCCGATCCCCGTGCCCAGGCCCTGGTCAGGGCAGTACGGTCGGCGATATGACTCCTCAAGGCTCTGCTGGTCCGCGGTTCGACGGATACGGCGTACTCATCACCGGCGCGGGCCGGGGCATCGGCGCGGCCACGGCCCGCCGACTGGCCTCGGAGGGCGCCCGCGTCCTGGTCACCGACCTGGACGGCGACCGCGCGGAGCGCACCGCCGCCGCGATACGCGAGGCGGGCGGCACCGCCGAGCCGCTGCCCTGCGACGTGGCCGACCGGGCGGCGGTCGAGGCGGCCGTGGCCCACGCCGTCGCCGCCTTCGGCTCCCTGGACGTGCTGGTGAACAACGCGTACGCCTGCTCCACCGACGCCCCGCTCTTCGAGGACGAGCCGGACGAGGCGTGGCAGCGCGACCTGGACGTCACCCTCACCGGCCCCTACCGCTGCGCCCGCGCCGCCCTCCCGCACCTGGTGGCCTCCGGCCGGGGCGCGATCGTCAACATCGGCTCGGTCAACGGCGAGCAGGACTTCGGCAACCACGGCTACAGCGCGGCCAAGGCGGGCCTGGCCGGCCTGACCCGCACCCTGGCCGGCCACGCGGGCCCGCGCGGCGTACGCGTCAACCTGGTCGCCCCCGGCACCATCCGCACGGACGCCTGGGCGGGCCGCGACGCCGAACTGACCCGGGTGAGCGCCCTCTACCCGCTCGGCCGGGTCGGCGAGCCGGAGGACATCGCGTCCGCCGTCGCCTTCCTCGCCTCGCGCGACGCGGCCTGGATCACGGGGACGACGCTGCGCGTGGACGGCGGACTCACGGCGACGAACTACGGGTTCCGGGACGCGGTTTCGGGAGAGTAGCCGCAGTACCGCTCGGGTCCGCGATGCGGGGCGTCCGCGTCAGCACCCCAGCCGGTACGCCGCCCACCGGTTCGCCGAGTCCAGCAGCCGGCGCGTCCACTCGTTGGGGTGCTCATCCGCCATGTCCTGCCAGTAGCCCCGCAGGGCGACGGCGATCAGATCCAGCTCGCGGGCGGACGCGGTGGACCAGGCCGGGACCTTGGCGGCCCACTGCTCCGCCCCGTACGGGTCGTGCCCGGCGAAGCCGAGCCAGACGACCCAGCACGCCGGGTCGATCCAGGCGGCGCCACGGGTCGCCCACGCCCAGTCGATGACGCGGGCGCCGTCACCTCTGCCGGTGATGTGCACGTTGGTGTAGAACCAGTCGGTGTGCAGCAGCGCCGTACCGGCGAACAGCGCCGCGTCGGCGGGGTCGTCGAGATGGCCGCCGAAGCGCTCCACGGCGTCCTCGGCCTCGGCCCCGGCGCCGGGGTGCGGCAGCTGCCCCAGCGCCGTCAGGGCCTCCACGACCAGGGGCAGATCCGCGGAGCCCGGTGCGTAGTCGGCGCTGCGGCCGGTGAGGTACTCGAAGCCGAGCAGGTCCCAGCCGTCGGTCGTGGTCCGCCACAACACCCTCGGCCCGACCGGGGTGACGTACGGATTGACGGCCGCCTCGCGCCGCTGCGTCCACGCGAGCGGGTGGTCCCGGAGCATTCCCTTGACGAAGACCCGGCCCCCGGCGGTGTCCAGGGTGGCCACGAACTGACTGCTGAACCCGCTCGCGACCGGCTCGACTCTTCTGATCGGTCCGGTCTGTTCGCGGATGGCCGTGTGGACTTCTTCGGGCAGTTCGCCCCAGTTCTTCCTCGGCATGGCGCGGAGTATAGGTGGGGTGCGAAAGGAACGTGACACATCAGGGGCCGGGGGTCACGTTCCCGTGCGAGGGGTGGCCCGCCCCGCCCGCGTCCCGCTCAACTCGCGTGCGGCATCGGCCCGATGCCGACGATCATCGGCCCGGCCGCAGCGATGCACGGGGCGGGCGGCGAACAGGCCGCCCGCCCCGCCCGGGTCCTCAGCCGTTGGCCACGGGGGCGTCGTTGTCCGCCCTGCGCCACAGCCGGTCGGAGCTGGGCTGTGCGATGTTCAGGTGGAGCGTGCCCCAGCTGCCGTCGTTGTACCTGTTCAGGCTGAGGGCGAGGTCCTTGTCGACCATGGGCCGGTACATCCACCAGCCCGTGTAGCTGTCACCGACCTTTTCGGGGTACATGCTCCACTTCTGCAGCCGCGAGCCGTCACAGGTCCGTACGACGACCGTGGTCCCCCGCTGCGGCGTCGCGGCGCTGGGCTGGAGGCACTTGTTCGCGGCCTCGTTCCTGAGAACGACCGTGTAGGTGTTGGGGGCGTCAGCCTGCCAGGCGGACGAGTCACGCTCCCACCGCTCGGTGCTGTAGTTCCACGCGGGGTCGCGCAGGGTGATGGCGGTGGCGCCCTCGCCGGTGCTGTTGTTGAGCAGCGCCAGACGGCTCCCGTCCATCTTGTTGATCAAGTCGGTGTCGGGAGTGGGGGCGGCGGAGGCAGGTGCCGCGCCGGCCGCCGTGACGGCAGCCGCGGCGAGCACGGCCGAGGCGAGAACCCTTGCGGCATGACTGCGCTTGGACATGGGGGTGTCCCTTTCGGTGCATGGATGTCCGCGAGTGCGAGACCTGCGCATCCAAGCAGTCCGGCCCCCCGCCGAAGCGATCGTGCCCGGACGTGCCGGAGCCTTTTCACCCCATCGGTCCCTCCCGCCGGACCGCCCTCCCGAGAGGGCCGCCCGCCGCTCAACTCGTGTGCAGCATCAGCCCGATGCCGACGACCATCAGCCCGGCCGCCGCGATGCGCGGTGCGCCGAACCGCTCCTTGAAGAACAGCGTCCCGATGGCCGCTCCGACGATGATCGACGACTCCCGCAGGGCCGCGATCGGGGCCAGTGCCGCCCGCGTCTGGGCCCACAGGACGAGGCCGTACGCCGTCACCGAAAGCGCCGCACCCAGCAGCCCGCGCGCGGCGAACGGCCGCAGCTGCTCCACGAGTTCGCCCCGGCGCCGGTACAGCGCGTAGGCCGGGATGGCCAGCCCCTCCAGGATCATCAGCCAGGCGATGTAACCGAGCGAGGTGCCCGAGGCGCGCACCCCGACGCCGTCCACCGTGGTGTACCCGGCGATGGCCAGACCGGTCGCGAGGGCGGCCAGCAGGGCCGGCCAGTCGGGGCGCCTGCCGGAACCCCGGATGCCCCAGAGGGCCAGCCCGAGGAGCCCCGCCGACGCCACCGCTACCCCGGCCGTGGCCCAGCCGTCCGGGTGCTCGCCGACGAAGACCGCGGCGAGGACCGTCACCACCAGCGGGGCCGTACCCCGGGCGATCGGATACATCTGCCCGAAGTCGCCCAGGGTGAACGAACGCATCAGCAGCAGCATGTACGCCACATGGAGCCCGGCCGAGACCAGCAGATACGGCCAGGCCCCGGCGGCCGGGAACGGCACGAAGCAGGCGCCGGCCGCGCCGATCAGCAGCCCGCCGCCGGAGATCAGGGTGAAGGAGAGGAGCTGGTCCTTGATCGCGTGCGCGATCGCGTTCCAGCTCGCGTGCGTGACCGCCGCGACCAGGACCGCGAAGGCGACCAGCGGTGTCACTTCGACTGCTCGCGCACGTCCACCACGGTGCCGCCGGCATGCCCGATCAGTGACTTGGGGTCGAGCGGGAAGACGGTGTGCGGGGTGCCCGCCGCCGCCCACATCACGTCGTGGTCCAGCAGTCCGCGGTCGGCCAGCACCCGGGTCCTCGTACGGTGCCCGAAGGGCGGCACGCCCCCGATCGCGTAACCGGTCGTCTCCCGGACCAGTTCGGCCCCGGCCCGCTTGACCTTTCCGGCGCCCAGTTCCGCGCGTACGAGCTCCACGTCGACGCGCGAGGAGCCGTCCATCAGGACCAGCACCGGGACGCCGTCGGCCTCGAAGATCAGGGACTTGACGATCTCGCTGAGCTCGCAGCCGATCGCGGCGGCGGCCTCGGCGGCGGTACGAGTGGCCTCCGGGAACCGGCGGACCTCGACATCGAGGCCCAGCTCCCGCAGGGCCTCGGCGAATCGGGGGTGGGCTTCGGCGGCGGTGGTGTCAGGAGTGCTCATGCCCCGCACGCTAGCGAACGTCGTACGGGGCACGCGACGTGGTTGCGCGCGGGGTCCGTCTCAGGACCCGGCCCGCAGCACCGCCGCCACCACCGGGCCCGCCGCGTCGCCGCCGTGGCCGCCGGCCTGGACGACCGCGGCGGCGGCCAGGTCGTTGCTGAAGCCGGTGAACCAGCTGTTGGACGTGGCCTGGCCGTCCACCTCCGCCGAGCCGGTCTTGGCGCCCTTGTCGCCGCCGACCGAGGCCATCGCGTTCTTGCCGGTTCCCCAACTCGCGGTCTGGCGCATCATGTTGGTGAGCTGCTGGGAGACGTACACGGGCAGGGAGCGGGCGGCGGTGGCGATCGGGCGGCCGTCGAGTTCGCGGTCCACGATGACCGGCTGGCGGAAGGTGCCGGTCCTCGCGGTGGCGGTGATGGAGGCCATGTTGAGGGCGTTCATCTGGACCGTGCCCTGGCCGATGTACTGTGCGGCCGCCTCGCCCTGGGTCTCCTCGGGCACGCTGCCGTCGGAGGAGACGACGCCGGTCTGCCAGTCGAGGCCGATGCCGAAGACCTCGCGGGCCTCCTTGGCGAGCGCCGCGTCGTCCTTCGTGTCGTCGATCAGCTTGATGAAGGCCGTGTTGCAGGACCGGGCGAAGCTGGTCGTCAGGGTGCCGCTGGGGATCGAGAAGTCTTCCAGGTTCTTGAAGGTGCGGCCGTAGTACGTCGCGGTCGGCGGGCACTCGATCTTCTGATCGGCCGAGGCGAGCCCCTTCTCGATCAGCATCGCCGCCGTCACGATCTTCATCGTCGAACCGGGGGCCTGCTTGCCCTGCATCGCCGCGTTGAAGCCGGTGGCCGGGTTGTTGGCGACCGCGCGGATCGCGCCCGTGGACGGCTGGACCGCGACGACGGACGCCTGGCTGAACTTCTTGACGGCCGTCTCGGCCGCCGCCTGGGCATTGGCGTCCAGGGTGGTCCGCAGCTTGCCCGGCCGGCCCTTGGTGAGGGTGAGCAGGGTCTTGTCGGGGCTGCCCGCGTCCGCGCTCTCGATCACGGTCTCGATGCCCGCGGTGCCGCCGGCCTTCTCGCCGTACTTCTCGCGCAGCGCGTCCAGGATCGAGCCCAGCGAGGGGTACTTCTCCTTGGTCAGCGGCCTGCCGTTGCGGTCGACGGCGTCGATCGACGGGGCCGCGGCCTCCCCGGTCCGGAGCGACGCGCCGTCCGTCAGGTCCGGGTGGATCACGGCGGGCGCCCAGTCCACCAGGGGCCTGCCGGTGGTCAGTCCGCGCACCACGGTCAGCTCGGAGGAGTACGACCAGGGCTTGGACCTGCCCTCGAAGGAGACGGTCGCCTTCACCGTGTACGGCACCTTCGCGCCGACCGCCGGGCCCGGGGTGATCACCGCCTCGGTGACATGGGCGGTCTCGCGGTAGCCGGTGAGAGCCGGTCCGGCCTCGGCCGCGTTGTTGGTGAGCTGGGACGCGACGTCCGCGTCGCCGTCCGCCCACGCCTTGAGGAACTTCTTCGACGCGTCGTCGATCTCCGCCTTGGTGACCGGGCCCGTCTTCACCTCGGTGGTGGCGGACTTGCTCTCCGTACCGTCTCCGCCGCCGCCCAGCCCGTCCAGGATGTTGTACGCCCCGTACCCCACCCCGCCGACCACGACCGCGAACACTCCGCCGACTATCGCAACCTTCGCTCCACTGCGCATCGCTGCAGTCCCCCTCCCCAGGAGTCCCCCTTGAACGTGTTCAAGGAGTGCTGCTCGGCACCCTACGGGACCGTAGTGAGGACGGGGGCGGTTGTTATCGGAACGCGATATCTGCCCCGAATCCGATGCCGCGACGCGGCCGGCGGGCAGGCGGCCAAGGGGCAGCCGGCGATGCTCGGTGAGGCCGCGGCCATCGACCGCGGCCCCTCGGTGGTTCTGCTAGATCCAGGTGTCCAGCCACATCCGGTCGCGCCACGAACCGTCGGGGATCGGCGTGCCCGTGAAGATCGGCCAGAAGTAGATGAAGTTCCAGATGATCAGCAGGACCAGGACGCCCGCCCCGATCGCGCCCAGCGTCCGCCGCCGTTCGCCCGTCGGATCGCCGGAACCCAGGCCGAGTTCGTCCTTCGGCCCGGTCCCGGCCGCCGGGCCCAGCATCGCGCCGATCATCATCGTCACCGCCAGACACAGGAACGGAACGAACACGACCGCGTAGAAGAGGAAGATCGTCCGCTCCTGGTAGAAGAACCAGGGCAGCCAGCCCGCCGCCACGCCGCAGGCGATCGCCCCCGCCCGCCAGTCGCGCCGGAAGAACCACCGCCACAGCACGTACACCAGGGCGAAGCACGCCGCCCACCACAGCAGCGGCGTCCCGATCGCCAGCACCTCGCGCGCGCACTTGCCGGTCGCCGACGCCTTGCAGCCCGGCTCCTCCTCCCAGAAGTACGAGACGGGCCGGCCCAGCACGATCCAGCTCCACGGATTGGACTGGTAGGTGTGGCCGGACGTCAGGTTCACATGGAATTCGTAGACCTGGTACTCGTAGTGCCACAGGCTGCGCAGCCAGTCCGGCAGCCAGGTCCAGTTGCCGCCCCGGCCGTCGGTCTGCGCCCAGTTCCGGTAGTAGCCCTTGCCGGTGACGATCCAGCCGGTCCAGGAGACGAGGTACGTCAGGATCGCGACCGGGACCGTCGAGACGAACGCCGGCACCAGATCCCGCTTCAGCACCGCCAGGTACGGCCGGACCGCACCCGCGGTGCGGCGCGCGCCGACGTCCCACAACACCGTCATCAGGCCGAAGGCGGCCAGGATGTACAGGCCGTTCCACTTGGTGGCGAAGGCCAGACCCAGCATCAGGCCCGCGGTGATCCGCCAGGGCCGCCAGCCGAGCCGCAGGTTCTCCGCGACCCCCGCGTCGGGGCGCAGCACCCCTTCCTCGTCGACCGGCAGCGCCGCGGCCAGTCTGCGCCGGGCCCAGTCGCGGTCGATCAGGAGCGCGCCGAACGCCGCCAGCACGAAGAACATCAGCACCAGGTCGAGCAGCGCGGTGCGGCTCATCACGAAGTGCAGACCGTCGACGGTGAGCAGGGCGCCCGCCAGGCAGCCCAGGAACGTCGAGCGGAACAGCCGCCGGCCGATCCGGCACAGCATCAGCACCGACAGCGTGCCGAGCACCGCCACCATGAACCGCCAGCCGAACGGCGTGAACCCGAAGAAGTGCTCACCGAGCCCGATGATCCACTTGCCGACCGGCGGGTGCACGACATAGCCCGGGTCCACCGGGATGTCCACCTTCGACGGGTCCGCGAGGATCAGCTTGTCGATGTCCTTGGGCCAGTCGCCCTCGTACCCCTGGTTGATCAGGGCCCAGGAGTCCTTGGCGTAGTACGTCTCGTCGAATATCAGCGCGTGCGGGCTGCCCAGATTCCAGAACCGCAGCACCCCCGCGACCAGCGCCACCAGCAGCGGACCGCCCCACGCCGACCACCGCACCAGGCGGTCGGCCATCGGCGGTGAGATCCCGAGCACCGCCCACAACTGGATGCCGGGCCTGGTGTACGGCGGGACAAGCCGCTCGCGCAGCCCGATCCCGGGCCGGGGCGAATGGCCGAAGCGGCGCAGCCGCTGCTGCCAGGAGGCCGGTGCTTCGCCGTGCGGTTCCCCGGCGTCTTGGCCCTTCCGGGCTTCGGGCGCAGTACTCGTCACCGCGCCATCGTAGGGAACGCATCTGTGCGAACGCTGTCGCCCGTGCTGGGAGGATGGCTTTGTGACTGGAACGACTGGAACGCTGGTACTCGCAGGAACCCCCATCGGCGATGTGGCGGACGCCCCGCCGCGCCTCGCCGCCGAGCTGGAGACGGCGGACGTCGTCGCCGCCGAGGACACCCGCAGGCTTCGCCGCCTCACGCAGGCGCTCGGCATCCACACCACGGGGCGGGTCGTCTCCTACTTCGAGGGCAACGAGTCGGCCCGTACGCCCGAACTCGTCGAGGCACTGACCGGCGGCGCCCGGGTCCTGCTGGTCACGGACGCCGGGATGCCGTCCGTATCCGACCCCGGCTACCGGCTGGTGGCCGCCGCCGTGGAGAAGGACATCAAGGTCACCGCGGTCCCCGGCCCGTCCGCCGTGCTCACCGCGCTCGCCCTGTCCGCGCTGCCCGTCGACCGCTTCTGCTTCGAGGGCTTCCTGCCCCGCAAGGCCGGCGAACGGCTCGGCCGGCTCCGCGAGGTCGCCGACGAGCGCCGCACCATGGTCTTCTTCGAGGCCCCGCACCGGCTCGACGACACCCTCGCCGCGATGGCCGAGGTCTTCGGCGCCGACCGCAGGGCCGCCGTGTGCCGGGAACTGACCAAGACCTACGAGGAAGTGAAGCGCGGCCCGCTGGGCGAACTGGCCGTCTGGGCGGCCGAAGGGGTACGCGGCGAGATCACCGTCGTCGTCGAGGGCGCGGCCGAGTCCGGACCCGAGGAACTGGACGCCGAGGAGCTGGTACGCAGGGTGCGGGTGCGCGAGGAGGCGGGGGAGCGGCGCAAGGAGGCGATCGCCGCCGTGGCCGCCGACGCGGGGCTGCCCAAGCGCGAAGTGTTCGACGCGGTCGTCGCGGCAAAGAACGCGGCGCGAACCGGTCCTGCGGAGGGCAAAGGACTGTCGTGAAAAGCAAAGCGAGAGCCGCGTACCGGGCCTTTCTGCCACGCGCAGGCCAAAAGCGCTCCAACAGTCGACAGGGCCCGGTGCGTTCCTGCCGGTAAAGGCGTCCACTGAAGCAGGGACGCATTCTCCGGAGCGTTTGCCCGGAGTGCCTGTCCGGCGGACAAAGGAGCGGGCATGAGCGAGATCGCAGCAGCCACCGCACACGAGGCGTACGCCTTCGCCTGCATGAGGTGCGGGCACGGCTGGGAGCAGGCCTACGAGATAGAGCACCACGTCGACGGATCGAACAACGCCTTCGTCATATACAAGGCGGACGGGGAGCGGGTGCCCTCCCCTCTTTCCCGGCCCAGCTGCGCGAACTGCGGCGGACACGTGGTCCGGATCATGCGGTCCGGCCGGGTCTCGACCGTCCAGCAGCTGCTCCACAACCCCCAGCCGTCGCGGCCGGCGGCCCAGAGCGACGAGGCCACCGCCCCCGCGGGCACCGGGCACCACTGGCACCTGTCCGACCTGCTGCACTCCTTCCACCGGAGGTAGGCCCCCGGTTCGTCCCACTGCGGGCCGGGCGTACCGGCGGGTCCTCGTACGATCGTCGTCATGAGCCGTACCGAAGCCCCGCCGCTGCCCGAACCCCTCCGGGTACCGGTCGCCGATTCGCACACCCACCTGGACATGCAGGACGCGACCGTCGAGGAGGGCCTGGCCAGGGCCGCCGCGGTCAATGTGACCACCGTGGTCCAGGTGGGATGCGACGTGGCCGGTTCGCGGTGGGCCGCCGAGACCGCCGCCGCGCACCCGAACGTGCACGCGGCGGTCGCCCTGCACCCCAACGAGGCGCCGCGCATCGTGCACGGCGACCCCGAGGGCACCGCCCGCCAGGGGGCGCGCGCGGCGGGCGGCACGGCGGCGCTGCACGAGGCGCTCGCCGAGATCGACGCGCTGGCCGCGCTCGACCACGTACGCGGCGTCGGCGAGACCGGGCTCGACTGCTTCCGTACCGGCCCCGAGGGCATGGCCGCGCAGGAGGAGTCCTTCCGGGCCCACATCGAGATCGCCAAGCGGCACGGCAAGGCGCTGGTCATCCACGACCGCGAGGCGCACGCGGACGTGCTGCGCATCCTCGCCGACGCGGGCGCCCCCGAGCGGACCGTGTTCCACTGCTACTCCGGCGACGCCGACATGGCCCGGATCTGCGCGGACGCCGGGTACTTCATGTCCTTCGCGGGCAACGTCACCTTCAAGAACGCCCAGCCGCTGCGGGACGCCCTGGCCGTCGCGCCGACGGAGCTGGTCCTGGTCGAGACGGACGCCCCGTTCCTGACGCCCGCCCCGTACCGGGGGCGGCCCAACGCGCCGTATCTCATCCCCGTCACACTGCGCGCCATGGCGGCGGTGAAGGGCGTGGACGAGGACACCCTGGCGGAGGCGATCGCGGACAACACGGCGCGGGCCTTCGACTACTGAGACCGCTGAGCGCCACGGCGGCGGGCGCGAATCGCGGGGGCCCTTACGCTTTACAGGTGAGCACCACTGAGCCCGACGCCCTCCTGGGCCCCGCAGACATCCGCGAGCTGGCCGCCGAGCTGGGCGTACGCCCGACCAAGCAGCGCGGCCAGAACTTCGTCATCGACGCCAATACGGTCCGCCGGATCGTACGGACGGCTCAGGTCCGTCCGGACGACGTCGTCGTCGAGGTCGGCCCGGGGCTCGGCTCGTTGACCCTGGCGCTGCTGGAGGCGGCGGACCGGGTCGTCGCCGTCGAGATCGACGACGTGCTGGCGGGCGCGCTGCCGGCCACGGTCGCGGCCCGGATGCCGGGGCGCGCCGACCGGTTCGCCCTGGTGCACTCCGACGCGATGCTGGTCCGGGAGCTGCCCGGCCCGGCGCCGACCGCGCTGGTCGCGAACCTGCCGTACAACGTCGCCGTACCGGTCCTGCTGACGATGCTGGAGCGCTTCCCGTCCATCGAGCGCACCCTCGTCATGGTCCAGGCCGAGGTCGCCGACCGGCTGGCCGCACGGCCGGGCAACAAGGTCTACGGCGTGCCGTCGGTGAAGGCCAACTGGTACGCGGACGTCAAGCGGGCCGGCTCCATCGGCCGCAACGTCTTCTGGCCCGCCCCGAACGTGGACTCCGGACTGGTCTCCCTGGTCCGGCGC
Source organism: Streptomyces sp. NPDC001933 (assembly GCF_042890955.1). NCBI lineage: Bacteria > Bacillati > Actinomycetota > Actinomycetes > Kitasatosporales > Streptomycetaceae > Streptomyces > Streptomyces sp. NPDC001933. The sequence continues at coordinate 158,994 of NZ_JBIASS010000007.1, read as the reverse complement.
ACCGAGCCGATCGCGACGAGCGCGAGCAGGACCGAGGTCTTCGCGGTCGTCGACGCGGCCTTCGCCCAGCGCCGCAAGACGCTGCGGGCGGCCCTGGCCGGCTGGGCCGGCTCCGCACCCGCCGCCGAGGCGGCCCTGGTCGCGGCCGGGATCTCGCCGCAGGCCCGGGGCGAGTCGCTGACCGTCGAGGAGTTCGCCGCCATCGCCGAGAACAAGCCCTCCGGCACCACCGAGGCCGCCGGGACCGCCGGGACCTCCGGAACCGCCGGGAACGAGCCCTCAGGGAGTGGCGAGTGAGCATCACCGTCCGCGTACCCGCCAAGGTCAACGTCCAGCTCGCGGTCGGCGCCCCGCGCCCCGACGGCTTCCACGACCTGGCCAATGTCTTCCTCGCCGTCGGCCTGTACGACGAGGTCACCGTCACCCCCGCCGACGGGCTGCGCATCACCTGCTCCGGCCCGGACGCCGCCCAGGTCCCGCTGGACGCGAGCAACCTCGCCGCCCGCGCCGCGATCGCGCTGGCCGAGCGGCACGGCATCGCACCCGATGTGCACATCCACATCGCCAAGGACATCCCCGTCGCGGGCGGCATGGCGGGCGGCAGTGCCGACGGCGCGGCCGCCCTGCTGGCCTGCGACGCCCTCTGGTCCACCGGCGCCACCCGGGACGAGCTCCTCGCCATCTGCGCCGAGCTGGGCAGCGACGTCCCGTTCAGCCTGGTCGGCGGCGCCGCCCTCGGCACCGGACGCGGCGAGCGGCTCACCCCGATCGACGTCGGGGGCACCTTCCACTGGGTCTTCGCGGTCGCCGACGGCGGGCTCTCCACCCCGGCCGTCTACGGCGAGTTCGACCGGCTGACCGCGGACACCGACGTCCCCGAGCCGGAAGCCTCCCCCGCGCTCCTCGACGCCCTGCGCACCGGCGACGCCACCGCGCTCGCCGCGGCGCTCACCAACGACCTCCAGCCCGCCGCGCTCTCCCTGCGCCCCTCGCTCGCCGACACCCTCGCCGCGGGCACCGCGGCCGGCGCCCTGGCCGCCCTGGTCTCCGGCTCCGGACCGACCACCGCGTTCCTGGTGGCGGACGAGGAGTCGGCCCGCAAGGTCGCCGAGGCACTGCTCACCTCCGGCACCTGCCGCAACGCACGGACGGCGGTGTCCCCGGCGCCGGGGGCCACGGTCGTCTGACGGAGCCTGCCTCCACGCGGGGCGGCAAGGGCGAGCGGACATCGCACCGCCGCCGCCCCGTACCCTGGGAAGCCGATCGTTCCCCCTGGGCAGGAGTGAAATGGCCGTCAATCTGGTCAATGTCGAGCAGGTCAGCAAGGTGTACGGCACCCGTGCCCTGCTCGACGGCGTGTCCCTCGGGGTGTCCGAGGGGGACCGGATCGGTGTCGTGGGCCGCAACGGCGACGGCAAGACGACGCTCATCCGGATGCTCGCCCGGCTGGAGGAGGCGGACAGCGGACGCGTCACCCACAGCGGCGGGCTGCGGCTCGGCGTCCTCACCCAGCACGACTCGCTCGACCCGCAGGCGACCATCCGCCACGAGGTGATCGGCGACCTCGCCGACCACGAGTGGGCGGGCAGCGCCAAGATCCGCGACGTGCTCACCGGGCTCTTCGGCGGGCTGGCCCTGCCGGGCTTCGAGCACGGCCTGGACACCGTCATCGCCCCGCTCTCCGGCGGCGAGCGGCGCCGGATCGCGCTGGCCAAGCTGCTCATCGCCGAGCAGGACCTGATCGTCCTCGACGAGCCGACCAACCACCTCGACGTCGAGGGCATCTCCTGGCTGGCCGGCCACCTGCGGGCCCGCCGCTCCGCGCTCGTCTGCGTCACCCACGACCGCTGGTTCCTCGACCAGGTCTGCACCCGCATGTGGGACGTCCAGCGCGGCGCGGTCCACGAGTACGAGGGCGGCTACAGCGACTACGTCTTCGCGCGGGCCGAGCGGGAGCGGATCGCCGCGACCGAGGAGTCCAAGCGGCAGAACCTGATGCGCAAGGAACTGGCCTGGCTGCGCCGCGGTGCCCCCGCCCGTACGTCCAAGCCGCGCTACCGCATCGAGGCGGCCAACGAGCTGATCGCCGACGTGCCGCCGCCGCGCGACACCAGCGAGCTGATGAAGTTCGCCAACGCCCGGCTCGGCAAGACCGTCTTCGACCTGGAGGACGTGACCGTCCAGGCCGGCCCCAAGACGCTGCTCACCCACCTCACCTGGCAGCTCGGCCCCGGCGACCGGATCGGCCTGGTCGGGGTCAACGGCGCGGGCAAGACCTCGCTGCTGCGGGCGCTGGCCGAGGCGGCCCGCACCCAGGGCGACGCGCAGCCCGCCGCGGGGAAGGTCGTCGTCGGCAAGACCGTCAAGCTGGCCTACCTCTCCCAGGAGGTCCACGAGCTCAACCCGAACCTGCGGGTCCTGGAGGCCGTTCAGCAGGTACGGGACCGGGTCGACCTCGGCAAGGGCCGCGAGATGACCGCGGGCCAGCTCTGCGAGCAGTTCGGCTTCTCGAAGGAGAAGCAGTGGACCCCGGTCGGCGACCTCTCCGGCGGTGAGCGGCGCCGGCTCCAGATCCTGCGCCTGCTGATGGACGAGCCGAACGTCCTCTTCCTCGACGAGCCCACCAACGACCTCGACATCGAGACCCTGACCCAGCTGGAGGACCTCCTCGACGGCTGGCCCGGATCGATGATCGTGATCTCCCACGACCGGTTCTTCATCGAGCGGACCACGGACCGGGTGATGGCGCTGCTCGGCGACCGCGCGCTGCGGATGCTGCCGCGCGGGATCGACGAGTACCTGGAGCGCAGGCAGCGGATGGAGGAGGCGGCCACGCCGTCCGCCGCGCCCGCCCCGGCCAAGGAGACCGCCGCCCCGGCCGCGGCCCTCTCCCCGCAGGCCGCCCGCGCGGCGAAGAAGGAGCTCCAGAAGGTCGAGCGGCAACTCGACAAGATCTCCACACGCGAGACCACGCTGCACGCGCAGATCGCGGAGCACGCCACGGACTTCGAGAAGGTGGCGAAGCTCGACGCGGAGCTGCGCGAACTGGTCGCGGAACGCGACGAGTTGGAGATGCGCTGGCTGGAGCTGGCCGAGGACGCCTGACCGCTTCGGTGCGTCAGGTGTGACGGCTGGGGCTCGTGGGACGGGTGATAGAAAGAAGCCTTGTCCGGCGCGGAAGCCGGCCCGTCCGCACGAAGCACCGAGGGGGACGTGCTGATGACCCAGCCACCCGGCCAGCAACCGCCGCAGGAGGGCTTCGGGGCTCCGTACGACCCCCAGTCCGGTTCATACGATTCCCCGTCCGGCCGGGCCGCCGGCCCGTACGGGCCTCCCGCCCAGCCGCCGGGCCAGGCCGCCGGCCCGTACGGCACCCAGCCCCCGGGTCTGTACAACCCGCCCGCGCAGCCCCCCGGCCCGTACGGGGCGACGCCCACCCAGCCCGGACCATACGGCGTGCCGCCGCAGCCGGGGCTGCACAGCGCGCCCACCCGGTTCGGCCCCTACGGTGCGCCGTCGTCACCGCAGCCCGGTGGCCCCGCCGGCAGCGGCGGCGGAGGGTTCTTCCGGGGTCGGCGCGGGGCGGTCGTCGGCGCCGTGCTCGCGGTGGTGCTGCTGGCCGGCGGTGGCGTCTGGCTGGCCACGAGCGGGGGCGACGGGACGAAGCCCGCGGCGAAGAAGAGCGCCGGCCCGGAGCCGGACACCTCGTCCACCGGCAAGGGCAAGCCCGATGGCAAGGGTGAGGACCAGGGGCCGAGCGACCTCCGCGCGGAGGCCGACGGGATCAACGCCAAGCGCAAGCCGGGCGAGGCGAAGGTCCTCTGGCTCCAGGAGGGCGGCGTCGACCTGCCGCCCAACGGCGCGAACGTGTACGGCCCCTGGATCGTCGGCGACACCGTCGTCAAGGCGATGTTCCACACCGTCTCCGGTTACTCCGTCGCCGACGGCAGCCGGAAGTGGAGCCTGCGCCTGCCGGCCGCGATGTGCGCGGCCCCCTCGCAGGCCACCGCCGACGGCAAGATCGTCCTCGGGGTCCAGACCGGCCACGGCGACCAGGCGATCTGCAGCGCGCTCCAGATGGTCGACCTCACGACCGGCAAGGCCGGTTGGTACAGGACATTCAAGCGACAGGGTGCCTGGGACCTGCTGTCCAACCCCGCGATGGCGATCAACGGCGACACCGTGACCATCGGGCGCAAGACCAGGACGGACGCCTACCGGGTCAGCGACGGCAAGGTGCTCTTCGGGAAACTGCCGGGCAACTGCCAGCCGTTCGGCTTCGCGAGCGGCCCGGTGGCGATCGCCGCGGCCAGCTGCCAGACCGCGGCCGACGACCACAAGGAGCAGCTGGTGGAGCGGATCGACCCCGCCACCGGCAAGGTCCTGTGGAAGTACCAGGTCAAGAAGGGCTGGGAGATCGCGCAGTTCTACTCGGTCAGCCCGCTGGTCGTCTCCCTGAAGAAGGGCGACGAATGGGCGATCATCATGCTCAACGCGGACGGCACCTACCGCTCCCAACTGGTCGGCGGCGACGAGAACTACAAGACGCAGTGCGACACCGACGTGGCCTCCGACGGCAGGAACCTCGACAACTGCCTCGGGGCGGCGGCCGACGACAAGACGGTGTACCTGGCGACCAAGCCCGGTGAGTCCGACCCCACGAACAAGGTCGTCGCCTTCGATCTGGCCAGTGGACAGACGAAGTGGAAGGCCGCCGCCCCCGCCGGGCAGACCCTGATGCCGATGCGGGTGGAGGGCGGCAGGCTGCTGATGTACCTGTCGGCGGCGCAGAACAAGGGCGGCGGCATCGCGTCCCTCCCGCCGGCCGGCGGGACACCGCAGATGGTGGTCCGGCACCCGGCCGCGGGGGCGGAGGCCGAACGCGCGCTCTTCGACGTGCGGGCCGCCTACGTGAACGGGCGTTCCCTCCTCCTGAGCACGAGCCTCAGCGGGATCGAGGACGGGGACGAGAAGCGGGCGAAGTCGCTGGCGGTCTTCGGCAACTGACGGTCCGAGGCGTAACGGAGGCATCACGGGGCGGTTCTCCCTTGGGAACAGGGGGCGGACCGCCCCGGTGCCCGAGGTCTCGCGGGTGGTACAAAGAAGCCCCGCTCGACTGACGTAACGCCGCGGGATCCATGCCTGATTCGCTCCTTTCCAGGGAGTTCAGGGGGTTTCGGCCCCGTGGCGCTCCACGGAATCGCGGGGGAGATCGGACCGGGCACCGGACCGCACGAAGGGGGACGTGCTGATGACCCAGCCGCCCAGCCAGCAACCGCCGCAGGGAGGCTTCGGCGCGCCGCAACAGCCGCCGCAGGGGAGTCCTCAGCCGTCCCAGGGCCCGCCGCAGACGCCGCCACCGGCCCAGCCGCCCACCCAGCCGGGCTACGGCTACCCGCAGGCACCCGGCCAGCCGCCGGGCCAGGCCCCCGGCTACGGCTACCCGCAGCAGCCGGGCCAGCAGCAGCCGGGCCCGTACGGCCAGCAGCAGCCCGGCCCGTATGCCCAGCAGCCGGGCCCCTACGCCCAACAGCCGGGTCCTTACGCCCAGCAGCCCGGTCCGTACGGTCAGCAGCCCGGCCCCTACGGTCAGCAGCCCGGTCACGGCTACCCGCAGCAGCAGTACCCCGGCGCCCCGGCCCCCGGCGGTCCGGGCGGCGGCGCCTCCAAGCGCAAGCCCGCGATCATCATCGGTGCCGCGGCCGCCGCGCTCCTGGTGATCGGCGGCGGCATATTCGTCGCCACGAGCGGGGGCGACGACGAGAAGAAGCCCGTCGCGAAGGAGAGCGGCGACGCCGAGCCGAGCGTCTCGCCCTCCGTCAACGAGGGCGACGGCAACGGCGACGGCGAGGGCCGCGGCGCCGACGACGACCTCAACGCGGGGCGCAAGGCCGGCGAGGCGAAGGTCCTCTGGCTCCAGAAGAACGACATCGACCTGCCGCGCAACGGCTCCGACGTGTACGGCCCCTGGGTGGCCGGCGACACGATCGTCAGGGGCATGTACCGCTCGGTCTCCGGCTACTCGGTCGCCGACGGCAAGCAGAAGTGGACCCTCAAGCTGCCCGCCGACCTGTGTGCGGCGCCCGCCCAGCCCACGACCAACGGCAAGATCGTCATCGGGGTCAAGAACGGCACCACCGACAAGGCGGACTGCGCCGATCTCCAGATGCTCGACCTCGCCACGGGCAAGGCCGGCTGGAAGAAGTCGATCAAGCAGAACGGCACCTGGGACTTCCTGTCGGACATCTCGCTGGCCATCAGCGGCGACACCGTGACGGTCGGGCGCACCGGGAACTCCAACGCCTACCGGGTCAGCGACGGCAAGGAACTGTTCGGCAAGCCGTCCGGCATCTGCCAGCCGTTCGCCTTCGCCGGCGGGTCCAAGCTGATCGCCGCCTCCAACTGCCGCACCGACGACGTCAACAACCCGCAGCACCAGATCCAGCAGCTCGACCCGAACACGGGGAAGGCCATGTGGACCTACCGGCCCAAGCGCGGCTGGGAGATCGACAAGGTCTACTCGGTCGGCCCGCTGGTGGTCTCGCTGAAGAAGGACAAGGAGTGGAGCATCCTCGCGCTGAAGGAGAACGGCACTCTCCGCACCGGCATCACCAGCGACAAGGGTGACAAGTTCGCCCCGGACTGCGGCAGCGCCTTCGCCATCTTCGGCAAGTCCCTCGACGGCTGCACCGGAGTCGCCGCCGACGCCAACACCTTCTACATGGCGACCGCGCCGGACTCCAGCGGCACCGCCCGTACGAACAAGGTCGTGGCGTTCGACCTGAACACCGGCAAGTCCAAGTGGAAGGCGGCCGCCCCGGCCGAGCGCACGGTGAAGCCGCTGCGCATGGAGGGCGGCAATGTGCTGCTCTACGTGGAGACCGCCTACGAGAAGGGCGGCGGCATCGCCACCCTCGCACCGACCGGCGGCGCCCCGCGGATGCTGCTGCAGCACCCCGCGTCGACGTCCGAGATCGAGCGCGGCTTCTACAGCACGAAGGTCCTCTACGCGGGCGGCCGTTCGTTCATCGCCAGCGGCCGGGTCAGCGCCAGGAACGACAAGGAAGAGCTGGAGACGAAGACCATGATGGCCTTCGGCAACTGACGGCTCACGACGCCCCTCGACGGCACCACCCTGCCGTCGGAGCCCCACGGCTCATGACCGGCAGCGGCCGGAGCACACCGACCGCTGCCGGACCCGTCCCACCGACTCCCTTTCCCCCAGAGGTACGTACGCCATGACGCAGCCGCCCCAGCCGCCCAACGATCCGCCCCAGGGCGGATTCGGTGCCCCGCAGGACCCCCCGCCCGGTGGGTTCGGCGCCCCGACGCCGCCGCCCGCGGACCCGTTCGGCAAGCAGCAGGCCACCCCGCCCGCCGGCGGCTTCGGCGCTCCGACGCCGCCGCCCGCTGACACCCCGCCGCCCGCCGGCGCACCGCAGCAGCCGGGCCCCGGTTACGGCTACCCGCAGGGTCAGCAGCCGGGCTACGGCTACCCGCAGAACCAGCCCACGCAGCCCGGTTACGGCTACCCGCAGGCGCCCGTGCCCGGACAGCCGCAGCAGGGTTACGGATTCCCCCAGGGCCTGCCGCCCGGCCAGCCGCCGCAGCAGGGGTACGGCTACCAGACCGCCCCGATGCAGCAGCCGCAGATGCCGCCGCAGAACGGCGACGGCGGCAAGAAGTTCTCCACCCAGATGCAGATCATCGTCGCCGCCTCGGTCGCCGTGGTGCTGATCGTCGCGGGCGGCATCTGGTACGCCTCCGGCGACGGCGGCGACAAGAAGGAGGAGGCGTCCTCGTCCAGCGGCGCCACCGAGGGCAAGGACGGCGAGAACAAGGGCGGCAACGCCGTCGACGGCGCCGGCACGGAGAAGGCTCCCGCGGACCCCAAGTCCAAGGTCGCCTTCCAGCTGCCGCTGCCCAAGGTCACAGACATCACCAAGGTCGACGGCTCCTGGCTGACCGACAAGGCGTACGTGAAGACCGGCCTGAACGAGATCGTGGCCTACGACCCGGCCAAGGGCACCAAGCTGTGGTCCATCCCGCTGGCGGGCCAGGTCTGCGCCGCGTCCCGGCACATGTCCAAGGACTTCAAGACCGCGATCGTCTTCGAGCAGAGCAAGCCGACCAAGGCGACCAAGTACCCGCCGTGCAACCAGGTCGGCGCGCTCGACCTGAGCACCGGCAAGCTGATCTGGAGCAAGTCGGTGACCGCCGCCACCAGCGGTGACGCGGCCGTCAGGTTCGACGAGGTCACGCTCAGCGGCACCACGGTCGCCGCGGGCGGATCCGAGGGCGGCGCCGCCTTCGACCTGAACACCGGCGCCGAGCGCTGGAAGCCCAAGGCCACCACCGACGGCTGCTACGACAAGGGGTACGGCGGCGGCGAAGCACTCGCGGTGGTCCGCAAGTGCGGTACGTACGACGACCCGCAGCTCGTCATCCAGGCGCTGAACCCCACCACCGGCGCCCCGCTCTCCTCGTACAAGATGCCGCCCGGCGTCGACTACGCGAGCATCGTCTCCACCAAGCCGCTGGTCGTCGCCGCCGACGTCGGCGACACCGCCGGTGACGGCAGCGGCATCTCGGACTTCTTCTCGATCGACGCCTCCACCGGCAAGCTGCTCACCAGGATCGCGGCGGACGGCGAGAAGTACGCGGCGCGCTGCGCCTCCACCGAGGTCGAGAGCTGCAGCCAGCTGGCCGTCGGCAACAACCGCATCTACGTGCCGACCGAGGACCACGAGGGCACCGGCGAGTACGGCGACACCAACGAGATCGTCTCCTTCGACCTCACCACCGGCAAGCCGACCAGCGACAAGGCCGACGCGGGTGAGCGCTACACGATGTTCCCGATCCGCATGGACGGCGGCAACATCATCGCCTACCGGGTTCCCCCGTACGACAAGGGCGGCCAGGTCGTCTCCATCGACGGCGCCACGTTCAAGCAGACGGTGCTGATGGAGAACCCGAGCGACGAGTCCATCCGGGACGCGGAGACCAGCTTCACGCCGGACTACTCCGAGTTCCGCTACAGCGACGGGCACCTGTACCTGTCCAGCACGATGGTCAGCAAGCCGAGTGGCTCGCTGGACGCGAGCCGCCGGCTGGTGGTCAGCTTCAGCAGGCCGTAGCAGCGGGCCGTACGTGTGCGGGGGTGGTGTCCGTTCATCGGGCACCACCCCCGCGCACGTTCGGGATCGGATGTGCGAGCCGTCGAAGTGATCCGTAACGGTCGGCAGGCAGATCACAACGGTGATCAGTCGGACATGGCACACCGACAACCGGTCCCGAACACGCGTCGATCCGGCGTTCCGGCGCCTTTTGGCCGGTAAGACGCCCGCGGCGTCGAACAAGCGTGTAGCTTGCCGGGTCAGGAGAGCCGGGGGGCCCGGTGTGCCGGTGCAACGGGGGTGTGCTCGATGAGCGTGCGGCTCATGGTGGTCGATGACCACAGACTGCTCGCCGAGGCACTCGCCTCGGCCCTGAAACTGCGGGGCCACCGGGTCCTCGCGGCGGCCGCACCGACATCGGGGGCGGCGGAGCTGGTGGTCAGCAGGGCCCCGGAGGTCTGCCTGTTCGGCACCTCGGCACCGGCCGAACCCGGCGCCTTCGACCCGATCGTACGGATCCGGCGCGAGCGCCCGCAGGTGGCCGTCGTGGTGCTGGGACCGGTGCCCAGCCCGCGCGGGATCGCGGCGGCCTTCGCGGCGGGGGCCGCGGGATACGTCCGCCACGACGAGCGCATGGAGGGCGTCGAACGGGCGATGGTCAAGGCGCGGGCGGGCGAGGCCGCGGTGGCGCCGCAGCTCCTCCAGGGCGCCTTCGCCGAGCTGCTCAACCCCGCCGCGGCGCCGGACGACGAGGGGCAGCGGCTGCTCCAGATGCTCACCCCGCGCGAGGTCGAGGTCCTGGTACGGGTCGCCGAGGGGGAGGACACCCGGCTGATCGCGGCCGGGATGCGGATCGCGCCGAGCACCGCGCGTACGCATGTGCAGCGGGTGCTGATGAAGCTGGGCGTCGGCTCCCGGCTGGAGGCCGCGGCACTCGCGGCCCGCACGGGGCTGCTGGACCGCGCGGCACCGGCCGGCGGGCCGGGACGGCCGGGTCTCTGAGCCGCGCCGCCACCACCGCTCCTCACATACACAACCTGAACGCCTGTCCGGCCGCTCGGTCGCCCGGCGTGGACCACTCGTTGACGCGGTTGTTGACTTGTGGTTCATTGTGTTTGGTTATGTTTGGAGGAACCTGGTGAAGAAGACGGTTACGACGCTCGCCGACGGCCGGGAGCTGCTCTACTACGACAGCCGTGACGAGGTCGTCCGTGACGCCGTCGACCGGCGCCCCCTCGACGCGGTCTCGACCTCGTCCGAGATCCGCCGGGACCCGTTCCTCGGGGACAGCGTCGCCATCGCCTCGCACCGCCAGGGCCGCATCTACCACCCGCCGGCCGACGAATGCCCGCTCTGCCCCTCGCGGGACGGCCGGCAGAGCGAGATCCCCGAGGCCGACTACGACGTCGCCGTCTTCGAGAACCGCTTCCCCTCGCTCGCCGGTGACTCCGGCCGCTGCGAGGTCGTCTGCTTCACCTCCGACCACGACGCCTCCTTCGCCGACCTCACCGAGGAGCAGGCCGCCCTGGTCCTCGCGGCCTGGACCGACCGCACTGCCGAACTGGCCGAACTCCCGCAGGTCAAGCAGGTGTTCTGCTTCGAGAACCGGGGCGCCGAGATCGGCGTGACCCTCGGCCACCCGCACGGGCAGATCTACGCGTACCCCTTCGTCACCCCGCGCACCGAGCTGATGTTCCGCTCCATGGCCGCCCACCGCGCCGAGACCGGCGGCAACCTCTTCGACGACGTGGTGGCCCGCGAGGAGAAGGACGGCTCCCGGATCGTCATCGACGCCGAGCACTGGGTCGCCTTCGTGCCGTACGCCGCCCACTGGCCGTACGAGGTCCACCTCCACCCCCGCCGCCGCGTCCCCGACCTGCGGGAACTCGACGAGGCCGCGCGCACGGAGTTCCCACAGGTTTATCTGGAACTCTTGAGGCGATTCGACCGGATCTTCGGCCCCGGCGAGCCGCCGACCCCGTACATCTCGGCCTGGCACCAGGCACCGTTCGGGGTCCCCGGACGGGAGGACTTCGGGCTCCATCTGGAGCTTTTCACCATCCGACGTACCTCCGGCAAGCTGAAGTTCCTCGCGGGTTCCGAATCCGGCATGAACGTGTTCATCAACGATGTGCCGCCGGAGGCCGCGGCCCAGCGACTGCGAGAGGTAGCGAGCGAGTGAGCAAGCCCCAGAAGAAGTACCTGGTCACGGGCGGCGCGGGATACGTCGGCAGCGTGGTCGCCCAGCACCTGCTGGAGGCCGGGCACGCGGTCACCGTCCTCGACGACCTCTCGACCGGGTTCCGGGAGGGCGTCCCGGCCGGGGCCGAGTTCATCGAGGGCCGCATCCAGGACGCGGCGAAGTGGCTGGACGCCTCCTACGACGGGGTGCTGCACTTCGCCGCGTACTCCCAGGTCGGCGAGTCCGTCGCGGACCCGGAGAAGTACTGGGTGAACAACGTCGGCGGCTCCGTCGCCCTGCTCGCCGCGATGCGCGACGCCGGGGTGCGCACCCTGGTCTTCTCCTCCACCGCCGCCACCTACGGCGAACCGGCCACCACCCCCATCACCGAGTCCGACGCGACCGCGCCCACCAACCCCTACGGCGCCACCAAGCTCGCCGTCGACCACATGATCACCGGCGAGGCGGCCGCGCACGGACTGGCCGCGGTCTCGCTGCGGTACTTCAACGTGGCCGGGGCGTACGGCAGTTGCGGCGAGCGGCACAGCCCCGAGTCGCACCTCATCCCGCTGGTCCTCCAGGTCGCGCTCGGGCAGCGGGAGTCGATCTCCGTCTACGGCGACGACTACCCCACCCCCGACGGCACCTGCGTCCGCGACTACATCCATGTCGCCGACCTCGCCGAGGCCCACCTGCTGGCCCTGGACACGGCCACCGCCGGCGAGCACCTGATCTGCAACCTCGGCAACGGCAACGGCTTCTCGGTGCGCGAGGTCATCGAGACCGTCCGCGAGGTCACCGGCCACCCCGTCCCGGAGACCGCGGCCCCCCGCCGCGCCGGCGACCCCGCCGTGCTGGTCGCCTCCGCCGCCACCGCCCGGGAGCGGCTCGGCTGGACGCCGACCCGCGCCGACCTGACCGGAATCGTCACCGACGCCTGGACGTTCGCCCGCCGAGAGGAGCCCACCGCCCCATGACCGAGAACACCGAGCCGACCGCCTCCCGCGCCGAGCTGACCGCCTCCTTCGCCGAGCTCTACGGGCGCGAGCCCGAAGGGATCTGGGCGGCCCCCGGCCGGGTCAACCTGATCGGCGAGTACACCGACTTCAACGACGGCTTCGTCATGCCGCTCGCCCTGCCGCACACCGCACGCGCCGCCGTCGCCCGCCGCACCGACGGCGAACTGCGGCTCCACTCCACCGACGTGCCCGGCGGCGTCGTCCAGCTCCGGATCGACGAACTGGCCCCGCACCAGGGGCACGGCTGGGCGGCCTACCCCGCCGGAGTCGTCTGGGCGCTGCGCGCGGCCGGCCACCCGGTCACCGGGGCGGACATCCAGCTCACCTCCACCGTCCCCACCGGCGCGGGGCTGTCCTCCTCCGCCGCGCTGGAGGTCGTCACCGCGCTCGCCCTGAACGACCTCTTCGAACTCGGGCTCTCCGCACCGGAGCTGGCGGTTCTCGGCCAGCGCGCCGAGAACGACTTCGTGGGTGTGCCGTGCGGGGTCATGGACCAGATGGCGTCCGCCTGCTGCACCGAGGGCCACGCACTGCACCTCGACACCCGCGACCTCACCCAGCGCCAGATCCCCTTCGACCTGGCCGCCCAGGGACTGCGGCTGCTCGTGGTCGACACCCAGGTCAAGCACGCGCTCGGCGACGGCGCCTACGCCGAGCGGCGGGCCGGCTGCGAGGCGGGCGCGGCGGCGCTCGGCGTGCGGACGCTGCGCGAGGTGCCGTACGAGGGCCTCGGCGCGGCCCTGGACACCCTGGCCGCGGCCGGCGTCGACGAGTCCGTGGTGCGCTACGTACGCCATGTGGTCAGCGACAACCAGCGTGTCGAGCAGGTCATCGCCCTGCTCGACGCGGGCGACGCGCGGGCCGCGGGCCCGGTGCTCAACGCCGGGCACGTCTCGCTCCGCGACGATCTGCGGGTCTCCTGCCCGGAACTGGACCTGGTGGTGTCGGCGGCGAACGAGGCCGGGGCGCTCGGTGCGCGGATGACCGGCGGCGGCTTCGGCGGCTCGGCGATCGTGCTGGTGGAGCAGGAGCAGGCGGACACGGTCGCCAAGTCCGTGCTGGAGGCGTTCGCCGCCGCGGGCCACACGGCGCCGCGGATCTTCCCGGCCGTGCCCTCGGCGGGCGCCCGCCGCCTCGGCTGAGCTCCTTCGTCAGGACGGAGTCGCGAGCTCCTTCGTCAGGACGGAGCCGCGAGCTCCTTCGTCAGGATGAACTCGGTGACCCCGGGCGGGTAGTTCTCGACCCGCCCGCTCACCTCGTAGCCCCGCTCCCGGTAGAAGCCGGGCGCCTGGAAGCCCCAGGTCTCCAGCCGGGAGCGGGTGCAGCCCCGGTCCGCCGCGGCCACCCGTTCCGCCTCCGCGAGCAGCAGCGAGCCCAGGCCCCGGCCGCGGTGGCGGGCGTCGACCCAGAGCTGGTCCACATGGAGCCAGTACGCCCAGGTGCGGCCGGTCAGGCCGCCTGCGACGGCGCCCTCGATGTCCACCGCCCATACCTCCAGCGGGAGTTCCCGCCCGGCGCGGGTGGTGCGCAGCGCGCGCAGCTCCGGGGAGCGGGCCGTGTTGTCGTCCCGCAGCCGCCGGCTCAGTAAGGAACGCCGTCCTTTGTCCACTTCTGTCTCAAGACGGAACATGGGCCACACAGTAGGACGCGGACCCGGCCAGTTCCGCGAATCGGTTTCCGCAGCGGGCCGTCGGCCGTACCCTGATGCACAGCACCGGTGGGGGCCGGTGCTGATTCAGGGGTACGAGACAGTCGGGTACGGCGCCCGGGGCGGACAACAGTCGACACACGGCGGCGGCCGTGGGACTGCGGTCCGGTTACCGATCCGGGTTGCCGTACCCGTACTGGTCGGCCCCTTCGGCGGGCCGGGGGTGGCCCAGGAACAGACGCGGCATGGGGGTGCCTGTGGTTCGTATCCGGGTTCTCGTGGTGGACGACCACCGTATTTTCGCCGAGTCGCTCGCAGCGGCGCTCGCGGCCGAGCCGGACGTCGATGTGGCGGCGGCGGGCAGCGGCCCCGCCGCGTTACGGTGCCTGGAGCGGGCCGCCGCCGAGGGGCGCGGCTACGACGTGATGCTGATCGACGCCGAGCTGGGCATCCTGGGCGCGGCGGGGGGCCGACGGGCACCCGTACCGGTCTCCGCCGACGGGGACAGCGCTCGGGTGGACGGCATCTCCCTGGTGGCCGGGGTCCGTTCGGGCCGGCCGTCCGTGCGCACGGTGGTGCTGGCCGAGAAGGACGACCCGGTCCGGGCCGCGCTGGCGCTCCAGGCCGGGGCATCGGGCTGGGTGGCCAAGGACTGCTCGCTGCAACGGCTGCTCGCCGTCATCCGCGGGGTGCTGCGGGACGAGACACATCTGCCCCCGGCGCTGCTCACCGGCGTGCTGCGGGAGCTGACGGCGGCGCGCAAGCACCGCACGGAGAGCGAGGAGCTGGTCGAGTCGCTGACCCCGCGCGAACGCGAGGTGCTGCGCTGCATGGTGGCGGGCCTGGGCCGCAAGGCGGTCGCCGAGCGGCTCTTCCTCTCCCCGCACACGGTCCGTACCCATATGCAGAACGTGCTGGGGAAACTGGGCGTGCACTCCACCCTGGCCGCCGTCGCCCTGGCCAGGCGGGCGGGCGTCGGCCCGGCCGACCCCGCCGGACAGCCCCTAGCCGGGAATGTTGTCGAACGGGGCGGTCAACTGGCGTAGCAGCCCGGCCAGTTCGCTCCGCTGCTGGGTGGAGAGCCGGCTCAGGATGGCGCGTTCCTGGGCGAGCAGCCCGGCCAGTGACTGGTCGGCCTTGTCGCGGCCCTCGGCGGTGAGCCGGACGAGCACGCCGCGGCGGTCGCTGGGGTCGGGGAGGCGCTCGACGAGGTTCTTCTTGGTCAGGCGGTCGATGCGGTTGGTCATCGTGCCGGAGGTGACCAGCGTCTGGGTGAGGAGCTGGCCGGGGGAGAGCTGGTACGGGGCGCCCGCGCGACGCAGGGACGTCAGTACGTCGAACTCCCAGGGCTCCAGATCATGCTCGGAGAAGGCGATCCGGCGGGCCCGGTCCAGATGGCGGGCCAGGCGGGAGACGCGGCTGAGCACCTCGAGTGGTTCCACGTCGAGGTCGGGGCGCTCGCGGCGCCATGCAGCGACCAATCGGTCGACCTCGTCCTCCATGTGGATCAGTGTAAGGGGTCTGTCGACATGAAGTCTCTTGAACTCAAGTGTCTTGACATCAAGATATCTGTGGGTGAGTCTGACTGCCATGACCGCACCCACCTGGGACCCGCAGCAGTACCTGCGCCACGCCGACCACCGCACCCGCCCCTTCCTCGACCTCCTCGCCCGCATCCCCGAACTCCCGGCCTCCCCCGCACCCCGGATCGCCGACCTCGGCTGCGGCGCGGGCAACGTCACCGTCCTGCTCGCCGACCGCTGGCCCGGGGCCCGCATCACCGGCTACGACAACTCCCCGCAGATGCTCGAACGGGCCCGCGCCCACGCCGGCCCCCACCTGGACTTCGCCGAGGCCGACGCCACCACCTGGACCCCCGCCGAGCGTCACGACCTGATCGTCTCCAACGCCCTGCTCCAGTGGGTCCCCGACCACGCCGCCCGCTTCCCGGCCTGGCTGGACGCGATCACCCCCGGCGGCACCTTCGCCTTCCAGGTCCCCGGCAACTTCGACCAGCCCAGCCACGTCCTGATGCGCGAACTCGCCGCCTCCCCGCGCTGGCGCACCCGCCTCGCCGACCAGCTGCGCCACGCCGACGCGGTGCTCACCCCCACCGCCTACCTCGACGCGCTGACCGCCCCCGGCATCACGGCGGACGTCTGGGAGACCACCTACCTGCACCTCCTGCCCGGTCAGGACCCGGTCCTCGACTGGGTGAAGGGCACCGGCCTGCGCCCCGTCCTGACCGCCCTCGCCGACGACCCCGAGGCCCGCGACGCCTTCCTCACCGAATACCGCGACCTGCTGCGCACCGCCTACCCGCAGGGCCCGCACGGCACCGTCTTCCCGTTCCGCCGCATCTTCGCCGTCGCCCGCAAGGAGAAGTGATGATCACCGCCCTCGACCACGTCCAGCTCGCCGCCCCGCCAGGCTCCGAGGACGCCCTTCGCACCTACTACGCGGACAGCCTCGGCATGACGGAGATCGCCAAGCCCCCGGCCCTCGCGGCCCGCGGCGGCTGCTGGTTCCAGGCGGGCCCGGTCCAGCTCCACCTCGGCATCGAGAAGGACTTCCGCCCGGCGAAGAAGGCCCACCCCGGACTGCGCGTCACGGACATCGAGCCGTACGCGGCCCGGCTGGAGGGGCGGGGTGCCGAGGTGCGCTGGGACGGTGATCTGCCGGGGCACCGGCGCTTCTTCAGCCACGACCCGGTGGGGAACCGGCTGGAGTTCCTGGAGCCGGTGGACGGCTGACCGTCACAGCTCGTCCAGCGCCTCCCGGGTGATGTCGATGTCGATCGGGAACGGCACGCTCACCTTGAGACGGTCGTGGTGGATTCCCGTCAGCGCATACGCCTTGGACACCGGGTCCAGCTCGTACACCCGCACCACCGGGTGCCGGTCGGTGCCGGCCATCTCGACCAGCCAGAAGTTCGGGATACGGGCCGAGGCGTACTTCCCCGGCTTGGTGTCGCGGTCGCGGGCCTCGGAGTCGGGCGAGACGACCTCGACGGCGAGCAGGACGTCGGCGGCCTGGAAGCGGTTCTGTTCGGGTCCGGTGACCGCGTCGGAGCGGACGACGGAGACGTCGGGCTCGGGCACGTTGCGGCTGTCGAGGACGACCGCCATCTCCCGCACGGTCCTGACCTCGCGCGATGCGAAGCTCCGCAGACCACGAACCAACAGGTCGGTCATGCAGCTGTGGAAAAAGCGCTGTGGACTCACAAAAACCAGGCTCCCGTCGAGCAACTCCGTGTGCGGCGGGAGATCGGGCAAGGTGAACAGGTCGTCCACCGTGTATCCGTCCTGGGGCGGCACCGGCCAGCGGGAGCTGTGCGCGGTGAACGGCTCGGCGGTCATGATTCCTCCCATGGACGGGATTCTTGTTCTGCTCCCTCGCGGTAGCGGCCGGAATCAAAGAGCGTCATTACAAAGAGTGACGCCGGTTCCGTGTCGGTCTCCGGCCCGGTGAGGCCCCGCTGGTCACGGCACTCGTACCGCAGCCGCGGCGCCCTCGCGGGCGAACCGCCCGGGGGGTGTGCCGACGAGCCGTTTGAAATGCCTGCTCAGGTGCGACTGGTCGTAGAAGCCGGTCGCGGCCGCCACCTCTCCGGGCGGGCGGCCGTCGAGCAGCAGCCGTCGGGCGCGGTCGATCCGACGGGACATCAGGTACTGGTGCGGGGCGATGCCGAAGGCTCCGCTGAACGCCCGTACCAGGTGCGTCGGGTGGGCATGCAGCAGTTGCGCGGCCTCGTCCAGGGGCACTCCCTGGAGCAGCCGGTCGTCGAGGAGGTCCCGCAGGCTGTGGGCCACACCGCGATCGGTCACCCGCCGACGGGCGACGGGCCGGGGCCGCAGGTGGGCGTGGAGCCGTTCACGGATGAGGGCGAGACGGCTCTGCGCCTCCAGCTCGTCGCCCCTGTCCGCGAGCGAGGCGTGCAGCTGCCCGACACGCCGGCGCAGCAGCGGGTCGACGAGGTCGGGGCCGTCCGCCGCCGGGCCGATGAAGCTCTCGTCCAGCTGGGTCAGGTCCAGATAGAGGACCCGCTTGCGGAAGCCGTGCGAGGTGGCGGGCGAGCCGTTGTGCGGTACCTGCGGCGGGAGCAGGGACACCGTGCCGTGCAGGGTGCCGCGCTCGTGGCGGTTCAGGTCGTAGCGGACCGCACCGTCGTCGACTATGAGCAGGGTCCAGACGTCGTGGACGTGCATCGGGTACGCGTGCTCGGTGAAATGCGCGTGGAAGACCTCCACCACACCCGGGACCTGCGGGCGCCACGCGGAAACCTGCTGCCGGGCCACCATGCAAGGAATGTACAAGACGGTCCGGCAGGCGGTTCGGCAGTCTCGGCGCATGACGACCGACAACGCCCCCGTACGTTTCGACACCAAGATCGCCGTACTGCTGCGCGAGGACCTGGAGACCTGGCAACGGCTGAACGTGACCGCGTTCCTGGTCAGCGGCCTCGGCCCGGAGGTGCCCGAGGTGATCGGCGAACCGTACGCGGACGCCGACGGCACCGCGTACCTGCCGATGTTCCGCCAGCCCGTCCTGGTCTTCGAGGGGACGAAGGAGACACTGACCGCGGCGCACGGCCGTGCGCTGTCCCGCTCGCTTCCCCGGTCGGTGTTCACGTCCGACCTCTTCGCCACCGGCAACGACCGGGACAACCGCGCGGCGGTGCGGGCCGTGGCGAAGGACCGGCTGGACCTGGTGGGCCTCGCCGTGTACGGACCGCGCAACGGCGTCGACAAGGTACTCAAGGGCGCCCGGATGCACCCCTGACCGGGGCGCCGGCCCTCAGCTCTTGCGGTGCCCTACCAGCCTCGGCTTCGACTCCAGGTTCTCCAGGCCGTGCCAGGCCAGGTTCACCAGGTGGGCGGCGACCTCCGACTTCTTCGGCTTGCGGGCGTTCATCCACCACTGGCCGGTCAGGGCGACCATGCCGACCAGCGCCTGCGCGTACAGCGGGGCCAGCTTCGGGTCGAAACCGCGGGCCTTGAACTCCAGGCCCAGGATGTCCTCCACCTGGGTGGCGATGTCGCTGATGAGGGAGGCGAAGGTGCCGGTCGACTGGGCCACGGGGGAGTCGCGGACCAGGATGCGGAAGCCGTCCGTGTACGTCTCGATGTAGTCGAGCAGGGCGAACGCGGCCTGCTCCAGGAGCTCGCGGGGGTGGCCCGCGGTCAGCGCGCTCGTGACCATGTCCAGGAGCTGGCGCATCTCGCGGTCGACCACGACGGCGTACAGGCCCTCCTTGCCGCCGAAGTGCTCGTACACGACCGGCTTGGAGACACCGGCGCGCGAGGCGATCTCCTCGACCGAGGTGCCCTCGAAGCCCTTGTCGGCGAAGAGTGTGCGACCGATGTCCAGCAACTGTTCGCGGCGTTCCTTGCCCGTCATCCGCACCCGGCGGGTACGCCGGGTGGAAGAGGAAGGACGGTTTTTCTCGTTGCTGGTGCTGGAGTCGGTCGCCACGTCGTCAATCATGCCGCGTCGGCACGCTCGGGGTCGCGCCGGGAGCCGATCCGGCTGGACTCGACACGGCGGGATTCGATCCGGGCGGAGTCCGGCCAGCGCACGTCGTGCGCCCAGCCCAGCTTCTCGAACCAGCGGATCAGCCGGGCACTCGAATCGATCTGACCGCGCATCACACCGTGCCGGGCGCTCGTCGGATCGGCGTGGTGCAGGTTGTGCCAGGACTCGCCGCAGGACAGCACCGCCAGCCACCACACATTGCCCGACCGGTCACGCGACTTGAAGGGCCGCTTGCCGACCGCGTGACAGATCGAGTTGATCGACCAGGTGACGTGGTGCAGCAGGGCCACCCGGACCAGCGAGCCCCAGAAGAAGGCCGTCGCCGCACCCCACCACGACATCGTCACCAGGCCGCCGACCAGCGGCGGGAGCGCCAGCGACACGATCGTGAGGGTCATGAAGTGGCGGGAGATGCCGCGCAGCGCCGGGTCCTTGATCAGGTCGGGGGCGTACTTCTGCTGCGGAGTCTGCTCCTCGTCGAACATCCATCCGATGTGGGCCCACCACAGGCCCTTCATCAGGGCGGGCAGGCTCTCGCCGAAGCGCCACGGCGAGTGCGGGTCGCCCTCCGCGTCCGAGAAACGGTGGTGCTTGCGGTGGTCGGCCACCCAGCGCACCAGCGGACCCTCCACGGCCAGCGAACCGGCCACGGCCAGCGCGATGCGCAGCGGGCGCTTCGCCTTGAAGGAGCCATGCGTGAAGTAGCGGTGGAAGCCGATCGTGATGCCGTGGCAGCCGATGAAGTACATCGCCACGAGCAGACCCAGATCGAGCCAGCTCACACCGCGGCCCCAGGCCAGCGGCACCGCCGCGACCAGCGCCACGAACGGCACCACGATGAACAGCAGCAGGGCGAACTGCTCGATCGACCGCTTGTTGTCCCCGCCGAGCGTGGCGAAGGGAAGGGCCCGATCGTCGGTCGCCGACGGCTGGGCGTCGGCGATCACAGCGGGGCTGGTGTTCATGGGGGGTCCCCTGGGGATGAGGAAGATGAGGAATACGACGGATAGCTCTGGCTACGCACCCGTAACCTACGGCAACGTAAGTATGGCAGCGGAACGGTCCGTCGCACGAGAGCGCGGCGGGCCTCCCACCGAGGGGAAACTCGATCGGGCCGCGAGCGGCGCCGACGGAGTGGACACCTATCCTGGTGGGGTCGGACAGCGCGGTCCGCACTCTGCTTTCCCGGGGTGGCTTCGGCACCGCTGCCTGTCGCGGCCCCGGAGACCCCTGTGGCCGCTGCCTGCCGCGGCCCCGGGAGAAACCCCGTGCTCAACCACTGCAAGGAGCCGCACACCGTGAGCAGTGCCGACCAGACCCCTGCCGCCAGCCCCGAGCTGCGCGCCGACATCCGCCGCCTCGGCGACCTCCTCGGCGAGACCCTCGTACGTCAGGAGGGCCAGGAACTCCTCGACCTCGTCGAGCGCGTCCGCGCCCTGACCCGCACCGACGGCGAGGCCGCGGCCCAGCTCCTCGGCGACACGGACCTGGAGACCGCCGCGCAGCTCGTGCGCGCCTTCTCCACCTACTTCCACCTCGCCAACGTCACCGAGCAGGTCCACCGCGCCCACGAGATGCGCGACCGCCGGGCCGCCGAGGGCGGGCTCCTCGCCCGCACCGCCGACCGGCTCAAGGACGCCGACCCCGTCCACCTGCGCGAGACCGTCAAGAACCTCAACGTACGGCCCGTCTTCACCGCGCACCCCACCGAGGCCGCCCGGCGCTCCGTGCTGAACAAGCTCCGCCGCATCGCCGCGCTCCTGGAGACCCCCGTCGTCGAGGCCGACCGGCGCCGCCAGGACCTCCGGCTCGCCGAGAACATCGACCTCATCTGGCAGACCGACGAACTGCGCGTGGTCCGCCCGGAGCCGGCCGACGAGGCCCGCAACGCCATCTACTACCTCGACGAACTCCACGCCAACGCCGTCGGCGACGTACTGGAGGACCTCGCCGCCGAACTCGCACGCGTCGGCGTCGAGCTGCCCGCGGGCACCCGCCCCCTCACCTTCGGCACCTGGATCGGCGGCGACCGCGACGGCAACCCCAACGTGACGCCCGCCGTCACCTGGGAAGTGCTGATCCTCCAGCACGAGCACGGCATCACCGACGCCCTCGAACTCATCGACCACCTGCGCGGACTGCTCTCCAACTCCATCCGCTACACCGGTGCCACCGACGAACTGCTGACCTCGCTCGAAGCCGACCTGGGACGCCTCCCCGAGATCAGCCCCCGCTACAAGCGGCTGAACGCCGAGGAGCCCTACCGCCTCAAGGCGACCTGCATCCGGCAGAAGCTCGTCAACACCCGCGAGCGCCTCGCCTCCGGCACCCCGCACCGCCCCGGCTGCGACTACCTCGGCACCGCCGAACTCATCGCCGACCTGGCACTCATCCAGACCTCACTGCGCGAGCACCGCGGCGGACTCTTCGCCGACGGCCGGATGGACCGCACCATCCGTACGCTCTCCGCCTTCGGCCTCCAGCTCGCCACCATGGACGTCCGCGAACACGCCGACGCCCACCACCACGCACTCGGTCAGCTCTTCGACCGGCTCGGCGAGGAATCCTGGCGCTACGCCGACATGCCCCGCGACTACCGGCAGAAGCTCCTCGCCAAGGAACTCCGCTCCCGCCGCCCGCTCGCCCCGACCCCGGCCCCGCTCGACGCCGCCGGCGAGAAGACCCTCGGCGTCTTCCACACCGTCAAGGAAGCCTTCGAGCGCTTCGGCCCCGAAGTCATCGAGTCCTACATCATCTCGATGTGCCAGGGCGCCGACGACGTCTTCGCCGCCGCCGTACTGGCCCGCGAAGCCGGCCTCATCGACCTGCACGGCGGCTGGGCCAAGATCGGCATCGTGCCGCTCCTGGAGACCACCGACGAACTGCGCGCCGCCGACGTCATCCTCGACGAGATGCTCGCCGACCCCTCCTACCGCCGCCTCGTCTCCCTGCGCGGCGACGTCCAGGAGGTCATGCTCGGCTACTCCGACTCCTCCAAGTTCGGCGGCATCACCACCTCCCAGTGGGAGATCCACCGCGCCCAGCGCCGACTGCGCGACGTCGCCCACCGCTACGGCGTACGCCTGCGCCTCTTCCACGGCCGCGGCGGCACCGTCGGCCGCGGCGGCGGCCCCTCGCACGACGCGATCCTCGCCCAGCCCTGGGGCACCCTGGAGGGCGAGATCAAGGTGACCGAGCAGGGCGAGGTCATCTCCGACAAGTACCTCATCCCGGCACTCGCCCGGGAGAACCTGGAACTGACCGTCGCGGCCACCCTCCAGGCCTCCGCCCTGCACACCGCACCCCGCCAGTCCGACGAGGCCCTGGCCCGCTGGGACGCCGCGATGGACACCGTCTCCGACGCCGCGCACGCCGCGTACCGCAAGCTCGTCGAGGACCCGGACCTGCCGACGTACTTCCTCGCCTCCACACCGGTGGACCAGCTCGCCGACCTGCACCTGGGCTCGCGGCCCTCCCGCCGCCCCGGCTCGGGCGTCTCGCTCGACGGACTGCGCGCCATCCCGTGGGTCTTCGGCTGGACCCAGTCCCGCCAGATCGTCCCCGGCTGGTACGGCGTCGGCTCCGGACTCAAGGCACTGCGCGAGGCCGGCCTCGACACCGTCCTGGAAGAAATGCACGAGCACTGGCACTTCTTCCGGAACTTCATCTCCAACGTCGAGATGACCCTCGCCAAGACCGACCTGCGGATCGCCCGCCACTACGTCGACACACTCGTCCCCGACGAACTGAAGCACGTCTTCGCCGACATCGAGGCCGAGCACGCACTCACCGTGAACGAAGTCCTCAAGGTCACCGGCTCCACCGAACTGCTCGGCACCAGCCCCGTGCTCCAGCAGACCTTCGCCATCCGCGACGCCTACCTGGACCCCATCTCCTACCTCCAGGTATCGCTGCTGGCCCGCCAGCGCGAAGCCGCCGCACGCGGTGAAGAGCCCGACCCGCTGCTCGCCAGGGCCCTGCTGCTCACCGTGAACGGTGTCGCGGCCGGTCTGCGCAACACCGGCTGAGACCCCCGGAAGCGGCCGCGGCCCTGCTCACAGCGCTATGAACGTCGCCACGAGCAGGGCCGCGCCCGCGATCGCGGTGCCCCAGCCGGTCCGGGACAGCCGCAGACCACCACCGATCACCAGCCCCGCCAGCAACAGCGCACCGCCCAGCGGCACCCAGGCATGCAGAAAACCCGGCGTCCCGGTCCGCACCACATCGTCCGTATCCGGCTTGACCACCACGGGGAACCGGTCACCACGCCGCGCCGCGACGGACTTCTCGATCGTCACTCGGGCACGGGCGGAAGCCGGCCCCGACGGCGTGAACGGCCCCGTACAGACATCGGCCCCACAACCGGTCACGGTCATCGTGCCGTGCTCACGACCCTTGGCCAGAACGATGTGATGCGCCTCGTCCCAGGAGGACAGCACACCCGCCACCAGCAGCAACAGGACGACACAGCCCATGGCGGCGTTGCGGGCGTAGACCAGGGCGCGGTGTGAGGAACTCCGCTTCATGGGGAGCGATCCTTGGGCAGACCGGCACCACTGGTCAACTCGTGGCCGGAAATCGCCGGGGTAGCGGCAGGAATGTCAGAGTTGTACGAGCAGTGGGCAGTGGGGGCGCTACGAGTTGTACGCGCTCTGCGCCCGCTCCAGGCCCTCCGCGAGCAGGCTTTCCACCGAGTCCGCCGCCCGGTCCACCAGGTACGCGAGCTCCTTGCGCTCGGTGGACGAGAAGTCCTTCAGCACGAAGTCAGCGACCTGCATCCGCCCCGGCGGCCGCCCGATCCCGAACCGGACCCGGTGGTAGTCCGCCCCCATCGCCTTGGTCATCGACTTCAGCCCGTTGTGCCCGTTGTCGCCGCCGCCCAGCTTCAGCCGCAGCGCCCCGTAGTCGATGTCCAGCTCGTCATGGATCGCCACGATGTGGTCCGTGGGCACCTTGTAGAAGTCGCGCAGCGCCGTGACGGGGCCGCCCGAGAGATTCATGTACGACATCGGCTTGGCCAGGATCACCCGTCGGTTCGCCGGTCCGGGCGGACCCATGCGGCCCTCCACGACCTGCGCCTGCGCCTTCTGCGCACGCTTGAACTTCCCGCCGATCCGCTCGGCCAGGAGATCGGCCACCATGAAGCCGACGTTGTGCCGGTTCGCGGCGTACTCGGGACCGGGGTTGCCGAGGCCCACGATGAGCCAGGGGTCGGTGGCGTCGGACATCTGCGCTCGGTCTCCTCGTGTACGGATGGTTCCGGACGGCCCGGATACAGGGAAACGGGGCGGCGGGTCCTCGAACAAGGAACCGCCACCCCGTCAGTCAAGCAGTGCGGGCGAGGCTCAGGCCTCCGCGCCCTCACCCTCGGCACCCTCGGCGGCCGGCTCCTCGGCCTGCGCGGTGACGACCTGGAGCACGACGGCGTCCTCGTCACCGGCCAGCACGGCGCCCTTGGGCAGCGTGATGTCCTTGGCGAGAACGGACGCACCGGCGTCCAGGCCCGCGACGGAGACCGTGACGGACTCCGGGATGTGGGTGGCCTCGGCCTCGACGAGCAGGGTGTTCTGCACGTACTCCAGGAGGTTGCCGCCCGGGGCCAGGTCGCCCTCGACGTGCACGGCGATCTCGACGTTGACCTTCTCGCCGCGCTTGACGGTCAGCAGGTCGACGTGCTCGATGTCGCCCCGGAGCGGGTTACGCTGCACGGCCTTCGGGATGACCAGGGCGTCCTTGCCGTCGATCTCCAGGCCGATCAGGACGTTGGCGGTCTTGAGCGCCATCATCAGGTCGTGGCCCGGCAGGGTGACGTGGACCGGCTCGGCACCGTGGCCGTAGATGACGGCGGGGACCAGGTTGGCGCGGCGGGTGCGACGGGCGGCGCCCTTGCCGAACTCGGTACGGACCTGGGCGGCGAGCTTGACCTCAGCCATGACTGCACTCCTCGTGGGGTGACGGAACTCGGACGGTCACCCGGCCCACGACAGGCCTGCTACGAAGAGCGCGTCGATAACGGACCGCCGTACATATGAGTACGGCCTCCCTCGCCGAGCAACTCAGTGAGTCTACCCGGCGGGGAGGCCGCCCCCAAAGTGGATCTTCGGAGCCGCTGTTCCGCTGCTCCTGCTGCCCCTCGAAGAGGGTCGTTCCTACTGCTCCTCGAAGAGGCTGGTGACCGAGCCGTCCTCGAAGACCTCACGCACCGCGCGCGCGATCGTCGGCGCGATCGAGAGCACCGTGATCTTGTCGAGCTCCAGCTCGCCCGGGGTCGGCAGGGTGTCGGTGAAGACGAACTCGCTGACCTTGGAGTTCTTCAGCCGGTCCGCGGCCGGGCCCGAGAGCACACCGTGTGTCGCCGTCACTATGACGTCCTCGGCGCCGTGCGCGAACAGGGCGTCGGCGGCGGCGCAGATGGTGCCACCGGTGTCGATCATGTCGTCGACCAGGACACAGACCCGGCCCTTCACATTGCCGACGACCTCGTGGACGGTCACCTGGTTGGCGACGTCCTTGTCGCGGCGCTTGTGCACGATCGCCAGCGGGGCGTCCAGACGGTCGCACCAGCGGTCGGCGACGCGGACGCGGCCGGCGTCCGGCGAGACGATCGTCAGCTTCGTGCGGTCGACCTTGGCACCGACGTAGTCGGCCAGGATCGGCAGCGCGAAGAGGTGGTCGACCGGGCCGTCGAAGAAGCCCTGGATCTGGTCCGTGTGCAGGTCGACGGTGAGGATGCGGTCGGCACCCGCCGTCTTCATCAGGTCCGCGACCAGACGGGCCGAGATCGGCTCGCGGCCGCGGTGCTTCTTGTCCTGGCGGGCGTAGCCGTAGAACGGCACGATCACCGTGATGGAGCGGGCCGAGGCGCGCTTCAGCGCGTCCAGCATGATGAGCTGCTCCATGATCCACTTGTTGATCGGAGCAGTGTGGCTCTGGATCAGGAAGCAGTCGGCGCCGCGGGCGGACTCCTGGAAGCGGACGTAGATCTCACCGTTGGCGAAATCGAAGGCCTTCGTCGGCACGAGGCCGACACCCAGCTGGTGCGCAACCTCCTCGGCCAGCTCGGGGTGGGCGCGGCCGGAGAAGAGCATCAATTTCTTCTCGCCGGTCGTCTTGATCCCGGTCACAGCACAGTCTCCTCAGACGTGTTCCTGGCGCTGCACGCATGTGTCCCGATGTGCAACGAGCCAGCCGAAATGGGGTGAGCATCTATCACGGTACGCCGTGCGCGGCGTACCTGTTTCCGGTCAGCTTTCGCTGTCGCGCTCCGATGTGGCGGCCTGAGCCGCCTGCGCGGCGCCGCTTCCCGGACGCTTTCGAGCCACCCAACCCTCGATATTCCTTTGCTGGCCGCGGGCGACGGCCAGCGAACCGGGCGGTACGTCCTTGGTGATGACCGAGCCGGCCGCGGTGTATGCGCCGTCCCCGACCGTGACAGGCGCCACAAACATATTGTCCGACCCGGTGCGGCAGTGGGAGCCGATCGTGGTGTGGTGCTTGGCCACGCCGTCGTAGTTCACGAAGACGCTCGCGGCACCGATGTTGGTGTGGTCACCGATCGTCGCGTCGCCGACGTAGCTCAGGTGCGGGACCTTGGTGCCTTCGCCGATCGTGGCGTTCTTCATCTCCACGTACGTACCGGCCTTGGCCTTCGCGCCGAGCCTGGTGCCGGGCCGCAGATAGGCGTACGGACCCACCGTCGCGCCCTCGCCGACCTCGGCCCGGTCCGCGACCGTGTTGTCCACCCGCGCGCCCGCGCGGACGACGGTGTCGGTGAGCCGGGAGTTCGGGCCGACCTCGGCGTCCTCGCCGAGGTGCGTGGCGCCCAGGAGCTGGGTGCCCGGGTGCACGATCGCGTCGCGTTCGTAGGTGACGGTGGCGTCGATCAGCGTGGACGCCGGGTCCACGACGGTCACGCCGGCCAGCATGGCGCGCTCCAGCAGCCGCTGGTTCAGCAGGCGCCGGGCCTCGGCGAGCTGGAGGCGGTTGTTGATGCCGAGGATCTCGCGGTGGTCCCCGGCGACCGAGGCGCCGACCCGGTGCCCGGCCTCGCGCAGGATGGACAGGACGTCGGTGAGGTACTCCTCGCCCTGGCTGTTGTCGGTGCGGAGCTTGCCGAGGGCGTCGGCGAGCAGCCGGCCGTCGAAGGCGAAGACCCCGGAGTTGATCTCCCGGATCTCACGCTGGGCGTCGGTGGCGTCCTTGTGCTCGACGATCGCGGTGACCGCGCCGTCGGCCGGGTCGCGGACGATGCGGCCGTAGCCGGTGGAGTCCGGCACCTCGGCGGTCAGCACGGTGACGGCGTTGGAGTCGGCCGTGTGGGTGGCGGCGAGCGCGGTGAGCGTCTCGCCGGAGAGCAGCGGGGTGTCGCCGCAGACGACGATCACGGTGCCCTCGACGGTGCCGCCGAGCTCGTCGAGCCCGACGCGCACGGCGTTGCCGGTGCCCTTCTGCTCGGCCTGGTGGGCGGTGCGCAGCCGGTCGTCGACGGCGGCGAGGTGCGCGGTGACCTGCTCGCGCCCGTGGCCGACGACCACGACGAGGTGCTCGGGGTCCAGTTCGCGGGAGGCGGTGACGACATGTCCGACGAGCGATCGCCCGGAGATCTCGTGCAGAACCTTGGGGGTCTTCGACTTCATGCGGGTGCCCTCACCCGCTGCGAGGACGACGACGGCTGCCGGGCGTTCGGAGCTCACGGAAATGCCCTTCGGCTTCGGGTGGTGGACACCCGAAGGATACCGGGGGGCTGGTGAGCGGACATGGGTGAGGGCCCCGGCCTTGGAGGCCGGGGCCCGTCACGAAGCTCCCGGGGAAGGAATCGAACCCTCATTCAATGGACCAAAACCATTTGTCCTGCCATTAGACGACCCGGGATGGATTGTCAGCTGTGCCCGAATTTGATGATCGGGTACCGAGGCAGCCCCTACTATGCCGTACCACCAGCCCTCGATGCGACGGTACAGGTCGGCGCTTTTCAGAACTCGCACCACCAGGCAGCCCCGGTAGCCCTCCCCGACGTTCTTCCGGTTGGTCTTCGGGGAGTGGCTCTTGATCGTCGTCTTGTCGAATGCGGACGTATCGGCGCCCGTCAGGTCGGCCCAGAACTGCTCCGCCGACGCGACGTCGGCCGTCTCGTGGATGTGCACGTGGAATCGGAGCCGATCGTCACTCACTCCCAGCAGGCGGAGCCAGGCGAGGAAGACCTCGATCATGCCGGGGTCGCTGTTGACGAAGGTGACCCGCTCTCGCGTCTGGTACGGCTTGGACTTGGCGCCCTCAGCCCAGTAGAGGCCTACGCCGAGTAGGAACAACTCGTTCGCACTCATGGCGTTGATCTCGCTCTTCGCCCGCTTCTTGACCTCCTGGCGCTCTTCGTCGCGCTGTCGAAGCGTGACCTCCCAGCCGCGTCGCGCGATGGCGGATGCCTCCTCCCGTGTCCGCTTGTGCTCCGGCTTCGGCAGATCCCGCACCCACAGGGAGATGGAGCTCTTCGAGCACCCCAGCTCCACCTGGATGCGGTCGTACGTCATGCCCTGAAGACGCAGCTCCCGTGCCTTCTCTCGGAGGTCGTCCTTGGCGTTCGGGCGTTTGGTCCACTCCGGGGCGGGTTCCCCCTCCAGGAGGCGGTTGAGGAGGTCGTTGTTGTGGACCTGCAGCCGGTCACGGATCCGGCGGCGGCTGAGGCCCTCCCGGCGCAAGGTGATGGCCTGCTCGCGCAGGTCTTCGAAGTTGGCGTACTTGCTCGTGATTTCCGTCATGTGACGAGCGTCGTCCGGAATGCGGACGTCCGGTGCGAAAGTCTGCTCGATTCACCATTTCAAGCGATAAGTGGTCGTTCCATCTCTGTTTCGCAGGCGCACGTGCTGTCCAGGTCGCCCGAAAATGAGGTGCGACCGCCCGTAGGGTGGATGGCATGACCGCAACGGGGGCAGACCGGGAGGCGGCGGGACCGACCACCCGCGGCTACTGGTGGTGGGAGCGGCGGCGGAGTGTCGCCCTGGATGTGGGGCTCGGGCTCCTGTCGGCGCTGGAATGCGCACTGGAAGGGGTGGAGTTCGCCGGGGACACCGGGCTGCCGGTGCCGGTGGGGGTGCTGTTCGGGCTGCTGGCGGGGGCCGTGCTGGTGGTGCGGCGGCGGTGGCCGATCGCCGTGGTGCTGGTCGCGATCGCGACGACGCCCGCCGAGATGGGCTTCCTGATGGGCCTGGTCGGCCTCTACACGCTGGCCGCCTCCGAGGTGCCGCGGAGAATCACCGCGGTGCTGATGGGGATGTCGTTCGCGGGGACGTTCATCGTCACCTACGTACGGCTGCGGCAGAGCGTCGACGAGCAGGCCGATTTCGGGCCCGGCAACTGGTACGTACCGCTGATGTCCCTCTTCATGTCGCTCGGGCTCACCGCGCCGCCGGTGCTGTTCGGCCTCTACATAGGGGCCCGGCGGCGGCTGATGGAGAGCCTGCGGGAGCGGGCGGACTCGCTGGAGCGGGAGCTGTCGCTGCTCGCCGACCGGGCGGAGGAGCGGGCCGAGTGGGCGCGTGCGGAGGAGCGTCACCGGATCGCCCGCGAGATGCACGACGTGGTCGCCCACCGGGTCAGCCTGATGGTGGTGCACGCTGCCGCGCTCCAGGCCGTCGCGCCGAAGGATCCGGCGAAGGCGGTGCGGAACGCGGCGCTGGTCGGTGACATGGGCCGGCAGGCGTTGACCGAGTTGCGCGAGATGCTCGGGGTGCTGCGTGCGGGGGAGTCGGTGACGGACCGGCCGGCCCCGGTGCCGCTGGCCTCGGTCGGCCGGGCCGCTGCCGCCGCCGCGGCCGCCGCGACGGAGGAAGGGCCGCGGCTGGACGAGGTGGAGACCCTGGTGGGGGAGTCCAGGGCGGCGGGGATGACGGTGGAGCTGTCGGTGGACGGCGAGGCCCGCGCGTATCCGCCCGAGGTCGAGCAGACGGCGTACCGCGTGGTGCAGGAGGCCCTGACGAACGTGCACAAGCATGCGGCGGGCGCGAAGACCTGGGTGCGGCTGGCGCACCGGGACGCGGAGGTCGCGATGCAGGTGGAGAACGGTCCGTCGGACGCGGCCACGGCGGACGCGGGGCTGCCGAGCGGGGGCAACGGCCTGGTCGGGATGCGGGAGCGGGTGCTGGGGCTCGGCGGTGTCTTCGTCTCGGGTCCGACGGACGCGGGCGGCTTCCGGGTGTCGGCGGTGCTGCCGGCCCGGGGGGCTGCGGCCTGAGCCGGGGGCCGCGTGAGCCGAGGGGCCGCGTGAGCCGCCGGTTCTGCGGCAGCGGGGCGGTGGTCCGTTTCGTGGGGCCGCCTGATCAGGGAGCCCCGGGCGAGCCGCCGGTACGGACCCGAGGGTTCAGTCCGAGACGAGGCGGTCCGGCTGGATGCCGGTGATCAGGGTGGCCAGTGCCTGGTCGATGTCCGGGCCGAGGTACCAGTCGCCGGTGTGGTCGATGCTGTAGACGCGGCCCTCGGCGTCGATCGCCAGGACCGCCTGTCCGTCCCCTTCCTCGCCCAGCGGGCTGACCTCGGTCTCCAGGGCGCGGCCGAGGTCGCCGAGGGTGCGGGCGAGGTGGAGTCCGCTCAGCGGGTCGATGCGTACCGGGGCGGGTGCGATCTGGCGGCCCGGCGCGGATGCGGTGATGTGGAGTCCGCCGAACTCGGCCCACGCCTCCACGGCCGCGGGGAAGACCGCGTGCTGGTGGCCGGCGGGCGAGGTGTGCGAGCGCAGTGCGTCGGCCCACTCCTCGGCCTGCCGGATGTCCCAGCGGCCGGGCTGCCAGCCCGCGGTGCGCAGGGCGGCGTCCACGGCGACGGGGAAGCGGGTGGAGGAGTTCCGGTCGCGGTCCGCGGGGCCCGTCTGTTCGGGTACGTCGGTTCGGTCGTGCATCGGCGTGCGGTCAGCCCTTCTCGGCGGCTGTCGCCGCCCCGGTGGTCGTGAGGTCGACGGGACGTACGCCGAAGTGGGCGAGCATCGCCGTGCAGGAGCGGCACGGCGGCGCGTAGCTGCCGTGCATCGGGTCGCCGTCCTCACGGATGCGCCGTGCGGTGAGCCGGGAGTGCTTCAGGGCGCGCCGGGCCTCGCCGTTGGTCAGCGGCTTGCGCTGGGCGCGCTTGGAGCGGGTCGTCTCCGCCGCGGTGAGCTGCCGGGAGAGCAGTATCGCCTCGGGGCAGCGGCCGGTGAAGCGTTCGCGCCGGCCGCTGGGGAGGGTGTCGAGGAAGTCCTGGACGAGCGGGTGCAGTACGGGGGGCTGGTCGCCCTTGCCCGCGGTGCACGTCAGCGTCTCGCCGCGGACGGACAGTGCCGCCGCGACCGCGGGCAGGATGCCGTCGCGCCGGTGGAGCAGTCGGGGTGCGAGGCCGGTCCCGGTGCTGCTCCAGCTGAGGCGTGGATCCCCGGATGTGACTGATTGTGCAGTGTGCATGGTGCTTTCCCTCCCGTGCCCGCAGCGGTAGCTGCGCGATGTGCACGCCCCCCGAGTTGCGGTGACAGCCTGCCAAATGTCCCGGCTGGTGGGGAAGCTGGGGCGGTGAAACGTGTCTCCGTGTCGCCCGGTCGTGGTGGGAGCATCGCTCGTCCGTCACGCCGTTGTGACGGTTCGTGACGGATGAGGAGGGGGAGGCGTAGGACAGGTCACATGGGCGAGACCGGCCCTTGCGCCACCGCATAGGCTGTGCCAGGACCGGCCTGCCCCTGGGCAGGCCGGTCCTCACCAGCCAGACGCAGCAGGGGGCAACCGCCATGACGACAGGTCGGCTCGGGCAGCAAGCCGCGCCACCGAACGCGGCCTACGCCGGGCAGCTCGTGCATTTCCCGGACCCGGTCCGGGCGTCCCGCCACCCCGGCGGCGTGCGTATGGACGAGAACGGCAGCCCGGACTTCGCGCCGTACGCGCGTGCCGCCGCCGAGATCGCCGAGCCGCCGCAGGGCTTCGGGGTCGACGAGCTGCGGCTCACCGACTACGTCTCGGCCAACGCTGCGCTGGCGGCGAGCGGCCATGAGCTGTGGGACACGATCCCGGCGGTCGCCACTCCGCACGGCTGGACGTGGCACCACGTGCCCGGAGGCCGGCGCATGGAGCTGGTCCCGGTCGAGGTGAAGGCGCTGCTGCGGCACCACGGCGGCCTGGCCGCCACGGCGGTCGACCACAACAAGCGGGGCACCCGCCCCTTGCAGGAGACCCGCCCCGCGCACTTCCGGCTGCCGAAGGGTGCCGTGGCGGTGAGCGAGGCGCAGGTGCAGGGCGTCGAGGAGGACCTCGGCTACCGGCTGCCGGGTGCCTACCGCTCGTTCCTCAAGGCGGCGGGCGGTTCGGCGCCGGTCGGTGCGGCGCTCGACGCGGAGCTGGGGCTCCTGGTCGACCAGCCCTTCTTCACGGTGCGCGAGCAGGCCGCCGCGAACGACCTGGTGTACGTGAACAAGTGCCTGCGCGACCACCTCACCAAGGACTTCCTGGGCGTCGGCTTCGTCCAGGGCGGGATCATCGCGGTGAAGGTGAAGGGCAACGGCATCGGCTCGGTCTGGTTCTGCGCGTACGACGACGCCCGGGACCAGGACGGCTGGAACGTGCAGGAGCGGGTGGACCGGCTGCTGCTGCCGTGCGGCAGTGACTTCGACGCCTTCCTGCAGCGTCTGGCGGGCAATCCGCCGGAGCTGGAGACCGTGGCGAACCTGATGGTGGACGGCGGCTTCGCGCGGGCCGTCCCGGTGGAGGGGTGAGCGCGATGGTGACCTTTGCTCAGGCGCAGGAGCGCGCGGACGAGTGGATCAACGGTGACGTCCCCGCGTACCAGCACCGTGAGGTGCGGGTACGGGAGTTCGAGCTGGGCTTCGTGGTGTGGGGCGAGGACCGGGCCGAGGGCCCCGTCTCGGACGGCGGCAATCAGCGGCTGGTGATCGCCCGGGACAGCGGCGAGGCCACCCTGTGGCCGGGGCTGCCGGTGGGCGAGGTGATCCGGCGGTACGAGGAGGAGTACGGCGCGCAGGCGACGGCCGCGGCCGCTCCGGAGCCGCCCCAGCGCATCGACCTCAATCAGACGTCGTTCCTGTTGAGCCCCCCGGAGTGGCTCCAGGAAGCGGCCGACAAGCTGGGCATCCCGGACCACCGCGAGGGCCGGGACGGGAGCCAGGAGCGGAGCCCGGACGCGGCGCCTCCGGCCGCCCCCGCGTCCCCGGCCCCGCCGGTCGCGCCGGCTCCGCCGTTCTCTGTGCCGCCCGCCGTCCCGGCCGCCCCGGTCGGTCAGTCGTCGCCGGGTTCGCACGGCGGGCAGGTCGCGTACGAGCCCACCGCCAACGACGGTGTCCCGGCGGGTCCGCCGAACGTGCCCGCCGGGTCCACCCCGTGGGCGGGTACGGACACGAATTCGGACAGCGACGAGGGGGCGGTGCCGTTGCCGGCCACCGTGTTCGCGCCGCCGCTCTCGGGTGCCGACGACGACGGCACCCCGCCGCCGGTCGTGCCGGCCGATGCGCCGACGGCCCTGATGTCGGGCGGCAGCCAGCTGCCGCGTACGGCGGTCGTGCCGGGCCTGGGCCCGCAGGGCGGCGCCCCTGGTGTCCCCGGTGGCTCCGGTGTCCCTGGCGCCTCCAGTGGCTCTGGCATCCCTGGTATTCCGCCGGGCGCGCCCGGCGCTTCGGGCACGGGTGCCGGTGACATCGCGGACGCGGCCACCAGCAAGGCCGTCGTGCCGCCGCGCGGTGCGCGTGGTGGCGGTCCGTCGACCCCGCCGCCGCCCGGTGCTCCCGGAACCCCTGGCGCCAGGCCGGGCGCGCCCGTGCCGCCGCCCTCGGGGCCGGGTGCGCCCGGTGCCCCGGCGGGCGGGTACCTGCCGACGCAGCTCGCCCCCCAGGCGGGGCCGCCCGGTGCGCCTGGTGCGCCGCAGCCTCCTGGCCCGCCCGGTCCGCCCGGTCCGCCTGGTGCTCCCGGTGCTCCGGTGCCGCCTCCGCCGCCTGGTTCGACGCCTCCGCCGGGTGGCGGGGTGCATCACGCCGCGACGATGCTGGCCGACCCGAGCATGGGCGGTTCGGGCCCGCTTCAGCCGCCCGCACCCCCTGGTCCCCCCGGGGCCCCTGGTGCTCATGGCGCTCCCGGTGCGCCGCAGCCTCCTGGCCCGCCTGGTCCGCCTGGTGCTCCCGGTGCTCCCGGTGCTCCGGTGCCGCCTCCGCCGCCTGGTTCGACGCCTCCGCCGGGTGGTGGGGTGCACCATGCCGCGACGATGCTGGCCGACCCGAGCATGGGTGGCCCCGGCGCACCCCGGCCTCCGGGCCCGCCCGGTCCTCCCGGTGCTCCGGTGCCGCCTCCGCCGCCTGGTTCGACGCCTCCGCCGGGCGGCGGGGTGCACCATGCCGCGACGATGCTGGCCGACCCGAGCATGGGTGGCCCCGGCGCGCCCCGGCCTCCGGGCCCGCCCGGTCCTCCCGGTCCGCCCGGAGCGCCGCTGGGCGGGGCCCC
This sequence comes from Streptomyces sp. NPDC001933, assembly GCF_042890955.1. Taxonomy (NCBI): domain Bacteria; kingdom Bacillati; phylum Actinomycetota; class Actinomycetes; order Kitasatosporales; family Streptomycetaceae; genus Streptomyces; species Streptomyces sp. NPDC001933. The sequence goes on along the minus strand of NZ_JBIASS010000007.1, from coordinate 124,045 downwards.
CGGCTCCGTGCCGCCGAATCCGCACGCCCCGCCGCCCCCGGCGTACGGGTACCCGCAGGCGCCGACCGGTCAGCCGACCGTCGGGCCCGGCTACCAGGCCGTGCTGCGCTACCGCGCGCCCGACGGCAGCGAGCAGCAGCTGATCCGGCGTTCGGCGCCCGGCACTCCGCACCCCGAGTGGCAGATGCTGCACGAGCTGCGGGCGATGAACGTGCCGCCGCAGCAGGTCATCGAGCTCCACACCGAGCTGGAGTCCTGTGAGCTGCCCGGTGGCTACTGCGCGCGGATGATCCGTGAGACCTGGCCGCAGGTGCGGATCACCAGCGTCGCTCCGTACGGCACCGATCACGCCAGCCGTCAGCAGGGCATGCAGCATCTGCTCACCCACCAGGGCGAGCTGCACCAGGTGGCGGACGGGCCGGCCCGTCCGGCGCCGGTGCGGGCGCCGCTGCCGCAGATGCCGCCCGCGATGGCGGTGCCGCCGGAGGCCATCGCGGACGAGCTGCTGCAGACCTTCGGGCCGCAGGGCATCTGCCGCTTCGATCAGCGGGCCGTCTCTCGCCAGGGTGTGCCCGAGACCGTTGCGCGCACGCTGGTGTGGGCGGGGCTGCCCGCCGACTTCGGGCCGTTCTTCTGGGCGCAGCCGGGTCAGCCGGTGGTGCCCACGCTGGGCGAGCTCGCCGCGCAGCGTCAGGTGCAGGCCGCCCCCGACGCGGGGTCGTACCTCGTCATGGGGTCCGACTTCGGGCGGGCGATCTGTGTCCAGTACGGGACCGCGAACATCGTGGCCGTGCCGGTCGAGGCGGGGCCGGGCGGTCAGTCGGTGGCGCCGCAGTTCGTGAACACCGGGCTGCCGGAGTTCCAGCGTTCGATGGCGCTGCTCGGCCGGATGTGGCGGCTGCGCTTCGGGCTCAACCCCGAGCAGGCGGGCCGCTGGACGGTCGACTTCCAGGCCCAGCTGGTGGCGTTGGACGCGGCGGCGCTGGCGTCGCCGGAGAGCTGGTGGTCGGTACTGCTCGAACAGATGTGGGACGGGCTGATCTGACCCGGCAGGCACACGGCACGGCGCCCGGTCCCCGAGAGGGGCCGGGCGCCGTGCCGTGTGTTGCCCGTGACGCCCGTGACGCCCGTGGTGCCTGTGATGCCCGTCGCTTCCGTCCGGAATGCAGCTGATCGATTCCGACTTCTGTGTCAATTGCCGCATCCTTGACGTATTGCTGGTGGTCGGAGAGTCGGAAAGAGGCTTCAAGGATGAGTTCTGCACCGGTGTCCGCGCATGGCTTCGTCGGCGTACGGGGACGTGGCTACTGTCCGGAGCAGGTGGACCGCGCGGTGGCCGGTCTGTCGGCGGAGCGGGACGCGGCGCTGGACGAGGTGTCCCGGCTGACGGCGCTGGTGGAGGAGCTGTCGGCGGAGTCGGTCCGGCTGAGCGAGGTCGTCGCCGGGCTCGCCCCGCAGAACTACGAATCGCTGGGCGAGCGCGCCCAGCAGATCCTGGCCCTGGCCAAGAGCGAGGCAGAGTCCTTGCGGGGCGCCGCCCAGGAGGCGGCGCAGGCGCTGCGGGACGCGGCGGACGAGGCGGGCCGGGGGCTCCGGGCCTCGGCGCGGGCGGACGCCGAGGCCGTGCGGGCGGCGGCGGTGACCCACGCCGACGAGACGCTGGCCGCGGCGCAGGGCGCGGCCGACGAGGCCGTTGCGGAGGCCCGCGAGGAGGCCGCGGAGGTCCGGGAGCGGGCGCAGGCCATGATGGCGGAGACGGGCCGCCGCACCGAGAGCGTCCTCGCGCACCAGGAGCAGGAGCACTCCGAGCGGTGGCAGGCGGCCGAGCTCGAACTGGCCGGGGCCGAGGCCGCGCAGGCGGCGCACCACGACGAGCTGACCGAGCAGGCGGAGGCCCGCCTGGAGGAGGCGCGGCGAGCGCTCGCGCAGACGGAGGAGGCCGCCCGGCACGGTCAGGAGGACGCCGAGGCGCGGGCCGCGGAGCTGATCGCGGCGGCCAGGGTCAGCGAGGAGCGGGTGGTCCGGGAGACGGAGCGGATCGTGCGGGAGCACGAGGAGGGCCGCGACGAAGTGCAGGCGCACATGGCGCACGTACGCAATTCGCTCGCGGCGCTCACCGGACGGGTGGCCCCGGCGGAGGACTGAACCGGCCGGTCCCTCTCCCAAGTCGCGTGCCTGGCCGAGCAATTGTCGTGCGTTCGTTCGGGCTGGGCTAATCTGGCGCCATGCACGGGGGAGCTGAAGAAGTGTCACGTTTGCAGGGCAGCGGGGCCACGCCGACGGAGCCGGACGATCCCCGGCGGATCGGCGCTTTCCGGCTGCTCGGCATCCTCGGTACCGGCGGTATGGGCCGGGTCTATCTCGGTACCTCGGCGGGGCGGTACGCGGCGGTCAAGCAGGTGCTGCCGGTACTGGCCGCGGACAAGGACTTCCTGTCCCACTTCGGGCACGAACTCGACAATCTCGCCAAGCTGCCGTCCGGGGTCAGCGCCCGGTTGCTGGCCAGTGACCGTACGGCGCAGCCTCCGTGGTTCGCCACGGAGTACATCCCCGGCGTCACCCTGAGCGACGCGCTGCGGCTGAACGAGGGCCCGTTGCCCGCGGACAGCCTGTGGCGGCTGCTGCGCGACGGGGCGGGCGGTCTGCGCGCGGTGCACGCGGCCGGGATGGTGCACCGGGACCTGAAGCCGTCCAACGTCATGCTGACGCTCGACGGTGTGACCCTGATCGACTTCGGGGTGGCGCGGGCGGCCGACCAGTCCAGGGTGACCAGGACCGGGATGGTCATCGGGACGCCCGCCTACATGGCTCCCGAACAGGCCATGGCCGAGCGGGATCTGACCGGTGCGGCGGATGTGTTCGCGCTGGCCGGTCTGCTGCTCTTCGCGGCGAACTGCCGCCCGCCGTTCGGTGACGGGTCGGGGCCGGGCCTCTTCTACCGCATCGTGCACACCGAACCCGACCTCGGGCGGCTGCCGGACCTCGATCCGGACCTGGCCGCCGTGGTCGGGTCCTGTCTCGCCAAGGACGCCGCGGACCGGCCGACGGCCGCCGAGCTCTACGAGATCGCCGCCGCCCGGGTGCCCGCAGCGGTCACCGCCCTGTGGCCGCCGGCCGTCACCGACCGGATCACCGAGCGGGCGGCGTTCGCGGCGAGCCCGCCGCCGCCCGAGGAGCCCGAGCCGGAACTGCCCCAGGCGCCCGCCCCTGCCGCGGTGCCCTCCCTGCCGGACGTCCGGACGACCGGCACCGTCCCGGAGAAGCCCCGCAGTCGCCGCTCCCGGGTGCTGCTCATCGCGCTTCCCGTCGTGGTGGTGACGGGCACGACCCTGACCCTGGCGCTCGGGCCGTACCAGATCGGCGGTTCGCGCGGTACGGACTCCGGCGCCGCAACGCCTTCGGTCACCGCCGGGCCGTCCGGACCCGGGGCGGACGGCGGTTCCGCAGATCCCACGAAGTCGCCCTCCCGCTCGTCGAGTTCCAGGCCGGGATCCTCCGACAAGCCGAAGGGCGGCAAGGACGGGAAGGACGGAAAGGGCGGGAAGGACGGCGCCGACGGCGCCGGTTCGGGCGGTACGGATGGTTCGGGCGGTTCGGACGGGTCCGGCCCCTCGGGCGGCTCCGGCTCCGGTTCCGGCGGTTCGAAGCCCACGGGCGGTTCCGGCTCGGGCTCCGGCTCCGGCAGTTCGGGCGGATCCAGCAGTTCCGGCGGCTCGGGCGGCGGTCAGGTCCCGGCGCCCTCGGGGCAGTACTACCTCAAGAACGCGTCCAACAAGCGGTGCCTGGGCGAGTCGGCGTCCCCGTACGGCGGCTCCATGCTCATGAACTCGGTGTGCGGCGAGCCGGCGCACAACGGGGCCACGCTCTACTACAAGTGGACGTACAAACCCACCTCCGGCGGCAAGTTCAAGCTCGTCGGCCAGGGCACCGGCAACTGCCTCAGGCTGAACGGCCCCGCAGGGCTGTCGGCCGAGACCTGCAACTCCTCCGATTCCCAGGTCTGGCGGATCGGGACCAAGACATCGAGCGGCCACACCCTGGTGAACGTCGCCGAGGGCGTCTGCCTCCAGATATTCAGCAGCATCGGCTTCCAGTCGGCGGCGTGCAACGCCTCGGAACCGGGCCAGCTGTGGCGCAACTCGTGACCGGCGCGCAGGGGTTGGGCCCCCGCGCCGAACCGATCCGATCCGACTATGCGGGCTTCTCCGCTTCCGCACGGAACCGCCCGAGGAGCTCCTGGGCGGGGGCGCTGTCCGCGTCGAAGCTGTGGAGCCCCTGCTGCCCGTCCGGGACGGCCGGTCCCCACAGCCGTATGCCGTGGCAGTGGAAGCAGAAGGCCAGCTGGAAGAGCAGACCGGTGGCGCCGTGGACCCGGATGCCCCAGCCCGGGGAGAAGCAGCGGCGCATCTCGCCGTCCGGCAGGTCGCCGACCAGGGTCAGGACCTGATCGACCTGGGGCGCCTCCCAGGGAGCGACTTCGTCGCCGATCAGGTCCTCGGAGCTGAAATGCCTGATCGGATCGGTGATGCGGACGACCTCGATCAGTTCGGCCGTCTTGTGGGTGACCGGGAGCAGCATGCGGACAGAATTGCCGACCTCGTTCGTGTGTGCCAGGGGGTACACACCTCGCTTCGAGCTCCGAGATCCGAGAGCCGGGTTTCGAGCTTCGGGAAGGCCCTGTTCACTCCTTCGTGGGTACGGGGAGGGGCTCCGGCCCGGGTCTTGAGCTTCGGGATTCGGGGGCCGGGATCCGGGCGTCGGGGTTCGAGCGGTGTCTTCCAACCGGTGGGGAAAAGAAGGTGGTTGGGAAAACCTCCCCACCCTCCCGGACCCGTCACGGCCAGCAAGTATGACTAGTCGTGACCGACTTGCGGCGCGGAGTCGCGACTGCTTACGGTGCCAAATGAACGACCCCGGCACAGTGTTAGCCGCACTGACCGGGGTCTGGCCCCAAGATCGAAGAAAGCTGAAAGGCGATCCCGTGGTTGTTTTAGACCTTAGCTCTGCCCCATGCGCGTCCGCATCCTCGCGCGCCCATCCGAAGGCCAGGCCCGGCTACGGAAAGCGTTCCGTCCCGGCTCAACACCCTCCCTGCGAGGGCGATTTCGCGCTGCTGCCCGAGCGTGAGCGTCACATCGCCGGTTACGTTGACGCGCTGCCCGACGGTGCGGCGATGGACATCAAGTCGCTGGCCAGGAGCCAGCCGCTGTACGGGCAGATGGCCGTCGGCAGCGCGTTACGGGCCCTGGGCGTGGCCGGTCATCTACGGCACGTCCGGTGCCTGAGCGGCGAGAGTGGCGAGAACGGCGAGAACGGCGGCCAGGTCCGCTGGGTCACCCGCACCTTCTGGTCCCGCACCGCCCGCGACAACGAGTGGTGGAACGCCTTCCTGACTGCCGAGGAGCGCCACCCCGCACCGCAGGAGGCCGCAGAAGCCGCAGCGGCCACCACGCCCGAAGTACCCGCATCCGTGCCCGTACCGGCGCAGTCGCTCGTATCGACAGTGCCGCAGCAACGCACCGCAGAGCCGGAGCCGGGGCCGGAGCCGGTGCTGATGCCGGTGCCAGTGCCGGTGCAGCGCACCACGGAGCCGGAGCCGGTGCTGGTGCCGGTGTCGCAGGCGACTGCGGGCTGTCCCTCTCCCGCATTCCTGGCCCTGGCCCATCTCGGCCGTGCCGATTCCCGCCTGGCCCTTTCGGCAACGGACTGTGCGGCACTGGAACAGGCGGCTGCCGAGTGGTTCGCGCGTGGCGTGGACGCCGTCTACCTCACCCATGCGCTGACCGCCGGGCTTCCCGCGTCCGTCGACTCGCCCTTCGGTTTCGTCCGCCGCCGTCTCCGCGACAAGCTCCCGCCCCGCCTGCCTGTCGCGTCCCCGGTCGCGCCGGGAACTCCCGTACGCCGTCTGATGGTCGAGTGCACCGAATGCGGCGCCCCCGGACGGCCCGAAGCGTTCCGTGACGGCCTCTGCCGACCCTGCCGCGAACCCGGCCCGGCCTGACCCGCTGTGGCGGCGGTACCCCCTACCAAGCGGCGGAACGTGTCGAACACCCACCGAAGTGTCACGTTCGCAACGCAGGTAGGGGTGCCCGGCGAGCGCACCGCCGAGGTGGGTGCATTCACGGCAACGTTCTCTTCGGACGCGTCAACTCCGCTCCGTAGCGATCCCACTACCAAGAGGATTCAGGGTGACCTAGAGTCGGAACCCGATCAACGTGGCGGACCTGGACGAAAGGTTGGTGACAACCCTTTGAACCGCAAGGAGTTGAACCCGGACAGTTCCCCGGAGGCGGCCTTCGGTGCACGCCTCCGCAGCCGGCGCGAGGAGCGCGGCTGGAAGCAGGAGGACCTGTCCGATCACATGGGGTACTCCAGCACCCATATCTCGGCGGTCGAAACCGGCCGAAAAGTTCCAACCTTGCGTTTCTCGCGCAGCGCGGACCGCGCTTTCGGCACTGGAGATACAGCCGACACCTTCGAGCGCCAATGGCGGGAGATCCGGCACGGCTCGCTGCTGGAGGGCTTCCCGGAGTACGTGGGGCAGGAGAGCCGTGCCGCGGAGATCCGGCTGTACGAAGTGGGTGTGATGCCCGGCCTGCTCCAGACGCCCGAGTACGCGACGGCGCTCGCGACGAGCGCCGTCAGGCGCGGGGCGATCACCAACGACCAGGCGAAGGAGCGGATCTCGCTCGTCGCCGAGCGGCAGGCCGCACTCGCCCGCACGCATCCGCCGTTGTTCCTGGTCGTGCTGGACGAAAGCTGCCTCCGCCGACCCGTGGGCGGCCCCGCTGTCATGGACGCACAGCTGGCGCGGCTGATCGAATTCGCCGAGCTGCCGAACACCGTGCTCCAGGTCGCCCCGTTCGACATGGCGGAGCTCCGTCCCTTCGACCTCCCGCTGTACATACTGACGCTGCCGGACCGCCAGCTCATGTCCTATGCCGAGTCCTCCCACCTGGGTACTCTCAACCGGGAAAGCGCTTCGGTTGTCCCCCTGTTGACGGCCTACCATCAGCTGCAGGCCGGGGCTCTGTCCCAAGCGGCCTCCGTGGCCATGATCGACCAGTTACGAAAGGGTTCCCCGTGACGACCGAATCCCCCCACTGGTTCAAGTCCTCCTACAGCAACAACGGTGGCGCCTGCGTCGAGGTCGCCGCCAACCTCGTCGGCTCGCTCGGCGTCGTCCCCGTCCGTGACTCGAAGAGCCCGAGCGGCCCCGTACTGAATGCCTCCTCCACCGCGTTCGCCGCGTTTGTGGCAGGCGTCAAGGACGGGGAGTTCGGCGCGGTTTGACCGCACCCCGCTGCGGCGACGACAGCCCCGCACAACGACGACAGCCCCGCGCACGCCTGATCCGGAGTGTGCGGGGCTGTCGTCGTGCTGCCTGCCAGCAGGGTGCCGTGGAGCGTGCGAGGGCCGGGCTCAGCGGTGTGTCGGTGGGACACCCGCCAGGATCCGGGGCTCCTCGCTCTGGTAGAGGCGGCGTGCCGCGGGGGCCGTGTGGCGGGGGAGGACCGTGCCCAGCCAGCCCGCCAGGAATCCGGCGGGGATGGAGACGAGCCCGGTGGTGGTGAACGGGAACCAGTTGAAGTCGTGGTCGGGGAAGACCGAGCTGGGGGAGCCGGAGACCAGGTTGGTGCCGGTGATCAGCACCAGGGTGGTGAGGGTGCCGACAATGAGGGTGCAGAGCAGTCCGGTGCGGGTGAAGCGCCGCCAGAACATGCTGTAGAGGAGCGCCGGGGCGAGCGCGGAAGCGCCGACGCAGAACGAGAGCGTCGCCAGCGCCTGCACGTTCCAGTGCCTGGCCACGACCGCGAGGGTGGTGGCGAGCAGTCCGACGACGATCGCCGAGGCCTGTGCCGTACGCATCTCGGACAGGCCGGCCAGCGGCTTGCGGTCGGGGTTGCGCACCCCGTGCAGACCGTGCGCGAACAGGTCGTGGGCGAGGGAGTTGGCGCAGGCCAGGATCATTCCGGCGACGGAGGCGAGCAGGGTGAGGAAGATCGCCGTAGTCATCGTCGTGATGATCAGGGCCCCCAGCTGCGTACCGTTCGCGACCTCGCCGCTGATCTGGAGGATCGCGCTGTTCCCGGACGCCCCGGCACCCGTGATGACGTCGTGGTCGACGAGGGCCCCCGCGCCGAAGCCGATCACGACGAGCAGCAGGCAGATCACGGCGACCACGGAAATCGCCCAGGACATCGAGCGCCGGACGGCCTGTGTGGAGCGGGCGCTCGACATGCGCATGGCCACGTGCGGCAGGCAGGCGGCACCGAGCACCACGGTCAGTTCGGAGCTGACCATGTCGAGGCCGCTGCCCTTGAACTGGAGCCCCGAGCGCAGGTACTCGGCGCCCGCGCCGCTGCTCTGGCGGGCGGCCGAGAGCAGCGAGTCGGTGTTCCAGTCGAACCTGTTCATGATCATGACGGCGATGGTGAAGGCGGCCACGAGGAGGACCACGGTCTTCACGATCTGGATCAGCGAGGTGCCCTTCATGCCGCCGATCGCGGCGTAGCCGATCATCAGGATGCCGAGCCCGATGATGGCGCCCGTGCGGAACCCGGAGGTGTCGAACCCGAGGATGAAGGCGAGCAGATCGCCGCTGCTGGCGAGCTGGACGACCATCATCGGGACGAGCGCGGCGAGGGTGGCCGCGCAGGCGGTGATGCGGACCGCGCGGCCGGGGGCGCGGCGCACGAACACGTCGCCCATGGTGAACCCGCCCACGTTGCGCAGCGGTTCGGCGAGCAGGAACATCAGCAGGACGAGCGAGAGGGTGATGCTCAGGGCGAGGATCATCCCGTCGTAGCCGGTGAGGGCGATGATGCCGGTGGTGCCGAGCACCGTGGCCGCGGAGAGGTAGTCGCCCGCGAGGGCGAAGCCGCTCTGCATGGGCGAGAGCGAGCGGGAGCCGGTGTAGAACTCGTCGACGTCGTCACGGTCCGGGCCGGTCATCACGCAGAGCAGCAGTGCCACGGTGCCCACGGCGAGGAAGGCCACCAGGGACATCGACTGCGCGGAGTTGTCGAATCCGTTCACCGGGCCGCTCCCGCTCTTCGCAGCCGGGCGGCGAGCGGATCGGCCGTGCGCCGGGCGCTCCGCTCGTACAGGGCGATGGCGAGCAGCGTCACGGGGAGCTGGCAGAACCCCAGGGCCAGGCCGACGTTGAGGCCGCCGAACAGGGGCTGGTCCAGCAGGTCCTTGGCGTATCCGGAGAGCAGCAGGAAGACCACGAAGTAGCCGAGCGCGGTCAGCGCCGCGGTGCGCCGCAGCGCCCGGTACGAGGTGCGCAGCCGACGCAGGTCGCTGTGGCGGCCGGGCGCGGGTGCGGGGGCGCCGGAGGCATCGGGGGCGTCGGGGGTGCCCGGCGAGCCGGGGCCGGGGCCGGGGTCGGGGTCGGGGGCGGTCTCGGAGCTCTGCCAGGGCAGCAGATAGTCGGCGTGGTGCGGGGGTGGCGGCCGATGCTGAGGGGACGGCTTCGGCAGCGGTCCGGGCCAGGGGGAGTGGGGGGCCGGGGGCGGGTTTCCGTGCGACATCGGGGTGCTGCTCCTTGCATGGCTCGGGTCCTGGGGCGGGCGGCAAGGCAGGAGTGCGGGTGCGTGCGGATGCGCGAACATTACTTGTGGGTACGGCAGTTGGGGAGGGGGTGGCCTGAATTACCCAAGGTAATGGCTCAGTTGCGTGAGGCCGGATGAACCGGAGGTGGCGGCCGGGCGGGAACGGGGCCTTCCGGCGAGGCTTCCGGTACACCTTTGGTCGGAGCCCCTGACACGGGTCTCCGCCCTGGGGTCGAGACCCCTAGGGGGAGCTCCTTAATTCTCGCCAGGGGCGGTTCCTCCCGGCGGAGGACGTCACGGCGGGGGGCTGTTCCTTAACGTTTTCCTACACCGCAACGTTTTCCCGCACCGCGGAAAGCGGCTGGATCCCACCGCCGGAGCGGGCGGGCAGCGGGCGGGCAGCGGGGGAGGGGTGGGGAAAACCCCACCCGGGAACTGCGCTGGACACCAGTGCGCCCAACCCGCTCCCGACACCAGACTCTGCAATGCGCGCCGACACATCCCTGACGATGACCGACATAGGAGATAAACCGTGACAACGGCTGTGACCATTCCCAGGCACGGGGACACTGGAGGGCTTACGGCCGTCGCCGCGCGGGCGCGGCAGGTCGTCAAGGCGTACGGGGCGGGCGAGACCCGGGTCGTCGCGCTCGACCATGTCGACGTGGACATCGCCAGGGGGCAGTTCACCGCGATCATGGGGCCGTCCGGCTCCGGCAAGTCGACCCTGATGCACTGCCTGGCCGGCCTGGACACCGTGAGCTCGGGGCAGATCTTCCTCGACGAGACCGAGATCACCGGGCTCAAGGACAAGAAGCTCACCCAGCTCCGCCGGGACCGGATCGGCTTCATCTTCCAGGCGTTCAACCTGCTCCCCACGCTCAACGCGCTGGAGAACATCACGCTGCCGATGGACATCGCGGGCCGCAGGCCCGACGCCGCCTGGCTGCGGCAGGTCGTGGAGACCGTCGGCCTCGCCGAGCGGCTGAAGCACCGGCCGACCGAACTCTCCGGCGGCCAGCAGCAGCGCGTCGCGGTGGCCAGGGCGCTCGCCGCCCGCCCGGAGATCATCTTCGGCGACGAGCCGACCGGGAACCTGGACTCCCGGGCCGGCGCCGAGGTGCTGAGCTTCCTGCGCAGGTCGGTCGACGAGCTGGGCCAGACCATCGTCATGGTCACCCACGACCCGGTGGCCGCCTCCTACGCGGACCGGGTCCTCTACCTCGCCGACGGACGCATCGTCGACGAGATGCACAGCCCGACGGCCGACCAGGTCCTCGACCGCATGAAGGACTTCGACTCGCGCGGGCGGACGTCATGACCGTCTGGAAGACATCGCGGCGGAACTTCTTCGCCCACAAGGGACGCATGGCGCTCTCCGCCGTGGCCGTCCTGCTGTCGGTGGCGTTCGTGTGCGGCACGCTCGTCTTCACCGACACCATGAACACCACCTTCGACAAGCTCTTCGCCGCGACCGCGGCCGATGTCACGGTCTCCCCGAAGGACCCCGAGGAGAACAACGGGATCCCGGAGAACGGCAAGCCCGTCACGGTACCCGCGTCCGCCGTCGGGCAGGCCGCGAAGGCCACCGGCGCGAAGGCCGCCGAGGGCGCGGTCTCCAGCATGTCCGTCACCGTCGTCGACAGCCACGACAAGAACCTGGGCCCGACCTCGGGCGCCCCGACGATCGCGGGCAACTGGACGAGGAACGACCTCCGTTCGATGGAGATCTCCTCCGGCCACGCACCGCGCGGCCCGACCGAGGTGATGGTCGACGCCGACACCGCCGAGAAGCACCACCTGAAGCTCGGCGACGAACTGCGCACCATCACCGCGGGCGGCGACATCAGGGCCGCGATCACCGGCATCGCCACCTTCAAGGTCACCAACCCCGGCGCCGCGGTCGTCTACTTCGACACCGTCACCGCCCAGACGAAGCTGCTCGGCGCGCCCGACGTCTTCAGCATGGTCTCCGTCACCGCCGAAGCGGGCGTCTCCGACGAGCAGCTGAAGAAGAACGTCGCCACGGCGCTCGGCGACACCTCCGCGTACAAGCTTCAGACGCAGGAGCAGGCGGCGGCGGCCAACAAGGACTCGATGGGCTCCTTCCTCGACGTCATGAAGTACGCGATGCTCGGCTTCGCCGGGATCGCCCTCCTCGTCGGCATCTTCCTGATCGTCAACACCTTCTCGATGCTGGTGGCCCAGCGCACCCGCGAGATCGGCCTGATGCGGGCCATCGGCTCCAGCCGCAAGCAGGTCAACCGGTCCGTGCTGATCGAGGCGCTGTTCCTCGGCGTCGTCGGCTCGCTCCTCGGCGTCGGCGCGGGCGTCGGCCTCGCCGTCGGCCTGATGAAGCTCATGGGCGCCATGGGCATGGAACTCTCCACCGGGGACCTCACCATCGCCTGGACGACCCCGGTGGTCGGCCTGGTGCTCGGCATCGTCGTCACCGTCGTCGCCGCGTACTTCCCGGCCCGCCGGGCCGGGAAGGTCTCCCCGATGGCCGCCCTGCGCGAGGCCGGAACCCCGGCGGACGGCCGCGCGGGCCGGGTCCGGGCCGCGATCGGCCTGGTCCTCACGCTGGCCGGCGGCGCCGCGCTGCTCGCCGCGACGAGGGCCGACGAGGCGGCCGAGGGTTCGCTCATGCTCGGTGCGGGCGTGCTCCTCACCCTGATCGGCTTCATCGTGATCGGCCCGCTGCTGGCCGGCCTCGTGGTCCGGGTGCTGAGCGCGGTCATGCTGCGGATGTTCGGCCCCGTGGGACGGCTCGCCGAGCGCAACGCCCTGCGCAACCCGCGCCGCACCGGTGCCACCGGCGCCGCCCTGATGGTCGGCCTCGCCCTGGTCGCCTGCCTCTCGGTCGTCGGCTCCTCCATGGTCGCCTCGGCCACCGAGGAACTCGACAAGTCGGTGGGCGCCGACTTCATCGTCCAGCCGGCCGGTGGCGGCGGCGGGCTGATCGTCGACCAGGCGGCGAAGGCCGTCCGGGCGGCGGGGGACATCGACCACGTCACCTCGTACAAGTTCGTCAGCGCCGAGCTCACCGCCCCCGACGGCTCCACCGGGAGCGAGGGCCTGGTCGCCGCCGACCCCACGTACAAGGACGACGTCCGCCGCGAGACGGTCTCCGGCGAGCTGGCCGCCGCGTACGGCAAGGACGCCATGTCGGTCGGCGAGACGTACGCCACCGAGCACCACGTCGAGGTCGGTGACCGGATCACCGTCGCGTTCAAGGGCGGCGAGACCGCGAAGCTGAAGGTCGCCGCGATCACCTCGGACGACGTCAACATCGACAAGGGCGCGATGTACATCAACATCACGACCGCCGAGCGCTACGTCCCCGCCGAGACCCTGCCCCAGAACATGATCATGTTCGCGAAGGCCGCGGACGGCAAGGAGAAGGAGGCGTACGCCGGTCTCAAGGACGCCCTCGCCAAGTACCCGCAGTACGAGGTGAAGAACCAGGCTGACTTCAAGCAGCAGCTCAAGGACCAGATCGGCCAGCTGCTGAACATCGTCTACGGTCTGCTGGCGCTCGCGATCATCGTCGCCGTGCTCGGTGTGGTGAACACCCTGGCCCTGTCGGTGGTCGAGCGGACCCGGGAGATCGGCCTGATGCGTGCCATCGGTCTCTCCCGCCGCCAGCTGCGCCGGATGATCCGTCTGGAGTCGGTGGTCATCGCCGTCTTCGGAGCCCTGCTCGGCCTCGGCCTCGGCATGGGCTGGGGCACGGCGGCCCAGAAGCTGCTGGCCCTGGAGGGCCTCGGCGTCCTGGAGATCCCGTGGCCGACGATCCTCACGGTCTTCGTCGCCTCGGCCTTCGTCGGCCTGTTCGCGGCCCTGGTCCCGGCGTTCCGGGCGGGCCGGATGAATGTCCTGAACGCGATCGCCACCGATTAGCGCGGGCGGCGGCCGACGTAAGATGGCCTGATCCGGCCCCGGGGTGTTCCTCCAAACACCCCGGGGCCGGATCCGTACGTGCGGGGCGCCGCCGGGACGCCCCACCGTGGCGCCGCGTCCGAACACCCCGCCGGGCGTGGATTGCGGGCGCGGCTGTCACAGCGGAGTCGTACGCTGGGAACCCCCCGGTACGCCAGGGGGTGGCTTCTGGATCCTGCCGGGCTCGCGAGGGCCGGCACGCACATCTGCTGCGTTGTCGTCAGTCGCCCACGCTCCGCGTGGGCTCCCTCCTCCGCCCTGCAGCTGCACGCACCGGCCCTCGCTCCCTGATCCGGCAGGATCCAGCAGCCACCCACAGCACGTGTCGGGCGCTTCGCGTTGCCCTGCGCGTTGCTCTTCGTGTCGCCCTGGCAGCAGCCGGCTGCCGGACCTCGCCCTAGTTACCCGGACGGAAGCCCTTCATGAGCCTGCACGGTCTGCTGGATGTCGTCGTACGTGACCCGGCACTCTCCGAAGCGGTGAAGGCCGCCGGCGACGGCCACCGGATGCACGTCGACCTCGTCGGCCCGCCCGCCGCCCGCCCCTTCGCCGTTGCCGCACTGGCCCGCGAGACCGGGCGGACCGTGCTCGCCGTCACCGCGACCGGCCGGGAGGCCGAGGACCTGGCGGCCGCGCTGCGCACCCTGCTGCCGCCGGACACGATCGCCGAGTTCCCGTCCTGGGAGACCCTGCCGCACGAGCGGCTCTCGCCCCGCTCGGACACCGTGGGCCGCCGCCTCGCCGTGCTGCGCCGCCTGGCGCACCCGAGGGCGGACGACCCGGAGACCGGCCCGGTCTCCGTCGTCGTCGCGCCGATCCGTTCCGTGCTCCAGCCGCAGGTCAAGGGGCTCGGCGACCTGGAACCCGTGGCGCTGCGCATCGGCGAGAGCGCCGATCTCGGCAAGACGGTCGAGGCGCTGGCGGCGGCCGCGTACTCCCGGGTCGAACTGGTCGAGAAGCGTGGCGAGTTCGCCGTACGCGGCGGCATCCTGGATGTGTTCCCGCCGACTGAGGAGCACCCCCTTCGGGTGGAGTTCTGGGGCGACGACGTCGAGGAGATCCGCTACTTCAAGATCGCCGACCAGCGGTCCCTGGAGATCGCCGAGCACGGACTGTGGGCGCCGCCCTGCCGCGAGCTGCTGCTCACCGACGAGGTGCGGGAGCGGGCCGCCGCGCTCGCCGAGGCCCACCCCGAGCTGGGCGAACTCCTCAACAAGATCGCCGAGGGGATCGCGGTGGAGGGCATGGAGTCCCTCGCCCCGGTCCTGGTCGACGACATGGAGCTGCTGCTCGACGTGTTGCCGAAGGGCTCGATGGCGCTGGTCTGCGACCCGGAGCGGGTCCGTACCAGGGCCGCCGACCTGGTCGCCACCAGCCAGGAGTTCCTCCAGGCGTCCTGGGCGGCCACCGCGGGCGGCGGCGAGGCCCCGATCGACGTGGGCGCGGCCTCGCTGTGGGGCATCGCGGACGTCCGGGACCGGGCCCGCGAGCTGGGGATGATGTGGTGGTCGGTCTCCCCGTTCGCCGCCGACGACGAGCTCGACGAGGACACCCTCAAGTTCACGATGCACGCCCCGGAGTCGTACCGCGGCGACACCGCCCGCGCGCTCGCCGACACCAAGGGCTGGATCGCCGACGGCTGGCGCACGGTGTACGTCACCGAGGGCCAGGGCCTCGCCTCCCGTACCGTCGAGGTGCTGAGCGGCGAGGGCATCGCCGCCCGCCTGGACCCGGACCTGGCGGAGATCTCCCCGTCCGTCGTCCACGTCTCCTGCGGCGCGATCGACCACGGCTTCGTCGACCCGGCGCTGAAGCTCGCCGTGCTCACCGAGACGGACCTCACCGGCCAGCGCACCGCCACCAAGGACCTGGGCCGGATGCCGGCCCGCCGCCGCAAGACGATCGACCCGCTGACGCTGGAGACCGGCGACTACATCGTCCACGAACAGCACGGTGTGGGCCGCTACATCGAGATGGTGCAGCGCACCGTGCAGGGCGCCACCCGCGAGTACCTCCTCGTCGAGTACGCCCCCGCCAAGCGCGGCCAGCCCGGCGACCGCCTGTACATCCCGACCGACCAGCTGGAACAGGTCACCAAGTACGTCGGCGGCGAGGCGCCCACCCTGCACCGGCTCGGCGGCGCCGACTGGACGAAGACCAAGGCGCGCGCCAAGAAGGCCGTCAAGGAGATCGCCGCCGACCTGATCAAGCTGTACTCGGCCCGGATGGCGGCCCCCGGCCACACCTTCGGCCCCGACACCCCCTGGCAGCGCGAGCTGGAGGACGCCTTCCCGTACGCGGAGACGCCCGACCAGCTCTCCACCATCGCCGAGGTCAAGGAGGACATGGAGAAGTCCGTCCCGATGGACCGGCTGATCTGCGGCGACGTCGGCTACGGCAAGACGGAGATCGCGGTCCGGGCGGCGTTCAAGGCGGTCCAGGACGGCAAGCAGGTCGCCGTCCTCGTGCCCACGACCCTCCTGGTCCAGCAGCACTACGGCACGTTCACCGAGCGCTACTCCCAGTTCCCGGTCAACGTGCGGGCGCTCAGCCGTTTCCAGTCCGATTCCGAGTCCAAGGTGACCCTCGAAGGGCTCCGCGAGGGCTCCGTCGACCTGGTCATCGGCACCCACCGCCTGTTCTCCTCCGAGACCAGGTTCAAGGACCTGGGTCTGGTCATCGTCGACGAGGAGCAGCGCTTCGGCGTCGAGCACAAGGAGCAGCTGAAGAAGCTCCGCGCCAACGTGGACGTCCTCACCATGTCCGCGACGCCCATCCCCCGTACGCTCGAAATGGCCGTGACCGGCATCCGTGAGATGTCGACGATCACCACCCCGCCCGAGGAGCGCCACCCGGTCCTCACCTTCGTCGGCCCGTACGAGGAGAAGCAGATCGGCGCGGCCATCCGCCGCGAACTGCTCCGCGAGGGCCAGACGTTCTACATCCACAACCGGGTCGAGTCGATCGACCGCGCCGCCGCCCGCCTCCGCGAGATCGTCCCGGAGGCCCGGATCGCGACGGCCCACGGCCAGATGTCCGAACAGGCCCTGGAACAGGTGGTGGTGGACTTCTGGGAGAAGAAGTTCGACGTCCTGGTCTCCACGACGATCGTCGAGTCCGGCATCGACATCTCCAACGCCAACACCCTGATCGTGGAGCGCGGCGACAACTTCGGCCTCTCCCAGCTCCACCAGCTGCGCGGCCGCGTCGGCCGTGGCCGCGAGCGCGGCTACGCGTACTTCCTCTACCCCCCGGAGAAGCCGCTCACCGAGACGGCCCACGAGCGCCTCGCCACGATCGCCCAGCACACCGAGATGGGCGCGGGCATGTACGTGGCGATGAAGGACCTGGAGATCCGCGGCGCCGGAAACCTCCTGGGCGGCGAGCAGTCCGGCCACATCGCGGGCGTCGGCTTCGACCTGTACGTACGCATGGTGGGCGAGGCGGTCGCCGACTACCGGGCCTCCCTCGAAGGCGGCGTGGAGGAGGAGCCGCCGCTGGAGGTCAAGATCGAGCTCCCGGTCGACGCCCACGTCCCCCACGACTACGCCCCCGGCGAGCGGCTGCGCCTCCAGGCGTACCGCGCCATCGCCTCCGCCAACACCGAGGACGACATCAGGGCCGTCCGCGAGGAACTCACCGACCGCTACGGCAAGCTCCCCGAGCCGGTCGAGAACCTCCTCCTGGTCGCCGGCCTGCGCATGCTGGCCCGCGCCTGCGGCGTCGGCGAGATCGTCCTCCAGGGCCCGAACATCCGGTTCGCCCCGGTGGAGCTGCGCGAATCGCAGGAGCTGCGCCTGAAGCGCCTGTACCCGAAGACGGTCATCAAGCCGGCCGTCCACCAGATCCTGGTCCCGCGCCCCACCACCGCCAGGGTCGGCGGAAAGCCGGTCGTGGGACGTGAACTGCTGGCTTGGACGGGGGAGTTCCTGACCACGATCCTGGGGTCGTAATCCCGGGACGTCTGCTGCCTCGGCCCCGTCGGATGTCCGGCGGGGCCGAACCCTTCCATGGGGTGAGCGGAGTGGCAGGCCACTTGAATCGGCTGGCTGCTGATCGACTGCCGACGACTTCCTTTCCGCCCGAGTCGCTTTCCAGGAGTGGTCCCGGACGGTGGGCCTGATCCGGGTGACCGGTGCCGCCCACCGGTTCCGGCACCGCGAGTTCCAGGAGTGGCTCACGCGCCACCCCGTTCCGGCCCGCCCGGTGCCGGCCGCTCATCCGCCGACGCGAACAACAACTCCGTGACCGACCGGAAGACCGCCTCGGGGTCCCGCGTGCCCACCGCCGCCTCCAGGTTGCCGCTCAGCAGCAGCGTGGCGAACCCGTGGGCCAGCGACCAGGCGGCCACACCCGCGAGCCGGGCGTCGTCGCCGCGTCCGGCAGCGGGGAGGCCGGTGACGCCGGCGCGCAGCTCGGCCGAGGCGCGGTCCTTCGCCGCGAGCAGATCCGGGTCGTCGGTGCGGTAGAGGTCCGGCTGGAACATCACCTGGAAGTGGGCGGGGTGGTCGACGGCGAACCGCACGTACCGCACGCCCCGTTCCCGCAGGTCCGGGGCGTCGGCCAGGGCGTCGGCGAACCGCTCGTACCCCTCCGTCGCGATGGCGGTGAGCAGGCCCGTGCGGTCCTTGAAGTGGTGGGCGGGGGCCGCGTGGGAGACCCCGGCCCGGCGCGCCAGGTCGCGCAGGCTCAGTGCGCCCGGCCCCTCGGTACGGATGACGTCGAGAGCGGCGGTGAGGACGGCCCGCCGCAGGTCGCCGTGGTGGTAGGTGCGCTCGCTGGTCATGGGCAGGAGATTACGCGGAATCTAGTCGTTGACAAGTTCGAGGGTGGGGCGGCAGTCTGGGGATCTCGATATCTAGTCAGTGGCTAGATTGGTGACTTCGTGGAGGGCGGAATCATGTCCGAGTCGCTGGGGCGGGTGCGACGGATGTGGCACCTGCTGGAGCCGTTGCACGCTGTTCTGTACTACGCGCCGGAGGCCGTCGCGGAGGCCGCCGCGCTCGGATACCGGACCGACGAGCGGTGGCCCGGCTACTTCGCCTGGCGCGCGGCGCCGCTCGGGGAGGTCGATGCGGGGCGGGTGGCCGACACCTTCTACAGCTTCAGTCCGGCGATGGTGAGTGAGTACGTGCCCGCCGCCTGGTCCGTCGCCTCGCCCGGTGCGGTGCTCGCGGCCCGGACCCGGGCGGTCGACCGCGCCTACCGGAAGCTGCTGGGGGAGGCGGTCGACGGTGCGGAGTTGCGTGAGGCCGCCGCGCTCGTGCGGCGCGTCGCGGAGGGCGCCGACACCGCCGGCCGGCCGCTCGCCGCGGCCAACGCCGCCCTGTCCTGGCCAAAGGAGCCGCACCTCGCGCTCTGGCAGGCGGCGACGGTCCTGCGTGAGCACCGGGGCGACGGCCATCTCGCGGCGCTCGTCGAGGCGGGGCTCGACCCGGTCGAGTCGCTGGTCTCCTTCGCCGCCGTCGGGGCGGCGCGGCCGGAGGTGTTCGCGAGCCGGGGATGGAGCGACGTGGAGTGGCGGGCCGCCCGGCAACGGCTCGTGGAGCGTGGGCTGTTGGACGGGGGCGGTGTGGCGACCGAGGCGGGGCGGGCGTTGCGCGCCGAGGTCGAGCGGCGTACGGACGAAGCGGCGGCGGACCCGTGGCGGGTGCTCGGTGAGGAGGGGCAGGAGCGGCTCGCCGAACTGCTGGGGCCGTTCTGGGTGGCGGCGATCGGTTCCGGGATGCTGCCGTCCGAGACGACGCTGGGGATCGGGAAGGTGTGAGCCGACGGGGGGCCGGACGGTGCGCGTGTGCGCGGAGGGGCCGGATCGCGGACGCCGCCCGCACCCCTCACGCGCCCCAGGCGGCCAGCAGTGTGATTCGGGTTGCAATCGGCCAGAGTGTCGGCATGTGCATGCTCTCGGGGAGCAGGCTTTCGTAGGATTCCCGGGTTCGGCTTTCTCCCTGTCAGGACGGTTCCGAGTGATATCTCCCCGCACTTACCGAGTGATGCTGCCCGCCCTCGGCGTGGCGGCGGTGCTGGCCCTGGCCGGCTGCGACCCCGAGCAGCCTTCGCGCTCCGAGGGGGAGGGCGGCGGGCGGGCCGTCACCGGGTTCGGGGCCAGTCCGCTCGACAACGCCGACGGTACGAAGCCGGGGCTCGCGCCGCTCACGTCCGAGGCGGACCGGGCGGCCGGGCGGAAGGTCATCGAGAAGGTGGCGACCAAGGGGCGGGGGCCGAAGACCGGTTACGCGCGGGACAAGTTCGGCTACGCGTGGAAGGACTCGGTCGACGGGATACCGCTCGCGAGGAACGGCTGCGACACCCGTAACGACCTCCTCGCCAGGGACGGCAAGGACCTGAAGTTCCGGTCCGGTTCGGACTGCGTGGTCGTGTCGATGACGCTCAAGGACCCGTACACCGGCGCCACCATCGACTGGCGCAAGCAGCAGGCCACCAAGGTCCAGATCGACCACGTCATGCCGCTCTCGTACGACTGGCAGATGGGCGCCGCGCGCTGGAACGAGGCCAAGCGGCAGCAGATCGCCAACGACCCGCTCAATCTCATCCCGGTGGACGGGCCGGCCAACAACGCCAAGCGCGACTCGGGGCCGGCTTCCTGGCTGCCGCCGTACAAGCCGGTGCGCTGCTCGTACGCAGTGCGGTTCGCGCAGGTGTCCCTTAAGTACGGACTTCCCGTAACCGCCGCAGACAAGACGGCGATGCTGGAGCAGTGCGGCGGGTGAGCACAGGGGCGGGGCGGTAGTACGCAGAACCCGCCCTGGGGCGGGGCGGGTTCTGTGGTCCGGAGCGCTCAGGGGTTCAGGGCTTCGGGCTGTTCGCCTTGAACGGCTTGTCGAATTCGGAGAATTCGACGGACACGGGGGCGGTGCCGTCTCCCGTTCCGCCGCGCGGGAGGCGCAGCCGCAGCAGGAAGGGTCTGCCCTCGGTGGCGATGTCCGCCGTCCACTTTCCGTCGTCCGTCCTGCCGGTGACGGTCAGGGCGGGGGTGCCGGAGGCGGCGGCGCTCGTCCACCTTTTGCGGGCCGTTCCGGTCTTCGGCGCGAGGCCGCCGAGGAAGGTCTCCCAGTCGCAGTAGCGTTCGGCCAGCTTCGCGTGCCGGTCGGCGGTGGTGGGTTCCACCCAGCGGCCGGTGAGGTTCTTGGCCTGTGGCGGGGAGGCCGATCGCAGCATCGCGGCGTCGGAGCGGGTGCGGACCGTGCCGTCCGTCCGTACCAGCTCCAGCGTGCCCGCCGCGCCCATGGAGAGGGTGACCGTGCACTCGCCCCTGATGTCCGTGGCCACGTACGCCTCCACCGGGCCCTCGGGCGTCGCCGTCCGCACCGTCATGCGTACCGACTTGGCGGCGCGGGTCGCCGCGAGGGCCTTGTTGACGACCTCGGGGGCGGTCAGCCCGGCGTAGGGGGCGGTGGCGTCGGGTCCCTCGTCCGGGAGCATGTTGCAGGCCGTCGCGAGGGTGAGGGCGGTCGCGGCACTCAGGGCGGCTGCCGAGGCGCGGGCGGGAAGGCTCATGCCGAGCTGCTCCGGTCTCTCCGGTTCGTTCTGTCCGGTCTCGGAAGGACGGTCAGAGCTTCAGGTCCCACTGCGAGGCGTCGTACGTGAAGCCGGGGTTGACCTCGACCGTCAGGTTCTTGGCGTCCGCCGGGGTGTCGAAGGCGAACTGGACAGTGACCTTCTTGCCCGGCAGGACCGTGCCGCTGAAGCCCGTGCCGACCTTGTTGTCGAAGATCTGCTCGGCGTCCACGCCGTCCTGGCCGGCCCGTGCCGAGACGCTGACGAGCGCGGAATCGAACTTCTCCTTGCCCGCGTTCTCGATGACGACGGCGACCCGGTAGGCCTTCTGGCCCTTGGTGTGTCCGGCGGCGTACGCGTCCGGGGTGTACGAGGTGGCGTCGCCGACCGTGACCGTCAGATCGTCGTCGTACACGGCCGAGTCGCCGGCCTCCAGCGCCTCGCCGGTCTCCTTCTTCTTGTCCGCGCCCCCGTCCTTGGCGGAGTCGCCGCCGGGCTTCGGCTTCGCGGAGGCCGTCGTGTCGGAGACCGCCTTGTTGAGGTCGTTCACGGCGTCGTCCACGGCCTTGAACGTGATCACCGCGCCCACCACCGTGAGGATCAGCGAGATCAGGCCGAGTACGGCACCGAAGGTCGCCATCCCCTTGTTGGTGGCCTCGCCGCGCTTCGCCCGGCCCCGGCCGGCCAGGCCCAGGATCAGGGCGATGAGGCCGAGGATGCCCGCCAGCCAGAACAGGAACGGGATCAGGCCGGACACGGCGCCGATGACACCCAGGATGAGGGCGGCGATGCCCAGTCCGTTACGGGCCGGGCGCATCCCCGGCGTCTGGGCCGGGGTGTACGGCTGCTGGGGCTGCGGGGACTGCGGCGGCTGCGTGAACTGGGACATGGCTGTGCCCTCCGGCGAAAGCAGAAATGGGTGGGGAGCGGTTCCGTGCATCGCTCCGGTGCATCGCCCTGTGCGGCGATGGGTCAATCACAGCAGAGCTTGTGAACCGAGTCAACACGGTTCACGGAGAATGGGTCGATGCACGCTGTGAATCGGTGTCGTGTGAACCGGGTCGGTATGCTCGCCGACAACCAGTACCGGGACGAGTGCCAGGACCAGCCAGGGAGACAGTCAGTGCCGGAGAACTCGACAGAGGTGACCGCGGCCGGGATCGCACGGCTGGCGGGGGTGGGACGCGCCGCGGTCAGCAACTGGCGCCGCCGCCACGCCGACTTCCCCAAGCCCGTCGGCGGCACCGAGACGAGCCCGTCCTTCGCGCTGCCCGAGGTCGAGCAATGGCTCCGCGACCAGGGGAAACTCGCCGAGGTCCCGCTGCGCGAACGGGTCTGGCAGCAGGTCGCCGGGCACCCGGCCGGAGCGGTCCCCGCCCTGGTCCACGCGGGCTGCGCCCTGCTGCTCCTGCGGACCAGCCCCAGGGCCTGGCCGGAGATCACCGCCGTGTCGGACGAAGGGATGGCCGGCGTGCTCTCCCTCGCCGTCGACAAGGTGCTCACCACCCGCTTCGGACCGGCGGCGGAAGGCGGGAGGGCCGTTCACACCCCGAGCCCCGCCGAACTGCTCCCGTCCGTCCCGCTGCTCCGCGCCGCCGCCGAACTCGCCGCCGGGACCGGGGCCCGGGAGACCTTCGAGTTCCTCCTCGGCCGTCAGCTGGACGCCAACCCGCGCCAGTACACACTCACCCCGCCCGGACTCGCCGAACTGATGGCCGCCCTCGTGGAGACGGGCGAGCGGCCCGCCCGTACGGTCCTCGACCCGGCCGCGGGCACCGGCGCCCTGCTGCGCGCCGTCGGCAACCCCGCCGCCCTGTACGCCCAGGAGACCGACCCCGACCTCGCCGCGCTCACCGCGCTGCGGCTCGCCCTGCACACCGGCCCCGGCTGCGCCCTGGCGGCACGGACCGCCGACACCCTGCGCGCCGACGCCTTCCCGCAGCTCGCCGCCGACGCCGTGCTCTGCCACCCGCCGTTCAACGAACGCAACTGGGGCCACGACGAACTCGCCTACGACCCGCGCTGGGAGTACGGCTTCCCGGCACGCACCGAGTCCGAACTCGCCTGGGTCCAGCACGCCCTGGCCCATCTGCGAGAGGGCGGCACCGCCGTGCTGCTGATGCCCCCGGCCGCCGCCTCGCGCCGCTCCGGCCGCCGGATCCGCGCCGATCTGCTGCGCCGCGGCGCCCTGCGCGCCGTCATCGCGCTCCCGGCCGGCGCCGCACCCCCGTACGGCATCCCGCTCCACCTCTGGGTGCTCCGCAAGCCCGGCAGCGGCTCGCCCACCTCGCCCGAACTGCTGCTCGTCGACACCGCCGAGCCCGCCGAACCGGCCTCGGGAGGACAGGCCTCCGCGACCGGTGGGCGCGACCGGCTCGACTGGCAGGCGGTGCAGGGCGCCGTGCTCGACGCCTGGCAGTCCTTCGAAGGCGCCGCCCCGGCCGGGGCCCGCCCCGGCGCGGGCCGCGCCGTCCCCGTCATCGAACTCCTCGACGACGACGTGGACCTGGCCCCCGCCCGCCATCTGCCACCGCCGGCCGCCGCGGGCGGACCCGGCGAACTGATCCGGGTACGGGAGCGGCTCACCGAGACGCTCGGCCGCGCCGGCGCCCTCACCCCGCCCGCCGTCACCCTCACCGACCCGGCCCACTGGCCCCTCACCACCGTCGGCGAACTCGCCCGCGCCGGAGCCCTCCAGCTCCGCACCGGCGGCTCCGGCACCGGCCAGGGCCCCGTGCTCACCGAACACGACGTCCTCGGCTCCACCGCCCCTTCGGGAAGCCTGCCCGCCGACGGCCCCGCCGAGGAGCCGGTCCTCGTCGAACCGGGCGATGTCGTCGTCCCCGTGCTCGGCGGCGGCTCCGCCGCCCGCGTCATCGACGACGCCACCGCGGGTGCCGCGCTGGGCCGCAACCTCCAGCTGCTGCGCCCCGATCCGGCCGCCCTCGACCCCTGGTTCCTGGCCGGCTTCCTGCGCGGCACCGCCAACAACCGCCAGGCCAGCAGCTACGCCTCCACCGCCACCCGACTGGACGCCCGCCGCCTCCAACTGCCCAGGCTGCCGCTCGCGGAGCAGCAGCGGTACGGCGAACGGTTCCGTGCCCTGGCCGAGTTCGAGGACGCCCTCAGGCTGGCCGGCCGGCTCGGCGGACAGCTCGTACAGGGGATGTACGACGGACTGACGGACGGCACGGTCGCACCGAAGTGAGCTGAACCGGAGTGAGCTGAACCACAGCGGTTCCGTACAACCCGGGGCCGGTTGTCGGTGTCGCCCTCTACGCTCGGATCTGCGTGCACGGAGCGTGCGCGCGGATGTTCAACGACCAGGTCTCCAGGAGCAGCCATGTACGCCCCGGGTCATCCGCCGACGCCGCCGCGCCGGGTTCCCAGCCGGGCCTGGATCGTCTCGATGCGGGTGCTGTTCGGCGTGCTCTCGGTGGGCTCGCTCGGGATCCTGCTGTGGGCTCCGCTGCTCCGGCTCGCGATCGTGCGCCGCCGGGCGTACGACTGGTGGCTGACCGGTGCCGGGTTCGTGTTCGTCTGCGTGCTCCTGCCGGTCCTCGGCCGGGACGGCAGCGACGAGCCGACCGGCATCGACTACCTCCTCATCCCGCTGCTGCTGGTGGTGATGCTGGGCTCGCTCGCGTACTACCTGGTGGGGGACATCCGCCATTACGAACGGCTGACCAGGCAGCAGCCGGTGACCGGCTACGGCTACGGACACGGCTACGGACACGGACACGGACACGGGTACGGCTACGGGTACCAGCACGCGCCCACGGTGCCGATGGGGAGGTCCACGCCCGCTCCTGTGCCCATGCCCGCGGCTGCTCCCACGCCCGTGCCGTCGCCGCCCCTGCCCGTACAGCAGCCGCCCGCCGCGCCCCAGTTCCAGCCGCAGCCGCAGCCGCAGCCGCAGCTTCAGCCCCAGCCGAACCCCGCGCCCCAGCCTCAACCCCAACCCCGGCCCCATTCGCACCCCCACCCCCAGCGCATCGACCAGGTCCGCGCCGAGCTCGACGAGCTGAGCGACTACCTCCGCAAGGAGGAAGGCCGGTGAACGGGCGTCTCATCGGTGGGCGGTACCAACTGGCGACCATCCTCGGCCAGGGCGGCATGGGCCAGGTCTGGACGGCCTACGACCAGCGCCTGGACCGCCGCGTCGCGGTGAAGCTGCTCCGCCCCGACCGGGTCACCGGCCCCATCGACGGCGAGGCCGCGGACGAGCTGCGCCGCCGCTTCGTCCGCGAGTGCCGGGTCACCGCCCAGGTCGACCACCCGGGCCTGGTCACCGTCCACGACGCGGGCAGCGACGGCGACGACCTGTTCCTCGTCATGCAGTACGTCGAGGGCGCCGACCTCGCCGACCACCTTGCCGAGCACGAGCCGTACCCCTGGCAGTGGTCCGTCGCGGTCGCCGCCCAGCTCTGCGCCGTCCTGTGCGCCGTGCACGCGGTGCCGATCGTCCACCGCGACCTCAAGCCCCGCAACGTGATGGTGCGTCCGGACGGCACCGTCACCGTTCTCGACCTGGGCGTCGCCTCCGTCCTGGACACCGACACCACCCGGCTCACCCACACCGGCTCACCGATCGGCTCCCCGGCCTACATGGCCCCCGAGCAGGCGATGGGCGGCGCCGTGGGCCCGTACACCGATCTGTACGCCCTCGGCGTGCTTCTGCACGAACTGCTCAGCGGCGAGGTGCCGTTCGCCGGGACCACCGCCCTCGGCGTGCTCCACCGCCACCTCCACGAGCCGCCGGTCCCGGTCCGCCGGATCAGGCCCGAGATCCCCGAGCAGCTCGAAGCGCTGGTGCTGCGGCTGCTCGCCAAGGACCCGCAGCACCGCCCGTCCGGCGCCCAGGAGGTGTACGAACACCTCGCCCCGCTGCTTCCCGCGCCGGGCACCGGCCTCTCCGTCGGACCGCTCGACCCGACCCGCCCCTTCCTGCGCCCGCACGCCCCGTGGCCCGACCGCAACGCCACCCGGTCCCAGCCCGCGGCACCGGCCCCGCCCGCCGCGGCCGCCCGGCCCGATGTGGCCGCCGCCGTCGACGACGTCAAGAAGCTGCTCGGCGAGGGCCGGATCACCCAGGCCGTGGACATCCTCGGCTCGATCCTTCCTGTCGCCGCCGAACAGCACGGCGAGGACTCCGCCGTGGTCCGCATCCTGCGCAAGCAGTACGCGGCGACGCTGATGGACGACGGCCAGTACCGCCGCGCCCTGCCCGAGCTGCGCCGGCTCGCCGGCGACCGCGCGGCGGAGGCCGGCCCGGCCGACCCACAGACGCTCCAGTTCCGCTACGACGCGGCCCAGTGCCTGGAACAGCTCGGTGAACCGGCCGCCGCCCTCGCCGAGTACCGCGCGGTCCTCCCGTACTTCGAGAACCACCGCACCACGGGCGGCGACCCGGCCCGCGCCTTCGAGATCCGCAACCGCATCGCGCACCTGCTGCTCGCGCTCGGCGACCATGTGACGGCGCGCGTCCAGCTCCAGGCGCTGCTGTACGACGCCGAGCGGGCCTACGGGCCCCACCACCCGCTGCCGGTGGAGCTGCGCCGCCGGCTCGACCGCCAGGTGGAGGTGCGGGGCGGCTGACGACCGGCCCGGCCCCGGTCGGAACTTCAGGGGCTCTCATGGCCGGACCGGCCCGGCGCCCGGCCCTGGTCAGACCTCCACGGGCTCCGGGGCCCCGGAGAGCTGCGGCGCGGGGTCGGGGCCGGGCCGTCCGGACCGCCCGGTCTCCGATCGCCGCCGCCGGTACGCGAGGGCCGCCCCGCCGAGCACGAGCACGGCGAGCGAACCCGCCCCGGCCACCGCACCCGCCCGCAGGCCCGGGGGCCGGAACGTGCAGTCGACGGCCCCGCCCCGGGCCGGTGCCGGGGTGGCGACCAGGCCCAGGTAGCTGTCGGCGGGGCGGCCCTGGCAGCTCCAGCCCGCGATCCGGGGCGCCGCGATCACGACCGTTCCGGTGGTGCCGGGCGGCAGTTCGGCCCGGACGCCGTGGCCGGTGACGTGGACGGCGGTCGCGCCGGTGCGCTTCAGTCCGGTTACCGCCGAGGCCAGCCGGGCCCGGTCCAGACAGCCGACCGCCCCGTGCGGCACGGTCCCGGCGCGCACCGGGGTCAACGTGACCCGCACGCTCCCGCCCCCGCCGACCGTGCCCAGGTGCTGCATCGCGGCCCGCCTGGCCGGCAGCTGCCCCTTGAACTCGACCTCCGGGCCGTCGCCGAGCCGCGCCCGGCCGAACATGTCGGGCGACCACAGATACGCCTCGCTGCCCGCCGGACAGGCGGCGGTCAGCGTGTACGTGCCGCGCCCCACCCGGTAGTCGTACGCCCTCTTGTCCGCCACCGTGCCGCCGTCCGCCGCACGCAGCACCGTCGTCGGGACCGTGTAGACCCGCGAACCGAGCAGCTGCTCCTGGTTCCGGAACGGCGAACGGCCGTACGGCACAGGCACGCCCGGCCCGCGCACCGTCACCAGCGGCGGCGCCTCGGCACGGCTCACCGTCACCGGCCGGTCGTCCGGGACGTTCGACCCCTGGTGCGGATCGCGCGGCCCGCGCACCCGCGCGCCGACCGAGAAGACCGCGTCCGTGACCGGGTTGTCCAGGCTCTGCACGGCCCGGCCGTTCGACGTCCACCCGCCACCGAGCGCCCGCATCGTGCGGGTCAGCACCGCGGGCGTGTGGCTGCTGTAGTACGCGCCGCCCTGCCCGCCCACCAGCAGCGGATCGTTGGTGGTGGTCTGCTCCCGGCCGGGGTCCGTGCGGTAGCCCGGCCAGCCGTCGGCGCCCGCGACCACGGCCGCCTGGGTCCGCTGCCGTTCGCCCCAGGGCGCGTAGTCGTCGAGCCGGTTCAGCCGCTGCCGGTCGAAGTACGCGGTGGCCGCGGCGGCCTGCCCGGCCTGTGCGCCGATCAGCAGCACGGCGGCCAGCGCCGCGAGCCTCCGGCCCCGCCCGGCCAGCACCAGAGCGCAGGCCGCGGCCACCAGCCCCACCGCGAACAGCGGATACGTCCACCCGGTGACCAGGTCGCTGAAGCCGGCCCCGGCCGCGAGCAGCACCAGGACCGCGGCCCCGCAGAGCAGCGCCCGCCGCTCCGGCCATCCGTACGAGACCGAGACCCAGGCGGCGATCACCAACAACCCGGCCAGCACGAACGTCTGCCGGTACGGGCTGCCGTTGGGCGTCGCGAAGGCGTGCCACAGCAGATGGGTCGGCTCCCACTGCATCGACAGCGCGACCCCGGCCACCAGCCCCGCCCACGCCCACCGCTCGCGCCCCGGCACGGACCGCTGGAAGGCGAGCGCGACGGCCAGCAGCAGGGTGCCGGTGCCGAGGAAGAGGGCCGGGGTGAAGAAGCTGTACGTGGCGGGCAGCAGCCGGGCGAGCACATCGGGCCAGGTGGCCGGCGCGAACGGACGGTCCCAGCCCGGGTAGGCGTGCTTGGTCCCCAGATAGACCGGGAGCAGGACGGGCGCCGAGAGCCCGACACCGATC
This sequence comes from Streptomyces sp. NPDC001933, assembly GCF_042890955.1. Taxonomy (NCBI): domain Bacteria; kingdom Bacillati; phylum Actinomycetota; class Actinomycetes; order Kitasatosporales; family Streptomycetaceae; genus Streptomyces; species Streptomyces sp. NPDC001933. Next base: position 95,524 of record NZ_JBIASS010000007.1, on the reverse strand, counting down.
CCGACCGTGCAGACGGCCCGCACCAGCCCCCGGACCACCGCCCGCCGGTCGTCCCGCTCGGTGAACAGCCGGACGGCCAGCACCAGAGCGGCACCGAGCGTCGCCATGTACGCCGTGTAGAAGTTGGCCGCCCACACCACCGCCACCAGCAGCGGCCCGGCGATCCGGTGCCGTCCGGTACGGGCCCACTCGGCGACCAGGCAGAGCAGCGGCAGCGCGACCAGGCCGTCCAGCCACATCGGGTTGTACGACGCCTCGGCGACCGACCAGCCGCACAGCGCGTACGAACCGCCGAGCGCGCCGGCCACCCACCAGCGCCCGCCGCGCAGCGTCAGCAGGAACAAGGCCATCAGCGCCGCCGCCGAGGCCATCTTCAGGACCGTCACCACATAGACCGCGAGATCGATCCGGTCACGCGGGAAGACCCCGACGAGCAGGGCGAACGGGCTGGTCAGATAGGTGCCGAGATCCGGCAGGAAACTCGTCCCGTACCCGGAGGACCAGTTGAGCAGCAGCCCGCCGTCGGCGTTCCCGTGCAGCAGGTCCCACAGCCGGGCGTGGAACGGCACGAACTGATTGCCCAGGTCGTTGACGCTGCGCGTGTGCGGCCCGAACGGGAAGACGCGCGCCACGGCGTCACCCGCGCAGACCGCTGCGACGGTGAGCAGCGCGGCGAGCGAGCCCGCGCGCAGGCGGGGACGGAAAGTCGGCATACGCAGGAATATGCCAGCTTCGAACTTACAACCCCGGGCCGGATTGGGTCAGTTCACGCAATGGACGCCCACCGGTCACGTGCTGCATCGGGTTCCGACATCTGGCCGGGCTGATGTACTTCCGTGCTGATCTCGCTGGTGGTGCCTTGTTACAACGAGGAAGAGATCCTCGAACGCTTCCATGAACGCGTCACGGAAGAAATGACCGGGCTGGGACATGAATTCCAGCTGGTGTTCGTCGACGACGGCAGTGCGGACCGGACCCTGGTGATCCTCCAGGAACTGGCCGCCGCCGATCCGCGGGTCCGCTATGTCTCCTTCAGCCGCAACTTCGGCAAGGAGGCCGCGATGCTGGCCGGTCTCCAGCACGCCGAGGGCGACGCCGTGGTCATCATGGACGCCGACCTCCAGCACCCGCCCGAGCTCGTGGGCCGGATGCTCCAGGAGCACGAGCAGGGCCACGACCAGGTGATCGCCCGCCGCACCCGCAAGGGCGACCGGGTCACCCGCACCCTCAGCGCCCGCACCTACTACTGGCTGATCAACCGCCTGGTGGACGTGGAGCTGGTGGACGGCGTCGGGGACTTCAGGCTGCTGTCCCGCCGCACCGTCGACGCGGTACTGGAGCTCACCGAATACAACCGGTTCTCCAAGGGCCTTTTCGCCTGGGTGGGATTCCGTACGACGACCTTCTCCTACGAGAATGCCGTCCGTGAACAGGGAAGTTCCGCCTGGACCTTCGGAAAGCTGCTCAATTACGGTCTCGACGGGCTGCTCTCCTTCAACAACAAACCGCTGCGCGCCGCGCTCTACCTGGGCATGCTGCTGCTTTCGGTGGCCTTCGCCTATGCTGCGTGGATCGTCGGCGTCGCCCTGGTGAAGGGAGTGGAAACTCCCGGCTATGTCACGCTCATCGTCGTGGTCACCGCACTCGCCGGGGTCCAGATGGTGATGGTCGGGGTGGTCGGCGAGTACGTCGGCCGCATCTACTACGAAGTGAAGCGACGCCCGCACTTCCTGGTGAAGGCCACCAACACCGAGGCACCACGACCGACGCCACAGACGTCACAGACGCGACAGATACGGGAACCCCAGGAGTTCGTACGCCGATGACGGTCACCGCGCAGATGGCCCGATTCGCCCTCGTGGGAGTGGTGAACACCGGCACGTACTACGGCTGCTATCTCGTCCTGCTGATGTGGCTGCCCTACATCGCCGCCCATGTGATCGCCTTCGCGCTGAGCATGACCGGCTCCTTCTTCCTGAACTCCTGGTTCACCTACCGGACCCGGCCCACCTGGCGGAAGTTCCTGCTCTTCCCGCTCACCAACGCCGCCAACTTCGTCATCACGACCGGCGGTGTCTATCTGCTGGTCGACCTGGCCGGGTTCAGCAGCCGGTACGCGCCGCTGGTCGCGGCCGCGGCGGCCATCCCGATCACCTTCGTCGTCTCGCGCACGATCATGCTGCGGCCGGACACCCCGGCCCCGGAGGCCGAACGCGTGCCCTGAGCCGTCCCGGCCGGGGCCACATCCCCAACTCCTCCCGAATCGTTGGTCGAATCGGTGGCCCCAGCCGTGTCCACTGCCTAACATCGATCACCGCAAGGTCTTGTGCACTGATGCACAAACTCTCCCCGGGAGGTTCCTTTGCACCGCCGCCGTCGCACCGCGCTCACCGTCTCCGCCGCCCTGCTCGCCGGCGCCCCACTCCTGACCGCCTGCGGCAGCGAGGCCCACCCGGGCGCCGCGGCTGTCGTCGGCGGGGACCGGATCGAGGTCTCCACGCTGCAGAGCCAGGTGGCCGCGGTACGCGAGGCGCAGCGCGACTCGAAGGACGCCTCCCAGCTCATCGACAAGTCCGGGCAGCTCAGCCGGGCCAAGCTGCACGGCATGATCTTCGACCGGGTGCTGGACCGGGCCGCACAGGACGTGGGCGTGACCGTCAGCCGCAGCGAGATCCAGCAGATGCGCAAGGCGGCGGCCGCCCAGTCCGGCGGGGAGGAGCGGCTGCGGACGGCGATGCTCCAGCAGAGCTGGGTCGCCCCCGGCCAGATCGACGCCGTCCTGCGCGAGCAGGTCCAGCTGACCAAGCTGGCCCAGGCGCTCGGCGCCGACCTCCAGCAGCCCGCCGGTCAGCAGGCCGTCGGCGAGGCGCTCGGCAAGGCGTCGAAGGCCCTGCGGGTCGACGTCAATCCGCGCTACGGCACCTGGGACGACAAGCAGACCCAGCTCGCCGACTACAAGGCCCCCTGGCTCAACCCGGTCACCAAGCCGGCCGGCGCGGCCGCCGAGGCCGGGGCCTGACCGGCCGCGGAAGGGGCGGCGGGAGCGACCGGAGTAGATTCGAACGGTGAATGCTGAAGACCCCGGCCGTATCGTTCTGCTCACCGCCAGCCACCGCGTCGCGCCCGGACTCCTGTCCTGGCCCGCCTGGCAGGCACTGCACGCCGCCGACCGGGTGCTCTGCGCCGAGCCGGACCACCCGCAGCTGCCGTATCTGCGCGAGGCGGGCGTCACCGTCGAGCATGCCGCGCCCGCCGCGCAGGAACTCGTCGACGACTGTGCGGGCGGCCGGTCCGTCGTCGTCCTCGCGGGCGGCGAGGGCGATCAGCCGCTGACCGACGGGCTCGCCAGGCTCGCCGGTTCGGGCCGGGTGCGGATGCCGGACCTGGAGCTGCTGCCCGGTTCGTACGACCTGCCGGGCGCCCGGCTCCTCGATCTGGTCCAGGTCATGGACCGGATCAGGGTCGAATGCCCGTGGACCTCGCAGAAGACCCACGAGGGCCTCGCCAAGTACGCCATCGAGGAGGCGTACGAACTCGTCGAGGCGATCGAGGACGGCGACCGCGACGAGCTGCGCGAGGAACTCGGCGACGTGCTCCTCCAGGTCGTCTTCCACGCCAGGATCGCCGAGGAGGACGAGGAGGAGCCGTTCTCCGTCGACGACGTGGCCGCGACCCTCGTCGAGAAGCTGATCCACCGCCACCCGCACGTCTTCGGCGACGAGAGCGCCGAGACTCCGGAGGACGTCCACGCGCACTGGCTGCGCACCAAGGCCATCGAGAAGCAGCGCGACTCGGTCACCGACGGGGTCCCGCTCGGGCAGCCCGGCCTGGCGCTGGCGGCGAAGCTGGCCGGCCGGGTCCGTACCGCGAAGCTCGACGTGCCGCTCCCCACCGGCGACGGCATCGGCTACGAGCTCCTCGCCCTCGCCGTACGCGCCGAGCAGGACGGCATCGACCCCGAGGCCGCCCTGCGGGCCGCGGGCCGCGCCTACCGGGACGCCATCAGGGCGGCGGAGGGCAACGAGTAGCACCGGGGGCGACGCCTGGCGGCGGAGGACAACGAGTAGCGCCGGAGGGCGACGCCTGGCGCCGGAGTGGGCCGAGCAGCGCCGGAGGGCGACGGGAACCGCCGGCGGGGACGAGTACGCCGGAGGGCGGGGGATGGCGCCCGGGGGCGGCGGATAACGTCGGGGGGTGAACCACAGCCCCGCCGACCGCCCCGCCGACAGTCCCGCCGATGCGCCCGCCGCCTGCCCCGCCGGCGGCCCCGAACTCTTCACCTGGGAGTTCGCCACCGACCCGTACCCGGCCTACGCCTGGCTGCGGGAGCACAGCCCCGTGCACCGGACCGCGCTGCCCAGCGGCGTCGAGGCGTGGCTCGTGACCAGGTACGCGGACGCGCGGCAGGCGCTCGCCGACACCCGGCTCTCCAAGAACCCGGCGCACCACGCCGAGCCGGCGCACGCCAAGGGGAAGACGGGCATCCCGGGAGAGCGCAAGGCGGAGCTGATGACGCATCTGCTGAACATCGACCCGCCGGACCACACCCGGCTGCGCCGCCTCGTCTCCAAGGCGTTCACCCCGCGCCGGGTCGCCGAGTTCGCACCGCGCGTACAGGAACTGACGGACCGCCTCATCGACCGCTTCATCGCGGAGGGGAAGGCGGACCTCATCCACGACTTCGCCTTCCCGCTCCCCATCTACGCGATCTGCGACCTGCTCGGCGTCCCGCGCGAGGACCAGGACGACTTCCGGGACTGGGCGGGCATGATGATCCGCCACGGCGGCGGTCCGCGCGGCGGGGTGGCCAGGTCGGTGAAGAAGATGCGCGGCTATCTCGCCGAGCTGATCCACCGCAAGCGGGAGAACCCCGGGGACGATCTGATCTCCGGGCTGATCCGCGCCAGCGACCACGGCGAGCACCTCACCGAGAACGAGGCCGCGGCCATGGCCTTCATCCTGCTCTTCGCCGGATTCGAGACCACGGTCAACCTCATCGGCAACGGGGTCTACGCCCTGCTGCGCAACCCCGCGCAGCGCGAACGGCTCCAGCTCTCCCTGGACGCGGGGGAGAGCGGGCTGCTGGAGACCGGCATCGAGGAACTGCTGCGGTACGACGGCCCGGTGGAACTGGCCACCTGGCGGTTCGCCACCGAACCGCTGACGCTCGGCGGACAGGACATCGCGGCCGGGGACCCGGTACTCGTGGTGCTCGCCGCGGCCGACCGCGACCCGGAGCGTTTCGAGGACCCCGACACGCTCGACCTCGCACGGCGTGACAATCAGCACCTCGGATACGGGCACGGCATCCACTACTGCCTGGGTGCGCCGCTCGCCCGGCTGGAGGGACAGACCGCGCTCGCCACGCTCCTGAACCGCCTTCCGGACCTGCGACTTGCGGTGGAACATACCGATTTGCGGTGGCGTGGCGGGCTCATCATGCGCGGACTCCGCACGCTTCCCGTGGAGTTCACCCCGGGGTCCGCCCACGCAGAAAGTGACGCACCGTCAACTCTGTGACTTTCACGTGATCTGCGCTGCATCGACTTGTGACTCCCGTTCGAACCCGGCTAGGTTCACCGTTCGACTCACCAGTCACACGTCAGCTACCCGGAAGGCAACCCCATGGGCTCCGCGAACGGCAAACACCGTCGCCCCCGTCAGGCACCCGCCATCGTCGTCGCCGCGGGCGTGACCGGATCGGCCATCGCCATCCCGCTGCTCGGCGCGTCCGGTGCCCACGCGGCCGACGCCACGACCTGGGACCGGGTGGCCGAGTGCGAGAGCGGCGGCGCGTGGAGCGCCGACTTCGGGAACGGCTACTACGGCGGCCTCCAGTTCTCGCAGGAGACCTGGAAGGCGTACGGCGGTGAGGCGTACGCGGAGCGCGCCGACCTCGCCAGCCGGGCGCAGCAGATAGAGGTGGCCGAGAAGGTGCTGGACGACCGGGGCCCGCGGGCCTGGCCCAGCTGCGCGGTCATCTCCGGTCTGGCCGTGGACGGGACGCTGCCGGGCGTGGACCCGGGCTCGGTGCCCGCCGACGACCCGGCCGGGAGCGGGAAGCCGGCTGACGACGCGTCGGCGGACCCGTCGGGCGACGCCACGCCGTCCGGGAGCGCCTCGGACGGTACGGACGGCGCGGACGGCTCGGAGGGGTCCGGCAAGCCGTCGGGGAAGACCTCGCCGTCCCCGAAGCCCTCGGCCTCGACCACCCCGTCCTCCGGAGCGCCCGCCTCGCCCGACGCGTCCAGCGGCAAGGGCGGCAAGCACCGCGGCGCGCCGGCCGCCGAGAAGGGGCGTGGCGCGGACGCCGACGGCCGCGAGTCGGGCCGTCACGCATCGCGCGGCGGCAAGGACGCGCGCGACACGGCCGCCCCGGCCGCCGACGGCACGTACACCGTCCACGCCGGCGACAACCTCTGGTCGATTGCTGACGCACAGAAGGTTCCCGGCGGCTGGCCCGCGCTCTACGAGGCCAACAAGGCTGCCGTCGGCGCCGACCCGGACCTCATCCTCCCTGGCCAGAGCCTCGATCTCGATGTGAAGGCCAAGTGAGGGAAGTCTGATAATCGACTAAAAGAGCCCCAAAAAGTGGGCCAGTTCAGGGACCTATGTCCGCTTATGCGTAAGTGAGACATGGGTCTCTTTGCGTCAACTGGCGTGTCGCGTCCGGGGGCCCTTCCGCATCGCGTCCCACCTGCGGAAACGACGGTTCTTCAGATGCAAGTAAGGGTTTATTGTCCGATGTGTCCGTCTTTGAATGTGGGGGTTGCGTATGTTTACGGTCGGAACCGCTCGCACCGCGGGCCCCGTCGACCGTCACGCCGAATCCTGCCGTCGGTCGAAGGGAACAGACGCGTAAAGCGCCGTAGGCAGGAGCGGGGGACCCAGGTAAGCGCCGGGCCCGATCGTCGAAAGACGCATCAGGACCGGCTTGGGGTGAAGTCGCGTGCTAGGACGTGCGACCGGGCAACTCACTTGGCCCGAACCCGACAGCTCACCTCGTAGGCGTCGGTGAGGAGAAGTTCCATGCTGCTTTCCAGCAAGGGCAAGCACCGCCGCCCGTCCAAGGCCGTCCGCATCGCCACGCTCGCCGGTGTCGCCGGTGCCGCAGTCGCCGTGCCCCTGATGGGCGCGACCGGCGCCTCCGCCGCCTCCGTCGCCACCTGGGACGCCGTCGCCCAGTGCGAGTCCGGTGGCAACTGGTCCATCAACACCGGCAACGGCTACTACGGCGGTCTGCAGTTCTCGCAGTCCAGCTGGGCCGCCGCCGGCGGTACGCAGTACGCCCCGCGCGCCGACCTGGCCACCAAGGCCCAGCAGATCGCCACCGCCGAGAAGCTCCTCGACATGCAGGGCCCCGGTGCCTGGGGCTGCGCCGGCGCCGGCAACCTGACCAACGACGGCGTCGACCCGGGCGTCGACACCGGCTCGTCCTCGAACTCCTCCTCCAATTCGACCGCGAGCTCCGGCGCCTCCGAGCAGCAGAGCGCCCCGGCCGCCCCGAAGCAGCAGGCCCAGCCGAAGCAGGCCGAGCGCACCGAGGCCCCCGCCGCCTCCCGCTCGGACCGCACCACCGCCCCGCAGGCCGAGTCGAAGAAGACCGTCACCACGCCGACCGGCGAGAAGGTCAAGAAGGGCGACGGCGAGTACAAGGTCGTCTCCGGCGACTCGCTGAGCAAGATCGCCGCCGACCACAAGGTCAAGGGCGGCTGGCAGAAGCTGTTCGAGCTGAACAAGGACATCGTCAAGGACGCCGACCTGATCTACCCGGGTCAGCAGCTGCACCTGACGAAGTAGTCGCGGCTCGCTCCTCCCCGAGTACCACCCCGGCCCGGCGCGCATTCCCCCGTATGCGCCCGGCCGGGGTGCTGCCGTTCGCGCTCGGGGGAGCGGCGGACCGTTCAACTGTTGTAGTTACTGACCGGTAAAAATCTGACAGTTTGTCCGGTAATGTGTGCCCCCGGGTCCTTTTTCGTCCCAGGGGTCGGGCGGTCGGCCGACTGATCGGGCCGGGCCGGTTAGGCTCTTGTCGCAAGGCCAAAGCGACCCTGCACAACCAGCGTCATATCCCAGAAGGAGATGCCTCGTGCCGTCCATCGACGTCGTCGTAGCCCGGGAAATCCTCGACTCCCGCGGAAACCCCACGGTCGAGGTAGAGGTCGGCCTCGACGACGGCAGCACGGGCCGTGCTGCCGTTCCGTCAGGCGCCTCCACCGGTGCGTTCGAGGCCATTGAGCTTCGCGACGGTGACCCCAACCGCTACCAGGGCAAGGGCGTCGAGAAGGCCGTCCTCGCCGTGATCGAGCAGATCGGCCCGGAGCTCGTCGGCTACGACGCCACCGAGCAGCGGCTGATCGACCAGGCGATGTTCGACCTGGACGCCACCGAGAACAAGGGCTCGCTCGGCGCCAACGCCATCCTCGGCGTCTCGCTGGCCGTCGCCCACGCCGCGTCCGAGGCCTCGGACCTGCCGCTCTTCCGCTACCTCGGCGGCCCGAACGCGCACCTGCTGCCCGTTCCGATGATGAACATCCTCAACGGCGGTTCGCACGCCGACTCCAACGTGGACATCCAGGAGTTCATGATCGCGCCGATCGGCGCGGAGTCCTTCTCCGAGGCGCTGCGCTGGGGTGCCGAGGTCTACCACACGCTGAAGAAGGTCCTGAAGACCAAGGGCCTGTCGACCGGTCTCGGCGACGAGGGCGGCTTCGCGCCGAACCTGGAGTCCAACCGCGCCGCCCTCGACCTCATCCTCGAGGCCATCAAGGAGGCCGGCTACGTCCCGGGCAAGGACATCGCGCTCGCGCTCGACGTCGCCGCGTCCGAGTTCTACAAGGACGGCAAGTACGAGTTCGAGGGCAAGGCCCGCTCGGCCGCCGAGATGACCGAGTACTACGAGGAGCTCGTCTCCGCGTACCCGCTGGTCTCCATCGAGGACCCGCTGTACGAGGACGACTGGGCCGGCTGGAAGGTCATCACCGACAAGCTCGGCGCCAAGGTGCAGATCGTCGGCGACGACCTCTTCGTCACCAACCCGGAGCGCCTGGCCCGCGGCATCGAGGAGGGCTCCGCCAACGCCCTGCTCGTCAAGGTCAACCAGATCGGCTCGCTGACCGAGACCCTGGACGCCGTCGAGCTGGCCCAGCGCAACGGCTTCAAGTGCATGATGTCCCACCGCTCCGGCGAGACCGAGGACGTCACCATCGCCGACCTCGCGGTCGCGGTGAACTGCGGCCAGATCAAGACCGGCGCCCCGGCCCGCTCGGACCGCGTCGCCAAGTACAACCAGCTGCTGCGCATCGAGGAGATCCTCGACGACGCCGCGGTGTACGCGGGCCGCTCGGCGTTCCCGCGGTTTCGCTCTGCGAACCAGTAAGCACAGCAAGGGCTGACAAGCCCGGCGGGGGTCGTGTGCCCCGGCCTCCGTCCGTCCCCGCACTCGGTCCCGTACCGTGTGCGGGGACGGACGTGCGTAGTGGGGAGGCGGGGACATGGCCGCGAAGGACCGGGACCGGTTCTCCACCGCGACCCGGCTGCGACTGCTCGGCGAGCAGACCGCGGCCCGCGTCTACCGGTCCCAGAACCGCCGCCAGGCCCGCCGCTCACGGCTCACCGGCCGGGCGGCCTTCCTCGCGCTCGTGGTCTGCTCGCTGGTGGTCGCGCTCGCGTACCCGATGCGGCAGTACGTCTCGCAGCGGGACGAGATCGCCGACCAGGAGCGCCTCGCGCAGGAGGCCAAGGCCCGTACCGAGGAGCTGCGCGACGAGAAGGCGCGCCTGCAGGACGACGCGTACATCCGGCAGCTGGCCCGTACGCACCTGCACTACCTTCTTCCCGGGGAGACCAGTTACACCGTGATCGACCCCGACGCGGTCAAGGAGCGCGAGGGCAGGACGGACGAGTCCGGCCGGCCGTGGCACTCCAACCTCTGGGACGGCGTGGACAGCGCCGACCGCGACGACCGCGACTGACTTTCTCCATCCATCTGCAGAACCGCAGTTCGAGCAGCCCGATCAGAACCTAGGCAGGCATGGAAACGCCCCCTCCCCAGACCGAGTCCACCGCGCCCACCGAGGCGGACATCGCCGCGTTCCAGCAGCAGCTGGGCCGTCCGCCGCGCGGTCTGCGCGCGATCGCGCACCGCTGCCCGTGCGGCAACCCGGACGTGGTCGAGACGCAGCCCCGGCTGGAGGACGGTACGCCGTTCCCGACGACGTACTACCTGACGTGCCCGCGTGCCGCGTCCGCGATCGGCACGCTGGAGGCGAACGGGGTCATGAAGGAGATGACCGAGCGCCTCGGTACGGACCCCGAGCTGGCCGCCGCGTACCGGGCCGCGCACGAGGACTACATCGCACGGCGCGACGCGATCGAGGTGCTGGAGGGCTTTCCGAGCGCGGGAGGCATGCCGGACCGGGTGAAGTGCCTGCACGTTCTGGTGGGGCACTCGCTGGCCGCGGGGCCGGGGGTGAATCCGCTGGGCGACGAGGCGATCGCGATGCTGCCGGAGTGGTGGCGCAAGGGGCCGTGCGTTTCGCCGTGCGGCGCGCCGGACGAGGACTGACCGTTCGTTCCCCGGGGGCTCCGCCCCCGGACCCCTGCTCCTCGATCGCCGGAGGGGCTTGAATGGCTCCTCGTCCCCGGAGGGGCTTGAACTGCTCCCCGATCGCCGGAGGGGCTTGATTGTGGGAGTGCTTCATGACTCGCGTGGCTGCCATCGACTGCGGCACCAACTCCATCCGTCTGCTCGTCGCCGACGCCGACCCGTCCACCGGTGAGCTCGTCGAGCTCGACCGGCGGATGGAGATCGTCCGGCTCGGGCAGGGCGTCGACCGTACCGGGCGGCTCGCTCCCGAGGCGCTGGAGCGGACGTTCGCGGCCTGCCGGCAGTACGCGACGGTGATCAAGGAGCACGGGGCGCAGCGGCTCCGCTTCGTCGCCACCTCCGCCTCCCGCGACGCGGAGAACCGGGACGACTTCGTCCGGGGGGTGCTGGAGATCCTGGGCGTCGAGCCCGAGGTGATCAGCGGTGACCAGGAGGCGGAGTTCTCCTTCACCGGAGCCACCAAGGAACTCGCGGGCCGCGACCACCTCGCCGAGCCGTATCTCGTCGTGGACATCGGCGGCGGCTCCACCGAGTTCGTCGTCGGCGACGACCACGTACGGGCCGCGCGCTCCGTCGACATCGGCTGCGTACGGATGACCGAGCGGCACCTGGTGCACGACGGTGTCGTCACCGACCCGCCGACCGACGCCCAGGTCGCCGCGATCCGGGCCGACATCGACGCCGCCCTCGACCTCGCCGAGGAGAGCGTGCCGCTCACCGGGGCCGCCACCCTCGTCGGCCTCGCCGGGACGGTCACCACGGTCGCCGCGATCGCCCTGGGGCTCGACGCGTACGACTCCGAGGCGATCCACCACTCCCGGATCTCCTTCGATCAGGTCCAGGAGATCACCGGACGGCTCCTCGGCTCCACCCACGCCGAGCGGGCCGCGATGGGCGCGATGCACCCGGGACGGGTCGATGTGATCACGTCCGGTGCGCTGATCCTGCTCGCCGTGATGGAGCGGACCGGGGCCCGTGAGGTCGTCGTCAGCGAGCACGACATCCTCGACGGGATCGGCTGGTCGATCGCCTAGGGGACAGGCACCGGAAGGGCCTGGAAGGGCCTGGAAGGGGCTGGAAGGGGCTGGCGGGGGCGCTCCGCGCGGAGCGCTCACGCGTACCTTGGCCTGCACCTTTGAGCTCTCGTGGGCCACCCGGGGGGTGGTTTCCGGGACACGCCGCGACGAAGTTCGTGAACTTCTTCACAAGGAATTCGGCTCTGTGGAGGGCGGTTCTGCTCCGGATGGGCATCCGGGGCCGCCCGCAAGGTTGTTGCGAGGTCGTGCGGGAGTGTTCCGGACGTGTTGCCGACAGGTGAACCGGAGCGGTGGTTCGGTCCGTCCGGAGGGCCAAGGGCCAGCTCACAAGCGGTGAACAACGTTCGCCGTCACGCCGTGGTTCCCCTGCGTCGCCATGACCTCGGTCACGTGGGCGGCGAAGTGTAGCAGAAGGTGGACACATGCTTGTGAAGGGGCTCACGAGCATGCCCTCCGAGGGGGGTGGATACTCGATGGCATGAGCACCACGGAGCGTCCCAGGATCCTCGTAGTAGGCGGTGGGTACGTAGGCCTGTACGCAGCTCGGCGCATCCTCAAGAAGATGCGCTACGGAGAGGCGACCGTCACGGTCGTCGACCCCCGGTCGTACATGACCTACCAGCCCTTCCTCCCCGAAGCTGCTGCCGGCAGCATCTCGCCTCGGCATGTCGTCGTCCCGCTGCGACGCGTCCTGCCCAAGGCCGAGGTTCTCACCGGCCGAGTCACGACCATCGACCAGGACCGCAAGGTCGCCACGGTCGCGCCGCTCGTCGGCGAGGCCTACGAGCTGCCCTTCGACTACCTGGTCATCGCGATGGGCGCGGTCTCCCGCACCTTCCCGATCCCCGGCCTCGCCGAACAGGGCATCGGCATGAAGGGCATCGAGGAGGCCATCGGCCTGCGCAACCACGTCCTCGAGCAGCTGGACAAGGCCGACTCGACGACCGACGAGGACGTCCGCCGCAGGGCGCTGACGTTCGTCTTCGTGGGCGGCGGCTTCGCCGGCGCGGAGACCATCGGCGAGGTCGAGGACATGGCCCGTGACGCGGCGAAGTACTACACGAACGTGAAGCGCGAGGACATGCGCTTCATCCTCGTCGACGCCGCCGACAAGATCCTTCCCGAGGTCGGACCGAAGCTGGGCACCTGGGGCCGGGAGCACCTGGAATCCCGTGGTGTCGAGGTCTTCCTCTCGACCTCCATGGACTCCTGCGTCGACGGTCACGTCGTCCTGAAGAACGGCCTCGAGGTCGACTCCAACACCATCGTGTGGACGGCCGGCGTGAAGCCGAACCCGGCGCTGGCCCGCTTCGGCCTGCCGCTCGGTCCGCGCGGTCACGTGGACACCTCCGAGAAGCTCCAGGTGCAGGGCACCGACTACATCTGGGCCGCGGGCGACAACGCCCAGGTTCCGGACATGATCGGCCGCCGGGCCGGTAACCCGAACGCCTGGTGCCCGCCCAACGCCCAGCACGCGCTGCGGCAGGCCAAGGTCCTCGGCGACAACGTCATCTCCGGCATGCGGGGCTTCCCGCAGAAGGAGTACAGCCACGCCAACAAGGGTGCCGTCGCCGGTCTGGGGCTGCACAAGGGCGTCGCGATGATCGTCATGGGCAAGATGAAGATCAAGCTCAAGGGACGCATCGCCTGGTACATGCACCGTGGCTACCACGGCATGGCGATGCCGACCTGGAACCGCAAGATCCGGATCTTCGCCGACTGGACCCTCGCGATGTTCCTCAAGCGCGAGGTCGTCTCGCTCGGCGCCATGGAGACGCCGCGCGAGGAGTTCTACGAGGCCGCCAAGCCGGCCCCGGCACCGGCCGCCGCCAAGGCCGAGGGCGAGAAGGCCAAGGCCTCCTAGTCCGCCCGCGGGCCCACTCGCCCGCGCAGTACGCGCACAACGCCCGAAGGGGCCGTCCGCCATCCGTGGTGCGGGCGGCTCCTTCGGCGTATCCGGCGCCGAATGCATGTGCCGTACAGCTGTTTTGCCCTTCCATTGCGCTGTAGCGGGATGGCGGGGGCTTCGCGGACTGTTGACGGGTACGTACCTCGTCGTGGCGCACGGGTGCCCGGCGTGGTTGCAGGCATGTTCGACCATGTTTGGGCACATTGGGAACACCATCACGGAGGTGTGCGCCATGGCAGACGCCGCGTTGCGGCTGACCGCTCTTGCCGAGGAGTTGCTGGGAGAAAAGCTGCCGGTCCGTATCCGGGCCTGGGACGGCAGCGAATCCGGACCGCCCGGTGCCCCCGTACTTGTGATCCGGAACCGCCGCGCGCTGCGCCGGCTGCTCTGGAAGCCGGGCGAACTGGGCCTGGCCCGCGCCTGGGTCGCGGGCGAACTCGACATCGAAGGCGATCTCTACGAGGCCCTGGACCTGATGGCCTCGCTGATCTGGGAACACGGGGCCGACGCCAAGGAGAGCGTCCACCCGGTCCGCGACCCCAGGGTGCGGGCCTTCGCCAAGGGGCTGCTGCGACTGGGCGGCCCCCTGCCCCCGCCGCCCCCGCCGCCCGAGGAGGTGCGCCGCCGCCCCGGCCCCCTCCACACCAAGCGCCGGGACAAGGCGGCCATCAGCCACCACTACGACGTGGGCAACGACTTCTACGAACTGGTCCTCGGCCCGTCCATGGTCTACTCCTGCGCCTACTGGGAGGACGACAAAAGCCTTGAGGACGCCCAGCGCGACAAGCTCGACCTGGTCTGCCGCAAGCTCGCGCTGAAGGAGGGCGACCGCCTCCTCGACGTCGGCTGCGGCTGGGGCTCCATGGCCATCCACGCCGCCCGCGAGTACGGCGCCCGGGTCACCGGAGTCACCCTCTCCGTGGAACAGGCCGCCTTCGCCAGGAAGCGCATCGCGCAGGAGGGCCTGACCGACCGGATCGAGATCCGGGTCCAGGACTACCGGGACGTCAGGGACGGCCCCTACGACGCCATTTCGTCCATCGGCATGGCGGAACACGTCGGCTCGGTCCGGTTCCGTGAGTACGCCGACGACCTCTACGCACTCCTCAAGCCCGGCGGCCGGCTGCTCAACCACCAGATCGCCCGCCGCCCCGAGAAGGACGAGTCCGCGTACCACGTGGACGAGTTCATCGACGCCTACGTCTTCCCCGACGGCGAACTGGCCCCGGTGGGCCGGACCGTGGCCACCCTCGAAGAGGCCGGCTTCGAGGCCCGCGACGTCGAGTCGATCCGCGAGCACTACGCGCTGACCCTGCGCCGCTGGGTCGCCAACCTGGAGAAGCAGTGGGACCGGGCGGTCCGGATGACCTCGGCCGGACGGGCCAGGGTCTGGCGGCTCTACATGGCCGCCTCCGCCCTCTCCTTCGAGCACAACAAGATCGGCGTCAACCAGATCCTCGCGGTGCGTCCGGCGGAGGGCGGGGCCTCCCGCATGCCGCTGCGGGCCCGTGACTGGACGGCGTCCGCGACCGGTTGACACACCGGGACGGGCCGAGGGCCGGTGCGCGCGGCTTCTTCGCTGCGCGCACCGGCCCTCGGGCGTCTTCGGCGGGATCCCGTCCCGCCGGGTCCGCTACTCCGTCTTGATCGCCGTCAGCATGTTCAGCTTCGCGGCGCTGCGGGCCGGCCAGAGCGCGGCCAGCACACCCACGATCCCCGCCAGCACCAGGAAGACCGCGATCCGGTCCCACGGGATGACCAGCGCGTACTGCGGGATCTCCGAGGACAGGGTCTGCCCGATCGCCCAGCCGAGGAACATGCCGAGCACGACACCGACCACCGCGCCGAAGAGCGAGATGACCACGGCCTCCAGCCGGATCATGCGCTTCACCCGGCGCCGGTCCAGGCCGATCGCCCGCAGCATGCCGATCTCCTGCTGGCGCTCGAAGACCGACATCGCCAGGGTGTTGACGACCCCGAGCACCGCGATGATCAGGGCCATCGCCAGCAGCCCGTACATGATGTTCATCGCGAGGTTGACCGAGCCGCCGAACATGTCACGGATGTCCTGACGGTCCATGATGCTCATCCCGGGGTTGTCACCCAGGGCCTTCACCAGCGCCTGCTCGTTGGCGTCGGTCGCGCCGCCGTCCGTCTTCAGCCAGATCTCGCGGATGTACGACATGCCGCCGTGCGCGTCGGCGACGTTCTTCGGGACCAGGACCGGGGAGAGCATCTCGTTCCCCTCGAAGACCGCCCCGACTTTCAGCTCGCCCTTCTTGTCGTCGTCGAACTTCACCGGGAGGGTGTCGCCGGTCTTCCAGCCGTTGGACTCGGCCGTCTTCTTGTCGACGGCGATCTCGCCCTTCCCCAGCGCGTCGAGCGAGCCGGAGACGGTCGGCAGCGTGAAGAGCTGCTGCACGTCGCCGGGGGTGACGGCGGACGCGGAGTGGTACTCGCCCTTGACCTCCAGCGAGGTGGCCTGCTGCGGCGAGATGGCCGAGACCCCGTCGGCCTTCTGCAGGGCGGTGAGCGCCGACTCGTCGAGCGGACCGCCGCTCGCCATCGTCACCATGTAGTCGGCCTTGATGTTGTCCGTGGTCATCCGGTCGACCGCCTGGCCGAGGGTGACGCCGAGGACCGAGATGCCGGTGACCAGGGTGAGGCCGATCGCCAGCGCGGAGGCGGTGGCGCCGGTACGGCGCGGGTTGCGGACCGCGTTCTGCGCGGCGAGCTTGCCGGAGACCCCGAACAGCCGCTTCAGCAGCGGGCGGACCAGTGCGATCACCGGCCGCGACAGCAGCGGGATCAGCACGATGACGCCGATCAATGTGAGGAAGGCACCCGCGGCGATGATCGTCCGGCCGGACGATCCGCTCCTGGACGCGCCCGCCACGATCCCCGCCCCGCCCAGCAGGGTGAGGACCGCGCCGATCGAGTTGCGCACCACCAGGGACTTGACCGTGGCCGTCGCGTGCACGCTGCTCATCGCCGCGACCGGCGGGATCTTGGCGGCCCGGCGGGCGGGCAGCCAGGCGGCCAGCACGGTGATCAGGACACCGACGGCGAACGCGGCGATGACCGCGGTGGGCGAGACGATCAGGGGCCCGGCCGGGATCTTCCCGCCGAACAGGCCCATCGCGGAGCGCAGCCCGATGGCGAGGCCCAGACCGATGGCGAAACCGATGACCGAGGCGATCACGCCGACGACGGCCGCTTCGATGAGCACCGAGCGCTTGACCTGGCGGCGCGAGGCGCCGACGGCGCGCATCAGCGCCAGCTCCTTGGTGCGCTGGGCCACCAGCATGGTGAAGGTGTTGGCGATCAGGAAGACACCGACGAACAGGGCGATGCCGGCGAAGGCGAGCAGCATCCCGTTGAGACCGCTCAGACCGTCCTCGATGTCCTTGGCCTGCTGGTCCGCGAGCGCCTGGCCGGTCTTGGCCTCGGCGTCCTTCGGCAGCAGCGGCTTCACCTCGGCCAGCAGCTTCTCGGCGGAGGCGCCGGACACGGCGGACACATTGGCGTCCTGGAACACGCCGGGCCTGAGGTAGAGCTTCTGGGCGACCTCGGTGTCGAAGAGGACCAGGCTGCCGCCCGCGTTGACCGCGCCGTCCTCGGTGGTGAAGACGCCGGAGAGGACGTACTCCTTCACCGGCCCGTTCGTGGCGACCCGGACCCGGTCACCGACTTTGTACTCGCCCTTCTTCGCGGTCTCCTTGTCGAGCGCGATCCGGTCGGCCGCGACCGGGCCCGTACCGTCGACGAAGGTGTACGCGGAGTCCTTGCCGTTCTTGCCGGGGAAGTAGTTCCCGCCGGTGTTGGACCAGCCGTTGCCGATCAGCCTGCCGTCGGGGTCGGCGACCCCGGCGAAGCCGGAGACCCGGCCGGTGGCGGTGGAGACGCCGTCCAGGCCCTGGATCTTCTTCAGGGTGGCGGCGGTGATGCCGGTGGTCTTCTCGTCGCGCTGGTCGGCGTAGGTGGTGACGGCGACGGCGACGTCGTCGTAGCTCTTGGCCGACTGGTTGCGGAGGGCGTTGCCGAGGGTGTCGGTGAAGACCAGCGTGCCGGAGACGAAGGCCACGCCGAGCATCACGGCGAGGACGGTCATCAGCAGCCTGGCCTTGTGCGCGAGCACATTGCGCAGGGCGGTACGGAACATGTCTGTCAGTCCTGGGATGGGAGAGGGTCCGGGGAGGGGCGCAGGGCGGGGCGGACTCAGCTGGTGCGGCCCTTGGCGTCGAACGCCTTCATCCGGTCGAGGACCCGGTCCGCGGTGGGGTTGATCATCTGGTCGACGATCCGGCCGTCCGCGAGGAAGATGACCCGGTCCGCGTAGGAGGCGGCCGCCGGGTCGTGGGTCACGATCACCACGGTCTGTCCCAGCTCGCGCACCGAGTTGCGCAGGAAGCCGAGGACCTCGGCGCCGGAGCGGGAGTCCAGGTTCCCGGTCGGCTCGTCACCGAAGATGATCTCCGGCCGGGAGGCCAGGGCGCGGGCGACCGCGACGCGCTGCTGCTGACCGCCGGAGAGCTCTGTCGGCCGGTGGGACAGCCGGTCGGAAAGGCCCACCATGTCGATGACCTGGCGCACCCACTCGGCGTCGGGCTTGCGGCCCGCGATGTCCATGGGGAGCGTGATGTTCTCGTACGCCGTCAGCGTCGGCAGCAGGTTGAACGCCTGGAAGATGAAGCCGATCTTGTCCCGGCGGAGCTGGGTGAGCTGCTTGTCCTTGAGGGAGCCGAGCTCCGTCTCGCCGATCCGTACCGAACCGCCGCTGAAGCTGTCGAGACCGGCCACGCAGTGCATCAGCGTGGACTTGCCGGAGCCGGACGGGCCCATGATCGCGGTGAACTCGCCCCGGGGGAAGTCCACGGAGACCTGGTCCAGAGCGGTCACCCTGGTCTCGCCCTCCCCGTAGACCTTCGACAGATCCGTGGCGCGGGCGGCCACCGTGGTGACGCGGGGTGCGGTGGAAATGGTGGTCACGGGTATCTCCTGTTTCGGGCTCCGGCCGAGGGCTCGTCCGGGGTTTGAGCGGGACCCCTCAATCGTCACCGCCGTCGCGCCGCCGGGCGTCCGTCCGCGTGCCCGTTCCTGGGGCAGCCTTGAGTCGCACCGGGAGGGCCCGGGGTCCTCCTGCGGTATGACACCGACCCTGAGTCGCCGTTCCGGGGGCCACCGCCCGGCCGGGCACCCGGCGGCCCCGCGCCCGGCCCTCTGCCCCGCGCGGTGGTGCGCCCGTAGCGGCCACCGGCGCGCGCCCGGTGAATGCGCCGTCCGAGTGCGGCGACTTTACGTCAATCCGGATTACCGGCCGTCGTGCCCGCTACCCCGCCCAGGCATGTGGCGATGCCCTTGAACGAGTGCTGACGACCCCTCAAGCGGTCAATAAAATAAGACAACATCGCGCCACTGATCCGCTGTTCGGGGGAGGTCCCCGGATAGGGTCATGTGCCAACGCGGAGCCGCGCGCCAGGCCTGGATGGTGGAATGCAGACACGGCGAGCTTAAACCTCGCTGCCCCTCGGGGGCGTACCGGTTCGAGTCCGGTTCCAGGCACCACTTCTCACTTGGGGGCCGAGCCGGCGGCAGAGCCGCCCGCTATCGATCCCGACCGGTTTCCGACAGGTTTGCGGGTCTTCTCCGTACGGGTTTCCAGAAAGATCCTCCCCAAGCACTAGTCTGATTCTTTTGCCTACCCATTACTCTTGTGGGAAGGCCACGCAGGGTGGCCATGGAGGAGTGAGATGAGGAGCAGCAACCCGGTCTTCTCGCGACGGGGCTTCAGCCGCGACAACGGATACGCGGGCTTCAACGCGGCGCCGCAGGCCGGGGCCCCCGCAGCGGGTGCCAACCCGTACGCGCAGGGCACCGCCGCGAACCCGTACGCCACCAACCCCTACGCCCAGCCGGACGCCCAGTACGGCGCCCCGCAGGCACCGGCGCGCACCGGCGCGATGACGATCGACGACGTCGTCACGCGCACCGCGATCACGCTGGGCACCGTGGTGCTCGGCGCCGTGCTCGCCTGGGCGCTGCTGCCGGTCGACGAGGCGAACCTCGGCAAGTCGTACGGCATCGCGATCGGCGCCGCCCTGGTGGCGTTCGTCCTGTCGCTCGTCCAGTCCTTCAAGCGCAGGCCGGTGCCGGCGCTGATCGTCTCGTACGCGGCCTTCGAGGGTGTCTTCCTCGGAGTGATCTCCAGCGCGGTCAGCACGTACATCGGACCCGGCGTCGTGATGCAGGCGGTGATGGGCACCATGTGTGTCTTCGCCGGTGTGCTGCTCGCGTACAAGATGCGCTGGATCCGCGTCACCCGGCGCTTCTACGGCTTCGTGATGGCCGCCGCCGTGGGCTTCATGCTCCTGATGGTGGTCAACCTGCTGTTCGCCGTCTTCGGCGGCGGTGACGGCCTGGGCTTCCGCAGCGGTGGCCTCGGCATCCTCTTCGGTGTCATCGGGATCATCCTCGGCGCGTGCTTCCTGGCCCTGGACTTCAAGCAGGTCGAGGACGGCATCGCCTACGGCGCGCCCCGCGAGGAGTCCTGGCTGGCGGCCTTCGGCCTCACCATGACCCTGGTGTGGATCTACCTGGAGATGCTGCGTCTGTTCTCCATCCTCAGCGGCGACGACTGATCGTCCGCACCCGCACGACGGAACGGCCCGCAGGCACTGTGCCTGCGGGCCGTTCCCCGTTCTCGCAGGCGTTTCCACGTGTGCCCGTGCATCGGCCCGTTGGTGACCGTCCTGCCGGGGAGCGTAGGGTCGCGGAGTGCTCGATACGACCCCGCTGATCATCGCCGTGGACCGATTCGCCGACCGGCTGCGCGCCGCCCCGCAGAGCCGTCTGCAGCGCGGAGCTGCTGCCGAGGGGCTTGCCGCGGCGCGGGAGCTGGCGCTGCGCGCCCAGCGGATCGAGGCGCCGGACCGGGAGCCGCGCCCCCTGCCGGACGCCGGGCTCTTCTCGGTCGGTGACCAGCTGGCCGTGGCGGGGCGCGATCTGGCGGTGGCACTGGAAAAGGCCCCGTCGGGCGAGCTCGACGAGGCCGTGCAATTCGTGGACGAGGCCGCCGCACGCGCGTTCGCGTAGCGGCGGGTGGTGCTCCGGGGGGATCGGTCCGGGGCCGGCGGCCGGCGAGGGCCGCTGCGTCCGGATGCCGGGGTTTCAGAACGAGGCGATGACCCGGTCGGCGAGGATGTAGACGTTCTCCTTGCCGCAGGAGAAGGTCAGGGCGTACGCGCCGGAGACGCCGGAACCGCCCAGCAGCACCGGGTGCTCACCGTCGCGCAGCGAACCGGCCAGGCGCTCGGCCGTCTCGCGGTGTCCGGGGGTCATGCAGAGCGTGGTGCCGTCGGCGAAGACGTAGACGTCGAGCGTGCCGAGCGGGCCGGGGCGCACATCGGCGAGCTCCGTACGGCTGTCGGCGAGCTCTTCGAGGCGGTTCACGGTGCGCTCGTGGTCGGTGACGACCGGGGTCTGCACCGGTACGAAGTCGGGGTGCGAGGGGTGCCGGCGACGGGCGGCGGCCAGCTCGGGGGAGTCCTCGGCGAACTCCGCCGGTCCGGGCAGCTCGGTCATGTCGGCCAGCTCCGTCAGTTCCACCAGCTCGTCGAGGGCCTCGGTGGCGTCGAGGTCCATCGCGTCCAGGCCCGCGAAGTCGGCCTGGCGGGGCATGAAGAACGGCGCGTCCTCGCCCACCCCGGTCAGGCCGCCCAGCAGGGACGGGGCGTCGGCGGCGTCACGCGCTTCCTGGGTGGCCCAGAAGGCACGGGCCTCGGCGAGCTCGCGCTCGCGCTCCTCGGCCAGCGCTTCGGCGACGGCCGCGCGTATCTCGGCGACCGGGGTGAGGGTGCTGCGGCTCTGCGCGGGCACGGTGATGCCGTGCGCGCGGGCCTCGGACAGTTCGGTACGAAGGGCCGTGACCTGCTTGCGCAGCCCGTGAGCAGCGTGCAGAGCAGCGGCGCCCACGGCCGTGGCGGCGGCGGTGGTCAGCAACAGGGCAAGAGACATGGCGCTCACTGACATACTCCCGGTTTCAATCGATCCCCCGACTTCCTACATCAGCTTGTCCCCTACCTGCGCCCTGTGTCAGTGCATTACGTCACGAATTGGACAGGTCTTTGGGCCTGGGGTTTAACCCTGATGTGGGTGTGACCTGCGGGAATGACTCTCCCCCAGGAGATAGGTCACATCCTGGGGGAGATTCGGTCACGGTCGGGGCTCGGAACCGGCCATCGTGCGGGGCGTGGGCCCGCTGACGGCTTTGTCAGGTCCGGGCCGCCCGGCTCGGCCTCGGCCGGTGGCTCAGCTCAGCCGCTCGATGACCATCGCCATGCCCTGGCCGCCGCCGACGCACATGGTCTCCAGGCCGAACTGCTTGTCGTGGAACTGCAGGCTGTTGATCAGCGTGCCGGTGATCCGGGCGCCGGTCATGCCGAAGGGGTGGCCGACGGCGATCGCGCCGCCGTTGACGTTGACCTTCTCCAGCGGCAGGCCGAGGTCGCGGTAGGAGGGGATCACCTGGGCGGCGAACGCCTCGTTGATCTCCGCCAGGTCGATGTCGTCGACGGTCAGCCCGGCCCGCTTCAGCGCCTGCCTGCTGGCCTCCACCGGTCCGTATCCCATGATCTCGGGGGAGAGGCCGGAGACGCCGGTCGAGACGATCCGGGCCAGCGGGGTCAGGCCCAGCTCGCGCGCCTTGGTGTCGGACATGATCACGAGGGCGGCGGCGCCGTCGTTGAGCGGGCAGCAGTTGCCCGCGGTGACCAGGCCGTCGGGGCGGAACACCGGCTTCAGGCCCTGCACGCCCTCCAGGGTGACGCCCGCGCGCGGGCCGTCGTCCTTCGAGACGACCGTGCCGTCCGGGGTGGTGACCGGGGTGATCTCGCGCTCCCAGAAGCCGTTCTTGAGGGCTTCCTCGGCGAGGTTCTGCGAGCGGACGCCGAACTCGTCCATGTCCTGGCGGGTGACGCCCTTGAGCCGGGCCAGGTTCTCCGCGGTCTGCCCCATCGCGATGTACGCGTCCGGGACGACGCCGTCCTCGCGCGGGTCGTGCCAGTCGTCGCCGCCCCGCTCGGCGCGGGCCGCGGTGCGGGCCTCGGCGTCGGCGAACAGTGGGTTGTGCGTGTCCGGCCAGCTGTCGGAGTTGCCCTTCGAGAAGCGGGACACCATCTCGACACCGGCCGAGATGAAGACGTCGCCCTCGCCGGCCTTGATGGCGTGCAGCGCCATACGGCTGGTCTGGAGGGAGGACGAGCAGTAGCGGGTGATCGTGCAGCCGGGAAGGTGGTCCATGCCCATCTGCACGGCGATGATCCGGCCCAGGTTGTTGCCCTGCTCGCCGCCGGGGAGGCCGCAGCCGAGCATCAGGTCGTCGATGTCCTTCGGGTCCAGCTCGGGAACCCTGGCCAGCGCGGTCTGGATGATCGTGGCGGTCAGGTCGTCCGCGCGCAGGTCCTTGAGCGAGCCCTTGAAGGCCCGGCCGATGGGGGAACGGGCTGCAGAGACGATCACGGCTTCGGGCATCACGCGGCTCCATGAGGGCTGGAAGGCGGGTTCGGGCAGGTGCTGACTTGGAAGTTACCTGTACGTAGACGCTGGGTCACCGGGCTGCGCATGTGACGCCGACCTCTTTTCTAAGCGACCGCTCAGTCGACTGGTGGCCGGTCGGCAGGCTGCTCGGCGGGCCGCTCGACAAGCCTGGGACCGGCCGGTGGACCGGCCGGGGAACCGGCCGGAAGATCGCGTGGTTCCCCGTGCGGTTCCGGCTGCGGGTGGGGCTCCGTGGCCGCGGGCAGACGCCGCCGCCTGCGCTGCTTGAGGAGCGCCCACGGCGCCCGGGCCCCGGTGACCTCTGTACCGGCCTCCTTGGCCGCCTGGGAGGCCGCCTTGGCCACCGGCAGCATGTCCGCGCGCCGGGCCCCGTCCAGCCGCTCGGACTCCGGCCACAGCCCCAGCACCGCGCAGAGCGTGGGCAGCAGCGCCATCGCCGCCGTGGCGTACCCCTCGGCCGACGGATGGTAGTTGTCCGGCCCGAACAGCTCCCGCGGATTGGCCTCGAACTCCGGCCCGAGCAGATCGCCCAGCGATACCGTGCGCCCGCCCTGCTCCACCGAGCCGATCGTCTGCGCCGCCGCCAGCTGCCGGCTCACCCGCCGGGCCAGCCAGCGCAGCGGCTGGTAGACCGGCTCGATCGTGCCCAGGTCCGGGCAGGTGCCGACCACCACCTCCGCGCCCGCCGTACGCAGCCTGCGCACGGCGGTGGTCAGACAGCGCACCGACTGGGTGGCCGGGATCCGGTGCGTCACATCGTTCGCACCGATCATGATCACGCAGACGTCCGGCGGACGGGAGGCGTCGGCGAGCAGCAGCGAGACCTGCCGCTCCAGATCGTCCGACCGGGCGCCCGGCTGCGCCACATTGTGCAGATCCACCGGCCGTTCCGACACCGCCGCGAGCCCCGAGGCGAGCAGCGCCCCCGGGGTCTGCCCGGCCCGGCGCACCCCCTGCCCGGCCGCCGTCGAGTCACCCAACAACCCCAGCCGCAACGGTTCCGCGGGGCCGGCGAACGCCACCCCGTACCGCCCGTCCGCGCTCGGCGGAACCGGTGCGATCCCGCCGCCCACCTGCCGTTTCGCCAGCTGGACCTCCGCCAGCAGGACGCCCACCGCCGCCGCACCGAGCAATCCGATGCTGCCGCCGCCATAGGCCGCGCCCGCCGCGATCCGCCGTGCCACCCTTGCCCTTGACACAGTCCGGTCCACCTCCTCGTCGCCGTACCGCCGTACATACAGCTAACTGCCCCGCAGTGACCGTTGCTCAATCGCTTCGCCCAATCCCGTCCCCGTACGCATACCCTTGCCGCACCATCTCGGAGACCCCGGAGTACACGGTGCAATTCCACGATTCGATGATCAGTCTCGTAGGCAATACCCCGCTGGTGAGGCTGCGCAGTGTGACGGCCGGCATCCAGGCGACGGTCCTGGCCAAGGTCGAGTACTTCAACCCCGGCGGTTCGGTCAAGGACCGCATCGCCCTGCGGATGATCGAGGCCGCGGAGCAGAGCGGCGAGCTCGAACCCGGCGGCACGATCGTCGAGCCGACCAGTGGCAACACCGGCGTCGGCCTCGCGATCGTCGCCCAGCAGAAGGGGTACAAGTGCATCTTCGTCTGCCCGGACAAGGTGTCCCTGGACAAGATCAATGTGCTGCGCGCCTACGGTGCCGAGGTCGTCGTCTGCCCGACGGCCGTTGACCCCGAGCACCCGGACTCCTACTACAACGTCTCCGACCGCCTGGTCCGCGAGACGCCGGGGGCCTGGAAGCCGGACCAGTACTCCAACCCCAACAACCCGCGTTCCCACTACGAGACCACCGGTCCCGAGCTGTGGGAGCAGACGGACGGGAAGATCACCCACTTCGTCGCGGGCGTCGGCACCGGCGGCACGATCAGCGGCACCGGCCGCTATCTGAAGGAGATCAGCGGCGGATCGGTGAAGGTGGTCGGCGCGGACCCGGAGGGCTCGGTCTACTCCGGCGGCTCCGGGCGCCCCTACCTCGTCGAGGGCGTCGGCGAGGACTTCTGGCCGAGCGCCTACGACCGCACGGTCACGGACGAGATCGTCGCCGTGTCCGACAAGGACTCCTTCCAGATGACCCGCCGCCTCGCCAAGGAGGAGGGGCTGCTGGTCGGCGGCTCCTGCGGCATGGCGGTCGTCGCCGCCCTGGAGGTCGCGAGCCGCCTGGGCCCGGACGACGTGGTCGTCGTCCTGCTGCCCGACAGCGGCCGCGGCTACCTCAGCAAGATCTTCAACGACGAGTGGATGGCCGACTACGGCTTCCTGGAGGACACCGGCCCGTCCGCGCGCGTCGCCGATGTGCTCGACCACAAGGCCGGTCCGATCCCGACGCTCGTCCACATGCACCCGGAGGAGACCGTCGGCGAGGCGATCGACGTGCTGCGCGAGTACGGCGTCTCGCAGATGCCGATCGTGAAGCCGGGCGCCGGCCACCCGGACGTGATGGCCGCCGAGGTCATCGGTTCGGTGGTGGAGCGGGAGCTGCTCAACGCGCTCTTCGCCCAGCGCGCCTCGCTCTCCGACCCGCTGGAGAAGCACATGTCGCCGCCGCTGCCGCAGGTCGGCTCCGGCGAACCGGTCGAGGACCTGATGGCCGTGCTCGGCGGCACGAACACCGCGGACGCGGCGATCGTGCTGGTGGAGGGCAAGCCGAAGGGCGTGGTCAGCCGCCAGGACCTGCTGGCGTTCCTCGCCAAGGACGCGACGGCCGGCAAGGCGTAGCACCCTGCGGGGCTCCGCTTCGCGAAAACGGTACGAGCGCGACACGTTCGCGCAGCACCGGCTTAACACGAGTCCGGCAGATTGACGGGTGCCGGCAGGGAGACCCGCCGGCACCCGATACGGCGACACGGACTACGGAGCGGCTCCCGGACCTCCACCGTCGCCAGGACGCGGTGACCGGAACCGACCCGGACCGTGTCTCTCGCGGGGACCGCCGTCGTCCCGCCCCCCGGGCGACCGGGGGTGCGGCGGTCCCCGCGACACATCCGTCAGGGCAGGCGCGCGGTTCCGTCCCTGCACACGCGCGCCTCCGTCCATCCACGCGCGCGGTCCCTGGACGTGTCTCAGCCGGCCGGTGCCGGTGCGGCCGCCCAGCTCGCCAGCAGCGCGATGCGTTCGGCGGTCTCGCTGCCGGGCTCCGGGGTGTAGACCACCAGGGACTGGCCGGGATCGCCGGCCGCGCCGAGCGTCTCGTACGGCAGGACCAGCTCACCCGCGACCGCGTGGTTGATGCGCTTGACGCCACCGGTCTTCGACTTCACCTGATGGTCCGCCCACAGCCGGCGGAAGTCCTCGCTCTTCAGCGACAACTCGCCCACCAGTGCGGCCAGTTGCCGGTCGTTGGGGTGCAGCCCCGCGTACAGCCGCAGATACGCGACCGTCTCCGCCGCCACCGCCGCCCAGTCCGGGTACAGCTCCCGCGCCGCCGGCTCCAGGAACACCTGGCGCGGCATGTTGCGCTCGGCGGCGGGCATCCGGGAGAAGCCGAGGACGGCGTCCCCCAGCGCGTTCCAGGCCAGCACGTCCATCCGGCGCCCCAGGATGAACGCCGGGGCACCGGCCAGCGAGTCCAGCACCAGGCGCAGCCCCGGACGCACCCGCTGGGAGGAGGCCGGAGCCGAGGCGCCGGCCCTGGGGCGCGCCACCGTACGCAGATACGCGTGCTCCGTCTCGTCCAGCCGCAGCACCCGGGCTATCGCGTCGAGCACCGCGTCCGAGACGCTCGGGCCGCGCCCCTGCTCCAGCCGGATGTAGTAGTCGACGCTCACCCCGGCGAGCTGCGCCACCTCCTCGCGCCGCAGTCCCGGCACGCGCCGCCGGCCGTACGCCTGGAGCCCCACGTCCTCGGGCTGGATACGGGCGCGGCGTGAGCGGAGGAAATCCCCCAGGTCAGCTTCCATGGCGTCGATCGTAGAAGAACCGCGATCGCCCGGCCTGGTACTGGCAGACCCAGGAACAGCGTCCCCCTGGGTAACCCGTCGGCCGCCCCGCAGAGTGGAACCAGGCCGGGGGAACGCCCGGGCCGCAAGGCGCACAAGGAGCACGGACATGTCGTACACGACTCTCGCAGGCCGTACCGCCGTCATCACCGGAGCCGCCAGCGGCATGGGCGGCGCGACCGCCCGGCTGCTCGCCGCCCAGGGGGTCAGGGTCGCCCTGCTGGCCCGGCGCGCGGAGCGGCTGGAGGAACTGGCCGCCGCCATCAAGGAGGCGGGCGGCGAGGCGCTCGCCGTCGCCACCGACGTCACCGACCAGGCGTCCGTCGACGCCGCGGCCGAGCTGGTGCACAGCACCTTCGGCCAGGTGGACCTGGTGGTCAACGCGGCCGGTGTGATGCTGCCGAACCCGGTGGACGAGGGCCGGACCGACGAGTGGCAGCGGATGATCGACACCAATGTGACGGGCGCCCTGCGGATCATCCGGGCCTTCACGGCCGACCTGGTGGCGGCGGCCGCCGAGGGCCGCACCGCGGACCTGGTCAACATCTCGTCCATCGGCGCGCACATCATGTTCCCCAACTACGCCGTGTACGGGGCGACGAAGGCGGCGCTGACGTACCTGTCCACGTCGCTGCGCACCGAGTTCGGGCCGCGTGACGTCCGCGTCACGAACATCGAGCCGGGCCTCACCGACACGGAGCTGGCCGGCCACGTCGACAACGCCGAGCTGAGCGGCCAGCTCGACGGCATGTTCGACGCGCTCGGCGGGCTCTCCAGCGACGAGATCGCCGACCTGATCGCCTACGCGACCAGCCGGGCGCGCCACATCAACCTGCGCCAGCTGATCGTGCAGCCCACCCGCCAGGCGTAGGGCCGTGGATTCCCGGGACGGTTCCGAGCCCCCTCGGACCGTCGGTTCCCCCGGCCCGTCGGTTCCCTCACCGTCGGTCCTCCCGGCCGTCGGTCCTTCCGGCCGTCAGCTTCCCCGGCCGTCAGTCCTCCCAGTCGGAGCCCGTGCGGCCGGGGCGGCGCGAGACCCACGGCCAGTTGCGGGCCGCGTGCACGGCGTTGACCGCGACGATCCCGAGCCAGGCGACGATCAGGCCTCCGGTGTGGGCGGCCGCGGCAGCGATCGCCGACAGCGGGACGGCCAGGACCAGCGAGATGATCCCGAAGCCGTAGCGCTCGCCGAAATTCCCCAGCGACTGCGACGGGTGCGCACCCCTGGCGGCGCTCACCCGCTGTTCGGCGAGATGGCGCCGGACCTGGCGGTCGAGAGTGCTGTCGAGCTGCTGCTCGACCTTCTCCAGAAAAGACTCCACGAGCGCGGGCTCGTACTCCGAACCCAGCTCACTACGGGCATGCAGGGCGGCATCGAGCTCGTTCCTGAGCTCGGGGTCACGGGCTTTCATGGCCTTTACGGTACGAATCGCGGGCGTCGCGGGCAGTGGGGCTAACCCCCCTCTTTGGGATGGGCTTCGGGTCGGGCTTCGGGTCGGGCTTCGGGCGGGCGGTTCCTCGGGCAGGGTGCCCGGGGCGGCCGGCTGCCCCGGCTGCATATGGACATGCAGACGCCTTGCTGGCTGAATGGATTTGTCGGCGCCGGATCGCGGTGCGCCGGAAACTACCGAGGGGACAGCATGAGCGGGAGCAGCCCGGCTGCGCGGTTGCAGCAGCTCTTCGAGGGGCGCCGGCTCACACCCACCCAGCGGCGCATCGCGCACTCGATGGTGCGCAGGGCCGGGGACGTCCCGTTCCTGTCGAGCGTGGAGCTGGCCGAGCTCGCCGGGGTCAGCCAGCCGTCCGTCACCCGGTTCGCCGTGGCGCTCGGCTTCGACGGCTACCCGGCGCTCCGCAAGCACCTGCGGGAGGTCGCACCCGCCGAGCCCGTGTCCGTGGCCGGGGGCGCGGACGGGGACGACGTGTACAACGAGTACCAGCAGGCGGTGCTCGGCGAGATCGAGAATCTGCGGCACCTGGCCGAGCTGCTCGCCGACCCCGGGCCCGTCGAGCGGGCGGGCAGGCTGCTGGCGGCCTCGCGGCCGCTGCTGGTGCTCGGGCTGCGGGCCGCCTCCTCGCAGGCGCGAGGCTTCGGATACTTCGCGGCCAAGGTCCACCCCGATGTCCGGGTGCTCGACGAGGGCGGCAGCATGCTGCGCGACCGGATCGACGCCGCGCGCCGGGCGGGTGGCTCCGCGCTGATCTGCTTCGCGCTGCCCCGGCACCCGAAGGAGGTCGTGGACGCGCTCGCGTACGCGCAGGAGCAGGGGATGACCGTCGTGTCGGTGGCGGACTCCGCGTTCGCGCCCGTCGCCAAGTACAGCGATCTGCTGATCCCGGCCGCCGTCGGTACCGGGCTCGCCTTCGACACGGCGTGCGCGCCGATGCTGCTGGGGCGCGTGTTGCTGGAGGCGATGTGCGACGACCTGCCCGACGCGCAGGCATGGCTGGAGGAGTTCGACGCGAGGGCGGCGCGGGGGCTGTTCGTGGAGTGACGGGACCGGGGCTGCCGTCCGGCGTGGCCGGGGACAATGGCGCGGTGCTGGAGCTGCTGCCGGGAATCGGTGCGGCGCTGCCGTCCGGGGCCGGGGTGCTGCGGTTCGGAACGAGCGCCGATGCCGCCCATGACCTGCTGACCGTGTCCGTGGACCGGGTCCACCTGGGGCGGCAGTGCGGGTCGCTGACGATCAAGGACTACTCCGAACTCCGCCATGCCCACGACGCGTGGCTCGGCGGCTACCTCTTCCAGCCCGGATGGAACACCGTGGCCGAGTTCGACGGGATCCGGCTGACCAT
Source organism: Streptomyces sp. NPDC001933 (assembly GCF_042890955.1). Lineage (NCBI taxonomy): Bacteria > Bacillati > Actinomycetota > Actinomycetes > Kitasatosporales > Streptomycetaceae > Streptomyces > Streptomyces sp. NPDC001933. The sequence continues at coordinate 65,652 of NZ_JBIASS010000007.1, read as the reverse complement.
GGCCGGTGGCGGCCCGGACGCGGCCGACGGGCTCGCACGGGTCGAGGTGGAGCGGGTGCGTCCAGTGTCGGGGCCGGGTGCGGCCGCTGCCGTGTGGGACGGGGTCGATCTGTTCGGGCACCCGGCCGACGAGGTGCTCCTGGTGCTCCCGGAGGCGGTGCGGCTGCCGGAGCCGGCCTCGGGCGTGGCCGTGCCCGCGCTCGGGCTGCGGCTGGGCGGGAATGCTCCGGTGGGCGACAGGTGGGGGCGGCTGACCCTGACCGACACGGAGTCCGACGGCTGGGCGCGGTGCTGCGCCGGCCGGTTCCACTGCGCCAAAAACGGCAACGGACTGGTGGGGATCACGGGCTGAGGGGCGCGCGGCGGGGTGGCCGCCGGGGCTTCGCCGATTCTCAGGCACCGCTCATCTACGGCCACTAACCTCCGGGCCGGAAGGCTCACCAGGGGCTGACGGGCTCATCAGGAGTTGGCGGCTCCACCAGGAGCTGAGGAGAGGGGTACGGACGTGGGACGCGGAGCGCAGTCGTTGGCGAGGGTGGCCGTGATCGTACGGGCCGGTGCCGCACCGCTGTGGTGGCCGGGGCTGCTGGCCGCGGCGATCGGCGCGCTGGTGCCGGGGCTCACCGGGCGCCGGATCGGCCTGCTGTCCGGGGCCGCGCTCTTCCTGATCACCGCTGCGGTGGTGGCGTTCTCGCGCGGCGGCCGGTACGCGGAGCTGGCCGGCGGCGCCACGCGTGCAGGGCGGTCCGACTTCCTCCAGGACCGCGCCGTGACCGTACGCAACTGGCGGCGCGGGCACCGGTGGTGGCTGCTCGGCGCGTTCCTCGTGGCGGTGGCCAGCGCGTTCCTGCTGCCCGGGGCCGGTGGGCTGGTGCTCGCCGGGGCGGGCGCCGGGCTCTGGCTCAAGGCCGTCCGGATCGGGCGGCGCGAGGAGCGGGACGACGCCCTGTACTGGGTGCGGACCGACTGGGTGGAGCGCGGGCGGCCCGCGGGCAAGCAGGTCAAGGGGTACCGGTCGACCGGGCCGATGGCGGGGGACGCCGCGCCCGGCGGGGCGCGGCGCCGGCGCTGAATCCGCCAGCCGTCAGGAGCGGGGCGGCAGCGGGCCGGGGTGCGGGGGTTGCCGCTGGGACGGCAGCGGGCCGGGGTGCGGGGGTTGCCGCTGGGACGGCAGCGGGCCGGGGTGCGGGGGTTGCCGCTGGGAGGTGAGAGACGGGGGTGCCGGGCGGGCGGCGCGGCGCGATGCGGCGTCGATCAGCTCGCCGATGCGGGCGCCCGCGAGGCGGCCCTCGATGTGGAGTGCCCCGACGTCGACCCGGTCCCCGGCCAGCAGTGTGAGGACGGCCGAGGGCCCTGCGGCGTACGACGCGACGCAGCCGGACTCGCCCCGTACGAGAAGTTCACCGAAGCGGCCCCGGCCGGCCGCCTCCGCCATCCGCGTCGCGACGCCGAGCGCGGCCGCGGTCAGCGCGCCGACGCGCTCCGGCTCCACCTCCGGGGTGTCGTGGGCCAGGACGAGCCCGTCGGTGCCGGCGACCAGGGCGCCGGACAGGAGCGGGACCCGGGTCCGTAATCGCCGGAGTTCGGCCAGGACGTCCCGCGCCTGCGCTTCGGCTTCGGCCTCCGCCTCGGGCGCCATCGGCGGTTTCGTCCCGGCGCGCAGCCTGAGTGCTCGGATCACAGGGGCCTCCCATGCGTCTGCGAGCCGGTGCGGCGCAGCGGCCGCGGGCATACGGACGCCCCTCCCGGCCCGGTGTGCGAGTGTGGCCACGAGGCTACGCAACGTGCTTTCCCTGGACAGGGGTTCGGGCATTCCCCAGGGGCACATGCCCTGGTGCACGGAGGCGTACGGAGGGCGCGTGGCGAGGGCGCCGGGCGACCCGTGTGCGGGGTGAGCGCCGGGTGTCCGTCCCCGTGCGACGGCGCGGGGCTGTTGACTACGAGTATTCAGACCTTCAGGATGTGAATAGAGGAGTTACAGTCGCGAGGAGGCATTTCCATGTCAGGACCCCGCCCCGTTCGGGCACCGCGCGGTACGGAACTCAGTGCCCTGGGATGGCAGCAGGAGGCCGCCCTGCGCATGCTCCAGAACAACCTCGACCCCGAGGTCGCCGAGCACCCCGACAAGCTCGTCGTCTACGGCGGCACCGGCAAGGCGGCCCGCGACTGGCGCTCCTTCGACGCGATGGTGCGCACACTGCGGACGCTCAAGCAGGACGAGACGATGCTCGTCCAGTCCGGCCGCCCGGTCGGCGTCATGCAGACGCACGAGTGGGCGCCGCGCGTCCTGATCGCCAACTCCAACCTGGTCGGCGACTGGGCGAACTGGGAGGAGTTCCGCCGCCTGGAGGCGCTCGGGCTCACCATGTACGGCCAGATGACCGCCGGATCGTGGATCTACATCGGCACTCAGGGCATCCTCCAGGGCACGTACGAGACGTTCGCGGCGGTGGCGGCCAAGAAGTTCAACGGCACCCTCGCCGGCACGATCACCCTGACCGCCGGACTCGGCGGCATGGGCGGCGCCCAGCCGCTGGCCGTGACCATGAACGACGGCGTCGCGATCTGCATCGACTGCGACCCGCGCGCCATCGAGCGCCGGATCGAGCACCGCTACCTGGACGTGCGCGCCGACTCCCTGGAGCACGCGCTCCAGCTGGCCACCGAGGCGCGGGACGCCCGCCGCCCGCTCTCCATCGGCCTGCTCGGCAACGCGGCGGAGCTGCTGCCCCGGATGCTCGCCGAGGGCGCCCCGATCGACATCGTCACCGACCAGACCAGCGCGCACGACCCGCTGTCGTACCTCCCGCTCGGGCTCGACTTCGACGACATGGCCTCGTACGCCGCCGAGAAGCCCGCCGACTTCACGCAGCGCGCCCGGGAGTCGATGGCCAAGCACGTCGAGGCGATGGTCGGCTTCATGGACGCCGGGGCCGAGGTCTTCGACTACGGCAACTCCATCCGCGGCGAGGCCCGGCTCGCGGGCTACGACCGGGCGTTCGACTTCCCAGGCTTCGTGCCCGCGTACATCCGGCCGCTGTTCTGCGAGGGCAAGGGCCCGTTCCGCTGGGCGGCGCTGTCGGGCGAGGCCTCCGACATCCACAGGACCGACAAGGCGATGCTGGAGCTCTTCCCGGAGAACGAGTCGCTGCACCGCTGGATCAAGATGGCCGGCGAGCGCGTCCACTTCCAGGGGCTGCCCGCCCGGATCTGCTGGCTCGGCTACGGCGAGCGCGACCGGGCCGGTGAGCGGTTCAACGACATGGTGGCGAGCGGTGAGCTGGCCGCCCCGCTGGCCATCGGGCGCGACCACCTGGACTGCGGCTCCGTGGCCTCCCCGTACCGGGAGACCGAGGCCATGCTCGACGGATCCGACGCGATCGCCGACTGGCCGCTGCTCAACGCCATGGTCAACGTGGCGTCCGGCGCCTCGTGGGTCTCCATTCACCACGGCGGCGGTGTGGGCATGGGCCGCTCCATCCACGCCGGGCAGGTGACCGTCGCCGACGGTACGGAGCTGGCGGGCGAGAAGATCCGCCGGGTGCTCACCAACGACCCGGGCATGGGCGTCATCCGGCACGTCGACGCCGGGTACGACATGGCGGAGTCCGTCGCCGCGGACAAGGGCGTGCGCGTCCCGATGACGGAGGACGGCCAGTGAGCCTTCAGACCGGGAACGGGAACGGGAACGGGAACGGGATCACGGCCGGGGCCGGGAACACGGGCGGCGCAGGCGCTCGCGCCGACGCCGGTGGCCACAGCGGTTCGTCCTCGTTCCAGGCCATGTGGCGGGAGCTCCTGCCCATCGGCCGGAACCGGGGCAGCGGCGGCTACCGGCGCTACGCCTGGACCGGGGCCGACGTCGACTGCCGGGCCTGGTTCCGGGCGCAGGCCGAGGCGCGCGGGCTCACCTACGAGGTGGACCGGAACGGCAACCAGTGGGCCTGGCTCGGTGACCCCCTGGCCGGGGACGCCGTCGTCACCGGCTCGCATCTCGACTCCGTACCGGACGGCGGCGCCTTCGACGGGCCGCTCGGTGTGGTCTCCTCCTTCGCCGCGCTCGACGAACTCCGCAGCAGGGGAGTGGAGTTCACCCGGCCGCTTGCCATCAGCAGCTTCGGCGACGAGGAGGGGGCCCGATTCGGGCTCGCCTGCGTCGGCTCCCAGCTCGCCGCCGGACGGCTGACCGTCGAGGCGGCGCACCGGCTCCGCGACGACCAGGGCATCACGCTGCCGCAGGCCATGGAGGCGGCCGGGTACGACCCCGACACCATCGGCCCGGACCCCGAACGGCTCGCGCGCATCGGCGCGTTCGTCGAACTCCACGTCGAACAGGGGCGCGCCCTCGACCTCAGCGGCGACCCGGTCGGCATCGCCTCCGCGATCTGGCCGCACGGACGCTGGCGGTTCGACTTCCGGGGCGAGGCCAACCACGCGGGCACCACCCGGCTCGCCGACCGCCGCGACCCGATGCTCACGTACGCCGAGACCGTGCTCGCCGCCCGCCGGGAGGCGGAGCTGGCCGGCGCCCTCGCCACCTTCGGCAAGGTCGCCGTCGAGCCCAACGGGGTCAACGCCATCCCCTCCCTCGTCCGGGGCTGGCTCGACTCCCGCGCCGCCGACCAGGACCGCCTGGACGCCGTGGTCACCGGCATCGAACGGGCCGCCCGGGAACACGCCGAGCGGGCCGGTATCGACGTCGACGTCGTACGGGAGTCCTTCTCGCCCGTCGTGGAGTTCGAGCACGCCCTGCGCGACGAGCTCGGCAAGATCCTCGCGGGCCGTGGCGACGCCGGTCGTGCCGTACCCGTCCTCGGGACCGGCGCCGGACACGACGCGGGTATTTTGTCCGCTTCGGTGCCGACCGCCATGCTGTTCGTCCGGAACCCCACCGGGGTCTCGCACTCGCCGGCCGAACACGCGGCCGAGGACGACTGCGTGGCCGGGGTGGTCGCACTCGCCGACGTACTGGAAGGTCTCGCGTGCAGCTGACAACGGAGCCGGCGGGCAGGCCCGCCACCGTGACGTACTGGTTGTCCCACGCCTGGCTCGGCACCCATGTCGAGCCGGGCGTCGCCCTGGACGTCTCCGGCGGACTGATCGCGGGCGTCCGCACCGGCGTCGCCACCCCGCCGCCGGGCGCCACCGTGCTGCGCGGGCTCACCGTCCCCGGGCTCGCCAACACCCACTCGCACGCCTTCCACCGCGCCCTGCGCTCCACCGTCCAGGTGGGCTCCGGCACCTTCTGGACCTGGCGCGAGATCATGTACCAGGTCGCCTCCCGGCTCACCCCCGACTCGTACTACGAACTCGCCCGCGCCGTGTACGCCGAAATGGCGCTGGCGGGCATCACCGCGGTCGGCGAATTCCACTACCTGCACCACGCGCCGGGCGGCACCCCGTACGACAACCCGAACGCGATGGGCGAGGCCCTGATCGCGGCGGCGGGCGAGGCCGGGATCCGGATCACCCTGCTGGACACCGCCTATCTCTCCGCCGGATTCGGCGAGCGCCCCACCCAGTACCAGCAGCCCGACCGGCACCAGCTGCGCTTCTCCGACACCACCGCGGACGCCTGGGCCGAACGCGCCGGTCTCCTGAAGGGCTCCGACCACGCCCTGATCGGCGCCGCAATCCACTCCGTGCGCGCCGTGCCCGCCGCGCAGCTCGCTACCGTGGCCGCCTGGGCCGAGGAGCGGCAGGCCCCGCTCCATGTCCACCTCTCCGAGCAGACCGCGGAGAACGACGCCTGCCTCGCCGCCCACGGCCGCACCCCCACCCGGCTCCTCGCCGACCACGGCGTCCTCGGCCCGCGCACCACCAGCATCCACAACACCCACCTCACCGCCGAGGACATCGCACTCCTCGGCTCCTCGGCGACGGGCACCTGCATGTGCCCCACCACCGAACGCGACCTCGCCGACGGAATCGGCCCCGCCGTCGCCCTCCAGCGGGCCGGATCGCCGCTCTCCCTCGGCAGCGACAGCCACGCCGTGATCGACCTCTTCGAGGAGGCCCGCGCGATGGAGCTCAACGAGCGCCTGCGCACCCGGGCGCGCGGCCACTGGACGGCGGCCGCCCTGCTGCGTGCCGCCACCGTCGACGGACACGCGGCGCTCGGCCGGCCCGAGGCGGGCGTCATCGAACCCGGAGCCCCCGCGGACCTGGCGACCGTCGCCCTGGACTCCGTCAGAACAGCGGGGCCGGTGCCCCGACTGGCTGCCGAAGCAGTCGTATTCGCCGCCTCCGCCGCCGATGTGCGGCACACGGTCGTGGCAGGCCGACACCTTGTCCGCGACGGGCAGCACGCACTTGTCGAGGACGTACCCGCAGCACTCGCCTCGGCCGTGGCCGCCCTGCACGGCTGACGCCGGAACCCAGTAAGGAGAGCAACACCCCGATGACGACGACCGCCATCACCAACATCGCCAGTCTGGTCACCAACGACCCCTCCCTGTGCGCGGATTCCCCCCTGGGCACGATCCGGGACGCGGCCGTCGTCATCGAGGGCGACCGGATCGTCTGGACCGGTGAATCAAGCAAAGCACCCGCCACTGACAACGCCGTCGACGCGGGCGGCCGGGCGATGATCCCCGGCTTCGTCGACTCCCACTCCCACCTCGTGTTCGCGGGCGACCGCACCGAGGAGTTCAACGCCCGGATGTCCGGCCACGCCTACAGCGCGGGCGGCATCAGGACCACGGTCGCCGCCACCCGCGCGGCCACCGACGAAGAGCTCTCCGCCAACGTCGCCCGCTACCTCGCCGAGGCGCTGCGCCAGGGCACCACCACCTTCGAGACCAAGTCCGGCTACGGCCTCACCGTCGAGGACGAGGCCCGCGCCCTGCGCATCGCCGCCCGGCACACCGAGGAGGTCACCTACCTCGGCGCCCACGTCGTCTCCCCGGACTACGCCGACGACCCGGCCGGCTACGTCGACCTGGTCACCGGGCCGATGCTCGACGCCTGTGCCCCCTACGCCCGTTGGGTCGACGTCTTCTGCGAGAAGGGCGCCTTCGACGGCGACCAGGCCCGCGCGATCCTGACCGCGGGCATGGCGAAGGGCCTGCTCCCCCGCGTCCACGCCAACCAGCTCGGCCACGGCCCCGGCGTCCAGCTGGCCGTCGAACTCGACGCCGCGTCCGCAGACCACTGCACCCACCTCACCGACGCCGACGTCGACGCCCTGGCCCAGGGCAACACCGTCGCCACCCTGCTCCCCGGCGCCGAGTTCTCCACCCGCGCCACCTGGCCGGACGCCCGCCGCATCCTCGACGCCGGCGCCACCGTCGCCCTCTCCACGGACTGCAACCCGGGCTCGTCGTTCACGTCCTCCATGCCCTTCTGCATCGCCCTCGCCGTACGCGACATGGGCATGACGCCGGACGAGGCCCTCTGGTCCGCCACCGCGGGCGGCGCCGCGGCCCTGCGCCGTACGGACATCGGCCGCATCGCCCCAGGCGCCCGCGCCGACCTGGCCCTCCTCGACGCCCCCAGCCACGTCCACCTCGCCTACCGGCCGGGCGTCCCGCTGGTCCACACGGTCTGGCGGCGGGGCGAACGCGTCGTCGGGGAGCCGCAGTCGTAGAGCCGTGGCCGTAGTCGCAGAGCCGTAGCCGTAGGCCACGCTCAAAGCAGCCGTAAGCCACGCTCAAACACGCGGAAGGACCCGCCTCCTGACGAGGCGGGTCCTTCCGCGAGGCGCCTGTCGCGGGTCGCGCGACGGGTCCTCCACGAGGCGGCGTGCCGCTCACTCCTCCAGGGTCAGCCCCTTGCGCAGCTTGACCAGGGTGCGGGAGAGCAGCCTCGACACATGCATCTGGGAGATGCCCAGCTCCTCGCCGATCTCCGACTGCGTCATGTTGGCGACGAACCGGAGCGAGAGGATCGTGCGGTCGCGGCGTGGCAGCGCGGCGATCAGCGGCTTCAGGGACTCGACGTACTCGATGCCTTCGAGTCCGTGGTCCTCGTAGCCGATGCGGTCCGCCAGCGCGCCTTCGTGGTCGTCCTCCTCGGGCTTGGCGTCCAGCGAGCTCGCGGTGTACGCGTTGCTCGCGGCCATGCCCTCGACGACCTCGTCGCGGGTGATGCCGAGGCGGTCGGCGAGCTCGCCCACGGTGGGCGATCGGTCCAGTCGCTGGGCGAGCTCGTCGCCCGCCTTGGCCAGGTCGAGCCGCAGTTCCTGGAGCCGGCGCGGGACGCGCACGGACCAGCTGGTGTCGCGGAAGAAGCGCTTTATCTCGCCGACGATGGTCGGCATCGCGAACGTCGGGAACTCCACGCCCCGGCTGAGCTCGAAGCGGTCGATCGCCTTGATCAGGCCGATGGTGCCGACCTGGACGATGTCCTCCATCGGCTCGCTGCGGGAGCGGAACCGGGAGGCGGCGAACCTGACCAGGGCCAGGTTCAGTTCGACGAGCGTGTTGCGGACGTACGAGTACTCGTGAGTGCCCTCTTCGAGGGATTCGAGCCGCTCGAAGAGCGTCTTCGACAGTGCCCTGGCGTCCAGCGGCCCCACTTCGTCATAGGGCGGGATCTCGGGAAGTCCTTCGAGACCGTCACTCGCGCCGCGGCCGGAGCCATCGGTGCGGTCGGTGTCGCTGATGACGTCCGTGGTGATGACGCCTGTGGTGGTGCTCGTGGTGGTGCTGGTACCTCTGTCGGTACCGGTGCTGCTGCGGGTGCCGTCCTCGGCGCTCGCGGCAGGGGAGTCTGAGTGGGTCAGTCCCTGAGGACATGCTGACGTCGCGTTGTGGGGACGCGGTCCGTCGAGCCGGGGTGACATGGTCTCCTCCATCGTTCTCGGCATATGGCTGCCGATGCCCATACGTGTTCCTGCGGTGAAGCGGCGCCTCCGAAGCCGGCCGTGTTTTGGGTGTCCTCCTACCCTTACCCGCTTCGGACGGACACTTACAAGCGCCAATTGACGCTATATGTCCGGTTTGTTGAGGTCTTCGGGTATCGCGTGGCGCACAGACCGCGTAATGTTTCAAGAACGTCAGAGGCAGCACATACGCATCTGCGCACGCGAAGGCGCAGGCAGTGACGAACGGCGAAGAGGGACGGGCATGGACCGCGGGACGGTCGGCAGCGCGAACCGGGGTCGACTTCATGTCGAGGTCCGGACCGAAGGGCGCAGCGAGGTAGTGACGCCGGTGGGTGAGCTGGATCACCACACGGCGGATCTGCTGCGGGAGCCCCTGGAGCACGCGGTCGAGCAGGGGCGGGTGCGCCTGGTGGTCGACTGCTCGGGACTCGAATTCTGTGATTCCACCGGGCTCAATGTGCTGCTCGGTGCCCGCCTGAAGGCGGAGGCGGCCGGGGGAGGGGTCCATTTGGCCGGAATGCTGCCGGTGGTGGCGAGGGTCTTCGAGATCACCGGGGCCGAGGCGGTCTTCACCGTCCACGACTCCCTCGAAGCGGCCCTGGACACGTGACCGCGGCGCGTTTCGCGGCCCCGGGCGCCCCTTGTGTTGCCCGTGTCACGCGATCCGCGTAGACGAAGTGGGTGTTGTCACGATTCGGCCGGGCAGGAGTCATCCGGCGGAGCCATGGGCGACCACCAGAATCTGAATCCGTACTTGCAACTGTTCGATCTTGTAGCTGTTCGATGCAATTGTTCGATGGCGACATGGTGAATCGGTGAGGTGAAGCGCTGATGAGCACCACCCGGCAGCATCCGCCGGGCGACCTCGGCCCCGAGCCGGAGGACGTCGGCGTTCAGCCGCACCCGGACACGGGCGCCGGTGCGGCCTCCTCCGAGCCGGCCGAGCGGCAGTGGCTCACCCTGTCGCTGCGCGGGGTCAGCGGCATCGTGCCGACCGCCCGCGACTTCGCCCGCCAGGCGCTTCACGAATGGGGCTGGCTCCCCGCGTCGAGCGCCGACGGCCGGGCCGCCGCCGAGGACGTCCTGCTGGTCGTCTCCGAGCTGGTCACCAACGCCTGTCTGCATGCCGACGGGCCCGAGGAGATGCGTATCGCCTGCACGGCGAAGGTGCTGCGGGTGGAGGTCGTCGACTCGGGTGCGGGACAGCCCGCGCCGCGCACCCCGCACCGGGCCGGGCGGCCCGGCGGGCACGGCATGTTCATCGTGCAGCGGCTCTGCCTGGACTGGGGCGTCCTGCGGGTGCCCGGCCGGTCCGGGAAAACCGTCTGGGCGGAGCTGGCCGCCCCCGCGTAGGCCGGCCGGACCCCCCGGGGTGTACGGCCCCGTGGATTGCAGCACCGAGGAGCGCGCCGGATCGGCGCGCTCTTTGTCTTCCCTCCATAAGGCACCGGGCGTACCTTGAGCGCCCGATCTGATATGTCGTCAGAAAAATACGTCGGTGCGAACCGGCGTGCGGCGACTTCCGGCATGAGGGGAACTCAGGTGTCCTACCAGAAGCGAACAGCTCTCGCGCTGGCGTCCGCGCTGGCGGGCACGGTGGTGCTGATGGCCGCGCCCGCCGCCCACGCCACGGTCGTGGACGTCGACTACAACTGCAAGACCCCGATCGGCGACAAGAGTGCCGTGTCGCCCATCGACATCAAGAGCGTCAAGAGCGGGGGTGGCTACCGGCTCACGATGTCCTTCCAGAAGGGCGTCTCCTCCAGCCCCGTGGAACTGGGCAAGGGTGCGATGAGCCCCAGCGCGGTCATCGAGGTGGGCGGCGCCGACCCCGGCCAGGTCCAGGTCTCCGGCGCACCGAACTCCGCCGCGATACCCGCCAACAGCCCCATCAAGATCAGTGACCTGTCGGGTACGTACACCCCGAAGAAGAGCGGCAAGGTCGACTTCACCGCCGGAGTGCTCACCATCAAGGCGCTCGGTACGACGACGACCTGCACCCCCACCAACAAGCCGGGACCGTCGCTCCAGCTCGATGTGACGGCCGCGGGCAACGCGCAGAGCGCCCCGGACGACGGGCAGCTGCCGAAGACCGGTCCGCTCGACTCGGCCGTGGCGCTCGGCACGCTGGGCGGCACGGTGCTGCTGACCGGTGCGGCCGGGGTGCTCTGGCTGACCAGGCGAGGGCAGGGGGTCGCGGGCCGATAGGGGCCGTTCCTGCCGGACCGGGCCGGAACCGGAGCGGCCCGGGGCCCGGGATCCAGCCGCCGCCGTCACGCACCAGGGAGCCGCCCATGCCGTCGCCGACCGGTCACGCCGCCCGACTCGCCCTTGCCGTACTGCTGTGCGCCCTTGCCATGACACCGGTGGCCGGTGCCGTGCCGCGGACGCCGCCGCACACGGGCGCCGCCTCGTGGACGGCGCAGCCCGCGGTGAGCGGTTCCGGTACGGGCGGCAGACCGTACGTCTACCTGGAGGGCCCGCCCGGCACCGTTCTCCAGGACCGGATCTCCGTCACCAACTCCGGGCGGTCCCCGATCACCGTGCGGCTGAGCGGTGCCGACACGTACGACGAGAAGGGCGGCGGCCCCGGTGACGGGAGCGCCACCGGGACCGGGCGCTGGCTGCGGACCGCCGCCACCGAGGTGACCGTCCCGGCCCGCACCCGCGCCGATGTGCCGTTCACCGTCACGGTGCCGACGGGCGCGCCCCCCGGCGACCGCCCCGCCGCGATCGTCGTACGCGGCGGCGACCGCACGGTGGGCGTACCGGTCCGGCTGCGGGTGGGCGGGCCGACGCTGGCCGCGCTCACCGTCGAGGACGTCACCGTGTCCGGGCGGGCCATCCACTACACGCTGGTCAACCGGGGCAACGCGGTCCTCGCCCCCCGGCTCGCCGTCCGGGCGGACGGGGTGTTCGGGACGCTGCTGCGGCGCGGGGCCCGCACCCTGCCGGTGGAGGTGCGGCCCGGACAGCGTCTCAGGCTCACCGAGCCGTGGGGGGACGTCCCCGCGCTCGACTCGGCGACCGTACGGCTGCGCGTCACGGCGGCGGGCGGCGCGCACGGCGAGGCGACGGCCCGCGCGGTCTTCGTCCCGTGGGCACCGCTGACCGCCGGCGCGCTGCTGGTCCTGGCCGGCGCGGGCGCGGGGGCGTACGTGTACCGGCGCAGGCGATCGAGCCGCGGGCAGCGGCGAGCCGACACCGGCAGCGATGCCGATATCGGTGCCGGAGAACGGCCCGGGGGGTCACCGGGCGGTCAACAGGACTCAGGGAGCAGGGACTTGGCGAAGGCGGGAGCGGAATCGTGACTGGACAGGCCGGACCGGCAGCACCCCGCAGCGGCGGTCACCGAGGGGCCGGGAGCCCGTTCGCCGCGCCGTTCGTGGCGTTGCTCGTGGCCCTGCTGCCCGCCCTGCTGATGCTCTCCGCACCCGGGGCCGGGGCGGCGGACACGAGGGCCGCGGACGCGAAGCCCGTGGTCACCCTCTCCAAGCAGCAGGCGGGCAAGGGCGGTGAGATCACCGTGAAGGGCAGCGGCTGGCGGCCGAACGCACTGCTGATGATGCTGATCTGCGGACGGTCCACGCAGGACCGGGGCGTGATCGGCGGCACCAACTCCTGCGCCAACGCCGAGGGCCGGGCCGTCACCACCGATGCCAAGGGCGCCTTCCGCAAGAAGATGCCGGTCGCCGAACCGCCCGTGCCCTGCCCCTGCGTGGTGCACGTCGCCACCGTCACCGGGGAACAGGCCGCCGCCGACGCCGTGTTCGTCGTCGCGGGTCACCCGCTAGCAGCGCTGCCGAAGGAGACCGGGGGCGGCAGGCTCGCGGTGCTCGCCACCACCCGGCTGGAGGGCGAGAGCGGGATCCTCACCTGGTTCGGCGCCCCGCCCGCCCGGCAGCTCGTCCTCACCGTGGGCAACCTCGGCTCCGCCCCCGTCAAGGACCCGGTCTTCGAGGTCGGCACCGCGCACGGCGTCTTCGCCCCGCAGTGGGAGGAACAGCAGTGGCGCGGCACCATCGCCTCCGGCCGCAAGGCGCAGATCAAGCTCCCGGTCGAACTGACGGCGGGCGCCCACGGCGACTACCAGGTCTCGCTCAAGTACGGCGGCAAGGTGCTGGCCGAACAGCCGTGGGGGGTCGGCCGCCCCTGGGGGGTCACGCTCTTCTGGATCCTGCTGTGCCTCGTCGTGCCGGCCGCCGTGTTCCGGATCGGCATGGCGGTGGTCGACAAGGTACGGCCCCGCTCCTCACGCGCCCCGGGCCGCGCCCGGCGCCACCGCCCCCGGCGGGGGACCGGCAGGTCCCCGAAGACCCCGAAGACCGCGAAGAACCCGAAGCCGCGCCGTGCACCGGGGTCCGCCGAGGACCCCGCGGCCGCGCCCACCGACGGCCCGGCCGCCACCACGGCCGCGCTGCCGTGGTTCACACCCGATTCCGCACCGTCAGAGAACAGACCGACGACGAAGGGACATTCGTGAGTACGCAACGCAGGACGGTCGCGGCGGGAGTCGCGATGATGCTCGGCGGCGCGGGCATGCTGCTGGCCGCGAGTCCGGCACAGGCCGCCGACGTCTCGTACGCGACGGAGTGCATTCCGCCGCCCATCTCCGGGCTGCCGGCCGTGCAGGGCACCACCAAGGTGCAGCTGACCGCGCCGGCCGAGGCCAAGGTCGGGGACACCGTCGAGGTGGTGTGGAAGACGGTCGAGGCCGCCTCCAAGAACCCCGACGTGCTCGATCTGGGCGCGGACACGGTCAAGCCGACCGGCACGCTGAAGGTGGGCGGCGCCGCCACCGGCACCGTGCAGATGGAAGGGCCGCGGCAGAACCCGCCGATCCCCAAGAACAGCGCCATGGTGCTGTCCGACATGAAGGGCACGCTGAAGCTGGAGAAGGCCGGTGAGATCACGCTGACGCCGGACGCGTACAACATCAACGTCTCCAAGCCGATCTCCACGGACACCAAGTGCACCCCGAAGGAGGCCGTGCAGCCGGGCGCGACCATCAAGGTCACGGACGGCGGCGGATCCACCACCGCGGGCGGTACGACGAGCGGTTCCACCACTGCGGGCGGGACCACCTCCGGCTCCACCACCTCGGGAGGCACCACCTCGGGAGGCACCACCTCGGGAGGCACGACCGCAGGCGGTACGACCTCGGGCGGCAGCGACTCCGGCGGCGCCACCTCGGGCTCCGGCGGCGGCAGCGGACAGACCGACTTCCCCGGCAAGGAGGTCGCGGTCCACTTCACCTGTACGTCCCCGGGACCGGCCGACATCGGCTCCAAGGTCACGATCAACGCCAAGAAGAGCGGCGGGAGCTACGCCCTCACGGTCAAGACGGCCAAGGGCGTGATGGACAGCCCGGCCGACCTGCCCGCCGGCGCGCTCAAGCCGTCCATGGACGTCGCCCTGGGCGGCGCGGACAAGGGCTCGGTGAAGGTCACCGGACCCGCCAACGCCGAACCGCTGAAGCAGGGCAAGCCGGTCGACCTGGCCGACATGACCGGCACGTACAAGCCCGGCGCGTCCGGCAAGTCCACGCTCAGCCCCGGCACCCTGACGATCGACGTCACCCTGGGCGGCCAGAAGATCAGCATCCCGTGCAAGGTGAAGGGCTCGGCGGCCGTGTCGCTGGAGCTCGACACCGCCGCCCAGGAGGGCGGCGCCTCCGGCTCCGCCACCTCGGGCTCCGCGGGCTCCTCCTCCGCGGCCGGCGGCACCGCCTCCGGCGGACTGGCCGCCACCGGGGCCGAGGACAACGGCACCCTGCGCGCCCTCGGCCTGGTCGCCGGCACGGCGATCCTGCTGGGCGGCGCGGTGTTCACCTTCACCCCGTGGCGCAGGCTGCGAGGCACCAGGTGAGCCGGCTCCCGTAACAACGGCACAAGGGCCGCGACTGCCGCGACAACGGCACATCGGCCGCGACAACGGCGCAAGGGCCTCCGCACCGTCGACCGGTGCGGAGGCCCTTGCGTACGGGCGGAGAGCGATCAGCGCGTCAGCGCACGTCGCCCATGAGCTCGCTGACCTTCTTGCGGTACATCCAGATCGCGAACCCGGCGACGATCGCGAGCGCCGCCTCCAGGCCCACCATGCCGGTCTTGTTCAGGTCGACACCCGCCAGCGACAGCAGGCTGGTGGTGCAGTCGCCCGCGGTGACCGCGAGGAACCAGACACCCATCATCTGGCTGCCGTACTTCGCGGGCGCCATCTTCGTGGTGACCGAAAGGCCGACCGGGGAGAGGCAGAGCTCACCGACGGTCTGCAGGAAGTAGATCGACACCAGCCACATCGGGCTGACCTTGTCGCCGTCCGTCGTCATGGTCAGCGGCAGCATGAAGACGAGGAAGGAGACGCCGACCAGGAAGAGGCCCGAGCCGAACTTGACGACCGTGCTCGGCTCCTTGCCGCGCCGGTTCAGCGCCAGCCATATCCAGGCGACGACCGGGGCCAGCGCCATGATGAAGACCGGGTTGACCGACTGGTACCAGGAGGTCGGGAAGTCCAGGCCGAACACACTGTTGGTGGTGGAGGACTCACCGAAGAGCGACAGCGTCGAGCCGCCCTGGTCGTAGATCATCCAGAACACGGCCGCGGCGACGAAGAACCATATGTAGCCGGACATCTTCGACTGCTCGGTCTTCGAGAGGTCCCGGTCCCGCTTGATCCGAACCAGCACCGCGATCGGGATGATCAGACCGGCGATGGTGATCGGGACGAGCGCCCAGTTCAGCGTGTAGACGTCGGTGGCGACGAGGACGCCGTAGAAGACGACGGCCACTACCAGCCACAGCAGACCCTTGCGCAGGGTCGTACGGCGCTCCTCGGCCGACAGCGGCTTCGGGACCACGCTGCTGCGCGCGCTGAGGTGGCGGGTACCGATGAGGAACTGGGCCAGACCCAGCGCCATGCCGGCCGCGGCGATGGCGAAGCCGAGGTGCCAGTTCACCTTCTCGCCGACGGTGCCGATGATCAGCGGCGCGGCGAAGGCACCGAGGTTGATGCCCATGTAGAAGACGGTGAAGCCGCCGTCGCGACGGGCGTCGTCCGGACCGTTGTAGAGGTGGCCGACCATCGTCGAGATGTTGGCCTTCAGCAGTCCGGAGCCCAGCGCGACCAGCGCCAGACCGGCGAAGAAGGTGCCGGAGCCCGGCAGCGCGAGCGTCAGGTGGCCCAGCATGATGATCGCGGCCGAGATGGTGACCGTCTTGCGCGGCCCCCAGACCCGGTCGCCGAACCAGCCGCCGGGCATGGCCAGCAGGTACACCATCGCCATGTAGATGGAGTAGATCGCGGTGGCCGTGGCCGCGTTCATGTGCAGGCCGGAACTGGAGACCAGGTAGAGCGGAAGCAGGGCCCGCATGCCGTAGAAGCTGAAGCGCTCCCACATCTCGGTCATGAAGAGAGTGGCCAGGCCGCGGGGGTGGCCGAAGAAGGTCTTCTCGGATCCAGAAGTACTGGCCGGGTCCTTCGTCAGGCTGGACGCCATGGTCGATCCTTGTGTGCTCGGGACGCGACGCCTTGTGAGCGTGGTGCGCCCGGTGGGGGGAGGCCGGCACCGGCACGGGTACGTCCCACCCCTCACGCCCGAGAGGGGATTCGCCCCGACCGCCCGGCTCACCAAGGAGCCGGCCGAAGGAGACGGGGACCGACCGTGTCGGGATCCACGCCCGGCACGCATCCTCGCGTTCCGGGCCCGGCCACAGGTCATTCACTGATTCCGCGACTGGCGGGTACCAGTCGGCCAACAAAAGAGACCCTCGGCGCTAAAAGCTGCCCAAGGGTCCTTGAGTAGTGCAACAGGCGTCGAGCCACCATACGACACGACAGAGCCCGATATGAATGGACTTGAGAGATGGATCACAGGTTCCGATGGAACCGTTCTCCCACATTCAAAGGCGCCCACCCGTTTATTTCGCAGACCCGCAGGGCTTTTGGATCACCTCACTGCATCCGCTCCGCGCGGACTACCATCACTCCATGACCCGTGTACTGCTCGCCGAGGACGATGCATCCATCTCGGAGCCGCTGGCCCGCGCACTGCGTCGGGAGGGTTACGAGGTCGAGGTCCGCGAAGACGGTCCGACCGCGCTCGACGCCGGCCTCCAGGGCGGAATCGACCTGGTCGTGCTCGACCTCGGGCTGCCCGGGATGGACGGACTGGAAGTGGCCCGCAGGCTCCGTGCCGAGGGTCACACCGTGCCGATCCTGGTGCTGACCGCCCGCGCCGACGAGGTGGACACCGTCGTCGGCCTCGACGCGGGCGCCGACGACTACGTCACCAAGCCCTTCCGCCTCGCCGAACTGCTCGCCCGCGTCCGGGCCCTCCTGCGCCGCGGCGCCACCGAGCCCGCACCGCAGCCCGCGACGCACGGCGTCCGGATCGACGTCGAGTCGCACCGCGCCTGGATGGGCGAGGAGGAACTCCAGCTCACCGCCAAGGAGTTCGACCTGCTGCGGGTCCTGGTCCGGGACGCCGGCCGGGTCGTCACCCGCGACCAGCTGATGCGCGAGGTCTGGGACACCACCTGGTGGTCGTCGACGAAGACCCTCGACATGCACATCTCCTGGCTCCGCAAGAAGCTGGGCGACGACGCCGCCAACCCCCGCTACATCGCGACCGTACGGGGCGTCGGCTTCCGCTTCGAGAAGAGCTGACGTTCCGAGGGGGGCCACCGTTCCGGGAAGAGCCGACGAGCAGAAGTATTCATGCGCCGCAGACTGATCAACTCCACGCTCGCCGTGGTGCTCGTGGTGATCGCCGTCTTCGGCGTCTCCCTCGTCATCGTCGAGACCCGCACCATCAGCAACAGCGCCCAGGAGAGCGTCGACTCCGAGGCGCTGCGGCTGATCAGCGTCGTCGAGAGCCGACTGCTGGAGGACGAGCAGATCACCACCGTACTGCTGTCCCAGCAGATCGACACCAAGCGCTACGCGCTGGTCGAGATGCCCGGACGCGCCCCGCTCGAAGTGGGCAAGCGCCCCACGGGCAGGGTGATCAGCAGCACCGCCGAGGGGGAGCACGGCGAGAAGGTCACCGTCGAGGAGTCCAGCTCCGAGGTCACCCGCGAGGTCGGCCGCACCCTGATGATCATCGGCGCGGTGGCGCTGCTGGCCATCGTCTCCGCCGTACTCCTGGCCGTACGCCAGGCCAACAAGCTGACCTCACCGCTGACCGACCTGGCCGAGACCGCCGAACGACTGGGCTCCGGTGACCCGCGCCCCCGCCACAGGCGGTACGGGGTGCCGGAGCTGGACCGCGTCGCCGACGTCCTGGACGCCTCCGCAGAACGGATCGCCCGGATGCTCACCGCGGAACGCCGGCTGGCCGCCGACGCCTCGCACCAGCTCCGCACGCCGCTCACCGCGCTCTCCATGCGGATCGAGGAGATCTCGGTCACCGACGACCCGGACACGGTGAAGGAGGAGGCGAACATCGCCCTCACCCAGGTCGAGCGGCTCACCGACGTGGTGGAGCGGCTGCTGACCAACGCCCGCGATCCGCGTACCGGCTCCGCCGTCGTCTTCGACCTCGACGAGGTCGTCAAGCAGCAGATCGAGGAGTGGCGTCCCGCCTACCGGAGCGCGGGCCGGGCCATCGTCCGCTCCGGCAAGCAGGGCCTGCGGGCCGTCGGCACGCCGGGCGCCGTCGCCCAGGTGCTGGCCGCATTGATCGAGAACTCGCTGATGCACGGTGGCGGTACGGTCGCGCTGCGCACCCGGGTCACCGGCAATCAGGTGGTCATCGAGGTCACGGACGAGGGCCCCGGGGTTCCTCCGGACCTGGGCGCCCGGATCTTCGAGCGGACGATCAGCGGCCGCAACTCCACGGGCATCGGCCTCGCGGTGGCCAGGGACCTCGCGGAGGCGGACGGTGGCCGCCTGGAACTGCTCCAGCAGCAGCCCGCGGTCTTCGCCCTGTTCCTCAGCCGGGTGGCTCTGAAGCGGCAGGAGCCGGAACGCCCGGTGCGGTGAGCGGCGCTGAGCGGCGCGCGGCGCGGGCGCGCGCTATCGCCGTACGGGATCCGCGCCGATCCGCGGCACCGGCTTCGTGCGTCCCTGCTTCAGGAACCCCTCGGCCCCACCGGCCACGGGGTTCTCGACGGCCGGTGCGGGCTTCTCGTCGGCCGGCGCGGGGCTCTCGACTGCCGGTGCGGGCTTCTCGACGGGCAGCGCCTTGAACACCCACGTCCGGTAGGACCAGAAGCGGAACAGGGTCGCGATGCCGATCCCGAGGATCTTGAAGACATTGCTCTGGACCGGGCTGTTCCACCCGAAGCCGTACGTCGCCACGTACAGCACACCGGTCTCGATGACCGCGCCCACCCCGCTGAACAGCAGGAACAGCGTCAGCTCACGGGTCCGTCCGCTCTTGTCGCGGTCCCGGTACGTCCAGTAGCGGAAGCCCAGGTAGTTGCCGAGGATGGCGACGAGGGTGGCCAGCAGACCGGCCCGTACGGTCGGGATGGCGGTGTAGCGCCAGAGCAGGTTGGACACCGCCATGTTGACCACCAGGCCGACCGCGCCGACCACGCCGAACTTGGCGACTTCCCGGGCCAGCAGCTCCAGCCGCGCCCGCAGTGCGCCCCGTTCGTTCATGGTGATCGCTCAGCCCGTCCGTCGGTTACGTCAACCCGGCCATGCTAACCAGCCCGGCCAAGGGCCGCCCGGGGACACCGTGAGTGGTGTGGCGATGCTGTGACACGACCGCCCGGCCGGGGCGGCCGGAGGGCGTCGTCCGGAGCTTCCCGGGACGGCGGATACCCTGGAGGAGTGACGTTCCCGGTAGTCGGCATGGTCGGTGGCGGTCAGCTCGCCAGAATGACCCACGAGGCGGGCATCCCCCTCGGTATCAAGTTCAAGCTCCTCAGCGACACCCCTCAGGACTCTGCGGCCCAGGTGGTGAGCGAAGTCGTCGTCGGCGACTATCGCGACCTGGACACGCTGCGCGCCTTCGCGCGCGGCTGTGACGTGATCACCTTCGATCACGAGCACGTGCCGACCGAGCACCTGCGGGCCCTGGAGGCGGACGGCATCCCCGTGCGCCCCGGCCCCGACGCTCTGGTGCACGCCCAGGACAAGGGGGTGATGCGCGCGAAGCTCACCGAGATCGGCGCGCCCTGCCCCCGCCACCGCATCGTGACGGACCCGGCCGACGCCGCGGCCTTCGCGGACGAGGTCGGCGGTTTCCCCGTCATCCTCAAGACGGTCCGCGGCGGGTACGACGGCAAGGGCGTCTGGGTGGTCCGCTCCGAGGCGGACGCGGCCGACCCGTTCCGGGCCGGTGTCGCGGTCCTGGCCGAGGAGAAGGTCGACTTCGTACGGGAGCTGGCGGCCAACATCGTCCGCTCGCCGCACGGCCAGGCCGTCGCCTACCCGGTTGTCGAGTCGATCCAGGTCGACGGGGTCTGCGACACGGTGATCGCCCCCGCCCCCGAGCTGGACGAGCACCTCGCCGGCGAGGCCCAGCAGCTCGCGCTCAGGATCGCCTCCGAACTCGGTGTCGTCGGCCACCTCGCCGTCGAGCTCTTCGAGACGCGTGACGGACGCATCCTGGTCAACGAGCTGGCGATGCGCCCGCACAACTCCGGCCACTGGACGCAGGACGGCGCGATCACCTCGCAGTTCGCCAACCACGTCCGGGCCGTGCTCGACCTGCCGCTCGGCGACCCGCGCCCGCGCGCCACCTGGACGGTCATGTCCAACGTCCTCGGCGGCGACTTCCCGGACATGTACCAGGCGTACCTGCACTGCATGGCCCGCGACCCGCAGCTCAAGATCCACATGTACGGCAAGGACGTGAAGCCCGGCCGCAAGGTCGGACACGTAAACACCTACGGCGACGATCTGGCGGACGTGCGCGAGCGCGCCCGGCACGCGGCCGACTACCTGCGAGGAACGATCACCGAATGACCTCCCCCGCCACCACCGCGCCCGTCGTCGGCATCGTCATGGGCTCGGACTCCGACTGGCCCGTCATGGAAGCAGCGGCCAAGGCCCTCGACGAGTTCGAGATCCCCTACGAGGTCGACGTCGTCTCCGCCCACCGCATGCCGCACGAGATGATCGCGTACGGCGAGCAGGCGGCCGGCCGCGGCCTGAAGGCTATCGTCGCGGGCGCGGGCGGTGCCGCCCACCTCCCCGGCATGCTCGCCTCCGTGACCCCGCTGCCGGTCATCGGCGTACCGGTCCCGCTGAAGTACCTGGACGGCATGGACAGCCTGCTCTCCATCGTGCAGATGCCCGCCGGTGTGCCGGTCGCGACCGTGTCGGTCGGCGGCGCGCGCAACGCCGGTCTGCTCGCCGCCCGGATCCTCGCCGCCCACGACGCCGAGCTGCTGGCCCGGATGCAGGAGTTCCAGCAAGAGCTCAACGACCAGGCGACGGAGAAGGGCAAGCGGCTCCGCAGCAAGGTCCAGGGCGCCGACTCCTTCGGCTTCGGAAAGTAGGCGACGGTGGAGCAGGCGCGGCAGACGGAGCAGACGGGGCAGGTGCGGCAGGCGGACCGGCTGGGGCGGGCGAGGGAGCTCCTCGCCCAGTACCCCGTCGTCGACGGCCACAACGACCTGCCGTGGGCGCTGCGCGAACAGGTCGGCTACGACCTCGACGCCCGTGACATCGCCACCGACCAGTCCGCCCATCTGCACACCGACGTCCCGCGGCTGCGCGCGGGCGGCGTCGGCGCCCAGTTCTGGTCCGTCTACGTACGGTCGGACATGGCGGGCGACGAGGCCGTCAGCGCCACCCTGGAACAGATCGACGTGGTCGCCGAGCTGATCGGCCGCCACCCCGCCGACCTGCGGCGCGCCCTGACCGCCGACGACATGGAAGCGGCCCGCGCCGAGGGCCGCATCGCCTCCCTGATGGGCGCCGAGGGCGGCCACTCCATCAACAACTCGCTGGGCACCCTGCGCGCCCTGCACACCCTGGGCGTCCGCTACATGACGCTCACGCACAACGACAACATCGCGTGGGCGGACTCGGCGACCGACAGGCCCGGAGTCGGCGGCCTCTCGCCGTTCGGCCACGAGGTCGTACGGGAGATGAACCGCACCGGCATGCTGGTCGACCTCTCCCACGTGGCGGCCACCACGATGCGCGACGCGCTCGACACCTCCACGGCGCCGGTGATCTTCTCGCACTCCTCGTCGCGGGCGATCTGCGACCACCCGCGCAACATCCCCGACGACGTCCTCGGCCGGCTCCCGGCCAACGGCGGCATCGCCATGGCGACCTTCGTGCCGAAGTTCGTCCTGCCCGAGGCGGTCGCCTGGACCCTGGCCGCGGACCAGAACATGCGCGCGCACGGCCTGCACCACCTCGACACCACCGCGCAGGCCATGAGGGTCCACGCCGACTTCGAGGCGGCCCACCCGCGCCCGATGGCCACCGTGGCGACCATCGCCGACCACCTCGACCACATGCGCGAGGTCGCCGGCATCGACCACATCGGCATCGGCGGCGACTACGACGGAACCGCCTTCCTCCCCCAGGGCCTCCAGGACGTCGCCGGCTACCCGAACCTGATCGCGGAGCTGCTCGGCCGAGGCTGGTCCGCCGCCGACCTCGCCAAGCTCACCTGGCGGAACGCCGTACGGGTGCTGCGCGACGCCGAGGACGTGGCGCGCGAGCTGCGCACCCGCCGCGGCCCCTCGCACGCCACGATCGAGCAGCTGGACGGCCCGGCCGTCTGAGGCACAGCACTTGGGGCGCCCTCCGGGGCGCCCCACGCGCCGTGTCCAGTCCCGCGCAGCCGTCCGTCATCCCGCGCAGAGGCAGAACGGGTGCCCCGCGGGATCCGCGTACACCCGGAAACTCCGCTCCCGGTCCTCCGCCTCCAGCACGGTGGCGCCCAGCGCGAGCGCCTCCTTCTCCGCCGCGTCCAGATCCGGCACGGTCAGATCCAGGTGGACCTGCTGCGAGGCTTCCGCACTCGGCCACCGCGGCGGTACGAAGCCGGGCGCGGCCTGGAACGCGAGAACCGTGCCCCCGGTCCCGGTCAGCTCCAGCCAGTCGTCCCCGCCGGGCACGATCTCCCCGCCGAGCAGCCCGGCGTAGAAACCGGCGAGCGCGGCAGGGTCGGGGCAGTCCAGGACGACGGCACCCAGTGTGGCGACAGCCATGACAATTCCTCCTCCGGACAGACGGATACGGCCGGTTACCGCTTCACGGGCTCAACCGGTAACCGTTACTGCATGCTGCCGCACAGGAGGTAACGTCGCAACCATGAGGTCGAAATCGTGAGGTCGCAGTCATGACTGAGAAGGAACCCGCGCCCGGGGAACTCGCACTGATCGAGGCCCTGGTCAACACGCTGGACGTCGAGACGGGCGCGGACACTCTCGACACGGCGGACGGACGCGCCGCCTTCGGCCTCACCGAACGGGACGTCCCCGAAGCCCGGGACCTGCGCGAGGCGCTCCGTACCGCCTGCCTCGCCCACGCCGGCCACCGCCCGCCGGACGACGCGGCGTCCCCGCTCGACCGGCTCCTCGCGGAAGCCCCCCTGCGCGTCACCGTGGACGCGGCGGGCACCGCCGCACTGCGCCCCGCCACCGAGCCGGCCGGGCTGTCCGCCCGCGTCGCCGCGGCCATCGCCACCGCGGCGGCCGAGGGCACCTGGGCCCGGCTCAAGGCGTGCGAGGCGGAGGACTGCCGCTGGGCGTACTACGACCGCAGCCCGGCGGGGCGCCGCCGCTGGTGCTCGATGTCGGTGTGCGGCGCCCGCGCCAAGATGCGCACCTACCGCGCGAAGCGCGGCTGAGGTCTGTTCCCCGGCTCAGGCCGTCGGACGCCCCATCGCCCGGTACGTCCAGTCGGCCTCGCGCCACAGCTCGCTGTCGAGCGCGTTGCGGCCGTCCAGGATGATCCGGCGGGACGCGACCTCGCCGAGCGCCGCCGGGTCCAGCTCGCGGAATTCCCGCCACTCCGTCAGATGCAGCACCACATCGGCGCCACGCACCGCGTCCAGCGCCGTGTCCGCGTAACCGAGGGTCGGGAAGAGCCGCCGGGCGTTGCCCATGCCCTTCGGGTCGAAGACGGTGACCTGGCCGCCCTGGAGGTGGATCTGCCCGGCCACGTTCAGCGCCGGCGAGTCCCGTACGTCGTCCGAGTCCGGCTTGAACGTCGCGCCCAGCACCGCCACCCGCTTGCCGAGGAACGAATCGCCGCCCACGGCCTCCCGGGCCAGCTCCACCATGTGGCCGCGGCGCCGCATGTTGATCGAGTCGACCTCGCGGAGGAAGGTCAGGGCCTGGTCCGCGCCCAGTTCACCGGCGCGCGCCATGAAGGCCCGGATGTCCTTCGGCAGGCAGCCGCCGCCGAAGCCGATCCCGGCCCGCAGGAACTTCGAGCCGATCCGCTCGTCGTGCCCGATCGCCTCGGCCAGCTTCTTGACGTCGCCGTCGGCGGCCTCGCAGACCTCCGCCATGGCGTTGATGAACGAGATCTTCGTGGCCAGGAAGGAGTTGGCCGCGGTCTTCACCAGCTCGGCGGTCGGGAAGTCCGTCACCACGAACGGCGACCCCTCGGCGACCGGCACCGCGTACACCTCGCGCAGCAGCTTCTCGGCCCGCTCGCTCGCCACCCCGACGACGATCCGGTCCGGGTGCAGGGTGTCGTTCACGGCGAAGCCCTCGCGCAGGAACTCCGGGTTCCAGGCCAGCTCCGCGTCGGCACCCGCGGGTGCCAGCTCCGCCAGCCGCGCCGCGAGCCGGGTGGCCGAGCCCACCGGGACGGTCGACTTCCCGACGACCAGCGCGGGGCGGGTCAGGTGCGGCGCCAGCGACTCGAAGGCGGCGTCCACGTAACTCATGTCGCAGGCGTACTCACCGTGCTTCTGCGGAGTGTTCACACAGACGAAGTGCACATCGCCGAAGGCCGCCACCTCTTCCGGGGAGGTGGTGAACCGCAGCCGCCCCGTGGACCCCTCGATGCCCTCGACGTGCTTGCGCAGCAACTCCTCCAGGCCCGGTTCGTACATCGGGACCCTGCCGGTGGCCAGCATCTCGATCTTCTCGGGCACGACATCGAGGCCGAGCACTTCGAAGCCCAGCTCCGCCATGGCCGCGGCGTGGGTGGCGCCGAGGTAGCCGGTGCCGATCACAGTGATCCTGAGGGCCATGGAACGCTCCTGGGAGATGCGGACAGACGTGCGGTGAACGAGCATAGTCGTGCTCCCGAAGGCCCGGTTTCCGGCTGCCCGCACAGCCTCGCCCACCCCTTTCGGACCCCTGTCGTGAAGCTCACGCGGGCTTTGCATAGGCCATTGCGGGAGCAGCGCTCTAAAATTGGGTTACTTAACGGTAGTTAGCGTCTTGGGGAGTGAGCGTCTTGGCGGGTTCGACCGATTTCGACCTGTACCGTCCGGCCGAGGAGCACGAGATGCTCCGGGAGACGGTGCGCGCGCTCGCCGAGGCGAAGATCGCCCCGCACGCGGCGGCGGTCGACGAGGAGGCGCGCTTCCCGCAGGAGGCGCTGGACGCCCTGACCGCGGCGGACCTGCACGCGGTGCACGTACCCGAGCAGTACGGCGGCGCGGGCGCCGACGCCCTCGCCACGGTCATCGTGATCGAGGAGGTGGCCCGTGTCTGCGCCTCCTCCTCCCTCATCCCGGCCGTGAACAAGCTCGGTTCCCTCCCGGTGATCCTCTCCGGCTCCGAGGACCTGAAGAAGAAGTACCTGGGCCCGCTCGCCAAGGGCGACGGCATGTTCTCGTACTGCCTCTCCGAGCCCGACGCGGGCTCGGACGCGGCCGGCATGAAGACCCGTGCGGTCCGTGACGGCGACTTCTGGGTCCTCAACGGTGTGAAGCGCTGGATCACCAACGCGGGCGTCTCCGAGTACTACACGGTCATGGCCGTCACCGACCCGACCAAGCGCTCCAAGGGCATCTCGGCCTTCGTCGTCGAGAAGTCGGACGAGGGCGTCTCCTTCGGCGCCCCGGAGAAGAAGCTCGGCATCAAGGGGTCCCCGACCCGCGAGGTCTACTTCGACAACGTCCGCATCCCCGCCGACCGCATGATCGGCGAGGAGGGCACCGGCTTCGCCACCGCGATGAAGACCCTGGACCACACCCGCATCACCATCGCGGCCCAGGCCCTCGGCATCGCCCAGGGCGCCCTCGACTACGCCAAGGGCTACGTCCAGGAGCGCAAGCAGTTCGGCAAGCCGATCGCCGACTTCCAGGGCATCCAGTTCATGCTCGCCGACATGGCCATGAAGCTGGAGGCGGCCCGCCAGCTCACCTACTCCGCCGCCGCCAAGTCCGAACGCCTCGACGGCGACCTCACCTTCTTCGGCGCCGCGGCCAAGTGCTTCGCCTCCGACGTCGCGATGGAGATCACCACGGACGCGGTCCAGCTGCTCGGCGGCTACGGCTACACGCGGGACTACCCGGTGGAGCGGATGATGCGCGACGCGAAGATCACTCAGATTTATGAGGGCACGAATCAGGTTCAGCGCATCGTCATGGCGAGGAACCTGCCGTAGCGGTCATTGCTTCACGCGTCCGGCCCCCGATGCATTCATCGGGGGCCGGACGCGTGTATGTGGCGGGGAGACCGGGGGCGGCTCACTTCCCGGTGAACACTTCCTCGATGGTGGCGGCGGTGGCGGCGCGGTTCAGCCACTGGCGCAGGAGTTGGGGGTCATCGCAGCTTGTGATCCTCTCGCGGGCCTCGTCGGCAAGGGCGATGCCACGTGCTTCGAGGACCAGCAAGAGGCCTTCCACCCGACCTTCCACCCGGCCTTCGGCCCGGCCTTCGTCCCGGATTTCTTCCGACATGAAGGACTTGTTGAAAGACGTGTCCACGGCCACCAGATTCCTCCACTGTTGTGCGGCCGGGCGGTTGCCCAGGCCCTGTGCGGTGAGTTCGACGATGGGGTCGGCGATTGCTTCCGGTGTGTCCCGCAGTGCGGCTGACAGGGTTTTCAGTATGGCACCGACGTCCGGATTGTCGGCGTGTGTGATGGCGGCCAGTGTGGCGAGTGCGAGGTCTTTGCGGGCTTCGGCCACATCGGTGATGACAGGCATGTTGTGCGGGCCCGCGACGAGGGGGTTCAGGGCGAGCGTCTGCCATTGACGGACACCGATGGAGATGGGGCGTGCGGCCCATTCGGCGGTGGCGTGGTCCTGGCAGACGACCAGTAACAGGATGGGCAGCCCATACCTGTTGTGGAGATAGCTGACGTAGTACGGCCAGCTGGCGGTCTTGCGCGGGTCCTTCTTGCCCTGGGCCTCGATGGCGAGGAGGAAGGGCCCGTCGTGCTCTGTCTCGATTCGCAGGAGGGTGTCCACCCGGCGTTCCACGGGGCGGGCTTCGGTGAGGTCGGTGGGCAGCGCGGTGGCCGAGGTGGGTGGTGGGATGTCGACTCCGAGCACCTCGGAGACGCGGGAGAAGAGACCGGGGTACTCCTGGAAGATGCGGTGCATTGCCTCGTGGGGCGAGCTGACCATTGAGGGGGCGCACCGACAGCGAGTTCGCCGGCCGACCCGTCTCCGATCCGAAGCAGCTCCGGATTCTCGAACTGCGATATGGCGTCATCCGGGCTCGGGCTCTCTCGCCAGGAGAGTCACTGGCCTTCATCGAGCAAGTGCTGGGAGAGACGTGATCCGCAAGAGCTCTGCAGGGGACGCCTCCAGGTTGGAGTGGTTCAAGAGCAGCTTCAGTGACAGCAGCGACGGCAATGACTGCGTCGAGGTCGCCGCTGCCCCCGGCATGGTTCACGTCCGGGACTCCAAGAATGCCCAAGGCCCACGCCTCGCCTTCGGCCCCAACGCCTGGGCCGGCTTCGTCCCCTACGCTGCCGAGCGCTGACCCGGCCGTCAGTCCACCTCGTCGTCCTCGTCCTCCCCGTCGAAGCGGTCGTAGGCCGCCTCCGTGCGGGCGCGGAACATCGCGGTCCCGCGGTCGTCGCGGAGGATGATCTCGTCGTGCGCGTACCAGCGTGAGCCCGGCTGCTGGCTGATCGGGTACTCCGGGAGCGGCAGGCGCCGGAAGGTGGCGGCGATGTCCTCGGGCAGGTCGGTGTCGTCGGGGGTCACCCATCCCATCAGGTCCTCATCGGCGCACAGGGCCTCGGACAGGACGATCTCGACGAACGCGACGCTGACCCGGCCCAGCCACGCGGCCCAGTCGTCGGCGGTGGGGCGGACGAGGTCGGCGCGTACGACGACCGGCGGGTCGTCCTGGTCGAGGTCCGTGACGCGTATGCCCCAGTAGGCGCAGGACTGGTTCTCGACGCGGAAGACCAGCACGCCTCGGTCCGCGTCGAGGTAGAGGTCCTCCGGGGCGAGTAGGGAATCCTGGTTGTCCGTCAAGTCGGGTCGAAGGCCGAGCAGTTGGTAGGCCTCGCGCAGTGCCGCGGGCAGCGGCAGGCCGAGCCGGGCCTGTGCCGCGTCGAGATCGGCGGGGGCGTGGCCATCGGTCCCGGCGAGGGGGCTCTGGCTCCAGTCACGGGCGAAGGCGCGGATGAAACGCCATGCCGCCTGCCTGTCGGGCTGTTCGCCGGCGGCCGCGGCGAGGGCGTCGAGGTCGAGCGCTGGGTTCGGGAGCGATGGTTCCTGGGTCATGCGTGTGACCGTAGGTGCCGCCACTGACAGGGTTCCGCGCCCCGCTTCCCGCATTCCCCCCACCCGCCGGACACGGGCTCGGCGCACTGGGTGCATGAACGATCACCCACAGGCGCCGCCGGATCACCTCGTCATCAATGTGCAGCGCCGGGACGACCCGGTGTCCCTGGTCACCGAGGCGGACGCGTTCGCCGCGTCCCGGACGTACGGCAACATCGTGGTCCGGGGGCCGCTCTTCGGCGTCGCCGAGCAACGCCGCGGCGAGCGGCCGCGATGGCGGCTGCTGACCGACATGGGCACCGGCTATCCGCAGGATGCCCGCGATGCGCTGAACTCCCGTCTCTGGTTCAAGGCCAAGGACGAGACGGACGACCCCAAGGAGCGGCGCGCCCTGCTGGACGCGGTGGCCCGGCTGGAGACCGAGCCGCTGAACGAACTGACCGTCGGCGACACGCGCTACCGCATCGTGCGCGCCGACGAGTTCGCCCGGACCGGCGAGGGGCGCCTGGAGCCGCCCAGGCCCACGGACGTCGACACGGAGGGCTGGGACACGTCGGTGCACACGCCCTCCACCACCAAGGGCTTCGTCGTCGACCACGCGGCGGCGGTGGGGCTGACGGAGGGCCTGGAGCGGATGGGCCTGGTGCCGGTCTCGTACACCTCGGAGCGCTTCCCGCCCGACGTACTGGCCGATTCGCAAAGGGCGTTGCGGACCCATCCGGGGCTGGTGCTTCTGCCGGTCGTCTTCCGGGTGATGGAGCGCAAGGAGAAGTCCTGGTCGATGGCGTCGAGCCAGCACCCCACCCCGCAGGACGCGCGGCGTTCACTGGTGTACTACCTGAAGACGTTCCTGCCGATGACCGAGGAGATCGACGAGCAGGAGGCCGCCGTGTACGCGCGGGCGGCGGAGGCGTTCACGCGGCGGCTGCGCCCCAACGAGCTGAACGTACGCGGGCGTCGCTTCGAGATCGCCCGGATCGAACGGATGATGCGCGTCGGTCCCGCCGGCCCGGAAGGCCCGCGGCGCTCGGACATCGACGACCAGGAACCCACGAAGATCCATCCCACGATGGACGAGTGGGGCAACGTCGAGCGCAACGAATGAGCGAACAGCAACAGGGCCCGGACGGTTCGCCGTCCGGGCCCTGTTGCTGTTGCCGTCAGTTCTCGGTGACGGTGACCTTCTCGTCGTTCTTGAGCTGCTCCACCAACTGCTTGACCTTGGCCTTGTCCCAGACCAGGTTGCTGCCGGTGGATCCCGAGATCGGCATGTTCATCGACTTGCCGTCGCCGCCCGTGACGTCCTTCAGGGCGAAGAACATCTGGCTCAGGGACCAGAGCGACATGTCCTTGTCCACGACCAGGGTGTCCAGGCCCGCGCCCATCGTCGGGTACAGCTTGAACGGGTTGAGGATCGTGGCGGGCGTCGCCGTCTGGCTCGCCAGCGCAGCGAGGAACTTCTGCTGGTTCTTCGTCCGGTCGAGGTCGCTGCTGAAGGCGTGCCGGGTCCGGACGAAGGCCAGCGCCTGCTCGCCGTTCAGCGTCTGCTTGCCCGCCTGGAAGTCGGCACCGGACCACTTGTCCTTGAAGGCCTTGGGGATGTCCAGCTCCACGCCGCCGATCGCGTCCACGATCTTGGCGAAGCCGCCGAAGCCGATCTCGCAGTAGTGGTCGATGCGCAGTCCGGTGTTGAACTCGACGGTACGGACGAGGAGTTCGGGACCGTCCATGGCGTAAGCGGCGTTCAGCTTGGTGAAGCGGCCGCGGCCCGGGTAGAGCTTGCCGGAATCGGAGCCCTTGAACGAGGGGATCTCGACGTTCGAGTCACGGGGCAGGGAGATCAGCGTCGGCCCGTTGGAGCCGTCGTGCAGGATCATCATCGAGTCGGTCCGCTTGCCCGCGGCGGAGCCCGTGTGGAGCTTCTTCTTGTCCTCGGCCGTCATGCCCGCGCGGCTGTCGGAACCGACGATCAGGTAGTTGGTGCCGTCGCCGCCCTCCGGCCGCTCGATGACCTTGGAGAGGTCCACCTCGCGCTTGAGCTTGGAGTCGGCCCAGAAGTACGTGCCTATGGAGACCCCGAGGATCACGACCACCAGGGTCAGCGCGCCTATCTTGATCCGGCGGCGCCAGTCGGGCGCCGGCCGTCCCTGCGTGTAACCGCCGCCGCCCTGGCCGCCACCGTGGCCGTTGCCCCGGCCCCCGGCGTTGCCGCCGCCGTAGACCTGACCCGTGTTGTACCCGCTGTCGTACTGCGGGCCACCGTTGTCGTAGCCGCCCGGCTGCTGGGGGATCGGCCGCTGCCTCGGCGGCGCGGGACGCTGCTGCGGGGCGGGGCGCCGCTGGACGTGCGGCATCGAGCGGGCGCTCTCCGGCTGCTCACCGGCGCTGCCCTGCCCGTAGCGGTTGCCGCCGCGGTTGTCGTCGGACCATCCCTCGGGCCAATCGTTCATGCGGTCCAGTGTGCAGGCCGGGTACGCCGGTATTACAGGGGGTTCGGGAAATCGCACCAGGGCTGTTGCGAAGCTGATGCATTGCCGCCGGGCGGAAGCCGCCGCATAAGGTGGACGGTATGACAGATCAGGCCCCGCGCCCGGAGGGCGACATTCCGGGCAAGCCGACCGCCGCCTCCCGGACCACCCTCAGCCACATCATGACCGGCAGCGACACCAATCTGCTGGGCACCGTGCATGGTGGCGTGATCATGAAACTGGTCGACGACGCGGCGGGCGCCGTGGCCGGCCGGCACTCAGGCGGCCCCGCCGTGACGGCCTCGATGGACGAGATGGTCTTCCTGGAGCCGGTCCGCGTCGGTGATCTCGTTCACGTCCGCGCCCAGGTGAACTGGACCGGCCGCTCCTCGATGGAGGTCGGCGTCCGGGTCATGGCCGAGCGATGGAACGAATCCACCCCCGCCCAGCAGGTCGGCAGCGCCTATCTGGTGTTCGCCGCGGTCGACGCGGACGGCAAGCCGCGCCCCGTACCGCATGTGATCCCGGAGACGGAGCGCGACAAGCGGCGTTACCAGGAGGCGCAGATCCGGCGCACCCACCGCCTCGCCCGCCGCCGGGCGATCCGGGAGCTGCGCGAGAAGCGCGCGGCGGAGGGCATCGAGGACTGAGCCGCTGGGCTCGGCAGCAAACCTCGCGGGGCTGCCTACTGCTGGGCGCTCCGAGCCCCGCGGGGGCGGCGCACCACCGTCACGGGCAGGCCACCTGGTCGCCCGTCACCGTGCCGAACTCGCCGGCGTCCCGCTCCTCGGCGCGTACCCGCCGCACCGTCTCGAAGTCCGCGCCCGCCGTCACCCGCATCGTGGCCCCCTGCCCCCGCACCGGCCTCAGCTCGGCCCCGGGCAGTGCGGCCGCCAGTGACCTCGCGGACCGGTCCCAGCGCGGGTCGTAGCTGATCAGGGTGCGCTTGAGGGCGTGCAACTCACCGTTGAGCGGGGCGCGGGTGGTGTCGAAGCCGGTGGCGCGCAGCGCGGCGTCGACCGTCTTGCCGAGGCCGTCCTTCGGAGTCCCGTTGTAGACCTGGACCCGGACCTGCCGGGGGGCGACGTCGACCGTCTGCGCCTTCGGCTCCTTGGGCCGCGCGGGGGCGAGCGGCTTGTCCTCGCGCAGTGCCCGGAAGAGCTTCTTCGACTTGGCCTCGTCCCATCTGACCGTCGAGCCGATGCCCTTCACCGGGTAGGAGGCGTTCCCCACCGGTACGGAGGCGAACTCGGACGAGGCCGGGGAGAAGCCGCGCATCGCCTGGGCGAGCTCCAGCAGCTGCTCCGTACCGAACCCCTTGTCGGCCCGGACCGAGCTCAGCATCGTCGAGGCGACGTCCCGGAACTTCACCGGGTTCAGCAGCACACCGCTGCTGGTCGCCCGCGCGATCAGCGACGCGAGGAACTTCTGCTGGCGCTGCATCCGGCCCAGGTCGGCGGCCCCGTCGATGTGCCGGGAGCGTACGTACTGGAGGGCCTGCCCGCCGTCCAGCTCATGGGTGCCCGCGGCGAGATCGAGACCGGTGTACGAGTCCTTCAGCGGCCGGGTCGTGCAGATCTGCACGCCGCCCAGGGTGTCCACGGTCTTCATGAAGCTGGTGAAGTCGACCTCCAGGTAGTGGTCGACCTTGACGCCCGTCATGTGCTCGACGGTCCGCACGGTCAGATTCGGCCCGCCCTCGGCATAGGCCGCGTTCAGCTTCAGCGGGTGCGCGGAGTGCTTCACACCGGTGTTCCGGTCGGTGTGCTCGGGGATTTCGGCGTAGCTGTCGCGGGGCAGCGAGACGATGCTCGCGCGCTTCTTGTCCGCCGACAGATGCACCAGCATGACCGTGTCGGTGCAGTGGCACGGTGCACCGCCCAGCCGGAACTTCTGCTTCTCCTCCGGGGTGATCCGGTCGCGGCCGTCGGTGCCCACGAGCAGCAGGTTCGTGCCGGTCCCGGCGCGTGGCCGGTTCTTCATGTCCTTGAACGGATCGATCCGGTCGATCCCGGTCTCCAGATTGGTCACCACCGCGTGACCGACGCCGCCGGCCCCCAGCACCAGCACGGAGAGGCCGGTCGCCATCCGCATGCCCCAGCGTGGGCGCTCGTCCTGCTTTCTGGGCCTGCGCCGGGGCGGAACCGCACGGGAACGCGAGGGACTGGGGGAGCGGTGGGGTGTGGGCACGGGGGAGACCTCCGCGGTGCGAGGGGACCGTTCGCACAGTAGGTCCATACGATCAAAGGCCCGGTGCGCGACCCGGCGGGGCGCCCCGGCGTCCCCCATTCGCGGTAACGTGGCGGCCGAATAACGCCGCCCGGTGGGGTGCGAACCCCCGGCGCCACCCGAGGACCACCCGAGGACCACCATGCCTGCCGCGCAGTACCCCGCCGTCTCCGTGATCATGCCGGTGCTCGACGAGGAACGTCACCTCAGGAACTCCGTCCGGCACATCCTGGAGCAGGAGTACGCGGGTGAGATGGAGGTGGTCATCGCGCTGGGCCCCTCCACGGACCGCACCGACGAGATCGCCGCGGAACTGGTGCGCGAGGACCCCCGGGTCCACACCGTTCCCAATCCGACCGGCCGTACCCCGGCCGCCCTCAACGCCGCGATCAAGGCATCCCGTCACCCCATAGTGGTGCGGGTCGACGGACACGGCATGCTCTCGCCGAACTACATCGCGACCGCCGTCCGCCTCCTGGAGGAGACCGGCGCGCAGAACGTGGGCGGCATCATGCACGCCGAGGGCGAGAACGCCTGGGAGGACGCCGTCGCCGCGGCCATGACGTCGAAGATCGGCGTCGGCAACGCGGCCTTCCACACCGGGGGCCAGGCCGGCCCGGCGGAGACCGTCTACCTCGGCGTCTTCCGCCGCGAGGCGCTGGAGAAGGCGGACGGCTACAACGTGGAGTTCATCCGCGCCCAGGACTGGGAGCTGAACTTCCGGATCCGCGAGGCGGGCGGCCTGATCTGGTTCTCGCCCGAGCTGAAGGTGCAGTACCGGCCGCGCCCCTCCGTGCGGGCGCTGGCCAAGCAGTACAAGGACTACGGCCGCTGGCGCCACGTCGTCGCCCGCTACCACTCCGGCTCGATCAACCTGCGCTACCTGGCGCCGCCCACCGCCGTCTGCGCGATCGCGGCGGGCATCGTGGTCGGCGCGGCCGTCACCCCGTGGGCGTTCGTCGTCCCCGCCGGGTACGTCGCGGCGATCGTCGCCGGGTCCGTACCGGCGGGCAAGGGCCTGTCGCTGAAGGCGCGGGCCCAGATCCCGGTGGCCCTCGCGACCATGCACATGTCGTGGGGGTACGGCTTCCTGACCAGCCCCCGCTCGCTCGCGAAGAAGGTCATCGCGAGCCGCCGCCCGGCCGTCACCGTGTGACACCCGACGAAACCGCGGGGGCCTTCCGATGTGCCGGAAGGCCCCCGCGGTGCGTTGTGCGCGGCGCGCTACCAGCCGAAGCCGGGCTGGATGTCCATGCAGGCCGAGTCGTCGTCGCCGTTGAGCGCCCGTGCGCTGTCCGGGGTCTTCTCCTCGGCGGAGGGCGCGTGGTAGTCGCCGTCCTCGCGCCAGTCGGCCCCCACGGTCAGCGTGATGCCGGAGACGTCGGTCGACTTCTTCACCGCCGTCAGCGGGATGCCGAGCGCCTTGGCGACCGCCTGGGCGTTGCCCTCCATGTCCACGGTGGGGAAGAGGATCCCGGTCCGCTTCGCCGGCTCGGTGTTCTGCGAGTCGATCGTGGTCTGGCTGTAGCCCTTCCCGGCCAGCAGGTCCTTGACCGCCGTCGCCCGGCCCTTGACCGGGTAGTCGACTTCGGTACGCGTTCCGTTGCGGACGGTCACCGGGATCTCGGCGGGGGACGCGGTGGGCTTCTTGGCGGCGGCCGGTTTCTTGCGCTTGGCCGCCTTGCCGTCGAGCGGGATGTCGTCGCGGACCATCTGGAAGAGCTGGTCGGCGTCGCCGGGCTTGGGGAGCACCCGCTCCTTGAGCGTGCCCGTCCCGTAGACGTTCGGCATCGTCGTCATGGTGATGCGCTTGGTGGGCACCTTCTTGAGTTCCTCAGCGAGGTCGTAGAGCTTGTTGACCGAGCCGAGGCCGTTGTCGCCCTTGTCGACCGTCAGCGCGTTCGTCGCCGCCTCGGCGAGGTCCATCAGCTTGCCCGGGTCGGTGAGCTTGGTGCCCTTGCGCAGCTCACGGACCATCGAGTTCATGTACATGTGCTGGGCGTGGGTACGGCCGAGGTCGGTGCCGTCCTCGAAGCCGTAGCGGGTGCGCAGCCACTGGAGGGCCTGCTTGCCCTTGATCTTCGTGGTGCCCTCCTCCAGCTTCAGCCCGGAGCCCTTGCCGGTGCTGGTGTGCGAGTAGACGTTGCCCTTGACGCAGACCGGGACGCCGCCGATCGCGTCCGCCATCGAGATCACACCGGAGAAGTCGATCATCATGAAGTGGTCGATGGTGATGCCGGTGAGCTCGTACCAGGTGGCCACCGTGCAACCGGGACCGCCGCGGCCGAGCGTCGTGTTGGTCATCGCAAGATTGGTGGTCGCGGGGTAGACGTGCTTCGTCTTCGGGTCGGTGCACTTCGGGATCTTCAGCATCGTGTCGCGCGGCATGCTGATCACCGACATGTTGCTGCGGTCGGCGGAGAGGTGGAGCAGCATCTGCACATCGGCCAGGGGCGGTGCACCGAAGGTGTCCTTGGCCCCGCCGAGCTTCTGGTTCTCCTTGGAGTCCCGCGCGTCCGAGCCTATGAGCAGGATGTTCATCGGGGTCTGACCGGCGGCGTTGGCCTTGTGATCGGCCATCTTCTTGTCGCCGAGGGTCAGATCGGCCTTCTTGAGATTGCCGTTCAGGTGCTCGATGTAGAGGTAACCGGCGCCGGCGCCGCCGATTATGAGCAGCGCGGTCACCGACGCGACCCAGCGCAGCACCCGGCGTTTGCCCTTCTTGCCGTGCCGCTTCGGGCCACCGCGCCGGTGCCCGCCCTCCGCCGGGGCGGCCCGGCGGCCACCTCCGCCGGAGCCCGGCTCCTCTTCCGGCGCCTCCGTGTGGAGACCGCCGTCCCGGCCGGGTCGACCGGCCTGCCGGACGCGTGGCCGCGTCCCTTCCCCGGGCGTACCGCTCCGTGCCACCAGGACCCCCCTGCTGCTCAGACTCGTGGTTCCGCGCAGTGACCCGGTGTCACTTGGCGCACTCTGCCTTGTCGGCGTTTGCTTGCTGGATGTCGTCCGGCACCTTCGCCGGCCCGGTGATGGGTGTGCCCGCGCCCTTGAAGTCGTCCCCCAACGTCAGCACCATCGCCTGGAGCCCTTCGGCGTCCGTGGTGCCCTGCTTCATGGCCGAGCCGGGCAGGCCCATCATGGCGGCCAGGGCGCGGGCCTGGTCCGCCTGGTTCGGCGCGTACTCCAGCGTCGTCTTCTTGACCTTCGCCGGGGCGTTCGCCTTGTTCGTGGACTTGAGTACGCCCTGCTCGTTCTGCAGCCAGACGACCGTCGTCTGCGCGGCACCGGGGACCTTGCCGCCGTTGTACACATCGACGCGTACGTCGCCCGCGGCGGCCTTGGAGCCCTTGAGGAGCGCGTCCTGCTTGCTCTTCGCGGCCTTCTTCTTCGACTTCACCTCGGTCAGTGAGGTGTCGTCGCGCATCATCGCGAACAGCGCGTCGGCCTTGGGCGTGTTCAGTACGACGGTGACCGGTGTCTTCTCGGCCGGGTTGTCGAGCACCGGCACCGTGGTGAAGGTGATGTTCTTCGTGTTGACCTTGCCGAGCTCCTGGGCCAGCGAGGCCAGCTTGGTCCCCGTGCCGATGCCGGTGTCGACGGTGAGTGCCTTGGTCGCCGCGTCCGCCAGCTTGTAGAGCTTGGTCGGGCTGGTCAGGGTGGAGTCGGACTGCATCTGCCGGATCATCGAGGCGATGAACTGCTGCTGGATCTTGATCCGGTCCAGGTCGCCGTGGTTGCCGAAGCTGTGCCGGGTCCGTACGAACGCCAGGGCGTCCTCGCCCTGGATGCGGTGCTCACCTGCCGGCAGGTCCAGGTGCGAGTCCGGGTCCTTGACCGGCTTGGCCAGGCAGACCTCGACCCCGCCGACCGCGGTGGACAGCTCCTTCACCGCGTTGAAGTCCACCATCATGAAGTGGTCGACCTTCAGGCCGGTGATCTCCTTGACCGTTTCCATGGTGCAGCCGGCGTTACGGCCCTCCTGGCCGAGGCTCTGGTTGAAGCGGACGTTCGGCGTACCCGGGATGACCTTGTCCGAGCCGTCCGGCTGCCTGGTCTCGCAGTCCGGGATGTCGGTGATCAGGTCGCGCGGGATGCTCAGCGCCGTCGCGTTGGTGCGGTCCTCGGAGACGTGGAAGAGGATGTTGGTGTCGGCGTGGCCCACGCTGCCCTTGTCGCCGTAGCCCTCGTTGCCCTTGCCGGTGCGCTTGTCGGTGCCGATGATCAGGATGTTGATCGGGGCGTCGTTGTCGAAGACGTTCTTGTTGCCGGCCCCGCCCACGTCGACCGTGTTCAGGTTGCCGTTGAAGTGCTGGTACAGCGCGTACCCGCCCACCGACAGGCCGACGAGCACGAAGGCCATCGTGCCGCCCGTCCACAGCAGCGCCTTCTTGCGGCGGGCCTTGGGGGCCTTGCGGCTGCGGCGGCCCGCCGGACCGGAACTCTCCTGGCCGCGCGTGCCGTTGGCCGAACGGCGGCTGCGCTGCCCCGGCACCTCGGGCTTCGAACCCGTCCCCTGGCCGTCGCGGGCCGGATTCCGGCGCTCGCCCCTGCCGTCGCGGGAGGCGCTTCTGCGTCCGCCGCCACTGTCACGGGCCGACGACCCTCTGCTATTGGGGACACGTGGACCGGAAGTACGGGAAGACTCTCCCGAATCCCCTCCGGAATGATTCAGTCGCAGTTCGTAATCGCCGGTTTGCGGGTTGAGTACCCACTGGTCTGCGGGGTCGATTCCGTCCGCCCGCCCACGGCTTTGCGCATCCACGGTTGCTTGAGTCCTCCGTCGGTGCCACGCGAGGCGCCTCCCCCGATCAGGCGCTCGATCTTTCGCTCCAGAAGTGCGCGGCCAGGAGGCCGGCAGCACCGGATCGCGTCACACTATCGGCCCAGTTCGTCGTCGAGCGACGTGCGTGACAAATTCCACGGTCCTTACAACTGGTCATACTGCTCATTACACGCCGATCACCGGCTTCTGTTTGGGAATTGCTTTACTGCTTGCACAGGTCCGCCGCCGCGTTGTTGCCCGAATAAGTCGGTGTGGGAGTGGGGCCGGAAGCATCCGGGGTATCGGCCGCGGCATTGTTTTTCCCGTTGTTCTTCTCGTCGTCATGCTTGAGCCGGTCCGCCGGGACCACGGCGACCGGATCGTCGTCGCGCAGTCGCTTGAAAAGCCGGTTGGCGTCGGGCTGTACGAGTTCGTCCCGGTTCCGGTTGGCGGCGTACGGCTGCCGGGGCACCGTCAGGAACTGCACCTTGTCGGTCGGTACGTTGCGCATGCCGCGTACCAGTTCGTACAGGTCCTTGAGGCTGTCCAGTCCGGGATCGGTGGTCAGCGCCTTGGTGGCCGCGTCCAGCACCGGGTAGAGGCGGGTCGGGTTGAGCAGGACGCCGTCGCTCTGCACCTTGTTCACCAGCGCGCCCAGGAACTGCTGCTGGCGATCCATCCGTTCGGTGTCGCTGCCGTTGCCGATCGACTTCCGGGCCCGTACGTACCCCAGCGCCTGCTCGCCGTTGAGCGTCTGGCGCCCGGCTGGGAGCTTCAGATGGGCGTCGGGGTCGTCGACCGGCTTCTTCAGGCAGACCTCGACCCCGTCCACGGCATCCACCATGTCCTTGAAGCCGTTGAAGTCGACGACCATGTGGTGGTCGATCCGGATGCCGGTCATCTTCTCGACCGTACGGATCGTGCAGGCGGTGCCACCGAACTCGAAGGCCCAGTTGAACTGGGCGAATTGCTTCTTCGTGGTCGTGCCGTCCGCCCGGTGGCAGACCGGGATCCACACCATCAGGTCGCGCGGCAGGGACATCGCGGTGGCGCTCTTCCGGTCCGCCGCGAGGTGGAGCAGGATCGTGGTGTCCGATCGCTGGCTGCCGCCGTCGTCACGGCCGTACTTGCGGTTGTCGCCGGCCCGGCTGTCCGAGCCGATGAGCAGGATGTTCTCCGCGTCGCGCACCACGGAGGCGGGCCGCTCCCGCTCGTACACCTTGAGTTCGGCGGCCGCGGAGGTGTCGGTCCTGATATTGCCGTCGAGCTTCCTGTACAGCCACCAGCCGACGCCCGCCGCGACCAGGACGACGAACGAGGCGCCGAGCGCGGTCCAGCGCAGCCAGTGGCGCCGGTGACCGGCCGCGGAGGCGCCGGATCCGTCCTCGGAGCGCGATCCGGTTCCGTCCGCCGCCGAGTCGTCGGAGTCGTCCGGCGGGCCGGCGCTTTCGCTCACGTCTGCGTCCATCCTTCACGTTCGGCGGCGTGTCTGGCCGCCGGTCGCAGAAGTAGACGGCTGAACCTCACGCTTGGTTGTGTCTCCGGTGGTCAGTACCGCCGATCATGTACCGGAGTTGACGCGAAGCCCCCGAGGACTCGGCCCGGCTTGAGCCGGACGAGTGGTCCTCAGGGTGCTTGTCATACCGCGCTGTTGGTGACCCGTTCGCTCTCGACGCGCTTCGCCAGTCCCTCTTCGTCCAGCCGGTCCAGGTGCCGGCACAGGACCACGGAGCCCCCGGTGGCCAGCGGCGCGAAAAGCCCCGCGGCCAGCCCCTCCCAGGTGTCGTACGAACGCCCCGTGAGCAGCCGCGATCCGGCGGTCAGGCCGAGCGCGTCCGCGTCCTCGCGGGCCCGCGCCACCAACTGCGCCGACGTCAGCTCGACGCCGTCCACCGCCAGCGCGGGGGCGTCCGGGTCCACCGGGGCGAACGGCGCGAACCGGTCGCCCTGGCTCGGCACCTCCACCGCGTAGTCCGCGAAACCCTCGGGCGTCCGCGGGAACCTGCCGCCCAGCGGGCGCAGCGCCAGGGCGACCCGCTCGCCGCGGCAGGCCCGAGCGGCCTCCAGCGTGTCCGGGCCGCTGACCACGAGGTCGGCGCCGGCCGGGTCGCCCTGCACATCGGCGATCACGCCGACCGAGGAACAGGCGAGCAGCCAGACCGCGGACTGCCAGTGCGCGGGCAGCAGCAGTGCCAGCCGGTCGCCGGGCTCCGCGGCGAGATCGCCCTGGAGGAGATTGGCGGTCTTGGCCACCCAATTGGCGAAGGTGGCCACCGACAGTTCGACGCGTTCTCCGGTGGCGTCGTCGTAGAAAGTGACCATGGGGCGGGCCGGGTCCGAGGCGAGCGCGGAACGCAGCAGGTCGGCAGGGGTTCGGTCGGTGGCGTTCATCCGCGCAAGATTACGCGGCGGCGGCCGGCCCGGCGGGACGGAGGAGCGGCTGCTGCACCGGATCGGCAGACGGACCGTCAATTGCGCGGATCCGTCCGGGTGGCCGTAGTTGCCGGTGTATGCCCAGGATTATTCGTATGCGTGCCTTCATTGCATCCTCGATCGGTGTCACCTGTGCGGCCGTACTCGTTCTGCCGCTGGCCGTGCCCGCGGGCGCCGCCCCCGACACCAGCACCGTCCCCGCCGAGTCCGCCGAGCCCGTCGACGTGCCGGGCTCGACGCAGTCCCTGCCGATGCGGACCCTGCCGGCGCCGTCCGACGGGTCCACCGGCGATCCCACCCGCGCGACCGCCCCCGAACAGGGGCTGCCCGAGCGCGAGGTCCACCCCTTCTCCATGGTCGGCGTCGTCTGGGACGACGCCGACACCGAACTCCACGGCACCGTCCAGGTCCGCACCCGCGCGACCGACACCGGCAAGTGGTCCGACTGGCAGGACCTGGAGACGCACAACGCCGAGCACTCCGCCGACCCCGGCACCGCCGAGCGCGATTCCGGGACCGTACGGGGCTCCACCGCCCCGCTCTGGGTCGGCGACTCGGACGCCGTCGCGGTCCGGGTACGCCCCGAGGCCCCGGACCCGCAGGACCGGACCGGCTCCGCCGTACCGCTGCCCGGCGGGCTGCGCCTCGAACTCGTCGACCCCGGCGAGGACCCGCAGCAATCCCCCGCGACCGGCGACGGGACCGAGCCGGGCACCCGGGCCGAGCCGGACACCGGCACAGCCGTCGCAGCGGGAGCCCAGGACACCGACGCCGACGCCGCCGCTGACGGACGCACCGCACCCCTCTCCCCGAGCGTGCTCCCCGCCCTGAACAAGGCTCAGTCCGAGGCGCAGGGCGAGGCACAGGCCGGCCTCGCGCCCGGCGCCCGGCCGTACATCGGCCCCCGTCCGCGCATCGTCACCCGCAAGGGCTGGGGCGCCGACGAGAAGCTCAGGGAGAGCAAGTTCGTCTACACGAGCACGGTCAAGGCCACCTTCATCCACCACAGCGCCACGGGCAACAACTACAAGTGCTCCCAGGCACCCTCGGTCCTGCGCGGCATCTACCGCTACCACGTCAAGAGCAGCGGCTGGCGCGACATCGGCTACAACTTCGCCGTCGACAAGTGCGGAAACATCTACGAAGGACGGGCGGGCGGCGTCACCAGGGCCGTCCTGGGAGCGCACACGCTCGGCTTCAACACCAACAGCATGGGCATCGCGGTGCTCGGCACCTTCACCAAGTCCAACCCGCCCGCCGCCGCGGTGAACGCCGTCGCGAAGCTCACCGCCTGGAAGCTCGGACTGTTCGGCGCCGACCCGCGCGGCAAGGCCACCCTCGTCTCGGGCGGCGGGAACAAGTACAAGAAGGGCAAGAAGGTCAAACTCAACGTCATCTCCGGCCACCGGGACGGCTTCGCAACCGATTGCCCCGGAGCGCGTCTCTACAAGAAACTCGGCTCGGCCCGGACCAGCTCCGCCAAGCTCCAGGGCCGCTGAACGGAACGGGAAGCTGCTGCGGACCGCTGCGGGCCGCTGACCGGGGACGGCCGAACCGGTCTGCATACACTGGCCAGCCGAAACCAGGCCAGGCCCCAGCAGGAAGCAGAGTCAGTGCTGTGACAGAGGCAAAAGAAGCGATCCTCCTGGTCGGTGGGAAGGGAACCCGGCTGCGCCCGCTCACGGTGCACACGCCCAAGCCCATGGTTCCGGCAGCGGGCGTTCCGTTCCTCACCCACCAGCTGGCGCGCGCCCGTGCCGCCGGGGTCGAGCACATCGTGCTCGCGACGTCGTACCTGGCAGAGGTCTTCGAACCGTACTTCGGAGACGGCTCGTCGCTCGGCCTGCACATCGAGTACGTCACCGAACGCGAACCGCTCGGCACCGGCGGGGCGATACGCAACGTCGCGTCCCGGCTGGCCTCGGGCCCGGACGACCCGGTGCTCATCTTCAACGGTGACATCCTCACCGGCCTGGACATCCGGGCCCTGGTCGCCTCGCACACCGAATCCGGAGCGGACGTCTCCCTCCACCTCACCCGCGTCGACGACCCGCGCGCCTTCGGCCTCGTGCCGACGGACGGCAGCGGCAGGGTCACCGCCTTCCTGGAGAAGCCCGAGACGCCCGAGGAGATCGTCACCGACCAGATCAACGCGGGGGCGTACATCTTCCGCCGCTCGGTCATCGACACCATCCCGGCCGGCCGTCCGGTCTCCGTCGAGCGCGAGACCTTCCCCGGACTGC
This sequence comes from Streptomyces sp. NPDC001933, assembly GCF_042890955.1. Taxonomy (NCBI): domain Bacteria; kingdom Bacillati; phylum Actinomycetota; class Actinomycetes; order Kitasatosporales; family Streptomycetaceae; genus Streptomyces; species Streptomyces sp. NPDC001933. Next base: position 23,114 of record NZ_JBIASS010000007.1, on the reverse strand, counting down.
TCGCCTCCGGAGCGCACCTCCAGGGCATGGTCGACTCCACGTACTGGCTGGACCTCGGCACCCCGCAGGCCTTCGTACGCGGCTCCGCCGATCTGGTCCTGGGCCGCGCCCCGTCCCCGGCCGTCCCCGGCAGATGCGGCGAGGCGCTCGTGCTGCCGACGGCCTCCGTCGCCGACGACGCCAAGATCAGCGGCGGCACGGTGGTCGCGGAGGGCGCCCTGATCGGCGCGGGAGCCCGGGTCGACGGCTCCGCGGTACTGGCCGGCGCGGTCGTCGAACCAGGGGCCGTGATCAAGGACTCGCTGGTCGGGGCCGGTGCCCGGATCGGCAGCCGTACGGTGCTCACGGGCGCGGTGATCGGGGACCGGGCCCGGGTCGGCGCCGACAACGAACTCCGCGACGGCATCCGCATCTGGTGCGGGGCGGTCCTCCCGGACGCGGCGGTGCGCTTCTCCTCCGACGAATAGACGGTGCGCTTCTCCTCGCGACGCATAGCCCGACGGGCAGCCGGACACCGGCCGCAGCGCTTACCCTCGACAGGCACCCCGACGACCGAGGACCTCACCGTGGCAGGACGATTCGCCCCCCACAGCGCTCCCCGCAGCGCTCCCCGCGCGGCCGTCCCGCACCAGGCGGCGGCACAGGCGGCGACCCCGGCGGCGGACGCGCTGACCCGTGAGTGGACCCCGCCCGGCCCCTTCGACCTGCGCCTGGTCGTCGGCCCCCTGCGCCGCGGCCCCGCCGACCCCACGTACCGGATGACCGGGGACGGCACGGCCTGGCGGGCCAGCCGCACACCCGCCGGCCCCGGCACCCTCCGCCTCACCGCCCGGGGCGGCCGGATCGAGGCGGCGGCCTGGGGCCCCGGCGCACCGTGGCTGCTGGACCGGCTCCCGACGCTGCTCGGCGCGACGGACGACCCGGACGCCTTCCGCCCGCGCCACCGCCTGCTCGCCCTGACCCGGCACCGCCGCCCCGGCCTGCGCCTGCTGCGCACCGGCCTGGTCATGGAGTCGCTGATCCCCTCGATCCTGGAACAGAAGGTCACCACCGACGAGGCCTACCGCGCCTGGCGGCTCCTGGTCCGGAAGTACGGCACCCCGGCGCCCGGCCCAACGGACCACGCCGCGTTCACCGCGCTGGGTCTGCACGTCATGCCCGACGCCCGCACCTGGTCCCTGGTCCCGTCCTGGGAATGGCACCGCGCGGGCGTCGACGCCAAACGCTCGGGCACGATCCTGCGCGCGGTACGTGTGGCCCGCCGCCTGGAGGAGGCGGCGGCCATGGAACTCCCGGAGGCCATGGCCCGCCTGGAGCTGATTCCCGGGATCGGCCCCTGGACCTCGGCCGAGACGCTCCAGCGCTCGAACGGTGCGGCGGACGCGGTCACCGTCGGCGATCTCCACCTCCCCGGCATCGTCGGCCACGCCCTGGCGGGCAACCGGGACGCCGACGACGAGGAGATGCTCGCCCTGCTCGCCCCGTACGAGGGGCAGCGCCACCGGGCGACCCGCCTCATCCTGCTCTCCGGCCACACCCCGGCCCGCCGCGCCCCGCGCATGACCCGGGGCGACATCGCCCGCCTGTAGAACCTGCCGGGCCACGTCCGTGAAGCCCCGCCCCGGCGCACCTCGACGAACCCGCCCGCGCCCCCGCCTCAGCGCACCTCGATGAACCCCTCCGCGTCCCGCCCCGGCCGCGCCGCGGGGTCGGCCGCCGCGCGGCCCACCGCCACCGCACCCAGCGGATCCCAGCTCTCCGGCAACTCCAGCACCTCACGCACCACGGAGCGGCAGAACATCGTCGACGACACCCACGCCGAGCCGAGCCGCTCGCCCGCCAGCGCCACCAGGAAGTTCTGGATGCCGGCCCCCGCCGCGACCACGAACATCTCGCGCTCCGCCGTGTCCCGCCGCTCGTCCCCGTACGTGTGGGAGCCGTCCATCACCAGGCACGGCACCACCAGATACGGCGCCCGGCGCAGCACATCGCCCCGCCGCACCCGCTTGGCGACGGACTCCTCGCTCTTCCCGTCGCGCCGCAGATCCGCGATCCACGCGTCCCGCATCGCGTCGAGCAGCCGGGTCCGCGACTCCTCGGACTCCAGCAGGACGAACCGCCACGGCGTCGTGTGATGCGGCGCGGGCGCCGTCACCGCCGCGGCCACGGCCCGCCGCACCGCCCCCGGGTCCACCGGATCGTCGGTGAACTCGCGGACCGTACGCCGCAGGGTCACCGCCTCCCGCACCGCCTCCGACGTACCGAGCCGGAACATGTCGTCGGCCGCGACCCGCACCATCGCGCGGGCACCACCGGCGTCCGCCGGGTCCACCACATGGCCGAGCCCCCGCACCACCGCGACGGGCAGCCCGTCCGCCTTGCCCTTGACCAGGTCACCGGCCGAGGCCAGCTCGTCGGCGGTGGCGACCACGGTGGCGCTCAGCGGATTGCCGTACGCGTCCGTGCCGCCGCGCAGATCGTCCAGCACCCGGACCCCGGCCGCTCCGATCGCCACATCGGTCAGCCCGTTGCGCCACGGGCGCCCGAACGTGTCCGTGACGACGACCCCGACCTCCACGCCGAGAGTGTCCCGCAGCCCGTCACGGATCGCCCGCGCCGAGGCGTCCGGGTCCTCGGGCAGCAACAGCACCGTCCCGGCGGGGGTGTTCGAGGCGTCGACCCCGGCCGCGGCCATGACCAGACCCTGCCGGTTCTCCACGATCCGCAGCGTGCCGCGCCGCGCCACCACCCGTACCGTCTCGGCGTCGATCGCCGCCTCGCGGTCGGTGGCCTCGACGATCCGGCCCTCCGCCTTGGAGACGATCTTCGAGGTGACCAGCAGGACATCACCGTCGACCAGACCCGGCCCGGTCGCGGCGATCAGCTTCGCCAGGTCGTCCCCGGCCCGCACCTCGGGCATGCCGGGCAGCGCCCAGACCCGGTACGAGGGCGCCTCGCCGGCGCTCACGCCCGTACCTCCTCGGCCAGCGCCAGGGCCTGCCGGGCCATCTCGGCCGTCGCGCCGACATCGGTCATCATCAGCGGCACGGAACGGCAGCGGATGCCCGCGGCCTCCACCTCGCCGACCACCCCGGCGTCCACCGTGTCGACGAGCCAGCCGTCGAGCAGCCCGGAGCCGTAGTGCGTGGCCACGGCCGACGCCGTCGACTCGACGCCCACCGCGGCGAGCACCTTGTCCGCCATGCCGCGCACGGGCGCGTCGCCGACGATGGGGGAGAGGCCGACGACCGGCACCCCGGCCTCGGCGATGGCCTCCCGGATCCCGGGCACGGCGAGGATCGTCCCCACCGACACGACGGGGTTGGACGGCGGGAAGAGGATCACGTCCGCCGCGGCGATGGCCTCCAGCACCCCCGGAGCAGGCTTGGCCTGCTCGGCGCCGACCGGCACGATCGCCTGCGCCTCGACCGAGGCACGCAGCCTCACCCAGTACTCCTGGAAGTGGATCGCCCGGCGCTCGCCGTCCATGTCGACCGCGACATGCGTCTCGACCCGGTCGTCGGACATCGGCAGCAGCCGGACCCCCGGCTTCCAGCGCGCGCAGAGCGCCTCGGTGACGGCGCTCAGCGGATAGCCCGCGCCCAGCATCTGCGTGCGGACGATGTGCGTCGCGAAGTCACGGTCGCCGAGGCCGAACCACTCCGGCCCCACGCCGTACGCCGCGAGCTCCTCCTTGACGTGGAAGCTCTCGTCCGTACGCCCCCAGCCCTGCTCCTCGTTGATGCCACCGCCGAGGGTGTACATCACGGTGTCGAGGTCGGGGCAGACCTTCAGCCCGAACAGATGGATGTCGTCACCGGTGTTGCCGATCACCGTGATGTCCGCGTCGGGCGCGGCCTGCTTGAGGCCACGCAGAAAACGAGCACCACCGATACCGCCGGCCAGAACCACAATGCGCATGCACAGCAGTTTGTCAGGCGGGTACGACATCCACGGCCGCCGGGGCGCACTGCGCCGCGTGCATCGGCATCTCGGTCAGTCCCGGGTAGTAGATGTGCAGACTGACGGCCGGTTCGAAGGAGTCGTTGACCACTTCGTGCGCGTAACCGGGCGCGAAGACCCGCTGCGCGCCGGAGTCCAGCGCCCGGGTGGCGCGCGCGGTGCGCTCGGTCAACCGGCCTTCCAGCACGGTCAGTACGCCGGAGGACGGACCGTGGTCGTGGAGCCCGCTGCCCTGACCGGGCACCCAGCTGAGCAGCCAGACCTCGTAGCCGGGCCCAATGCGCAGCCGGTGGTACCAGCGGGTGGTGGTGTCGTACCGGACGAGGGGTGCCCACTGCGCGCGGTCGGCCGCGATGGTGCGGGCGAGCCCGACGAACTCGGCCACGGTGGCGGGGTGCTCGCGGGCGGGCTGGAGGAGGTGCTGGACTTCGAGGATGTCGCCGGCGATCTGGAGGTCGCTGTTGCTGTTCATGGATGAGGTGGTTCCTCGGCATGGGGGTGCATGTGCGGGGTGTCACGGAGACCGGAGAGCCTCGGCCGCGCGGAGACGAAGAAGCAGGGAAGAGAAGAAACCTGCCGACAGCGCTGCGCAGAGGTTCTGCGAGAGGAGCTGGGTCAGAGCCGGTGCCCTGGGGGCATCAACAGCTGTGACAGCTGGAACAGCAACAGCGGGCCTGGACAGCGGTGCGGAACCCACGGACGTGGGTGGCGTACATCGCGGCGGTCGCTGGCATGAAGTCAAGGAGACCGGCTGCGCACTCCACTGTCAACCTGATGCCCGATTTGGTGGCAATGTTTCACCTCATCCGGTTGCCGGGAGCGGGGAAGGGTTTATGCATCCACCGCGCCGGAGATGTGGCGCACCAGCCGCGCCCCCAAACGTCATTGAGGCTCCGTGACCCGAATGTGATCTTGGTCGCTTCGGTGGTCGAATCGCAACATCGGGGCGATTCCGGTCGTCTCACTCAGTGAGAAGCGGGGGCACGGCGGGGCCCATGACGTATGTCAGGTTTTTGGTGATTTGCACACTTTCCGCATAGGCTTGGTTCCGCAGGGTGAATACCGGGGCCAATAGCAGATCTTCGCTTGACTGGCCTGGAGCTACACACTTGTAATTTCACTCGTGTCGTTCGGCCGCAATCAGTAACGGCCGCATCACGGGACGCAAGAGACAGACGAGGGGCGCACATGACCGAGCTGTTCCAGCAACTGCTGGTCGAGGACGCGGACGAGGAACTCGGCTGGCAGGAGCGCGCACTGTGCGCCCAGACCGATCCCGAGTCCTTCTTCCCCGAGAAGGGCGGATCCACCCGCGAGGCCAAGAAGGTCTGTCTCGCCTGTGAGGTCCGGTCCGAATGCCTTGAATATGCCCTTTCCAATGACGAGCGCTTCGGCATCTGGGGCGGCCTCTCCGAACGTGAACGGCGCCGGCTGAAGAAGGCTGCCGTCTGATCCGAGGCCGCCGCCCGACAACCCGGAGACCGCCGCCCGACAACCGGACATCCGGACCACGAACGACCATGGCCCGTCGCCTGCCCCCGGCCCGCAGACGACGGGCCGTCGCCGTCCCCGCCGCGGCTCCACCCCGCCCGGCCGCGGCCCCGTTCGAGCGCTCGGCGCCAGCGTGGTTATCCGTACCGTTAGTGTGGGGCCCCGTCCGAGACGCGCCAACGCCCCGACAGGGCGCGCGTGTACACCGATGCAGCCCCCGGGGTGACGCCCCCCGGACCCGGCCGGAGGGCCCGTACCTCGATGTCCGTGCACAGCCAATCGGCGGCGCCGTACGCGGCCGCCGCCACCCCAGAGTTCCCCCGGCACGTCGTCACCGCCGTGCTCGTCTCCCACGACGGCGCACGCTGGCTGCCCGACGCGATCGCCGGGCTGCTCGGGCAGGAACGCCCCGTACAGAACATCGTCGCCGCCGACACCGGCAGCGCCGACGACTCCGCGCGGCTGGTCACCGAGGCGCTCGGCGCCGAACGGGTCCTGCACCTCGCGCGCCGTACGAGCTTCGGCACCGCCGTCGACGAGGCGACCCGCACGGCCGGTGTCCTCACCCCCGAGGACCTGCCGTACCTGAAGCGCCCCAGCAGCTGGGACCCCGTCAGCAGGAGCTGGCGCGACGACGCCTACGACCTGCCCGAACTGCCGCACGGCGAACCGGTGCAGTGGCTCTGGCTGCTCCACGACGACTGCGCCCCCGAGCCCGACGCGCTCGCCGAACTGCTGCGCGTCGTCGACACCGACCCGCACGCCGCGATCGTCGGCCCCAAGCTCCGCGGCTGGTACGACCGCAAGCAGCTGCTGGAGGTCGGTGTCTCCATCGCCAACAGCGGACGCCGCTGGACCGGACTCGACCGCCGCGAGCAGGACCAGGGCCAGCACGACCAGGTCCGTACCGTGCTCTCCGTCTCCACCGCCGGCATGCTGATCCGCCGTGACATCTGGGAGGAGCTCGGCGGGTTCGACCGCAGGCTCCCCCTGATGCGTGACGACGTCGACCTGTGCTGGCGCGCGCACGTCGCGGGACACCGGGTGCTCGTCGCCCCCGACGCCGTCCTCCGGCACGCCGAGGCCTCCGCCCGCGAGCGCCGCCCCATCGACTGCGCGGGACGCTCCGTCGCCTCACCGCACCGCGTCGACAAGGCCGGCGCCGTCTACACGATGCTGGTCAACGCCCGCGCCAAGGCGCTGCCCTGGGTGATGCTCCGGCTCGTCGTCGGCACCCTGCTGCGCACCCTCGCCTATCTCGTCGGCAAGGTGCCCGGCCAGGCACTCGACGAGGTCGCCGGGTTCTTCGGCACCCTGCTGCGGCCCGGCCGGATCCTCGCGGCCCGGCGCAGCCGCGGCAAGGGCGCCGTGGACCAGGCCGAACTGCGCGGCCTCTTCCCGCCGCCCGGCGCCACCGTCCGCGCCACCGTGGACCAGGTCGCCGGGAACTTCGGCAGCTCCGACGCCGACTCGGGCGGCTCCCGGCACGGCGCCGTGGAGTCCGGCCCCGGCGGCGACGACGCCGACTTCCTGGAGATCGAGCAGTTCGCGCGGCTCAAGCGGATCGGGCGCAAGCCCGGCCCGGTGCTCTTCGCCGTGCTGCTCCTCGTCTCGCTGGTCGCCTGCCGCGGTCTCCTCGGCGGCGGCACGCTGGCCGGCGGCGCACTGCTGCCCGCACCCGCCGACGTCTCCGACCTGTGGAGCAAGTACGCGGACGGCTGGCACACGGTCGGCACCGGCGGCACACAGACCGCGCCGCCCTACCTCGCCGTGATCTCGGCCCTGTCCGCGCTGTTCCTCGGCTCGACCGGCTTCGCGCTCACGCTCCTGCTGGTCTGCTCGGTCCCGCTCGCCGGACTCACCGCCTACTTCGTCTCCCGGCCGCTGCTCGAATCGAGGCTGCTGCGGGCCTGGGCGAGCGTCGCGTACGCCTTCCTGCCCGCCGCGACCGGCGCCCTGGCGACCGGCCGCCTCGGCACCGCCGTACTGGCCGTGCTGCTCCCGCTGATCGCCCGCGCCGCCGTCTCCGCGCACGGCATGCGCGCCGCCGGTGACGCCCGCGGCAGCTGGCGCGCCACCTGGGCGTACACCCTGCTCCTCACCTTCGCGATGGCGTTCACGCCGATCGTCTGGCCGCTCGCCGTGGTTCTCGGCATCGGCGTGCTGGCCCTGCGCCGCGACGACATCGCCGCGTACGGGCTCCGCTTCCTCGCCGCGATCGGCACCCCGCTGCTCGTCCTCGCGCCCTGGTCGCTCTCGCTGCTCACCAACCCGTCCGGCTTCCTGAAGGAGGCGGGCCTGGACATCGGTACGGGCACCGCCTCCGCATTCGACCTGCTCGGCATCAGCCCCGGAGGCCCCAAGGCCGCGGGCGGAGTGCTGCTGCTGGGCATCGTGCTCGCCGCGCTGGCCGCGCTGCTGCGCGGGGAGCGGCAGTTCGCGGTGCGCACCGCGTGGGCGGTCGCGCTCGTGGCACTGGTCTTCGCCGCGCTGGCCAACGGCTCGGGCTGGGCCGGTCCCGCCACCCTCGTCTACGGCATCGCGCTGATCGCCGCCGCACTGGTCGGCGCGGACGGCGCCCGGGTACGCGTCGCCGAGCTCAGCTTCGGCTGGCGGCAGCCGGTCGCCGCGCTCATCGCCCTCGCCGCGGGGCTGGCCCCGGCACTGGCCGCCGTGAGCTGGATGATCGGCGGCGCGTCGGGCCCGCTGGAGCGCCGCGACCCGGTGCAGGTGCCCGCGTTCGTGGCGGAGGAGAGCACCACCCGCGACCAGCCGCGCACACTGGTCCTCGGCGGCACCTCGCCCGCCGGCGTGTCGTACAGCCTGGTCCGCGGCTCCGGCGCGCGGCTCGGCGACGCCGAACTGACCGAGGCGGGCGGCAGCAACAGCCACCTCGACAAGGTCGTCGCCAACCTGGTCGCGGGCTCCGGAGCCGACCAGGGCAGCCAGCTCAGCGGCTTCGCGATCCGTTACGTACTGGTCCGCGACGGCGCCCCGAAGCAGATGAGCCGGGTCCTCGACGCGACCCCGGGGCTCAGCCGGCTGAGCCAGTTGGACGGCAGCGCGCTGTGGCGGGTCGACCGCCAGGTCGCCCGAGTCATGATCATGCCGTCCGGCACCGACGGGGAACCGCTGCCCGTCGGCTCCCTCCCCGTCGAGGCGCACAGCAAGATCCCGGCGGGCGGCTCCGGCCGCGTGCTGCGGATCGCGGACGCCGCCGACCCCGGCTGGCAGGCCACGCTCGACGGCCGGGCGCTGACCCCGAAGACCGTCGACGGCTGGGCCCAGGGCTTCGAACTCCCCGCCGAGGGCGGCACGCTCGACCTCACCTACGACACCCCGTTCACCCACACCGCCTGGATCTGGACGCAGTCGGCGCTGGCCGTCGTCCTGCTCGTCCTCGCGCTGCCCGGCCGCCGCCGGGAGATCGACGACGACCTGCCCGAGGAGAGTGTGACGGTCCCCGCGGAGCCGGTCGCCGGCGAGGGACGACGGGCCCGCAGGCTGCGCGCGGCCGCCCAGGCGGAAGCCGAGGCGGGAGCGGAGGCCGGCCCGGACGGGGAGGCACCGTACGCGCCGGGGCAGTACATCCCGTCGCAGCAGGCGGGGGAGTACGACCCCGCCCAGCAGGACCCGGCCCAGCAGGCTCCGGACCGGCAGGCTCCGGACGGGCAGGACCCGGCCCAGCAGATCCCCGAGCAGCAACCGCACCCGGGCGACGACCAGGACGCCTTCGCCCCGCAGGCCGACGACGGCCAGTACGCGGCCGTGCCGCAGCAGCAGTACGGCGAGCAGCAGCAGTACGGCGAATGGGACGCTCAGCAGTACCAGGACGCCGGCTACCAGCAGTACCAGGGCGAGCAGTACCAGGACGGTCAGGGCGGCCAGTACGGCACGCAGCAGGACCACCTCGCCGCCGACCCGTACCAGCAGAACGCCTACGACCCGTACGGCTACGCCCAGCAGCAGTACGACCCCCGGGCCCAGGCCCCGTACGACCCCCAGGCCCACTCCCAGTACGGCCAACAGGCCCAGTACGACCCGCAGGGCCAGTACGACCCGCAGAACCCCGACGAGAACCCCGCCCCGGGCCAGAACCCGTGGCCGACCGGTAACGCATCGCGAGGCGAGTCCGAGTGAAGTCCACCAGCCTGTCCCTCATCGCGGGCACCGTCGCCCTCGCCGCAGTCACCGGATTCGCCGCGCTCACCGCGCCCGGCGACGAGGGCGAGGCGGAGGCGAAGACCGCCGCACGGCTGCCGGTGGAACGGTCCAGCCTGCTCTGCCCGTCCCCCGGTCTCGCGGACCTCGCGGAGACGACCTACACCTCCTTCACCCCGGCGGGCGGCGGCAGCGGCGGCGAGGCCGGCAAGGCCGAACTGCAGAAGGCCACCTCCACCACGGCCGACGGCGAGAAGAAGGACGAGAAGAAGAGCGAGAAGAAGGCGGACCCCGGAAAGCCGGTCGTCTCGCTCAAGGAGCCCGGTAAACCGGCCATCGCCGAGGAGTCCGGCTCCGGCACCCCCGCACTGGTCGGCACCGCCACCGGCCGGCTGGCCCCCGGCTGGACCACCCAGCAGACCACCATGGTCGAGGCGGGCGGCTCCCGCGGCCTGCTCGGCGTCAGCTGCACCGGCCCCGACACCGACTTCTGGTTCCCGGCCGCGAGCACCGCGAAGTCCCGCGAGGACTACGTCCACCTGACCAACCCGGACGACACCGCGGCCGTCGCCGACATCGAGCTGTACGGCCCCGACGGCTCGCTCAAGTCCGATACCGGCGAGGGCATCACGGTGCCCGCCCGGTCCAGCGTCCCGGTCCTGATCTCCACGCTCACCAGCGAGGCGACCGAGGACGTCACCGTCCACGTCACCACCCGTGCCGGGCGCGTCGGCGCGGTCGTCAGGACCGCGGACGAGAAGACCGGCAGCGACTGGCTGGCCGCCTCCACCGACCCGTCGGGCACCCTGGTGCTCCCCGGCATTCCCGCGGACGCCACCTCGGTCCGTCTCGTGGCCTTCGCGACGGGCGACGACGACGCCGATCTGACGGTGAAACTGATCGGCAAGACCGGCGCGATCTCCCCGGTCGGGAACGAGGCCATCCACGTCAAGTCCCGGATGACCGCGGGCGTCGACCTGAAGGACATCACCAAGGGCGAGGCCGGCTCCCTGCTGCTGACCCCGTCCAAGGGAGGGAAGAACCCCCAGGTGGTCGCCGCACTGCGCGTGGTCCGCGGCACCGGCGACAAGCAGGAGGTCGGCTACATCCCGGCGACCGGCCCGGTGGGTGCGCGGGCGACCGTGGCCGACAACCGGGACAAGGGCTCGGTCCTCTCGCTCACCGCGCCGGGGGCCACCGCGACCGTGAAGGTCACCGCGTCGGCGGGCAGCGGGGGCGGCGAACAGGCCGTCAAGAAGTACACGGTCAAGGGCGGTACGACGCTGGCGGTCACCCCGCCCGTACCGTCCGGGCTCAAGGGCGGCTACGCCCTGACGGTCGAGACGGAGTCGGGCGGTCCGGTCCACGCCGCGCGCACCCTCACCGTCACACAGGACGGCATCCAGATGTTCACCGTGCAGACCCTGCCGGACGACAACGGAACCGTAGAGGTGCCCACGGCCGAGCAGGACCTGTCGGTCCTCGACGACTGAGCGGGACGGGCGGGGGACCGGACGACGCGAGGCTCTGACGGGCGGCGGACCGGGCAGCACACCGGCCTCGGGACGGGCGGGGACCGGACAACGCACGGCCCCGCTACCCGCCGCCCCCGCTCACCCGCCCGCCCACCGGGCTCCCGCTACTCCTGCCCGTACCGCGGGTCCACGGACTCCGGAGCGAGCCCGAGCAGCTCCGCGACCTGCTCCACCACGACCTCGTGCACCAACAGGGCGCGCTCGTCGCGGTTCTTCGTACGGATCTCGACGGGCCGCCGGTAGACCACGATCTGCGCGGGCCGGCCCTTCTCCGCCGAGACCGCCTGCCCCAGCGGCACGGTCTCCTCCTGCGTCCCCGGCACGTCGAGCACCATGAAGTCGACGTCGGCCAGCTGCGGCCAGCGCCGCTCCAGCCGTTCCACCGAGTCCTGCACGAGATCGCGGAAGTTCTCCGCCCGGCTGACGGAGAGCGGCACCTGGGGCGGGGCGACGGGCCCCCGCATGCCGCGGCCATGACGGTCACGACGGCGTGGGCGCGGCTCGGACGGGTGCGGAGGTACGGGACTGTCCATCACTGACGCAGCGTAACCCTCGGCGGGGCGGATGGATCGTCGCCGGCCGACGAGGCATCTTCCGAAGCACCGTCCAAGGCATCGGCATGTCCAATCCTGAACAATCCGGCCATCCAGGGGCACGTTTCAGGCCCCGCACCTGATCGTTGATCTCCTGCTGTATGACAGCTTTTGTGCCGAGTGGTGACCAAAATCGTCGCCGGTACGACCCGTACTTCCCCGTCCTCCCGCAGGTCAGAAGGAGGGTCCGGAAGGCGTTCGCGCCGGTGGACACAGGGCGACACGGTGGGGTGAGCTGAGGGAGAGTCGTCGCAGCCCGCTCAAGAGTGCGGTACCGTCCAACATCGTGAGCCCTGTACGTCGCTGTTCGCGCACCGCGTGCGGCCGCCCTGCCGTCGCGACACTGACGTACGTCTATGCCGACTCGACTGCGGTCCTCGGCCCGCTCGCCACCTACGCCGAGCCCCACTGCTACGACCTCTGCGCCGAGCACAGTGAGCGGCTGACGGCCCCACGCGGCTGGGAGGTCGTCCGGCTCTCCGACCCCTCCGCGCCCACCCGCCCCAGCGGTGACGACCTCGAAGCGCTTGCCAACGCCGTACGGGAAGCGGCACGGCCGCAGGACCGCGGCGCGGACGGCCGCAGCGGCGGTCCGCACGCCGCCGATCCGATGGAGGTCGCGCGCCGAGGCCACCTGCGGGTGCTGCGCTCACCGGACTCCTGAGCTCGGGCACGAGCCCTCCGGGTAGTTTGGGCGGTCCGCAGAAATCTCAGGAGGACCGGCCCGTGGCTGCTGATCTGTCGCAGATCGTGAAGGCGTACGACGTGCGCGGAGTGGTGCCCGATCAGTGGGACGAAGCGCTGGCCGAGCAGTTCGGGGCTGCGTTCGTCGAGGTGACGGACGCGGACGCGATCGTGATCGGCCACGACATGCGGCCCTCGTCGCCCGGCCTCTCGGGAGCCTTCGCACGCGGAGCCGCGTCGCGCGGCGCGGACGTCACACTCATCGGCCTCTGCTCGACCGACCAGCTGTACTTCGCCTCGGGCAGCCTGGGCCTCCCCGGCGCGATGTTCACCGCGTCGCACAACCCGGCGCAGTACAACGGCATCAAGCTCTGCCGGGCGGGCGCCGCACCCGTGGGCCAGGACACCGGGCTCCTGGAGATCCGCGCCCTGATCGAGAAGTGGTCCGAGACCGGCGCCCCGCAGCCGGTCGCCGCCCCCGGCACCGTCACCGAGCGCGACACGCTGGCCGACTACGCGGCCCACCTGCTGTCCCTGGTCGACCTGACAGCCGTCCGGCCGCTGAAAGTCGTCGTCGACGCGGGCAACGGCATGGGCGGCCACACCGTCCCCACCGTCTTCGCGAACCTGCCCGTCGACCTCGTACCGATGTACTTCGAACTCGACGGCACGTTCCCCAACCACGAGGCCAACCCCCTCGACCCGAAGAACCTCGTCGACCTCCAGGCCCGGGTCGTGGCCGAGGGCGCCGACCTGGGCCTCGCCTTCGACGGCGACGCGGACCGCTGCTTCGTGGTCGACGAGCGCGGCGAGGGCGTCTCGCCGTCCGCGATCACCGCACTGGTCGCGGCCCGGGAACTCGCCCGCAACGGCGGCAAGGGCACCGTCATCCACAACCTGATCACCTCCCTCTCGGTCCCCGAGGTCGTCCGCGAGAACGGCGGCACCCCGGTCCGTACCCGAGTGGGCCATTCCTTCATCAAGGCGGAGATGGCCGAGCACGGCGCGATCTTCGGCGGCGAACACTCCGCGCACTACTACTTCCGCGACTTCTGGAACGCCGATACGGGCATGCTCGCCGCGCTCCACGTCCTGGCCGCGCTGGGCGGTCAGCCGGGCCCCCTGTCCGAACTGGTCGCCCGCTACGACCGCTACGCCGGCTCGGGCGAGATCAACTCCACGGTCGCCGACCAGAAGGCCCGCACAGCAGCGGTACGCGCGTCCTTCGAGACCCGCACCGGCGTCACGACCGACGACCTGGACGGCCTGACGGTCACGACCCCCGACTGGTGGTTCAACCTCCGGGCCTCCAACACGGAACCCCTGCTGCGCCTGAACGTGGAAGCCCGCGACGAGCGGACGATGGCAGCGGTACGGGACGAGGTCCTGACCCTGATCCGAACCCCGGACTCCCCTGACACACCAACCCTCTTGGGCACCCACCCCAGCCCGCCCGACACGGCTTCCGGCCCCTCCGGCACGGCTTCCGGCCCCTCCGGCACGCATTCCAGCCCCTCCGGCGCTTGAGGAGCGGGGTCCGGGGCAGCGCCCCGGTTACGGGAAGGGGCGGGTAGGGGAACAAGCCCGCCGCAGGCGCCCCGGTCCCGCCCCCGCACTTCACCTCCGCCCCCACTCCCAACCTCACCCCGCCCCCCCGGGCCCCCCGGGCCCGCCCCGCCCCCCGACGGTAGGCTGACGTCGCCTGATCCGTAGCCCGAAGGGACCCACCCCATGCCGCTCGAAGCCGGCCTCCTGGAGATCCTCGCCTGCCCGGCGTGCCACTCCCCGCTCGACGACCGGACGGCGGCCGACACCCCCGAACTGGTCTGCACCGGCAAGGACTGCGCCCTGGCCTACCCGGTACGGGACGGCATCCCCGTCCTGCTCGTCGACGAGGCCCGCCGCCCCGAGTAGGGGCGTACGGGCGCATGTACGCCCACCGACCCGCACCCCGCACGGTGATCAGCACGTGATCGGAGGACCGTCCCCCATGCTCGACGAGTCGCTGCTCGACGCCCCGGAAGCCCTGGCCCGAGCCGACCGCCGCGGCCTGCTCCGCGGCGCCGCCGAGGCCGGGGCGAGGGTCCGTACCGCCGCCCGCCACGCTGCCGAGGCGGGCATCGCCGACCTGAACCCGGAGGGCCGCCCCCGTGCCGTGCTGGTCGCCGGCTCCGGCACCGCCGCGTCCGGCGTCGCCGACCTGATCACCGCCCTGGCGGGCGCCTCCGCACCCGTCACCCGCATCCACCCCACCGGGGTCGCCCCCGCCGCGGGCGCGATGCGCTGGGCCCTGCCCGGCTGGGCCGGCTCCGTTGACCTGCTACTGATCGTCACGGCCGACGGCTCCGAGCCGGGCCTCGCCCTCCTCGCCGAACAGGCGTACCGCCGAGGCTGCAGCATCGTCGCCGTCGCCCCCCACCAGTCACCGCTGCGCGAGGCGATCGACGGGGCGCACGGGCTCGTCGTACCGATGGCCTCCGCCCCGCACGGCGAGTACGACGCCGAGACCTCGGCCGCGGGCCCCGGCACGCTCTGGGCCCTGTTCACCCCGCTGCTCGCGCTGCTGGACCGGGTCGGCCTGCTCACCGCGCCCGCCGATGCACTGCAGAGCGTCGCCGACCGCCTGGACCGCACCGCGGAACGCTGCGGCCCGGCCATCGCCACGTACAGCAACCCGGCCAAGACACTCGCGGCCGAACTCGCCGACAGCCTGCCCCTGATCTGGACCGAGGGCGAAGCCGCCGCCCCCGTCGGCCGCAGATTCGCCGCCGTCCTGGCCGAACTGTCCGGCCGCCCGGCCCTCGCCGCCGAACTGCCCGAGGCGCTGCCCGTGCACGGCGCGATGCTGGCGGGCACGTTCGCCGCCGGGGCCGACCCGGACGACTTCTTCCGCGACCGGGTCGACGAGCCGGAGCCGCTGCACGCCCGCGTCGTACTGCTCCGCGACCGTCCCACCGGCGGGCTGAGCGCGGCCCCCGCCGCCCGCGAACTGGCCCTCGGCCACGACACGGCGATCAGTGAACTCGAACCGGAGGAGGGCACCGAACTCGAAGCCCTCGCCGAACTGCTCGCGGTCACCGACTTCGCCGCCGTCTACCTGGCACTGGCATCGGCAACCGGCGCCTGACCAAGGCCGCACCGCACCCCGAGGCCCTCCACCGCACCCTCACCAGAACCCCGGCCCCACCAGCGCCGACCAGAGCACCGCACCCCCGATCCACGCACCTCACAAGGACGAAGACCATGGACCGGCTCTCCAACACCGTGCGCCCTTACGCCTGGGGCTCCACCACCGCCATCCCCGAACTGCTCGGCATCGCCCCCACCGGCGAACCCCAGGCCGAGATGTGGATGGGCGCCCACCCCGGCGCCCCCTCGCTCCTCACCCGCACAACCGGCACCGGCACAGCCACCAGCATCAGCACCGCCACCGGCACTGCCAACGCCACCGGTGAGGCAGGCTCCCAACAACCCCTCACCGACGTCATCGCCGCCGACCCCGAGCGCGAACTGGGCCGGGCCACCGTCGAGAAGTTCGGCCCCCGCCTCCCCTTCCTCCTCAAACTGCTCGCCGCCGGCGCCCCCCTCTCCCTCCAGGTCCACCCCGACCGCGCGCAGGCCGAGCGGGGTTACGAGGACGAGGAGCGCCGGTCCGTCCCGATCGACGCGCCCCACCGCACGTACAAGGACGCCAACCACAAGCCCGAACTGATCTGCGCGCTCACCCCCTTCGCAGGCCTGTGCGGCTTCCGCCCGCCCACCGAGGCGGCCGAGGCGATGGCGGCGCTCGGCGTCGACGCGCTCAAGCCGTACGTCGACCTGCTCGGCGCCCACCCCGAAGAGGCCGCCCTGCGCGAGGTCCTCACCGCGATCCTCGGCGCCGACCCCGCGGAGATGGCCGAAACGGTGCACCTGGCCGCGGCCGCCGCCGAACGCCTCGGCGGCGCCCATGCCCCGTACGCCCGGATAGCCCACCACTTCCCCGGCGACCCCGGCGTCATCGCGGCGATGCTGCTGAACTACGTGGAA
This sequence comes from Streptomyces sp. NPDC001933, assembly GCF_042890955.1. Classification (NCBI taxonomy): domain Bacteria; kingdom Bacillati; phylum Actinomycetota; class Actinomycetes; order Kitasatosporales; family Streptomycetaceae; genus Streptomyces; species Streptomyces sp. NPDC001933. The sequence continues at coordinate 6,658 of NZ_JBIASS010000007.1, read as the reverse complement.
CTCCAGCCCGGTGAAGCCCTGTTCCTCGGCGCGGGCGTCCCGCACGCCTACCTGGACGGCCTCGGCGTCGAGATCATGGCCAACTCGGACAACGTGCTGCGCTGCGGACTCACGCCCAAGCACATCGACGTACCCGAACTGCTGCGCATCGTCCGCTTCGAGGCGACCGACCCCGGCGTCCTGCGCCCCGAGGCCTCGTCGTCCGGCGAGGAGCTGTACGAGACACCCGTGGACGAATTCCGGCTCTCCCGCTTCGACCTCTCGCCCGGCGCCGCCCCCGTCGACCTGACCAGGGAGGCCCCGCAGATCCTGCTCTGCACCGGAGGAGCCCCGAAGGCGGGTGAATTCGACCTCAGCCCCGGTGCCTCCGTGTTCGTACCATCCGGGGAAAAGGTCGAAGTGTCCGGTACGGGCACTCTGTTCCGCGCCACAGTGGTGGTCTGACGTACCGTCCGTACCAGCGACTGCAACAATGTCCGGCCGTACCGCGGCGCCAGGGCCGCAGCACCGAAGAAGGGACACCAGGCACCCATGAGTGCGTCAGGCGGAACCAAGGCGATCGTGGCGGCACTCGCTGCCAACCTCGCGATCGCAGTGGCCAAATTCGTGGCGTTCCTGTTCAGTGGCTCGTCGTCGATGCTCGCGGAGAGCGTCCACTCGGTCGCCGACTCGGGCAACCAGGGACTGCTGCTGCTCGGCGGCAAGAAGGCCCAGCGCGAAGCCACCCCCCAGCACCCCTTCGGCTACGGCCGCGAACGCTACATCTACGCGTTCCTCGTCTCCATCGTCCTCTTCTCGGTCGGTGGCATGTTCGCGGTGTACGAGGGCTACGAGAAGATCAAGCACCCGCACGAGATCGAGGCCTGGTACTGGCCGGTCGGTGTGCTGGTCTTCGCGATCATCGCCGAGAGCTTCTCCTTCCGTACGGCCATCAAGGAGTCCAACGAGACCCGCGGTTCGCTCTCCTGGAAGGAGTTCGTCCGCCGGGCGAAGGCCCCCGAGCTTCCCGTCGTCCTTCTGGAGGACCTCGGCGCACTGATCGGCCTGGTGCTCGCCCTCGGGGGCGTCGGCCTGGCCCTTGCGACCGGCAACGGTGTCTGGGACGGCATCGGAACCCTCTGCATCGGCGTCCTGCTGATCGCCATCGCGATCGTGCTCGCCGCCGAGACGAAGTCCCTCCTGCTCGGCGAGGCCGCCGGCACCGACCAGGTCGAGAAGATCAAGGCCGCACTCGTCGACGGCGACACGGTCACTCGCGTTATCCACATGCGTACGCTCCACCTCGGCCCGGAGGAACTGCTCGTCGCCGCCAAGATCGCGGTGCAGCACGACGACACGGCCACCGAGGTCGCCAACGCCATCAACGCCGCCGAGAGCCGGATCCGTGAGGCGGTCCCGATCGCCCGGGTCATCTACCTGGAGCCGGACATCTACAGCGAGGCCGCCGCCGCGGCGGGCACCAACCCCGGCAAGGCCCCGGGCGGAGCCCCCGGCGACACCCCGGACACCCCGACGGAATCCGGCCACTGACCACCCCCTACACCGGCCCTCCCTCCCGCTCCCGGCACGTCGTCCGAACGCATCCCAACCGCATCCCAACAGCATTCCGACCGCTCCCCGGCCACGTTTCGGCTTGGGGCGGACTGGGAGCGACTGGGCCGATCGGTGTAGATTCGACGGCAGTGTCAGACGTCGCTGCTGATGGCGGTCGATCGGTCCGTACGCGCGGACCGGCCGAGGGAGAGAGGGCCTCCGACGGACTGCGCTGCGAGCGTCCGGGCATTCGTGTGCCCGCCGCCGCAGAGCCATCCGTGCCCCACCTCGACCCCATTACGAGGAGCAGCCCGTTATGACGACGGTCGCCAATCGACAGGACTTCAAGGTCGCCGACCTCTCCCTCGCGGTGTTCGGCCGCAAGGAGATCACCCTCGCCGAGCACGAGATGCCCGGCCTGATGTCGATCCGCAAGGAGTACGCCGCCACGCAGCCGCTGGCCGGCGCCCGCATCACCGGTTCGCTGCACATGACCGTGCAGACGGCCGTGCTGATCGAGACCCTGGTCGCCCTCGGCGCCGAGGTCCGCTGGGCCTCCTGCAACATCTTCTCCACCCAGGACCACGCCGCCGCGGCCATCGCCGTCGGCCCGAACGGCACCCCGGACGCCCCGGCGGGCGTCCCGGTCTTCGCCTGGAAGGGCGAGACGCTGGAGGAGTACTGGTGGTGCACGGAGCAGGCCCTGACCTGGCCGAACACCCCCACCGGCGGCCCGAACATGATCCTCGACGACGGTGGTGACGCCACCCTCCTCGTCCACAAGGGCGTCGAGTTCGAGAAGGCCGGTGCGGCCCCGGACCCGTCGACCGCGGACAGCGAGGAGTACGCCCACATCCTCACCCTGCTGAACCGCACCCTCGGCGAGTCCCCGCAGAAGTGGACCCAGCTGGCATCCGAGATCCGCGGTGTCACCGAGGAGACCACGACCGGCGTGCACCGGCTGTACGAGATGCACCGCGACGGCACCCTCCTCTTCCCGGCGATCAACGTCAACGACGCGGTCACCAAGTCCAAGTTCGACAACAAGTACGGCTGCCGCCACTCGCTGATCGACGGCATCAACCGCGCCACCGACGTCCTGATCGGCGGCAAGACCGCCGTCGTCTGCGGCTACGGCGACGTGGGCAAGGGCTGCGCGGAGTCCCTGCGCGGCCAGGGCGCCCGGGTCATCGTCACGGAGATCGACCCGATCTGCGCCCTGCAGGCGGCGATGGACGGCTACCAGGTCGCCACCCTCGACGACGTCGTCGGCCAGGCCGACATCTTCGTCACCACGACGGGCAACAAGGACATCATCATGGCCGCCGACATGGCCAAGATGAAGCACCAGGCCATCGTCGGGAACATCGGCCACTTCGACAACGAGATCGACATGGCCGGCCTGGCGCAGATCGACGGCATCGTCAAGGACGAGGTCAAGCCGCAGGTCCACACCTGGACGTTCCCCGACGGCAAGGTCCTCATCGTGCTCTCCGAGGGCCGCCTGCTGAACCTGGGCAACGCCACCGGTCACCCCTCGTTCGTCATGTCCAACTCGTTCGCGGACCAGACCCTGGCCCAGATCGAGCTGTTCACCAAGCCCGAGGAGTACCCGACCGACGTCTACGTGCTGCCCAAGCACCTGGACGAGAAGGTCGCCCGTCTCCACCTCGACGCACTCGGCGTGAAGCTCACGACGCTCCGCCCCGAGCAGGCCGCGTACATCGGTGTCAAGGTCGACGGCCCGTACAAGCCCGACCACTACCGCTACTGATCCGTACCGATCCCGCCCGCCAGCGACCGCGCACGTCACCACCGGTCAGTGACGACCGGCCGCTGACAGACGGAACAGACTGACAGACGGAACAGCTTCAGCAGCAGCTACGAGCGCAGGCCCCCGCACCCCCGTGTCGGGGGCCTGCACTCGTACCGCGCCGCCCGCTCAGCCCGAGGAACCCCGAAGGACCCCATGCCCCGCGGCCGATATTCGCTCCACGATCCCCACGATCACACCCCCCTCGGCGAAGAACACTTCCAATGCGCACCCGGTCCCTCCGGCTGGCGCTACCTCTCCCGGACCACCACCCCCTCCGGTGACCACCTCGGCTCCGTCGACCTCACCCTCGACGAACTGGGACGGCCCATCCGCCTCGAACTCCACGCCGCGAGCTGGCAGGTCCGCGGCGCCGCCCTCGAAGGCGTCACCTGGGTCCGTACCGATCCGACCGGCACTCATGCCACCGAAGGCAATGTCCGCGCCCACGCCTTCACCGGCACATCCCCCGCATTCCTCATCGCGACCGCACGACTGCTGCGCCTCACCCCCGATTCCCCCGCGACCCGCGTCCGCCTCGTCGCCTTCACGGACCCGGTCCTCGCCCCCCGCACCGTCGACCAGTCCTGGGCCCTGGTGAACAGTGAAGCGCACGCCACTGACAACGGCCCCCTGACCGTGGACGAATACCAGGTCAGCGCCCTGGACACCGGCGAACAGCACACCGTCCACATCGCCGGCGATGTGGTCCTCGCAGCCCCGGGCATCGAGCTCGAAGACCTGGACTCCCCGCCCTCACCGCTCTAGGCAGGCGGCGCGAACCCCGTGGCAGCAGGCGGCACCCGACCACCCTCCGCCCCCGGGGCCGGCAAAGGCGCACCCGCCTCGGCAGCCCCCACGAAAGGCACAGCCCCCACCGGCGCCCGGACGCCGGCGTCCCCACCCACCGGAGCCCCGCTCACCGACCGCCCGGCCTCCCCCTCCGGACCACCACGAGCAGCCCCGTCCTGAGCGGCAACGAACACCCGCCGCGCATCCCGCGCCTGCCGCTCGTTCACCACCGCCGCCAGATACGCCCCGGCCGGCACCCCCTCCGGCACCGGCACCCCGGTCCGCGCCGCCAGCTCCCCGGCCAGCCGCTCCGCCATCGACCACCCCACCTGCGCATCGAGCTGATGCATACGGGTCAGGTACTGCCGCACCGCCGACCAAAGGGACTCCGGCACCGCCGACAGATCCAGCCCCGAAAACCGCCCGACCAACCACGGCGGCGGAGGCGGCACGGCAGCCGCCCGCCCCGCGGGCACCCGTTCCCGTACGACGAGCGTCCCCGCGAACACATCCCCGAGCCGCCGGCCCCGCGCCGACACCAGCGAGGCGATGCAGGCGACAACCCCGAACGTCATCAGGATCTCGACGACCCCCATGGCCCCACGCACCAGTGCATGCCGGAACCGGATCGGCCCCCCGTCGTCCCGCACCACCCGCAGCCCGCACGCCAGCTTCCCCAGCGAACGCCCGTGGCTGAGCGTCTCCACCGCGATGGGCCCGCCCACCAGCACCAGCAGGAAGGCCGCCACGGACACCGCCGCGAGTGCCGCTTCGTCCAGCGTCGCCGTCGCGATGGCCAGCCCGATCGACACCAGGACGAACGCCGCCCCCACCACGGCAAGATCGATGGCCAACGCCAGCGCCCGGCTCGGAAGTTTCGCCGGCCGCAGCCCCAGCACGACCGCGTCCCCGGTCACGAGCTCACTCATCGCCACCCCACCCTTCGCCGATCATCCCTGCCCCTCGGGGCCTCAGTCTGCCAAGCTGACCGGCAGCGCGCCGCCGTAGTACGAACCCGTACGCACCCATGCCTGGAGCAGCAGCCGACCATGGATCTCGATGTCTTCGTGACCGCCCACCGCACCGAGTGGGACCGCCTGGACCATCTCCTGCACCGAGGGCGCCGGCTCACCGGCACGGAAGCCGACGAACTCGTCGAGCTCTATCAGCGCACGGCCACCCATCTCTCGCTCCTCCAGTCCGGAACCCCGGACCCGATGCTCACGGCACGCCTCACCCAACTTGTGGCCCGTGCCCGAGCCACGGTCACCGGCACCCGCCGAGCCTCCTGGCGCGACGCCACTCGCTTTCTCACCGCCGGCTTTCCCGCCGCCGTCTACCGGTCCAGGCACTGGTGGATACCCACCGCGGTTCTTTCCACGCTGCTGGCGGCAGTCATCGGCTGGTGGATCGGCACGCATCCCGAAGTCCAGTCGGCCATCGCGGCCCCGGAGGACCTCCGCCGCATGACCAGTCCGGGCGGGGAGTACGAGACGTACTACTCCAGCCACCCGGCCGCATCGTTCGCCGCCCAGGTGTGGACGAACAATGCCCAGGCCGCAGCCATGTGCCTGGTCCTGGGAGCGTTCCTCTGCATCCCGGTGATCTGGATCCTGTTCGTCAACGTGCTCAACCTCGCGGTCGGCATCGGCCTGATGTCCTCAGCCGGCCGGCTCGACACCTTCCTGGGGCTGATCCTCCCGCACGGCCTGCTCGAACTCACCGCAGTCTTCGTCGCCGCGGGTACGGGCCTGCGCCTCGGCTGGACGGTCATCGACCCGGGCCCGACCAGCCGACGCTCAGCCCTCGCACAACAGGGCCGTGCCGCGATCGGCATGGCCATCGGCCTCGCGCTGGTCCTGTTCGTCTCCGGCCTCATCGAAGGCTTCGTCACCCCGTCCGGCCTCCCGACCTGGGGGCGCATCACCATCGGCATCGCGGCCGAGCTGGCCTTCCTTGCCTACGTCTACATCCTGGGCGGCCGAGCCGCGCGAGCCGGAGATGCCGGAGATGTCGATCCCACGGAACGAAGCGCCGAGCTCCCGGTTGCCGCCTGATGTGCGCGCGACCCCGCTGACCTGCTAGTCTCCTCCTCGCCTCAGGAAGCCATTGACATGGCCGACATGGGGAGGTAGATTTTAACGGTTGCCTCGGACTGGACGTGTCCGGGCCCAGCAGCTAACATCTATCTCGCTCTCACCGGAAAACGAATTTCCGCAGAGCCATTGATTCCTTCCTCTGAATCACGAAGTCGATTTTTCGGCCGAATGTTTCTGATAAAGTCGAATCAGCCGAAAGGCAAAGACCACTCCAACGGTCACCGGAATTCAGATTCGAACCGGAAACGGAACGAAAAAGAGTCTGGTAAGGTTGGAACCGCCGGAAAGGGAAACGCGAAAGCGAAGAACTGGAAAGCGAAAAGCATGATCCCGCTTCGACCGGGAATCGGACACGAAAGAGTCTGATAGAGTCGGAAACGCAAGACCGAAGGGAAAAGCCCGGAGGAAAGCCCCAGAGAGT